>NZ_CAWURC010000051.1:0-32419 GCF_963925185.1 uncultured Flavobacterium sp. | reverse complement strand
ACTTTTGCAACAACTTCACAAACCATAAAAGCGGTTGTAACCAATAATACCTCATTAAACTGTTTTGACGAAACCACCATACAATTTATCGTTGATGATTTACCGGAAGCTTTCGCCGTTCCGGTTTCGTTGACAACAATTTGTGATGATGAACTAGATCCTTTGGATCAAGACGGAGAATATGCATTCGATACCTCAACATTCGAAGCTACTATTTTAGGCAGCCAAACTGGAATGACGGTTACTTACACATTACAAGACGGAACTGTTCTTTCGACTTTGGCACCTCCCTTTACAACAGGAACTCAAGATGTCATAGTAAAAGTAACAAATCCAATAAACACGGTTTGTACCGCTACTACAACTTTAAATTTTGTCGTTAATCCAATTCCAAAAATTAACTTGAATACAAATGGCGGCGAAAATGAATTGGTGTGTTCCAATCTGCCCACCTTTTTTGTACAACTCGATGCAGGAATTCAAGACGGATCACTACCAAGTAATTATAGCTACGTTTGGTCAAAAGACGGAACTGTTTTAATTGGTAAAACAGCTTCAACTTTACCAGTAAATACCGAAGGAACTTATGCTGTCGAAGTGACAAATAGCTCTGGTTGTAGTAGAATTAGAACCATAAACGTTACTGCTTCGGATATAGCAAGTATCGAAAGTATTGACATTGTAGACTTAACCGATATAAATACAGTTACCGTAAATGTAACAGGAAAAGGAAAATATGAATACAGTTTAGATGAACCTAGTGGATATTGGCAAGACTCTTATTTCTTTAATAATGTCCCTGCTGGAATTCACGAAGTTTTCATCAATGACAAAGATGGCTGTGGGTTTGTTAGTAGAACGATTGCTATTATAGGTGCGCCAAAATTCTTTACACCAAACAATGATGGTTATAATGATTATTGGAGTATAAAAGGAGTAAATGCAAATTTCAATTCAAAATCAATAATCTATATTTTTGACCGATACGGAAAACTCCTAAAGCAATGGGTTCCTTATTTAAACCAAGGCTGGGATGGTAGCTATAATGGAGCTACTTTGCCTGCGGATGATTATTGGTTTACTCTAAAACTAGAAGATGGAAGACTAGCAAAAGGTCATTTTGCGCTAAAAAGATAATCAAAAAGCAAATTTATTTACTAATCTTCTTTTGAATTTCTTCCAAAATATAAAGATAATCTTCCTGATTTTTCACAAAATCACGGTCGGAAACATCAATTATCAAAACATTCAATTCCGTTTGTGATTTGATGTAATCCAGATAACCACTATTAATCTTATCCAAATACTCGGCAGGAATTTTTTGTTCGTAATCTCTTCCTCTTTTCTTAATGTTTTGCAATAATCGCTCGGTATTTTGATATAAATAAATATACAAATCTGGTTTTGGCATTTCTCTATAAACAATGTCAAACAAGGTGCGATACAAACGATATTCATCATCAGCAAGGGTGATTTTAGCAAAAATCAAGGATTTAAAAATATGATAATCGGCGACAATAAAATCCTTGAACAAGTCGAATTGCGCCAAATCGTCGGACAATTGCTTGTATCTGTCGGCAAGGAATGACATTTCTAGCGGAAAGGCATACCGGTTTTGGTCTTCGTAAAATTTAGGCAGAAAAGGATTATCAGCAAAACGTTCCAAGACCGTTTTGGCATTAAAATCTTCAGCTATTTTTGTAGTCAAAGTTGTTTTTCCAGCTCCAATATTCCCTTCAAAAGCAATGTAATTAAACTGTTCTAAAGGAATTTTATCCAAAGGGTTTTTCAAGTTTTGGACTATTGTGCAAACGCTTTTATCCGGAGAAATCTCCAGTAATTCATGTATTTTTTTTTGAAAAACGGGATGTTTCCAATCTAAATTTAAATCCAGCATTGGCAACAATACAAACCGTCTATTTTGCATCAATGAATGAGGAATTTGAAGGTTTTCTGAATTAATAATTTCTTCATCGAAAGCAATTAAATCAATATCGATAATTCTTGATTGATATTCTGAAGTGTCATTGCGAACTCGACCCAATTGCGCTTCCATCTTCAAAATCTTTGTCAAAATTTTATCAGCGGAACTAAAAGTATGCAAAACCAAGGCGCAATTGTAAAACGCATCACCATCAAAACCCCAAGATGGCGTTTCATATAACTTCGAAACTTTGATTATAGTCCCAATTTCTTGATGGATTAATTGCAAACAATTTTCTATGTTTCGAAGGCGATTGCCCTTATTGGTTCCAAGAGATAAAACGACTTGATGTTGTGATTTCATATTAAACACAAATTAAGTAAAACATTTTTATAATTGAACTATATTTGCTCGTGTGTTGATAACTATTTTTTTTGTTAAGGCATTTAAATCTGTAACACAACAAGCGTTTTAGCTACTTATTAAAAAAATATAATTATGAGGTTTTTAGGAAATGTTTTGGCAACCATTATAGGTTTATTCGTCTTTCTAATGTTGTTTATTTTCGGGATAATAATCATTGCAACCTTTTTTGGGGGTGATTCTGAAGAAATAACGGTAAAAAATAATTCAGTTATCGAATTAAATTTGGAACACATTAAAAACGATTATGCTGGAAAATACAAAGATCCTTGGATGTCAATTTTTTCCGACGGAGAAAAAGTGGGGCTTTCTGATATTATCAATGCCATCGAAGAGGCTAAAACTGATAGCGATATCAAAGGAATTTCGATTTTAAATAATGAATCTGAATTAGGTATTGCTCAAAGAAAATCCTTGCGGGACGCATTAGAAGATTTCAAAAAATCAGGAAAATTTGTAATGGCTTATGCCAATTCGTATTCTCAAAAAGAATATTATTTAAATTCTGTTGCTAACAAGATTTACCTAAATCCTGTAGGAGATTTTGATTTTAAAGGGTTATCGGCAGAAATTATGTTTTTCAAGGATTTTCAGGATAAAAGTGGTATCAAAATGGAAGTAATTCGGCACGGAAAATATAAAAGTGCCGTAGAGCCTTTCCTCGAAAATAAAATGAGCGAAGCGAATAGAGAACAAATTTCAGCATTATTAAATTCAGTTTGGAGTTCTGTTACTGTTGATGTTTCGAAAAGTCGAAATGTGTCCGTGGCAAAATTAAATGAAATTGCAAGCGGTCTTCTTGCGAGAACACCCGAAATGGCAAAAGCTGAAAAACTAGTAGATGTTGTTGCTTACGAAGATGTGTATCACGATGCTATCAGGAAAATTTTAAAAGTGGATAAAGATAAAGAATATAATAAGGTAAGTATTTTAGATTATACCAAAAAATCCACAACCACTTCAAAAGATTTTGACACCAAAAATAAAATAGCCATTATTTATGCCCAAGGCGAAATTCAAAGTGGCGAAGGCGATGTCAACACAATTGGAGAAGGCTCTATGCGTCGCTCGTTAATTGAGGCAAGAAAAGACAAGAATGTAAAAGCAATCGTACTTCGAATTGACAGTCCTGGTGGAAATGCATTGACTTCTGATTTGATCTGGAGAGAAATCGAACTTGTAAAAAAAGCAAAACCAGTGGTAGTTTCTATGGGAAATTATGCTGCTTCTGGAGGATATTACATTGCTTGTAACGCCAATAAAATTTTTGCCGAAAACAACACTATAACTGGTTCTATTGGCGTTTTTGGAATATTGCCAAACTTCAGTCAATTAGCTACAAAAATTGGGTTGCATTCAGAACAGGTTAAAACCAATGAAAACGCAGCAGAATACAGTCCGTTTTTACCTTTGGATGAAAAATTTAAAGCTTTTACACTCGAAAGTGTCGAGCATATTTATAAAACATTTGTCTCACACGTAGCCCAAGGGAGAAAAATGTCATTTGCACAAGTAGATTCAATTGCCCAAGGCAGGGTTTGGTCTGGTTCTGAAGCATTAAAAATTGGTCTTGTGGATAAAATTGGTGGTATGGATGAAGCCATCCGCGAAGCCGCTACCTTAGCAAAAATTAAAGATTACAACACACAAAATTTTCCCGAATACGAAAAAAACATCAACGATATTCTAGAAAATTTTCCATTTGCAAAATCGAAAGAATCCTTTATTAAAGAGGAATTGGGCACGAAAACTTACAATATAATGCAACAAATAAAAAGGGTCCAATCCCGAAAAGGAGTTCAGGCAATGATGCCATTTGAAATTGCTATTCAGTAAATAATTTTATGCTAAAAATGAAGATAAATCCGTTTAAGTAAAATAACTTAACCGGATTTTTTTGTACCGCAAGTTTCATGCTTATTTGTGCAATCAGTCAAGGTTTTTGCTAATCCATTAGAAATTAAAAAATCACATTATGTTAAAGAAAATAGGAATAACTGCTGGAATTGTAGTCGCATTATTTGTAGCGGCTTTATTTGCCATTCCGTATTTTTTTAAGGATGAAATAAAAGACAAAACTAGATAATGTTCCAATAAACATGCTTTTGTCTGGTAGTTTTAGCAACCCGAAAGTTTCAACCGATATAAAAAGTGCTGTTACCAATTTGAGCAATCAATTGGTGATACAACAAAAAGAAAAATTGCTAAAACAAGGAACGTCGGCTTTGACCGATTTAATTAATAAAAACACCTCAAAAACAAACGACAGAACGAAAACCGGAACTCCAAAAGAGGATATCAAAGCCAAGGCCAATGATTTATTGAACAGTTTTTAAGAAAAAGATATAAATTAACCCCAACTAATCCTAATAGAATTTTTACACTTTGATGCTTACCACACACCCTTCGGAACTTCTCACATTAAAAACAGTCCCGTCCTCGAAAATTAAATATTGCCCTTTTATTCCAGTTAGTTTTCCCTTAAAATTGGGCATTTTTTCTAAACTTAAGCTATTTATTTTTTTTGGATATTCAAAAACGGGAAAGTGCATTTCGTATAAATCATTTTTTTGCGTGTAGAAATATTCTTGGACTTCGACTGGAATTAAGTTCTCAACTTTCAATCTTTCGGCAATTAAATCGACTTGTTCGACATCGTTTTGGAGCATTTTGCGCCAATTGGTTTTGTCCGCATAATGATTTTTCAAAGCGACTTCGGTAATTCCTGCCAGATAACGATTGGGAACTTCCACAATCGAAATGGCTTGGCTCGCGCCTTGATCGATCCATCGAGTTGGCATTTGTGTTTTTCGGGTTACGCCCACTTTCACTTCGCTTGACAGAGCCAAATATACAATGTGTGGCTGCAATTGTACTTTTTCTTCATAAACCAAATCCCTGTCTTGAATGCCAAGATGAGCCGTGCTTAATTCTGGTTTCATAATCCAATCGCCAACGGCTGGACTCGAATAAAAACAGTCATAACAAAAACCTTGTCGGAATATTTTCTTTTTTTTGCCGCAATTCAAACATTGGTAACCCTGAAAAGAAATTTCCATTTTTTTATTGAGCAACTGATTTACATTCAAAAAACTGTTTTCAAAAACCAAATAATATTGAATTGGGTTCGCAAATTCGGTTTGCATTTTAGTAAGAACACCTTCGTATTGCATATATTAGATTTACTATATTTGATATCAAATTTTAAATAGAGAAAGTTAATAAAAAAAATACTATTTTTGATAAAGTCGTAAAGTTAGCATTTGTTAGTCGATATTCAAATCAAATATCGTAAATCAAATATCGTAAATCGTAAATCATAAAAATGCCGCTACCTATAATCAATTCGTTTGCCTCTTGGGTTCTAAAGCAAAGGGTTCACCAAATTGAACTTTTCATTAAATATCCAAATGAGGTCCAAGAAGAATTGCTTATGAACTTGATTCGAGCTTCGGAATTTACCGTTTTAGGAGTGCAGTATGATTATGTTTCTATAAACTCTTATGCAACTTTTGCCGAAAGGGTTCCTGTTTCTACCTACGAAGAATTACAGCCACTAATTGAACGAACTCGAAAAGGGGAGCAAAATGTATTCTGGGAATCACCTATACAATGGTTTGCCAAATCAAGCGGAACGACAAATGCCAAAAGCAAATTCATTCCTGTAAGTAACGAAGCTTTGGAAGGTTGCCATTATAAAGGGAGTAAGGATTTACTGTGTATGTATTTAAACAACAACGAAAATTCTGAAATGTTTCTTGGAAAAAGTCTTCGTCTTGGCGGAAGTTCCCAAATTTACGAAGACAATAATTCTTTTTTCGGGGACTTGTCTGCCATTTTAATCGAAAACATGCCTCTTTGGGCGGAATTTAGCAGCACACCAAACAACAAAATCTCGTTGATGAGCGATTGGGAAACGAAACTTTGTTCTATAATAAAAGAAGTTAAAAACGAAAATGTAACCAGTTTTGCCGGCGTTCCTTCTTGGATGCTGGTTTTAATGAACCGATTGCTTGAAGAAACTGGCAAAGAAAATTTACTGGAATTATGGCCAAATCTTGAAGTTTATTTCCACGGTGGCGTTAGTTTTGAGCCATATCGAGAACAATACCAAAAAATCCTTCCTAAAAAAGATTTCAAATATTACGAAATATACAATGCTTCCGAAGGTTTTTTTGCCATTCAGGATCTGAATAATTCCAATGATTTATTGCTGATGCTGGATTACGGAATTTTCTATGAATTTATTCCTATGGATACTTTTGGAACTCCAAATCAGAAAACAATTCGATTGGCAGATGTAGAGCTTTTTAAAAATTATGCTATTGTTATAACCACAAATTCTGGTTTGTGGCGCTATTTGATAGGTGATACGGTTCGTTTTACTTCATTGAATCCATACCGAATTCGGGTTACAGGAAGGACAAAGCATCACATCAACGTTTTTGGGGAAGAATTAATGGTCGAAAATGCCGATCAAGCTATTGCCAAAACATGCAAAATTACTAAAACCGAAGTAGTTGATTATACTGTTGCTCCCATTTTTATGAAAGACAAGGAAAAAGGAGCCCACGAATGGATGATTGAATTCAAGAAACCCCCTGAAAATATTTCAAACTTTCGAAAAATTCTCGACGAAACGCTGCAGTCATTGAATTCGGATTATGAAGCCAAGCGATTTAATAATATGACATTGAATCCTTTAGTGATTAACATTGCTAGACCCAATTTATTTTATGATTGGTTAAAAGAAAAAGACAAATTGGGCGGTCAACATAAAATTCCTAGATTGTCTAACGAAAGAGATTACTTAGAACAATTAAAGAATATGCAAATAATCGTAAATCAATAGAATGAAAAAACTATTTTTAATAGCTTTTGTGTTTTTCTTTTTGGTTTCCTGTGGTCCACATAGAATGCGCTGCGGTGCGAGAGGAATTTGCGAAAGCAACACAAAAATCATTAAAAATTTTTGAATAAATTTCAAGGTGTATTGTTGGTTTAAAATCTAAGCATTTGCCGTCACCGCTTCTCTATCAATTTTTCCAATCAATCCAGCTAATACTTTTCCAGGACCTACTTCTGTAAATAAAGTTGCTCCGTCAGCAATCATTTGTTGCACAGATTGTGTCCATTTTACTGGCGCAGTCAATTGGATAATTAAGTTTTTCTTGATTTCGGTAGGGTCAGACACCGCCGTTGCCGTCACGTTTTGATACACGGGACAAATAGGAGTGGAGAATGTAGTTGCTTCAATGGCCGCAGCCAATTCTTCTCTTGCAGGCTCCATCATTGGTGAGTGAAAACCACCACCTACGGGTAACATCAAGGCACGTTTTGCGCCAGCCTCTTTCATAGCTTCACATGCTTTTTCTACTGCGGAAGTTTCTCCAGATATCACTAATTGCCCAGGGCAGTTGTAGTTTGCCGCTACCACGATTCCGTCGATCGAGGTGCAAACTTCTTCAACAATAGTATCGGCTAATCCTAAAACTGCCGCCATTGTCGAAGGTTTAAATTCACAAGCTTTTTGCATTGCTAATGCCCGTTTTGAAACCAATCGTAATCCGTCTTCAAACGTTAAAACACCATTAGCAACCAAAGCTGAAAATTCACCTAATGAATGTCCCGCCACCATTTCTGGATTGAAATCTTCTAAGGTTTTTGCTAAAATCACCGAATGCAAAAAAATCGCAGGTTGGGTAACTTTGGTTTCTTTCAATTCTTCGGTAGTACCTTCAAACATAATATCCGTGATGCGAAAACCTAGTGTTTCATTGGCTTTTTCGAAAAGTGATTTTGCTAATGAGGAGTTTTCATATAGGTCTTTGCCCATTCCTGTAAATTGTGCTCCTTGACCTGGAAATACATATGCTTTCATTTTTTCTAATTTAAAGATTGAAATCTGTTTCAATTGAAATGCAAAAATAGTTTATAAATGACAAACCTCAAAGGTTTTTAGAAGCCCTTGAGGTTTGTGATACATTTAGAAGAATGAAATCGTCGTTTTTATAAAAAAGACACAATTTTGAAACTAGGGTTACTTATTTGTTTCCAACGGAAGTAACTTAAACGAAGTAGCTTTAAAACGATTGTCAATTATTTCGCCAACTACTTCTGCTTTTCTAATGGTGGCACAAAAACCATCTTCAGCGTGAGCATCACCGTGAGAATCTATCGTAGTGCCATCTACAAAATAATCTTTTCCATCGATGCGAACGGCTAATTCGCAATCGTGACCTTTCATCTTGAATTGGCATTGACCACACGAAGCTTCTACAGTTTGAACTTTTGATTGCTCTTTTTTGTCTTGGGCATTAATTAATAATACTGAAAACAATAATACAAATGAGATTAGTTTTTTCATTTAAATAAAATTTTAAAAGTTAATTTATCTTTAGTTTTAATTTGGAAACGCAATTTTTTAAAAAATCCTGGAGTTTTATATTGGTTTAGGCAACAGCTTCTTTTATTCTTCGTAATGCTTCTGTCAATATACCTTCGCTGGTTGCGTAAGAAAAACGAATGCAATTTGGGTTTCCGAATGCGTCACCTGTTACGGTTGCTACATTGGCTTCGCCTAAAAGGTACATCGAAAAATCGTTAGCGTCTTTGATAAAGGTTCCTTTTAATGTTTTTCCGAAGAAAGAAGAAACGTCTGGGAACACATAAAAAGCACCTTCTGGAACGTTAATTTTTATTCCAGGAATATCTTTAAGTAATTTTACAACTAAATCTCTACGATTTTTAAAAGCGGCAACCATTTCGTTCAACACGCTTGGATCAGCATCGATAGCAGTAATAGTAGCACGTTGAGCGATAGAATTTGCCCCCGAAGTTACTTGACCTTGTATTTTTGTACATGCTTTTGCTATGAATTCTGGTCCGCCAATATATCCAATTCTCCATCCTGTCATTGCGAAAGCTTTTGCAACTCCGTTTACAGTTATGGTTTTTTCTAACATTCCAGGAATAGATCCGATGCTGCAGAAAGTTCCAGAGAAATTGATGTGCTCGTAGATTTCGTCAGCAACTACATATACGTGTGGGTATTTTTCCAATACTTTGGCTAAAGCCGTTAATTCTTCGCGGTTGTATACAGAACCACTTGGATTACAAGGCGAACTGAACCACATCATTTTTGTTTTTGGTGTGATTGCAGCTTCTAATTGTTGTGGCGTTATTTTGAAATCGGTTTCAATAGAAGTTGGGACTTCTATGGGAACCCCACCGGATAATTTCACAATTTCAAAATAAGAAACCCAATATGGCGCTGGCAAAATCACTTCGTCACCATCGTTTAACATTACTTGTGCAATGTTGTACAATGATTGTTTTGCTCCGGTTGAAACTACAATTTGGGATGGTTTATAATCTAATCCGTTGTCTCTTTTGAATTTTCGGCAAATGGCTTCTTTCAGTTCAAGGTATCCTTCTACTGGGGAATAAGTGCTATAGTTTTCGTCGATGGCACGTTTAGCAGCTTCTTTTACGAAATCTGGCGTATTGAAATCGGGTTCGCCCAAACTTAAACTGATAATATCTTTGCCTTGCGATTTTAATTCTCTGGCTAATGCAGCCATCGCTAATGTTTGTGAAGTAGCTAAATTATTGATTCTATCTGAAAGTGGATTCATTTTTATAATATAGGTTGTAGTTTGATATTTGGTTATGCGAGTTCAGGGTTCATCCCTAAAGTTTTTAAATGCTTAAAATGAGCAATAACTGCACTTCGCATTGTTTTGTATTCGTGATAAGGCAACTGACACTCTTTTGCGGTTTCTTTTACAATTTTGGCAATTTTACCATAGTGGACATGACTAATATTTGGAAAAAGATGATGTTCTATTTGATGATTTAATCCACCAGTGTACCAATTTATAATCCAGCTTTTTGGAGCGAAATTCACGGTTGTAAATAATTGATGAATCGCCCAAGTGTTTTCCATTTCACCAGATTCATTGGGTTGTGGGTTTGTAGTTTCATCAATTATATGTGCTAGTTGAAACACTACGCTCAAAATTAATCCTGCCGTGTAATGCATAACAAAAAACCCAATTAATACTTTCCACCATGTCACACCTAAAAGCATTGGAAGCATAATCCAAACCGAAAAATAGATAACTTTTGTGATGACTAAAGTTGTCCAAAGTATTTTCGGGCTTTTGGCTTCGCCATAAGATAACTTCCTTTTTAGATAAGCACTCATTTGTTTAAAATCTGTAGTTAATGACCAGTTGAAAGTCAATAAACCGTATAAAAAAATAGAATAATAATGCTGAAAACGATGAAAACTATACCATTTCGCATCTTTGGTAAAACGGATTACGCGTCCAGCGTCAAGATCTTCATCGTGACCCGGAATATTGGTGTAAGTGTGATGTAAAACATTGTGTTGTACCTGCCAGTTGTACACATTTCCTGCCAAGATATAAATTGTTCCTCCCATGAATTTATTAATCCAATTTTTGTTGGAGTATGAGCCGTGATTGCCATCGTGCATAACGTTCATTCCAATTCCCGCCATACCAACACCAATAACAATTGACAACAAAAAGAACACCCAAAAAGGCATATCTGTTAAAGTGATAATCAAAAAGTAAGGCGTTAAAAAAACAGAAAACAGAATTATTGTTTTTAGATATAATTTCCAGTTGCCTGTTTTTTGTATGTTGTTTTCTTTGAAGTAATTGTTTACTCGGGAGTTGAGAATTCTAAAGAACTTTAGATTGTCTTGCTTCGCAAATGTAGGTGTGACATTGTTCATCTTTAATTTTTATAAGTCACAAAGATAATTATTAATAATTTTCAATCTGTAAAATTGAGTTAAATATTCAAAACTAAAAACTGTACTTTTGTTAAAATTTTAAAAGATGGATGAGATTCTGAAGTATTTTCCCAATTTGACCGATGTTCAAAAGGAGCAATTCGCAAAACTTAATTTTTTATACCACGATTGGAATGCCAAAATCAATGTCATTTCCCGAAAAGATATTGACGAATTATATACCAAACATATTTTGCATTCTTTGGGAATTGCTAAAATAATCAAGTTCGAACCCGGAACTTATGTTCTCGATGTAGGTACTGGCGGAGGATTTCCTGGAATTCCGTTGGCGATTCTTTCTCCTGAAACTCGTTTTCATCTTATTGATATTATTGGTAAGAAAATAAAAGTGGTTCAGGCTGTTGTCGAAGCATTAGAACTTAAAAATGTGAAAGCCGAACAAATGCGTGCCGAATTGGTAAAAGGAGATTTCGATTTTATCGTAAGTCGTGCTGTAACTAATATGCCTGATTTTGTTTCTTGGGTGCGAACAAAAATCAAAAAGAACAATAAACACGAAATCAAAAACGGAATTCTCTACCTAAAAGGCGGTGATTTAACCGAAGAATTAGCAGCTTTCCCGAAAGCAACAGAATATAATTTATCTGATTATTTTGAAGATGCCTTTTTTGAGACTAAAAAAGTGGTGTATTTGCCTTTGAAGCATACTGTATAGGTTTTGCGAGGGACGAAGCAATCTTATAACGTGAGCAACAAATGAGATTGCTTCATGCCTCGCAAAGACAGTAAAAAAAACCACAAGAACTCAATTACGTTGATTCCTGTGGTTTTTTTAAATATCTAAATGAGATTACCTCGTTCTTCTCAATGACTTTATTCTCCCAAAAAAGGGTATCTGTAATCTGTTGGAGTAACAAAAGTTTCTTTAATTGTCCTAGGAGAAGCCCAACGCAATAAGTTTAATACTGAGCCCGCTTTATCATTGGTTCCAGAAGCTCTCGCACCACCAAATGGCTGCATTCCCACAACGGCTCCAGTTGGTTTGTCGTTAATGTAGAAATTTCCTGCTGCATTTTGTAAAGCTACAGTTGCTTGCTCAATTGCATAACGGTCTTGGCTAAATACAGCGCCAGTTAGAGCATATTCAGAAGTTGAATCAACTAATTTCAATGTTTCTTCCCATTTTGCATCCTCATAAACAAAAATCGTCATTACTGGTCCGAATAATTCAGTTTCCATTGTGGTATAATGCGGATTTGTAGTCACGATTATTGTTGGTTCAATAAAGTATCCAACAGATTTATCATAGTTCCCGCCTACGATGATTTCAGCATCTGAATCAATTTTTGCTTGGTCAATAAAACTTGCCAATTTATCAAAAGAGGATTCTGAAATAACGGCAGTGATGAAATTTTCAAAATTTTCAGGAGAGCCCATTTTCATAGATTTAACATCTGCAATTAATTGTTCCTTAATTGCAGACCATAAACTTTGTGGAATATAAGCTCTTGAAGCTGCAGAACATTTTTGACCTTGAAACTCGAATGCACCTCTTGAAATTCCGGTTGATACTTGTTTTGCGTTAGCGCTTGGATGAGCAATGACAAAATCTTTTCCGCCAGTTTCACCAACAATTCTTGGGTAAGTCTTGTAGTTATTTATGTTTTGGCCTATTTTAAACCAAATATCATTAAAAACCCTAGTCGATCCAGTAAAATGAATTCCAGCAAAATTTGAATTTGTTAAAAGTACTTCTGAAATCATACTTGAATCTCCAAAAACTACATTAATAACACCGTCCGGCAATCCCGCTTCTTTTAAAACATCAATAATTACTTTTGCGGAATAAATTTGAGTGGCACTAGGTTTCCAGACAACAACATTTCCCATTAACGCTGGCGCTGTTGGTAAATTTCCTGCAATGGCAGTAAAATTAAAAGGAGTAATTGCATAAACAAATCCTTCTAGAGGACGGTATTCTAATCTATTCCACACTGAGCTATCAGATTTTGGTTGGTCACTATAGATTTGAGTCATAAACTCAACATTGTAGCGTAAAAAATCAATTAATTCGCAAGAAGCGTCAATTTCTGCTTGAAAAACATTTTTAGATTGCCCAATCATTGTTGCGGCATTAATCTTTGCTCTATAAGGACCAGCGATTAATTCAGCTGCTTTTAAGAAAATCGCTGCGCGTTGTTCCCAAGCTAAATTTGCCCATTTTGTCTTTGCTTCTAAAGCAGATGTTATCGCTTGTTCAATGTGTGTTTTTTCAGCTAAATGATAGGTCCCAACAATATGTTTGTGATCGTGTGGTGCCGACATGTTTTTAGTGTTTCCCGTTCTTATTTCTTCATTTCCAATGTACAAAGGAACATCGATTTTAGAATTCCACATTTGTTTGTAAGCAGCTAGAACAGCAGCTTTTTCAGGAGAATTTGGCGCATACGATTTTACAGGTTCGTTAACTGCTTTTGGTACATTGAAAAATCCTTTAAGCATATTTTTTTATTTTAGCTCCGCTCAATTCGGGCTTTACCCTCGAGTGGAAGTTAGACGATTGATAAATTCACATGGGTGAATTTTTAAATATTCGACAAAAGTACAAAGGATTGTTTGAAAAATGAATAATTATTATAGTAAATCGGTCTCTTTTTTTATTGATTTTGTCCGGTTCCGAGAGCTGTCTGAAACACAGATTGTCTTCTGAATATTAATTCAAAGCAAAAGGGGCGCACAATCGAAATGTTGGCACGATAACTTTAAATCTTTTTGTGGTAGTAAAATTAATCATATTAAAGTAGCCTTTCATAGCGCCATAAGGAGACGACAATAAGCAGCCGGAGTTATAAGTGTGCAGTTCGCCGGGTTTTAAAACTGGTTTTTTGCCAATTACTCCTTCGCCGTCAACAAAATCGATGGCGTTTAGGGAATCAAAAATTTCCCAATGGCGTGAAATTAACTGAACGGAATCCTTGCTGTGGTTTTCGATTGTGATTTCGTAGCTAAAGGCAAAATGAATCTTGTAGTTTTTGAAGTAGGTGCCTTCAAAACTAGTTAAAACGGATATTTTTATACCTCTTGTTATCTGTGAAACCATATCAATGTACTAAAGATGAGTTTAATAATGGCAAAATTACAAAAATTTTGGTTGGTTTCACCGTTTTGATTTTTTTTAGTTGATGATATTTAACGAATTTGCATTTCCTTTCCCAATAACACGATCATAACGATCTTTGCTTTCTCGATAATATACAATGATGGAATAATCATTTTCGGTTTGATAAAAATTTCCGTCAATGGCATTTTCGTAATCAACAATTCCTTTTTTGTCCGCCACGATGTATTGATAATTTGTAAACCCCTGTTTTATCATAACAGCTTTTTCATAAATGGCTTTGTTAGGATTGTAATCCATTTTGTATTCGGGTATCAAACTATAATTGTTGAACATTCCTGCAATATAAATTTCTTTATTTGAAGTATAAGCGGGTGCCGAAAGGCTAAAATAAACCCAGGAATAATCGGCTTCGACTTCATTATTGTTTGCGTTTAAATTGCGTACAACAAAATTCCCATTAATGTCTTGCGTAACGGAATAAGGAAAATTTGTCCGGGCTCTATCTGTATAAAGACGGGAATTGTAAATGTCATTATTTGAATCTACTTGCGCCACATTATTATTGGCAGATTTGATGTCCTTATTGTCAAAAAACAAAAGTTCGTTTCCTGCCCAAAATTGGGTTTGTGTGTCATATTTATAAATCAAATCATTTCCGATAGTATATTGTGGAACAATGTTTTTGATTGCCGTTTTGAATTGTCCGTTTTGAAGCAGCATCACCTTTACGTTTTTCAGCGGATTTTGAAAATTGATCGTATTAGATTTAATGGCAAATTCTAGATTGTGTTTAAATTCTAAATTAGGGACTGTTCTAGCGCGTTTAATTTGGATTGGAATGGAGACGCTATCTTCATAAAGAATAAATTTTCTAGAAAAAGCGACCTCTTTATTTTCGTCTAAAATTTTCAGGATATAATTGCCACTAATACGCAATTGCGTGTTAGAATTAGGAAAAGACAATTGGTAATGAGAATAGATTTGCAAGGTATTAAAGGAATTAGTGTATTCCTGAATCCTTTGGCCGTCAAAGCCTTGTAAATAGTCGCTTTTGGGAATTTCTGATGGATTCCAATTGTAGTCACAATGAATGATTTCATAATAATAGTTGGCTTCATTTCCGTACAAATCATCAAATTGCAACTGGAAGCCATTACCCAATTGAAATATCGGAATTACATTCTGACCATTCTGAACAAAGGTCACTGTTTTGATGTTGTATGGAGGAATAACTTCTTTTTCCGTTTGAGCGGTGACAGTAGTGATGATGAAAATCAAAAATGTTTTTCGAAAGAAAACTCTAAGCATAATATTGTAATTGTTATTTTGTAAATATAACGAATTATGCTTTGTTTAATTATACCAAAATATAATTTGATTTTAGAATTGTTTATTTAAAACAAACAGGAATGATTTCGCCTTTTGCCAAACAATATTTCTCCACCAATTCTGGAGCTATTTTATAGGTGTAATCTTCTTCAACTACTGTAAATCCAATGCTTCTTAACTTGTCAAAATAATCTCGACCATAAATACGAACGTGATCGTATTGGCCAAAGATGGCCGCTCTTTCCTTTTGGTTCGTAATAGAATCGTCAGTAAAAGTGGTTGCTCTTGCTAATTCTTGCGGAATTTGGAGAATAGCCATTCCACCAGGTTTCAAAACACGGAATAATTCCTGCATGGCTTTGGTATCATCAGGAATGTGTTCGAGAACGTGGTTACAAAAAATGATGTCATAGGAATTATCTTCAAAAGGCAAATCACAAATGTCAGCTTTCACATCGGCTAGTGGCGAAAACAAATCGGTTGTAGTGTAATGAATATTTTCCTGGTTACGAAATAATTTATAAAAGGCCTGTTCCGGTGCAAAATGAAGCACTTTCTTTTTTACTTCCGACGTAAAAAAATCGGTTTCATTTTTTAAATATAACCAAAGCAAACGGTGTCTTTCGAGCGAAAGCGTGCTTGGCGAAAGCGCATTATTTCTTTGTTTTCCGTAGCCATAAGGCAAGAACATTCGGAAACTTTTTCCGTCAATTGGGTCGGTGAATTTACTCCCTTTTAATGCAAGCGCAAGTACGGGCCGCGCGGCATAACTCAGTCTAATTAATATTGGACGAGGAATGGTATTGAGGATAAGTTTGAAAAGTTTTTTCATTAGATTTTAAAAGGAATTTTTCTAAACTCATCTTCTTCATTACTCACAATTCCTAATGCTTGATATACATAAGCAAAAGTAGAAAGCAACTCTGGTTTTCCGTCTATTAAAGCCACGTCGTGCTCAAAATGAGCACTTGGTTTTCCATCGGCAGTAAGGATTGTCCAGCCGTCTTTGAGTTGCTTGATGTTTTTAGTTCCCATATTAATCATAGGTTCAATGGCGACTACCATTCTTTCTACAAAAAGTTTTCCACGACCGCGTTTTCCGTAGTTGGGCATTTCGGGATCTTCATGCATTTTTTGCCCCAATCCATGGCCTACTAATTCTCGAACAACTCCATAACCGTGATTTTCAGTGTGTTTTTGGATGGCATTTCCAACATCTTCCACTCGGTTTCCGGCTTTAAATTCGCGAATTCCTACGTATAAAGAATCTTTTGTTACCTGTAATAATTTTCTGGTTTCAGGAGCTACTTCTCCAATTTCGAAAGAATAAGCGTGATCACCGTGATATCCGTTTTTAAAAGCGCCACAATCTACCGAAATCACATCGCCATTTTTTAATGGAATGCTGTTAGGAATACCGTGAACTACCTGAGCATTAGGACTCATACAAAGCGAATTTGGAAAACCATATAAACCAAGAAAACTTGGAACGGCTCCGTGATCACGAATAAATTCTTCGGCTAATTTGTCTAAGTGTAAAGTGGTGACCCCTTCCTTGATTTCGGAAGCAATCATTCCTAAAGTTTTCGAAACGATTAAGGCACTTTCGCGCATCAATTCTATTTCTTCTCTTGTTTTTTGGATAATCATTTTTTGTAAAATAAGTAGCAAAAATACAACTTTATTTATAAAAAAAAGCTTCTCAAGACCGAGAAGCTTTTTTTGAAATTATAGAAGAGAATGCCTAGTCATTACATCGGGTTTTTCTATTCCCATCAGTTCTAAAATGGTTGGTGCTAAATCGCCCAAAACGCCATCGTGAATTTTTTTTGATTCTTTATCTACCAAAATAATAGGAACAGGATTTGTGGTATGTGCTGTGTTTGGGCTTCCATCAGGATTTATCATCGTTTCGCAATTGCCGTGATCTGCTATTATTAAAGTGGTGTAATTATTGGCCAAAGCCGCAGTAATTACTTTTTCGACACATTTATCAACTGCCTCACACGCTTTTATTGCAGCACTCATAACACCAGTATGTCCCACCATATCACCATTAGCGAAATTAAGACAAACAAAATCGACCTCGCCTTTTTCTAATTCTGGAACTAAAGCATCCGCCAATTCAAAAGCACTCATTTCTGGTTGTAAGTCGTAAGTAGCAACTTTTGGAGAGTTTTTTAGGATTCGGCTTTCGCCAATAAAAGGCAATTCCCGTCCACCCGAAAAGAAGAAAGTTACATGTGGATATTTTTCTGTTTCGGCAATTCTGATTTGTTTTTTATTATTTTTTTCTAATACTTCGCCAAGAGTTTCTGTAACGTTGTCCTTGTTATAAACCACTTTTACGTTATTGTAAGTTTCGTCATAATTAGTCAAGGTAACATAATACAAATTGAGTTTGTGCATATTTTGCTCGTGAAAATCTTTTTGAGAAAGCGCTTCTGTCAATTCACGTCCCCTGTCAGTTCGGAAATTGAAGAAGATTACGACGTCATTTTCTTTTATTGTTGCCAATGGTTGGTCATTTTCATCTACCACAATAATTGGTTTAATAAATTCGTCGGTTACGTTGTTTATGTAGCTTTCTTCGATGCTTTTCACTGCATTTTTAGAATGTGTTCCTGCTCCGTTTACCAATAAATCGTATGCTAATTTGACGCGTTCCCAACGCTTATCACGATCCATTGCATAATATCTTCCTATAACCGAAGCTAGTTTTACCGAAGTATTTTGAATGTACTTTTCTAAATCCTGAATGTATTTTTCCCCTGATTTAGGATCTACATCGCGACCATCTGTAAAGCCGTGAACGAAGACTTTTTGCAAACCAAAATCCTGGGTTGCATCAATCAAACCTCGTAAATGCGAAGTATGTGAATGCACGCCACCATCGGAAACCAATCCAAGAAGATGAATATTTACATTTTTGTCTTTGGCATATTGGAATGCTTCAACAAGAACGGGTTCCGAGTTTAAAGTTTTGTTTTCGACCGCAAGATTTATTTTTGCCAAATCTTGATAAATAATCCTTCCGGCTCCAAGATTCATGTGTCCCACTTCGGAATTTCCCATTTGACCTTCAGGTAAACCTACGTTTAAGCCATCGGTTCGAAGCTGTGCGCTTGGGTATTTTTTATATAAGCTATCGATGAAAGGGATATTGGCATTGTCGATTGCCGAAACTTTCGGGTCAGGAGATTTTCCCCAACCGTCGAGAATCATAAGTATTACTTTTTTGTTCATTGGAATTAAATTTTTGTAAAGATAAGTCTTTTCCAAAAATGTTGGCTTTGACCTAAACCACTATTATGCATTTTTTAAGGAACCCTTCTGAAAAACAATGATTTTATTATAGAGGAGCCCTTTTTCTATAATTAACGCATTTTACTTTTTGCTTTTTAAGGAATTGTAATCTATAAAATAGCGAAGACTTACCGAAAAAATATTTGTAAGGTTGGTGCCAAATACATTTTTTAAGTTTGTCGAAAAGTTTTTTTCGACAACGTTTGTGCTTTCCAATGCATAATTTCGACACAAAACAGTAAACTCGCTCCCTGGTGCGAACCACCAAGAATAAGATAAATCAAAATTCCAAGAATTGAAATTTCTATTTTTATTTAAATTATAAGTTGTATTTTGGGTTAAGTGGCCGTCATTTTCCAATGTAAAAAATTCATGATTTTGTGAATAGAACCAGTAATATCGTGCCGTTAAATTTATTGTCGTTTTGTTAGTCAAGGAATATTTCCCAGTTAAATCATATTGTAAAATTTCGCGATTGTGTTCGTTAAAAATAATATCTGCGCAAGCAAACCCAAACACATCATCATTGTAGCAAAGAACATATGCAGTATTATTTGAATGAATATCATTTTAGATACAACAGAAGGTCAAATATGGACACAATATTCGATGTGTTAAAAAGAAAGATGGTTAATTACAAAACAATTCCAGTAAAATCAGTAACTGACAAGTGCGATTAAAGCGCCACACCTATATAATTAATTTATAACAATTTAGTTTTAAAACGGTTATAAAAAAATGGTGTTTTATTATAAAAATTATAAAAAAAACTTGCAAAGAAGATAAGTTATTAATTATATTTGCACCGTTGTAATGCGAAAGTAGCTCAGTTGGTAGAGCTCCAGCCTTCCAAGCTGGTTGTCGCGAGTTCGAGCCTCGTCTTTCGCTCTAAAAACCTCAAACAAAAGTTTGGGGTTTTTTTATTTTATAAAATTTAAGTTTGACTTAGTTTCAATTTCTATTGGATTTTGATTGGGTCTAAAAAGTCGAGCCGTTAAACTACCTTTCAAAGTTATTTCGTTGTCTTTTACCTCAAGCCAGCTTCCTTCTCTTAGGCCCAAAACAGGAGATTTGCTAAACGCATGAAATTCGTTTATTCTCATCTCACGAGTTTCTCCCATATGCTTTAATTGAGAATTGTCATCAAGAAAATGAGGATTCAAATTAAAAGGAACTAATCCCATGGTTTGGAAACTTGGAGGATAAATAATAGGCATGTCGTTCGTGGTTTGCATCGTTAGTCCGCAAATGTTGCTTCCGGCACTGGTTCCTAAATAGGGAATCCCAGTTTTCACGGCTTTTGCAAGAACCGTTAGGATATTATTTTTATACAATTGCGAAACCAATAAAAAAGTATTTCCGCCACCAACAAATATTCCCTCAGCGTTTTTTAGAGCCGCTGCCATATCTTCAAATTCGTGAATTCCTTTTATATTTTTATTTATTTTGGCAAAAGCCAACCCCACTTTTATTGTGTATTCTTCGTGAGAAACGCCGCCTGGTCTTGCAAACGGAATAAAAAGTATCGTTTTGCAATGCTGAAAGTGGATACTTAATTCAGGCAAAAGGTATTCTAAATAATCCCCTCCGTGAAGGGTAGAAGTGCTGGCTAAGATTATATTTTTCATTTTATTTTTTGATAAAAAAGTTTTGGTTAAAGGTATGAAATCAGCCATCTTAAAATTTTGTTTTTCTATTCTTTAATTAACATACTTTTACCATGACGTTATAAATCATTTTCGAATACATTAAGATACTTTTACCCCGCAACAATAATTAATTAATATGCTATTGTGTCCATTTAGAATTTTTATGTTTATTTTAGTGTCCCAATTTACTTTTGGTCAAACTGTTAGCGAAAAATTGATTCACGGAAAAATAATTGTAGAATCAGGAAACGTTGAGGGAGTTACCATAATAAATTTAATAAATGAAAAGAGTACGGCAAGTGATTTTAATGGAGATTTTTATATTTTGACAAAAGCAGAAGATTTATTGGTTTTCTCCTCATTAAATTTAGAGTATCATCGCAGGATCATAGAAGAAAATGATTTAAAATCAGAAGTTTTAATTATAAAAATGACATCCAAAGTCACTGAACTCAAGGAAGTGATTGTCAACGGCCATCCTGAAATTAATGCAGTTTCATTGGGGATTTCTCCAAAAGGAATAAAACATTACACGCCTGCGGAACGAAAATTAAAAACAGCTGGAGATTTTAAACCCATTCAATTATTAGGAATTTTGGGGGGTTCCTTGCCGATTGACCCAATATTAAATGCTATTTCTGGTCGAACGTCGATGCTCAAAAAAGAACTCGAAGTAGAAAAGAAAGAACATTTATTAGAAAAAACCGACCTACTTTTCGAGAATGATTATTATATAAAGACACTAAAAATCCCCGCGAATTATATCAAAGGATTTCAATATTATTGTATTGAAAACGAAAATTTTAGAGCTGTTTTAAAATCTAGCAACAAAACAAGAACTGCTTTTTTTATGGTAGCATTAGCAATTGAATATAATGAAATAATTGCTTGTGAGAATGAATAACTTACTAACTTTACCCGTTGGGTGTAATTATTAAAAAGCCCCGAAATTTCGTTTTTTTGTGTGTTAGTGGCTTATCGTTATGGGGTCAAAGTCGGAGACATTTGCCCAGCGTAAACCGACTAACTCTTCATAGAGCGAGTGACTTTGCTACCCAGCAGGCGAAGCCGTCTACTCGATTAGCGGTTTGTTACTTCTTTTGGTTGAATTGGGATATACCATATATTTTTTTTCAAATCAACGCCACCACCCAGTTTCTCTTGCACCACCCGGTCAACTATAAAAACGCCTTTTTTTGCCATATCATTAAAATTGTCAATGCCATTATTGGGAAACCCGATTCTCGTTCTGTGAATATTAAATTTATCTGAAAATTTTCTATTAAAAGCTTTTTCAACACCATCTTTTCCAATTATAAAACCTAACAATCCACCCCAAGTTGCCGCAGGATTATCTGAATCCCATCCAGCAAGTGCCGCAATTTTTATAGTTTGAACTATATTCCCTTCTCCATAGAATAGGCTTATCAAACTTGAAGCAAAATTAATTCCTGCAGCAAAACAGCCATTACAATACCTGTTTTTGGAAGTCATATCATAACCGTCGGCTTGCTCTACTTGATACCTTTGATATACCTCATCTCGGGTTTGTTCCCATGGTATATTAGCCAAATATCTACTCTTTACAAAGTCATACATTTTCGCAGAATAGGAATCACTGGGCAGGCCTTTTCTTGCTTCGTTTGCCATCCAAATAATGTCGTCTTTATTTGATTTTGTTTTGTTTGTAGCTGAAGCGAGGGAATACATTGTAACATAAAATTCAGAAATCCATTGAGCATTGAATCTTGCGGTTGTTTGTATAGGAAGTTTCGCCATTTCTAAGGCAATATCAGGTCTTGTGGGCGCAAACAATCCGAAGATTTCAGTGGTAAGTTGTGCGTCAATCATTTCAAATTCAGGATTATTTTTAGGATCTCCTGTTGCGGGAGGAACCATCCCTTCATTCATTAAATCGAAAGCTTTTTGGTTTGATACCCACAAATAATTTTCTTCTTCTTTTTTAATATGGGATAACCAGCCGTCTCGTATTTGCTCACCACTTAGTATAATTTGCTTATTTTGATATAAAAGTTCTTGATAAATGTATTCTATGTCTGTATCATCATCTGACCCCCAGATACTATCTGGTTTTACAAAAACAAAATCGATAGTTGAAGATAAGTTACTCGGTACTCCTTGACCCCAAATACTTGGAAGATCTGGTTTCCCCCAATCTTCACGAGTGTAAAAAGCGCCAGTTTTTAATTCACCAATTGAGCCAATTTTATCCATTTCGGTTACAAGCCCAGTCCAGTTTGCAATGCACTGTCCAAGCCAAAATCCATACATTTTATTTAAGTATTCTGTTCGGGAAATAACTCTATCGCTTTTTTTATGCTTGTATTCTTTGTATATGATATTTGTATCAAAATCGCTTTTGGTTTTAGATTGAGCATAAAGGTTATGGCTACAAGCTACTAATAAAACCATCATAATTATGTATGCTCTGAATAACAAATATGTTTTAATATGCGACATAAGTATGTTTTTAGACTGCAATGCAAAAGTGTTCATTTTCTTAAAAATTTAATGTTATGTAGTTATTAAGCACAATGCCTGCTAACTGCAGTTCTTCTGAAGAGTCGGGATAAAAACCGCCAAACGGACTGTCTTTTGTTACTCATGGAGTGAATATATGTGATTTAAAGTATAGGTGGGTTCTAAAAATTGATTTTTTTGATTTTTCACAAAACAAAACCCGTTGGTTTTGTAAAAAAATTAATTCGTAATGTAAATCTAAAATAGTATTTGGAATAATTGCATCTAAAATTTATTTTTTTTATGAATATTTAATATATATATATGATTATCAATTAGTTATGTTAAAATATTTAATCTTATTACTTGCTCATAACGGAATAAATTATAGGCCCGTTAGTACCTAAAATTTTATGTTGCGTGAAATTTTTTCATGCTGAATTTTCTTTTATATTTTAAACGAGTACCGTTTGGTTAGTTTCCTACTCTAATCAATGTTAAAATTCTATTAAGAACACTTATTTCGATACCATCAGAAGGTTGTTCATCAATTTTCCATCTCACATCTATTGTGTCACCCACTTCAATTGTAGAAAGGGCTAGTAATGAAATGTCCGATGGTAATTCTACTCTTGTTCTGCTAGAATTAGGAATTAAGACGCCATTTTTATAAAGGCTAAAAGTAGCCATATGATTAATGGGGGTAACAAGCGTAGTCGATCCTGATTGAAAGATAGTTCCATTTACAGTTGCAGTTGCAGTAAAGCCTGTGATGGCACCTCCACCTGTTCCAATATCTCCATTATATACTGAAGCACCAGTATTCGCAATTCCACCTGAACTGGTAAATATTACAAAATTAGACAAGCTCCTAAAATTTATAATGCTATTGCCTGTTGGCAACGTAAGTGTACCTTCTCCGAAAGAAATTGCTCCCAATGTAGTTAATAATCGTCCGTTTACTGTGGTATTAGCCCCTGCAACAGCAGCTCCATGAGAAAATAAGGTTCCTGAGATATTTGTACTAGCACCGAGACCAACTGCTCCATCAGCAATCCAAAAAACATTTTTTGCGGTTGCTCCGTTTGTTAAAATTACATTAGTACCAGCCCCTGTATTAAATGCTCCTGCATTGGCTCTAACTATAAATATAGGGTTTATTTCATTATTACCATTTAGAGTAAGAGTGCCGGCAATTGATGCCGCGCCCGCTACATTATAAACTCCAGGAAAAAGCGTTTCCCCACTTCCAAAAGTAAGTGCATGGGTACCGGTTACAGGTATTGCCATAATATCGTTATAAATTAAATCCAAATCTGCAGC
The DNA here is from genome assembly GCF_963925185.1 of uncultured Flavobacterium sp. GTDB lineage: Bacteria > Bacteroidota > Bacteroidia > Flavobacteriales > Flavobacteriaceae > Flavobacterium. The sequence goes on along the minus strand of NZ_CAWURC010000051.1, from coordinate 8,075 downwards.
CGCAGTAGCAGTGCTAAAACCAGTTGTATAATTAGCTGCGGGGATGTTTAATTGCCCATTAAAATGAATAGAATACGTACCAGCCTCTACTAGAGTTTTAGTCATGTCTGTAATTACTACATCTGTAGTTGAAGTAGTTGAAATAATTGAAGAAGCATTAACAGAACTATAACCAGCGGTGTTAATCAAGCTCAAAGATGCTGCGGCAGTGGTAATTGTTTCAGTGTAGATTATTTTTGTTTTTACCGCATACAATTTATCATTAGCTATATCATAAATTTGTGTACCAACGCCTAAATTAGCACCAAAGATAGTTGTTGCGTCAGCTATCTTCATTAATATTGAAGGTGCAACCAGCGCCTGCGGTGCCTCCGGTGCCTGCGAAAAAATCAGGGAAGGTAAAAACAGGAATAAAATAATTAACTTTTTCATTTTAATTTATCATTTATTAGAACACAATCAAAAGCAAATAAAAAAAAGATTCCTCACTTCGGAATGACAAGGCTTTTGAAAGCAAATAAGGGAGAGCTGGCGTTACGATGAAATTGGAACGCCAGCTCTCCCTATATAAACCAAGATTGTTATTCCGAACAAAGGGAGGAATCTAAAATTTGTATTCCTTTATAATAAAACTTTAAAAACTCAATCTATGCTTCTGCAGGATAAAGAAAATCATCCTACAGAAACATAGCAATATTAATTGTCAGTATAAGTATAAGATACTACAAATTTATCATATTGTGATTGAGCAGAAAGAATAGTTACAGTAACCCCAGAACTAGTATAATCTAATGTTGGTCTCAATGCCGCTCCATTCATCATAACAGTTATCCCAATTGTATCTGTTAATGGGGTATATGTAAGTGTGTACGTTCCTGGTGGATCGAGTGCTTCAAATGATTGAACAAAGTAACTGACATTACTGTTCATTTTTACCAAATAATCTGTGCCTGGTAATGCGGCTAATGCACTGTCAATTGTTAAAGCAGAACCAATTCCGATTTTTGCTTGCCATAAAGTACGATCAGACACAACATAAATTTGCGTTCCAGCAGGCACATTTTGTCCAAAAGCAGTTACTCGATCTGCAATTCTCATTTGGGCTGTTGGTGTAGTTTGTGAAAATCCTAAATAGGAAATTACAAATAATGCGATTGTTAGTATGTATTTTTTCATAATTTTACTCAGTTTATCTATACCACTGCAAGATTTTAATTGTTTGTTTATGTTTATTTATTTTGTGTCAAGGTTGTTTTTCATTACAAATAAACCAACCCTGACATTTGGTTTATTTGTTTAATTTATTGATTTTATTTATTGGTTTTTCATTTGTTTTACCCAGTTTGTCTATACCACTGCAAGATTTTAAGTTAATATTTAATTTGTAACTGTTAATTGATCGTTTTGCCTTGTGTCTAGAATTAATGTTAAAGTAGTAAGACCAACACCTGACCATTGATTTTGTCTTAGTAAAGCTCCATTATAATGAATTTTAGAAAAAGCACTCAAAGAAAATGTTATAGCTATACTATTTTCCCCGTCAGAAACTAACTCTTTTTCAAAATATTGCATTCCACCTGCTGCTCCGGTTATTGTAATATTTGCTGTTCCGTCAAACGGCACACCGTTGATTGTTCTTGCAGTAGCAAGCGCTGTGGCTGTTCCGGCATTTCCGGTTATGGTTGTTTGGTCACCTGTGTTTGTATTGCTTGTATTTTCAAGGACAGTTTGTTGAGCATTGGTAACATAGTTTTTGTCTGCAGAAGCAGCAATACTTGCTGTAGTTGCTGGAACAGCCGAAACATTTGCACCATTTCCTGTTAATAACCCCGTTAGGGTTGTTGTCGTGGCTACAGTAATTATATTTGGACCGGCACGACCAGTTGCACCAGCCGTTCCGCTTGCACTAAACAAAGCATAGGGCACACTCATTAATTCGTTTGTACCAGCAATGGTGTAAGCGGTTCCGCCTGTTGGGTCGGTTTCTGTTTTTATAAAATAAGGGCCAGTTGCCCAGTTGATACCCGAAAATGTACCTGTTACAATTGTACCTGTTCCAATTTCTAAACTTACTAAACCATTGGCGTTGGTGCTTGGTGTTTGGGTTTCTACATATACAGCTGTACCAGTTGATGAACTCTGCAATATGCTAATTTTCATTCCAACAGGTGTTGATGTTAGTAATGCATTACTGCTGTTGCGAATTACAGCTTGGTAACTCATTTTTTGTGGGGCTTGTGCAAATACGCTTACCGTTAATAAAAGCCCTGCTATGATGGAATATATCTTCTTCATAGTTTTTAGTTTTTAATAATTTTAAATGTTTTTACTTCTTTGTTATTGTTGGCTACTTTCAAAAAATAAATGGCACTTGGTAAATTTTCCATACCAATTGTTTCGGTGCTGCTTATTATTTTTCGGCTTTCAATTAATTTTCCGCTAATGTCGAAAAGTTGAAAATTCAAAGTTGAAAGTTCAGCGTTACCTACATTAAGCGTTAAATAATTAGTAGTTGGGTTTGGGTAAGCGGTTAATTCCAAATTAATAGAATGATTATCGATACCCAATACAACAGAAATTTCGTAGGGTTGCTGCACACCTTGTGCTACCGAACCTGTGGTCCCTGTGTTGGTGGTATAAACAATTTGCCCTACCGAATAAGCAACGGTTCCTCCGCTACCCGAAGCATCACCGCCTGCAGCGATTACTGCTTCTTGTGCCTGTGCTGTTAGTAGCCCAAAGCCTAACAAGAATAATACAACTATTTTTATTTTTTCGGTGTTCATATTACTTATTCTAATGAAGGGTCTAATAATTCATTTTTAGAGATTTCAATAAAAGTTGAGGTCGATTTTTTCATCGCTTCTTTCATCAAACTAATTTTATTCATAATAAGTGTCATTTTATCGTACACTAAATTGTCTTTAATTATATAGTCAAAGGCGCCATACTCAAGTGCATCAACAGCTATTTTAATATTTTTCTGACCCGAAACCATTATCACATAAATGCTAGGATCGTAGCGTTTTATTTTTTTTAAAACTTCCAATCCTGTTATTCCATCCATATTGTAATCCAAGAAAATAACGTCTGGATTTTGATTTAGATTATTCAGGCAATCATTCCCATTACTGAAACATGAAATAGTGTTGTAGTTTAGGTTTAACAAATATTGTTCGTGCATATTTACACAAAAAGCATCGTCGTCTACTATAAAAATTTTGAATGGGTTTTGACTTTGCACGTTAGTATCTAATTATTTTAATAACACGTATGCCAAAAGCAAGCCAAAATTTTAAGTAGCTGATTGTAAGTGTTTTAGTAAAATACTATGGTTTATTTTTTTCCATTTTTTGGAAAGTATTCCAATAATTGTGCTGGCGTTGCTTTGCCACGTGCCTCGCAACCCACTACAAAGAAAGACAGGTGTGAGGTTTTTTTGCCACAGATTGCCACAGATTAAACGGATTTAAAAAAAAATTAGTGAATCAGTGGATAAAATGGGTTTATTCGGTTATTCGTTGATGCGTTGATTCGGTTATTCGAGAATCTAAAATCTCAAATCTTCCTCAAACTCATAACTCATAACTCATAATTAATTTGCCTTTGAATTGCTTTGCCGAGTGCCTCGAATCCCCTCGCAAAGACAGACAGGTGTGAGTTTTTTTGCCACAGATTAACACAGATTAAACGGATTTAAAAAAAATTAGTGATGCGGTGATGCGTTTAATCGTTTAATCGTTTAATCGTTGATGCGTTGATGCGTTGATGCGTTGATTTGTTAATTCGTTGATGCGGTGATGCGGTCATTCGAGAATCTAAAATCTAAAATCTTCCTCAAACTCATAACTCATAACTCATAACTCATAACTCATAACTCATAACTCATTTGCGGGGTTATTCATTTTTCTGAAGTTGGAAAATTACAAGTTGTAATGTTTTTTTTACTACCGTATAAATAGCTGTAATTTGCCCTTTATTTTGTGTTTCTTTTGCTATTTTTTCTAAAGTTTTCATTTCACTCTGAATAGACAGAACACCCATATTATCGGTGCTGGGTCTAATTTTATGTATTAATCGGCTAATTTCCAGAAAATTATTTGATTCCAACGCTGCATCTATTTTTTCAATAGTTGCTATTGTTTGTTCCACAAAGACACCGACCATTTTAAGCACAAATTCATCATTGCCTCTACTCAAATCACGAAGAACGTTCAAATTATAAAGGGGCTGATTTGGGTTCATCTCATTATCTAAAGATGGAACACCATTTTTATTTATGGTATTTTTTACAATAGTATGAAGTAAAACTATTTCATCAAAAGGTTTTGTCACATAATCGTTCATACCGACTTGCTTGCATTTTTCAATTTCTGTTTTAAAGGCATTCGCCGTAAGTGCAATTATGGGAGTAGAGAGTTTTAATTCTTCTCTAATAACTTTTGTAGCTTCAATACCATCCATTCCTGGCATTTGAATATCCATAAGAATGAGGTCGAAGTTCTGGGTTTTTAAAATTTTTACTGCCTCAAAACCATTTACAGCCTCCGTTATATTGCAATTAAAATATTGCAATGAGTTTTGAACAACCATTCTATTCATTTCATTATCCTCAACCAATAAAATAGACAAACCATCAAGGTTAAAATTAATTTCAGAAGGTGATTTTTTCACACTTTCTATATTTCCTTTTATAAGATTAATCTTAACAAAAATAGTGGTTCCTTTATTTTTTTCACTTTCAACTTCAATTTTCCCACCCATCAAATGAACTAATTCTTTGGTAATTGCCATTCCCAAACCGGTTCCGCCATGTTTTCGGGTGATGCTTTTATCTTCCTGTGAAAATTTTTCAAAAATTGATTCCGCATATTTTTGTTCCATTCCTATTCCTGTATCAGCTACAGAAATAAGTATTATTTGAGAAGTCTTACCATCAGACAGCAGCTCGCAGTTAACCTTAATTTTACCTTTTGGAGTGAATTTTAATGCATTTCCTATAAGGTTAAAAAGTATTTGTTCCAAGCGCAAAGAATCTCCCTTGAATACTTTATTTACCTTATCTGAAATTATAGAAGTAAGCCTAATTTCTTTTTGTTCGGCTTTTAAATTAAGCACTTTAAGAACATTGTTTACGGGTTCTTCAATAAGAAAGTCTTCGGATTCTAGTGACATTTCGCCAGCTTCTATTTTTGAAAGATCCAAAATAGTATTAAGAATATCTAGTAAATGCGTAGAGGCGATTGAACTGTTATCTATATATTTTTTTTGAAGACCAGAAAGTTCTTGTTTTTCCAACTCCCTTAAAAACCCAATAATAGCATTCAACGGCGTTCTTATTTCATGACTCATATTGGCTAAAAAAGATTCCTTGGCTTTTGAGGCTTCCTGGGCTTTCTTTTTTTCAGCTTCAAGATTAATATCCAACAGTTTCTGATCAGTTATATCTAAATAAATTCCAATAGAACCCAATAAATTATCATTATCATCATAATTAGATGCTCCACTAATTGCCCACCATCTTAGTTCTCCTCTTTTGTTTTTAACCTGGATTTCATAAGAATCTGATTTGCCTTGTTGTCCAAGTTGGATTTTAGAATTAATAATGGCCAAGTTTTCCCCAAAAATAAATACTTCATTTGGGGTTTTCCCTAAAAGTTCGCTTATTTCATACCCTGAAATATCCACAAAACTTTGATTGGCATATTGAATAATCTCATTATTATCAACTTCAAGTAAACCAAGATTCATATTGTTGATGATATTTTGGTATTTCTCTTGTAAAACTTTGCGAAGAAGTTCTTCTTTTTGTCGTTCTGTAATATCTCTACTTACATTACCCAAACCAATCGCTTTTCCGGTAATACTATCTCTGATTAAGAAAGCAGACATTTGTACTGGGATCTTCTTCTTAGTTTTAATATTTAATAGGTGCGCTTCACCTTCCCATTTTCCGTCTTTTTCCATTCTAACATTTGCCTTTAAAAAACTTTGTTTTATAATTTTAAGTTCTTTAGGATCCATAAATTCAGAGATCTTTAAGCTGGAAAGCAATTTTTTATCATCAATGCCTAGATGTTCTCTTGCAGCTTTGTTCATAAATGTTGGGTTTCCTTGCATATCTCCAAAAGCAATAAAATCTTGACTAGTTTCAATTAAAGCAAACAACTGTTGTTTTGTTTTCTCTGTGTTTATTCGTTCGGTAACATTTCGATAACTCCAGACACGACCAGTATTAACTCCATTCACTATGGTTGGGTGCGAATACCTTTCAAATACACGGCCATCTTTTAATTCAATAATATCAAAACTTATCAATTTTGGATTCGCATATAATTTTTTTACTTTGGCAAGTACTTTTTGTGGGTATATCAATTGATCTAAAATAGTGTCAAGTGCTTTGTTACAATCCCATGAAGCCATAGAATGTTTAGGTATTTTCCATAGTTCTAGAAATTTTTTATTGAAGCGAACTATATTGCCAAAGTTATTAACTACTAAAATACCATCAGCAGTCGATTCTAAGACTGCTTCCATATTCGAGAAAGACTCTTCTAATGATTTTTTAATCTTTTTTTGCTCGGTTATGTCACGGGCAACTGCGTAAAGTTTTCCGGTGACAGCATTGGGAGTTGTGTTCCAATCAAACCACAAATAATTTCCATCTTTTTTACGATACCTGTTCGCAAAATTTATAGTTTTAGCACCTTTTTGCAGTTTCTCGATTTCTTTTAGGGTTAAATCAATATCATCAGGATGTACGAAACTCAGAAATTGACTTTCGAGCAATTCGCTTTCGCTATAACCTAATGACTTTTCAAAATTTGAATTAATGACTTCAAAATAACCCTCCACATTTGCAATACAGGAAAAGTTAGCTGTGTTGTAAAAAAATTGTTTGTATTCTGTTAGTGCTTCTTCTGCTTTTTTTCGTTCGGTTATATCACGGGCAACTGCGTAAATTTCTTCTGTTATTTTATCATTATTAGCATTCCAGCTCATTGGCACATAATCGCCTTTTTTTGATATCAAGCGATTTTCGAAGCCTATCGTTTTTTCTCCTGTTGCAATTTTTTTAATTTCATTTATAGAACTAATAACATCATCAGGATGAATGAAATCATAAAACGGTTTTGCAAGCAATTCTTCAATTGTCCAACCTAAAGTTAGTGAAAATGAAGGGTTAAGTTTTTTGAAATATCCATTACTACCTATAATGCATTTCATATCAATTGAAAGTTCAAACAATTTTTTTAATTTCTTCTTTTCAGCATTTTTTTTTCTGGATACAATTTGCGAAACTACTTCATTGGCTAAAAGTGTCAAGGACAGCTTTTGGTTAGCAGTTAATTTTCGAGCTTCTCTATCAATTACACAAAGAGAACCAAGCGCATAGCCATCGGGGTCAATTAATGGAAAACCGGCATAGAATCGGATATTGGGTTGGGCTGTTACTAAAGGATTGCTTAAAAAACGTTCATCCTTTGTTGCATCTTCAATTTCCAAAAGGGATTCACCATTAATTGTATATTGGCAAAAGGAAATATCTCTAGGCATTTCGGTTGTATCCAAACCAATTTTAGATTTAAACCACTGCCTGTCCTTATTAATTAAAGTAATTAATGCAATGGGAACTTCGCATATTATTGACGCTAATTTTGTGATACGATCAAATTCTTCTTCTGGCAAAGTATCAAGAATATTGTATTGAGCCAATGCATCTAAACGAGCTACTTCATTTTTTGGTATCGGGAGATTTTTATTCATCATGTTTAAAAGAATTTGAATTGATACGTTTATTTAGCGTTTTCAGAAGATTGAATCAAATTATAAATGGTTGATTTTCCAATAGCTAGCTTTTTTGCTGTTTTTAACACATCATTATTGTTCTTTTTTAAATAATGAGCGATAATTTCGGCCGTATATTCTTTTAAAGTTTTTTCTTCTGACAAGAAAATATCAGTGGTATTTATACTATTAAAGGTAAGATTATCTGGCAAAATTTCTTTACCATCGCTCATAACACAAGCTAAATCTATCACCGATTTTAATTCTCGAATATTACCCGGAAAGGG
>NZ_CAWURC010000050.1:0-19344 GCF_963925185.1 uncultured Flavobacterium sp. | reverse complement strand
AAACAGTTTAAATGTCGATTTTACGAATGTCGATTTGGTAAACAAAATGATTACAGAAAACAACTTTACTGCCAAAAATAGAAGAAAAACTAACTTTTTAAAATCTTTATATTACATCATTCTTTTAAACAGTTTCTTCCCTATGTTAATTTGGAAAAAAATTGCTAAAAAAATTAACGAAGTTGAATTTGTAGACACGTTTAGATTTGCAATAAACGTACTTACTTTTCCTGTTTTTTATGGTTTACAAACTTGTATTATTGGGTTGTTTATCGATTGGAAAATTGCAATTTATTATTTAATAATTTCTCTTTTACTAATTTTAATCTATTCGAATTTTTCGCCAACAAATACTGAAAATGAGGAGTATTTAAAAAAGCTTGCAAATAGACTTAGCCCTGATTGAACAGTCTGTTTTAGCTCTTTTTTATTCCCTTTTTGGAATAAAAAAAGCGAGTAGTGAAAGCAGGAAATAGCTTCTAATTTATAATTGCATCTTGTATTGTTTGTTGAATCTTTGTACGAACATTACTATTTATTAAACCTCTATTACTGGCATACGGATATACTCTATTTGACAGAAAAACATATACAATTCCGCTTTTAGGATCTGCCCAAGTATATGTACCTGTAAACCCAGAATGCTCAAAACTTTCATCAGAAACACAACCGCAAGTTGCATTTACACTTGGGTTTAATTCTGGCTTATCGAAACCTAGACCTCTTCTTACTTTTTGATTCGCGTAATAACGGTGATTGAACTTATTTACAGTTTTTTCGAGAACTCTAAGCCTAAATTGATTGTTGCCGATGCTTCTAATTATCGAACTTATATAGAGCTGTGGAAAGCGACTTGTATAAAAGAGAAAATCCCTTTTCACGCTACTGGTGAAAAGGGATTCTATAGGTTGGAATAATTTATTTATTTTTAAGGATTCCCTCTGCTACTGCAAGCCAAGCTGAAGGGCCTCCTGCAACATAGCCCGTATTGCCAATTCCTGTAAAACTAGGTTTTCCTTCTTTCGGTTTAGCAGTAGCAAACCAAACAGTAGGGAATCCTTGAATTCCGAAAGCCTGTTGTAACACTGCATTTTGCGTTTTAATATCCTCGGATTGAGGTGTTCTTCTAGGAAAATCAAGTTCCACCAAAACCACGTTTTTCTTTGCCCAAACAGCAAATTCAGGCGTTTTTAAAACTTCTTTTTGCAAACGAATACACCAGCCACACCAATCACTTCCGGTAAAAAACAACAACATCGGCTTTTTGGTTTTATTGGAAATTTCCATTGCTTTATTGATATTGGTTTGCCAAACGAGTTCCTGGGCTTGAACTGCAAAAGAGCCCAAAACGAACGCTATTATTATATATGTCTTCTTCATTTTTTAATTTTTTACAAACTTAAACAAAAATAATACCAAATAATGTTGGCTATCTTACGCCGTGCATTAATTTTTTGATGACCGGCGACATGACAACCGAAAATACTGCAACGGCTATTGAAATTAGGGTCAGCATCCAAAAGAAGTAACTCAATCCGTGTTCATTAGCGATTTTATCGATGTTTTCTCCAAACATTCCGGCGCCTTTCATTCCAATTGCAACTGCAAGATACCAAACTCCAAACATAAATGCAATCATTCTGGCAGGAACCAATTTACTCACATAAGACAATCCTACTGGCGAAATACACAATTCGGCCATAGTGTGAAAAAGGTAAACTAAGATTAGCCAAATCATACTTACCGAAGCGGTTTTTGCTCCTGGTTCTATTCCGTTGGCACCAAAAGCAACGCAAGCCATTCCTAGAGCTAGTAAGGACATCCCAATGCCGTATTTTAAATTTGCAGATGGATTGTATTTACTTTCCCACCATTTAGAAAATAAAGGTGCAAGCGAAATAATGAATAATGAATTCAATGTCGAAAACCAAGTAGCTGGAACTTCTGTTAATGGCACGGTTACTTTATCGATTTTCAAAAACTCTAAAGTCCCGTCTGATAATGATAAATAACCAGCCGTATAATAATCTTTAGCTAACATCCAAAGGGCAATTATCCAAACAATGACAAAACTGGCGCTTAAAATAACAGATGCCAAAGTGTATTTCTCAAATGTTTGCTTAAACAAAAGCGACAAAACCCATGTTATTATTGCTAATGGCAAGATTGTAATCAAAGAATTTATAATTAAAAATGTCACACTCCAATTACCTTCCAAGACTCTATTTGTATAATCACTAGCAAATATGGTTAAACTGTTTGGAGATTGTTCGAATATTGCCCAAAAGAAAATGGTTAGAAAAGCAAAGAAGGTCACTGCAATTAATTTTTCTTTTGTAATTTGGGAATATTGTGTAAAACGATAGACTAGTAAAATGACAAACAAAACTAAAGCCGTAATGATGGCAATCGAGTTTCCGTTTTCGCCAAGAAAACCAAAAATATTTATTTTCCCTCCTGAAATTTTTGAAGCGGGATCGTTCAAAATCCAAAGCAATCCCAATGTAGCGGTTATGGCAATAACTCCTAATTGTATTGGGGTAAACGGGTTTCTTTTGTCGGTGTCTAAAGCTTCGGCTATCGCTTTGCTTTCTTTGCTTGGTTTTAAACCAATGTCTCCAAATATATTTTGGGACAACCAAAATTGCAACATTCCGAAGAACATAAAAATTCCAGCCAAACCAAAACCATAACTCCAGCCCACTTTTTCGCCTAAATAACCACAAAGTAATATCCCAAAGAAAGCACCAGCGTTAACGCCCATATAAAACAAAGTATAAGCTCCATCTTTTTTTTCAGGTCGATCCTTATACATTTCGGAAATGATGGAAGTCATATTGGGTTTGAAAAATCCGTTTCCAAAAACCAATAAAACTAACCCCAAATAAATAGAAAATTGAGTTTCAACCGCCATAGATGCGTGTCCCAAAGTCATCAAGCACGCTCCAAGAACGACAGCCCATCTAAAACCAATAATTTTGTCGGCAAAATAGCCCCCAAGCATTGTAGACAAATAAACAAGTCCTACATAAGACCCAAAAAGTGCTGATGCATTTTCGCGTGTCCATTCCCAACCTCCATTAATTGTCGAGGTTGTCAAGAAAAGAATAAGTAAGGAACGCATTCCATAGAAGGAAAATCGCTCCCACATTTCAGTAAAAAATAAGACAAATAATCCTGCTGGATGCCCTAAAACTGGATTTTTAAAAAACTGTTCTGTTGTATTTTGATTCATAGTATTAATTATTTAATTCTTTATCAACTCCGTGCATTAATCGATTAATTACTGGCGAAAACGCCAAAAGTAGTATTCCAAAACCTATTCCTGTATAAAATAAATATTCAAAAAGTTTAAGATAACTTTGTTTTGCCAAATTCAAATCTGGCGCTGTTCCATCTGTAGTATCAACAGAAGCAATATTGGCTAATATTGAGGCAATAAATTCAGAACTTGCTGTTGCCAAAAACCAAACTCCCATCATAAAACCAACAATTTTAACTGGCGATAATTTAGTAACTGCAGATAGCCCAACTGGCGACAAACAGAGTTCGGCACAAGTATGAAGAAAATAAGTTAATACCAGCCAAAACATACCTACTTTGCCCATTTCAGAAATGTTTATTCCAAAAACCAATGAGCCAAAACCTAGTCCAACAAGAATTAATGCTATTGCAAATTTGACCGCGGTATTGGGATTATATTTTCCTAGTTTCACCCAAAGCCAGGCAAAAACAGGAGCCAACAGTACAATAAACAAAGCGTTTAAGCTTAAAAAATTACCCGCAGGAATTGCGCCTCTATCTAAAATTCTATCAGCAAAAAGGTTCAGCGAGGTATAGGCTTGTTCAAATAACGCCCAAAAAACAACAGTAAAAACTATTAAAATGGTGAGAGCCAATAATCGCTCTCTTGCTACTTTTTCTAATTGTGTAATGGCATAATAAAGAATGTAAACAAATGAAATTGCGCCAGATATAATCAAGGCGTTTTGAACTACACTATGTCTTTGAACCATTTGCCAAACCAATGCAATCGAAAGCACACTCCCTGCATAAATTAGCCATTCGTTTTTTATTCCAAAAGTCCCTTTTACAAGAAATTCAGGAACATTAGATTCCCCTTTCCCCATCAATAATTTTCTTCCTGAAATAAAGGTGATTAATCCAAAAAGCATTCCGATTCCCGCTGCTGCAAAACCATAGCTCCAGCCATAAGCTTCGCCAAGCCAAACGCATATTAATGTTGCTAAAAAGGAACCCAAATTTATTCCCATATAAAAAATGGTGAATCCAGAATCTCTCCGTTTATCTCCTTCGGCATATAGTTCCCCAACAAGGGATGAAATATTTGCTTTCAAAAAACCAACTCCCATAACTATGAATGCTAACGACAAATAAAATATTTGTAGTGCAAAATCATCTCTAATAATTTCACCTGTTAAAGATTTCGTTGTTGCATTTCCTTCATACGCCATTCCAAGATGCCCAAGAACCAACAATATTCCTCCAAAAACAATTGCTTTTCTAAATCCTAAATACCTATCCGCTATAAAACCACCTACTACAGGCATTGCATAAACTAATGCCGCATAACTACCTATAAGTAAATTTCCGGCATCATCGGAGAATAAGTAATATTTTGTTAAATAAAAAATCAATAATGCCTTCATTCCATAAAACGAAAACCGTTCCCACATTTCTGTGAAAAATAAGATAAAAAGCGCTCTTGGATGTCCTAAAAATTCTTTCTGTGGAAGTGTGGTATTTGTCATATTATAAATTAGTATTGATAAAATTAGTCATTTTTGTGAACAATTGAATTCTAGTTTTTCCTCCATAAATTCCGTGATTATTATCGGGATAAATCTGCGAATCAAATTGTTTATTGGCCTGAATCAAGGATTCCATCATTTGCATCGAATTTTGTACATGAACATTGTCGTCTCCCGAGCCGTGAATCAAAAGAAATTTTCCCTTGAGTTTATCAACGAAATTTATAGGCGAATTGTCATCATAACCAGCTGAGTTTTCTTGAGGCGTTTGCATGTATCTTTCGGTGTAAATGCTATCATAGAATCGCCAGTTTGTTACCGGTGCAACAGCAATTGCCATCTTGAAAATGTCGTTTCCTTTTAAAATACAATTACTCGACATAAACCCCCCGTAGGACCAACCCCAAATTCCTATTCTGGATTTATCGACATACGTATAATTTCCAATCACTTTTGCCGCATCAATCTGGTCTTCGACTTCGTATTTTCCTAGTTGCTTATAGGTTACTTTTTTAAAGTCGGCCCCTTTGAAACCTGTTCCGCGACCATCAACACAAGCAATAATATAGCCTTGTTGCGCTAGCATCATAAACCAATAATCGTCTGAGGAATTCCATTCGTTATTCACTTGTTGCGAACCTGGACCAGAATATTGATACATAAAAACGGGATATTTTTTCTTGGCATCGAAATCTTTAGGCTTAATAATCCAGGCATTTAACTCATTCCCTTTCTCCGTTTTAAGGACGAAAAATTCTTTTGCTGGTAAATTATAGAGTTTTAGCTTTGTTGCCAATGCTTCATTGTTTTCAATAACTTGGATTTGCTTTCCTGCAGTTGACTCATTCAAAGCATAAATAGTTGGCTGATTAACATTTGAAAAAGTGCTGATATAATATTGAAAATTAGGACTGAAAGTAGCCGCCGTTGTCCCAACATTTTGAGATAATCTCAGTTTGTTTTTCCCGTTGATGTTGATTCTGTATACATCTCTATTAATAGATCCGTTTTCTACAGATTGATAAAAAACAGTGTTTGTTTTCTCATCAAAACCATAATATTTAGTCACTTCCCAATTACCATTGGTAACCTGATTTCTCAATTTTCCTGTTTTATCATAAAGATAAATGTGATTGTAGCCATCCTTTTCTGATGTCCAAATAAAACTATTGTCTTTCAAAAAAGTCAAATTATCCGTGTCGACATAATCAATATAAGATTTGTCTTTTTCGTTGAGAATGAATTTTGTAGCTGCGGTTGTTCCATCTACAAACAATAAATCTAGATTGTCCTGATGGCGATTCAATACTTTTACTGATAAAATATTGGCGTCATTTGTCCATTCAATTCTTGGAATATAAAAATCATTGTATTGCCTCAAGTTAACATTTTTTGTGGATTTTGAATCAACATTGTATAAATGCAAAGAAACTAATGAATTCTTTTCACCCGCTTTTGGATATTTGAAAGTTTCGATTGTTGGATATAAATCTTTATGAAAAACAGACATCGAAAACTCGGGAACCTGGCTTTCATTAAAACGAATATAGGCAATTTTTTTGCTGTCCTTACTCCAGTCAAATGCTCTCACAAAAGCAAATTCTTCCTCATAAACCCAATCCGTAATACCATTTATAATGGAATTTTTATTGCCGTCAGCAGTTATTTGGCTATTTGTTTTAGATGCTACATCATAGATAAAAAGATTGTTTTCCTTGGCATAAGCGATTTTTTTGCCATCGGGAGAAAAGGTGGGTTCTTGCACTTGTTCCAAGATTTTAATCAATTCCTTGGTTTCAAGATTGTATAGAAAATAATCCGCAGTGAAGGAATGACGGAAAATTTGATTGGTGTTATTGGCAACCAGAATCATATTCTCGTTTGAATTGAAAGAATAACTATCGATTCCACCCAATAATTTAGACTGATTTCTGGTATCGATTAAAGTTGAAACTTTTTTTAAGGTTGCAAAATCAAATAAATTAATTTGCATGCTTCTTGCCGTTTCATCAAAATTTAAGACTGTATATTGATTGGTGTTTTTCATTGACTGTAATTCGTCCATCCCTTTGGCGCGAAAAACACCAGTATAAATGGCTTCAACGGTAATATTTTGTTGACCAAAAGTGCAGAAAAAAGACAATAAAAACAGGAAGGTAATTTTATTTGTACGCATAAAAATTGATTAAATATAAAAACCATCAATTTTAGTGAAAATTTTGTAATTATTTCACATTTCATGTGTTAAATGTTAAAGATAATATTACGGTTCTCCATTTATTGAAGATAGCTCATTGACAAACAAAAGAGCAAAATCTGTATATTTGCAAAAACATCCCATAATCAATTGAAAATGAATGAGACCATTGCTGGGTTTTCAAAATTGTCCAAAGAAGAAAAAATAAACTGGTTAGCCAAGGAATATTTTACTCCTCCTCAAAAAGCGGTTGAATTGTTAAAAAACTATTGGAACTCAAATGAAAAGATACAAAAACTACACGATGAATTTATCGAAAACACGATAAGCAATTTCTATATTCCCCTTGGAGTCGCTCCGAATTTCCTGATTAACGGAAAATTTAGTAGTATTCCCATGGCTATTGAAGAAAGTTCAGTAGTTGCAGCGGCGTCAAAAGCAGCCAAATTCTGGTCTACTCGCGGCGGATTCAAAGCCACTGTTATCAATACCGAAAAAATTGGACAAGTCCACTTTATTTTCAAAGGAGACGAATCAAAACTCGAATTGTTTTTTGCTCAAACCAAAGCAAAGTTTTTTGCCGAGACGGAAAGCATTACTAAAAATATGCGGAAACGCGGTGGCGGAATTTTAGATATTATATTAAAAGACAAAACTAATTTATTGCCGAATTACTTTCAGCTCCACACCACTTTTGAAACTAAAGATTCCATGGGTGCGAATTTTATCAATTCGTGTTTGGAGCAATTTGCCAAAACCTTGAAGCAAGAAGCTTTAGTTTATGAATTGTTTTCCGAGACCGAGAGAGACGTCGAAGTCGTGATGAGTATTCTTTCGAATTATGTACCCAATTGCATCGTTCGTGCCGAGGTTTCCTGTTTAGTTGAAGATCTTGTGGAAAAACACATTCCCAATCCTAAAGCATTTGCAGAACGGTTCCTTCAAGCAGTTCAAATCGCCGAAGTAGAACCTTTTCGAGCGGTAACCCACAACAAGGGAATTATGAACGGAATCGACGCTGTTGTGCTTGCTACGGGGAATGACTTTCGCGCTGTAGAAGCCGGAATTCATGCTTATGCATCCCGAGACGGCAGTTATACGAGTTTGTCACATGCCAAAATCGAGAATGAAATATTTACTTTTTGGTTAGAAGTTCCATTGGCTTTGGGAACCGTTGGCGGTTTGACGGCATTGCATCCTTTGGCAAAATTATCTTTGGAAATGTTAGAAAATCCCTCTGCAAAGGAATTGATGCAGTTTGTTGCTGTTGCCGGTTTAGCTCAAAATTTTGCTGCGCTGAGATCATTGACAACTACGGGAATTCAGGATGGACACATGAAAATGCATTTGAACAATATCCTGAACCAGTTTGAAGCCAATGATGACGAACGCCTATTGATTCGGAAATATTTTAAACATCACGTTGTTTCTCACAGTGCCGTTGTTGAATATATCGAAATTTTAAGAAGACCGATTTAGAAATTAGGCACAAATTAACACTGATGCTAAGGATCAAAACAGATTTATAATTAGTCGTTCGAAAAACTTTGCGACTTTGTGCCTTAGTGGCAAATACTATGAAAAAAGAATTTTACAGTAACGGAAAACTTTTAATTACAGGAGAATATTTGGTCTTAGATGGCGCAAAAGCATTTGCGTTGCCTACAAAATATGGACAAAACCTGATTGCCGAAGAAGGGAATAATCAAGAAATTAAATGGCAGAGTTTTGATTCGGACGGAAGTATTTGGTTTGAAGATACTTTAACCTTTAAGGATATTTCAAAGAAAAACATCTCCGAGGAAGCGTCGTCCAAAAGAAATACCTTATTAGAAATCTTGCACGAAGGGTTTTTATTGAACCCTGATTTCCTAAATCAATCCAATGGATGTTCTGTCAAGACACAACTTACATTTCCAAGGAATTGGGGATTGGGAACCTCATCGACTTTAATCAATAATATTGCGCAATGGTTACAAATTGATGCTTTTGCATTGCTTAAAAATAGTTTTGGAGGCAGCGGATATGATATTGCCTGCGCTCAAAATAATAGCCCCATTTTGTATCATTTGAAAAATGGAAAACCAATAGTCGAAAAAGTAACTTTTGATCCTAAATTTTCTGAAAATCTATATTTTGTTTATTTAGACAAAAAGCAAAGTAGTAAAACTGCCATCGCATCTTATTATAACAATAGAAACAAAGATTTAGAGGAAGATATAACTAAAAACAATAAAATAACTTTAGCTGTTTTAAACGCAAAAAGCCTCAATGATTTTGGCTTGGCGTTAGAAAAACATGAAGCCGAAATGAGCAACATTCTAGAAATGCACACCGTAAAAGAATCCTTGTTTTCAGATTTTAATGGCGTTGTCAAAAGTCTTGGCGCTTGGGGTGGGGATTTTGTGTTGGTGATTTCGAAAGAAAATCCAACGGCATATTTCGAAAAAAAGGGGTTTCGAACAATTATTCCATATAAAGAAATGATTTTGTAAAACACAAAATCCCGATTGCCTGGCAATCGGGATTTTTATTATGACTAAACTTTAATCTAGTAATTAAAATCTTTTCTGTTGTCTTTAATTTCTGCATTTGCTTTTAATGCAGGAATCACTCTATTAACATCACCAGCACTTTGTGCTTTTAGTTGAGTTACATAAGCGGTGTGGTCTTTTAAAATTGGGGCCTTCACGGTATTCGTGTTTTGTACCACATAAACTCCAGTATTTCCTTCGATTGGAGCAGAAATTTTACCGGCTTCCAATGCAAATGCATTACCAACTACTTTAGGTTCTTGTCCTACACCACCTGCTAAAACTGGATTTTGCATAGTAACATCGGTTGCTTGTTGTACTGTTGAACCAGCGGATTTTGCAATTGCTTCTAAAGAAGTTCCTGTCATTTTCGCTTTAATCAACTCTGCTTTTTTCTTGTTTTTAAGAATTGGTTCTACATAAGGGCGAACCAAATCTACTGCCATTAATCCTTCTTTGTTAACTTTTTTTACTTTAGCAATAACGTGACCTAGATTAGCTACTTCAAATCTTTTCACGGCACCAGCATCAGTTCCACCTTCAAAAGCCCATCTCACAATATTTCTTTGGTTACCCAAAGATCCAAAAGACTCATCCATAGCTTTCGCAGAAACTGAAGGAGCAATTGTAAGTTTCATCTCTTTTGCAGTTTGAGCGAAATCTTTGTCGGTTGCATCCATTTCAAATTTGGTAGCCTGTGCAAATATTTTATCTGAAGTCGCTTCAGATGCTTGAATTTTTTGAGCGATAGTTGCTAAACGTATTCCGTCTTGTTTATCTGTTACTTTGATAATATGGTATCCAAAAGGGGTTTCCACTAAACCAATTTTACCAATAGCATTATTAAAAACAAAATCATTAAAAGGTTTCACCATTTGGTTTGGTCCAAAATAACCTAAATCACCTCCTTGTTGAGCTGATGAATCATCAGAACTTGTGAACGCCAGCATCAAGAAACTATCCGAATTAGCATTTACTTGAGCTAAAACTTCTTCTGCTTTTGCTTTTGCTTGTTCTTTTGTACGTTTTTCTTTTTGATTTGGAACTTGGGTTCCTTCGTAACTAATTAATATGTGGCTTGCTTTTGCATTTACACCCACTTTTCTTCCCATAGATTTCGAAACGCAGTAGTAACTTCCAAATACATAAGGGCCATAAATTTCTCCAGGAGCCATATTGTATAATTTATCTGCATCTACTGCTGATAAATCTTTTTTGGCAACATAAGTAGAATCGTAAGGAACATCAGAATTTGAATTTACAAACTCTATTGTGTTCTTTGCGTCTTTAAATCCTGGCAAAGTATCGTTTTTAGCTGTGGCTTGGTTGTAAACAACTCTTCCCGACAAGACTGCATTTATTTTGGTTTTTAATTCTACTTCGTCTTCTGCCGAAGCTTTGTCTTCGATCAATACATATTCGATTTCGCGAGTTTCGTCAGCTTTGTATTTTTTCTCGTTCATTTTCATGAAAGTCACAATCTCGTCATCAGAAACTTTAACGTCACTGTCCTTAATTGTTGAATACAAACTGGCAACATAAGAAAAACTTGCTTTGTTGGCTTCCATTTCATATTTAAATTTACCTTCACTTTCGGTGGTATAAAGTCCCGCCTTTATCAAGTTATTGTAGATTTGATATTTTGCATTAAGCTCAGCATCTTTTTCTCTGTCTTTTAAACCCTCTGCTTGTTGTGGGTTTGATTTGAAGTATTCCTTGAATTTTGCTTCGTCAAAAACTCCAGCAGCGTTCAAGAAAATTGGATTTTTACCAATGTTTGGATCTGCTTTCAAAACTTCCATAATGGCTTTTTCGCCAACTCTTATTCCTAGTTTTTCGAATTGAGCTGTTAGCAAAGCGATGGAAACTTCTTGATCCCAAACTCTGTTAGCTGCCGCAGTTGAAGTGATTCCCTGACCACTTTTTTCAACATTGCTTACTTTTACTCGAAAATCATCAAATGATATATTTTTTCCGTTTATGCTTCCTACATCTTTTGAAGTGCTGCCAAAATTTCCTTTGTCAAAAAGACTTGGTACTAGAAATGCAAATAATGCAAATGCAATAACTACTATCATTAAAGCGGAACGTTGTCTAATTTTTGCTAAAACTGCCATTTTTATTGTTGTTAATTTTTATATTCAGTTTGCGAAAATACAATTATCTAATTAATAATTATACTAGTCGCGCTATAATTTACAAGAAAATTTAATTTATGAAAAAAAATCAATCTTTTATCGTCATTTTAACCAATTCAATTTTCTTGTTTGTGGCTTCTTCGATTATAAAATGATAGATCCCAATGGTTATTATATCGCCTTTTTGAGGAAATTCTTTAGTTGAATCAACTATAAAACCACCAAGAGTTCCGTATGAATCGCTTTCGGGAATACTTAGTTTATAGGTTTGATTCAAATATTCAACATCCAATCGGGCCGAAAAAAGATAAACTCCATCTTCAATTTCTTTTTCGGTCAATTCTTCGTCTGAATCGTGTTCGTCTTCAATTTCGCCAAAAAGTTCTTCAACAATATCTTCAATTGTTATAATTCCAGAAGTTCCTCCGTATTCGTCTATCACGACGGCAACACTTTTTCGCTTTTTAGTCAGCAAATTCATCGCGTCTTTTATAAATATGGTTTCAGGAACAAATTCGACCGGAATAACTATCGATTTGATGCTTTTGGGTTTCTTGAACAAATCAAATGAATGCACATAACCTATGATGTCGTCGAGTGAGTTTTGATACACTACTACTTTAGAATAACCTGTTTCAATAAACAATTCTTTTAATTCATCCATGGTATCAAATAGTTCAATAGCAACTATTTCGGTTCTGGGACTCATAATGTCTCGAGCTTTCACTCCCGAAAAGTCTAAGGCGTTTTGAAACATTTGAATTTCGGAATCCATCTCTTCATGATCTTCCACGGTGCTCATTTGCTGGGTTATATAATTGCCAAGTTCTGCTTTACTAAAATATAACGGCACGTAATCCCCTTCGGTTTTGAAGAATTTTTTTAGAATAAAATCCGAAATCCAGATGAAAAAAGTGGAAATGAAATAAAACAGCAAGTAAAAACCATACGCTGGTATTGCAAAAAACTTGATAAGTGAGTTGGCATAAATTTGGAAAAACACTTTTGGCAAAAACTCAGCCGTTACCAAAACAATAAGTGTAGATAGGAGGGTTTGAGTAAATAAACTCAAAAACTCCGAGAAATGGTAATCCAATGTTTCAATCCAGCCCATTATCAAATCCCCCATAAAAAAACCATAAATCACTAGTGCTAAATTGTTTCCAATAAGCATAGCAGCGATAAATTTAGAAGGTTTTTCGGTAAGTTTAGTAAGAATGCTTGAAAGGAAACCATCTTGTTTTTTTTCAATTTCAAGATATATTTTATTGGAAGATATGAACGCAATTTCCATTCCTGAGAAGAACGCAGATAGTATTAAACACAATATAATAATACTAATCTCCATAATTAGGATTTGTTATTTCTGTCTTCAAATTTCTTTGAAAATCTTCTTCTAAAGAAAAACATAAAGACAGAAAGCAATGTGATTCCCAGAAAAAGAAAGTGCTGATCGTTATCTTGATCCCAAATCTCTGCTGTTTTAAGAGCAAATAAAACTGCCGCTACAAGGTATATGTATTGTGTGTATTGTAAGTATTTCATAGATGTAAAATTTATTTTTTAGGCGTCATATATGGTATCGCCTTTTACTTATTGGTGTTTGTTTGCAACAAACTTAATGTTAGTGGCGATTTCATGGTTTTAATGTGATTTATTCGACGGTTTCAACTTCGCCTATTATTTTTTGAGAATTGATTACTTTAAAATCTTTACTGAAATCGATTCCTTGTCCGTTTGAAACCCCTTTAGGGTCCGTAAATTTAAAGTTTTTTTCGGTAAAAAACCAATCGTTCTTTTGGTCGAAATATAATTGTTCGGTTTCTAGAATTTGTCCGTCTTGAGAAGTGATTTTCACATTTCCTTTTAAATCAATACTATTTGTGAGTTTATAAGAAACTGCATAGTCCGATTTAATGAACGTTTTTTTTCCTTTGTTGTCATACAAAGTAACATCAATCCCTTTTGGAAATTCCGAAAAAGGAAAATCTACACTCCCAAATTCTAGCATTTTTGAGCTTACTAAAATGGCTTTTATCCGTCCCGAATCGGTATACTTTAGATTGATGTCATCAGCGTCACCAGTAGGAACAAACTCTGAGAAATTTATTTTTTGTACTTCTTTAAAATTACTTTCACACCCAAAAAACAGTGTCACGGCAATTACCGTGACAATTGGAAGAATTCTATTTTTTTTTAGTAAAGTCATCCTTTAAACTGAAAAAAATTATGGGTGATTATAAATGCTAGCCTTTTAGTCAAATTTAGTTTTTACAAACCATTTGTCGTTAAGGGAGAAGCTTACGTTTAAATTAATATAGTTTTCTTGAATCAAATTGGCAGCTTTTGTTCCCTTTTTTCCCATTTCTAATCCAAAATTCACATTAGAAAAAGAACCCGTAATAGGCAAACCTACCCCAAGTGTCAATCCCATATCATTGATGGACTTTGAGTTAATTACCAGTCCTGTTTTTTCATATTTAAGTCCGGCTCTGTAGGTAATTCTTTTGGCATAACTTGAAAATGATTTTGAATTTGGAACGTAATATCCCCCAATACTATATTTTGAATATTTTTCGTAAACGACATTATCGATTGTGTTATACGAATTGGCTAAATTTCCTTTGTTTTGTGAAGTGATTTCAGCTCCCAATAACCATTTTCCAGAATCACCTATTCCTGCACCAAATGACAATTTACTTGGCAATTTTAAATCCGTTGGAGTGCTCAAATTCTCCATTTCGTCAACGACTTGAACACCGATATTTGAGTTTAAAACTACTGTTGAAATGTTCCTTGTGTTTTGAGACGCCAAAGTGCTCTCAGGCGAAAAGTTTAAACTACTAAAAAGGGATAGTTTTTTACTAATTTTGGTTTGATACATCATTCCAAAATTAAAATTCACACCCGATAAATCTGACGTGTTCAATTCACGAGAACCGATTGGAATAAAAGGCATAAACTCAAGACTATTGGTTTCGATCTTTCCAAAATTATAATGTGCATCAGCTCCAATGCTTAAGTTGGGCGCTAATTTATATCCCATTCCCAAGAAAACCTTGTTTACACCGCCTGAACCATTAAACCGTTTATTGTTTTGACTATTGTCAGTACTTATAGACTCTATTTTATAACCCACTGAAGAGTAGGGAATTAATCCAAAACCAACTCCCAGTTTTCCAAAAGGCAAAGCCAAAGCCAAATAATCTAATGTTGTTCTTTGCGCGCTTGCTGATTCGGCATCTGTTTTTAATTTTGTAGAACTGCGACTTCCTCCAATTGTAAAAGACGTCAATTTTAAATTAGCATACCCTGCCGGATTTTGTAAATTAATGTGAATACTGTCTGGCGCGATAGATAACCCTCCCATAGAACGATTTTCTAATGATCCTTTAAACCTAACTTCCCCAATTCCGTAAAACGAATATGGTGACGAACTCCCTCCTTGTGCAAAAGACATTAATGACAAAAGTAAACAAGCGCTTATTATAATTTTTTTAATCATTTTTAATTTTATATTGAAATGTTTGGTTCAAACTTTCCAAAAGGAAATTTGAATTGGCAAATATGGTATTTTTTAATTGGTTAGCCAAAAAATCTGTGTCTCCGCCCGTTAAAATTATTATAAAATTTGAATATTGTTCCTTATATTGATTGATAAAACCATCTATTTCACAAACCAAACCATTTACCACTCCAGAATGGATTGATTCTGATGTTGATTTTCCAATAAAACGTTTTGGATTTTCTAGTTCTAACAATGGGAGTTTGTCTGTAAAATTATGTAATGCTGCATACCTCAAATGCAGTCCGGGCGAAATCGCTCCGCCGAGATATTTGTTATTTTTGTCGATAAAATCATACGTTATACAAGTTCCGGCATCGATAACCAAACGATTTTGATTAGGAAACTGTAGCGTTGCGCCTGCAGCAAGCACCATTCTATCAATCCCTAAAGTTTGAGGTGTTTCATAGCAATTATCGAAAGGAAATGCGTCGTTATGCGAAACAAAATGAATATTTAGAGTGTTTTTAAAAACTGTGAAAGATTGTTTTTCGACATCCGTAACAGATGCAACAACTAAATCAGTTATCTTTTTATGAGTTTCTAAAATTTTTTGAATTCCTTTTTCAAGTTCAAATTTTACAATAACAAAAGTCTCTAACCGCTTACTACCCTCAAATACAGCGGCTTTAATTCTGGTATTCCCAACATCGATAGCTAGAATCATAATTTATGTTTAACGAGGCGAAGTTACGAATAGATTTTTTTTTAAAATTGTTTTGATTCAATTAAAAATCATTCTATATTTGCACGCGCCTTAAGAAAGGTACCTTAGCTCAGATGGTAGAGCAATGGACTGAAAATCCATGTGTCCCTGGTTCGATCCCTGGAGGTACCACAAAATTATCCCGTAACTCATTTATAAACAATGACTTACGGGTTTTTTGGTTTTTAGAGTTGCTCTAAAGGTTGCTCGGGAAGTATAAAAAGATAATGGGAAACTGGTTATATATTGTTACTAATAAACTTTCTGTATTCAAAAGCTGAGATATTACAAACAAAATAGAGCGATAACCTATCGTTAAGAGGCCGTATTGCTTTTTATTATATTTTTAATTGCAATATAAAATAAAAAGTGTATCTTGGTCGATAAAATAGGATGTAGCTCGGTAAAAATCATAGTACGTATGCACTAAATATGTCACTATGCTTATTTATTGCGTCTAATATCTATAACCATCAACTTAAAAACAGAGATTATGAAACAAATTATTACAGGATTATTTTTAACAGTTAGTCTTTTTGTGAACGCTCAAATAGTCAACATTACCTATGTGAAGGTTCCAAGAGAGAATTCTGAAACTTTTTTAGAGTTACATGAAAAATTTATGAATCTATCTAATTCGAAAGAGAGAACCATAACACAATCAGCTATTTTTGCACATACCTTTGCGGGTGATTATACTTTTGCTATTTATGATTCTTATAACAATATGCAAGATCTTGCTAATGACGCCGCCCTTGCAAATGAAGCGATGAAAAAAAATGTAGACGCGATGGAATTAGATGCTGATGCAAAAGACTTGCTAATGGGCGAATACAGAAACTACACAGGAATGTATGCTTACAATCATTCTGATCAAATAAGACAAAATATAGGTTTAGAAAAGCTTCAGTTCTCTATAGAAGATATGGATTGGTCAACAAAAAAAGTTGTTGTTGTTAGTACATATGAAGTTAAATGGGGAATGAATAAAGTATTTCAAGAGGGTATAATAAATGGTAGCCTTAAAAACATAAAAGAAACCGGTCATGCAGAAGCTCATTTCGCGTCGCAGCACCTTTATGGCTCCGGAGCAGATTTTCAAACCTATCAAGTTTTTAACTCTTGGTCTGATTTTGCTGCTTATGAAGAAGCGAATTTAGGAGGGTCTATGTCTGATGATGATAAAAAATTCTGGTCATCAATAGAAGGGCATAGCGATGAAATTTTAACTTTGATTGGTTCAATGAATGAAGAAACAAAAGTATTTAGCTATAAAAAATAGGTTTTTTTAAAAATAAATTTAATGTAAAGTAGAAATAAATAGCCTTCATGACCTGAAGGCTATTTCTTTGTAAGGATAGATAAATCTAAAATAGATTCAGGGAACCGGGCATGACCAATTTACTGCATTAAACACAAATCCAAATTCAGAAATTAAATTAGAAGTGTACTATAAGTATTACCATATTATTGACTGGAAAGTTACGAGATAGAACTCTTTTAAAAAGACGATAAAAAAATAATTAAAAGGGAATTACATTATTAGTTGAAAG
The DNA here is from genome assembly GCF_963925185.1 of uncultured Flavobacterium sp. Classification (GTDB taxonomy): domain Bacteria; phylum Bacteroidota; class Bacteroidia; order Flavobacteriales; family Flavobacteriaceae; genus Flavobacterium. The sequence continues at coordinate 1,879 of NZ_CAWURC010000050.1, read as the reverse complement.
ATATTTTAACACTCCTATAAAATATAAAGCATATGTAATGTTTCCTGTAATGCTTTATTTTTTTGTACTTTTGAAAAATATATCCTATTTATTTCAAATGAAAAAAATAATCTACCAGCAAGACGAGTCAGTTTGTGCCTGTAAAGTATCTCTCGATTTGTTAGGAGATAGGTGGTCATTGATTATTGTTCGCGACTTATTTAGAAATAAAAATACGTTTTCTCAATTTTTAAATGAGTCTGCTGAGCACATTTCATCAAATGTACTTATAGATAGACTAAAAAAACTAATTGCATTAGGTGTTCTTAATTTCGAGCGAAACAAAACCGATAAAAAAATCAAAGAATATTATTTAACCGATAGGGGCATTGATCTCTACAATATAATATATGAACTGCAGCTTTGGACATTGAATCATGTAACTTTTAACGAATCTGAGAACACTAAAATTTGGAAGAATGCTATCAAATTAGAGTTGAAAGAAACTACTATAAAAAATTATACCAATACATATAGAGAATTAAGACTTGCGCAGTTTGGTTTTTAAGATTGTGAGCTCCTAAGGGCAGCCTTTAGTCGATACCTTTATAATATAGCCATTTCTATATTTACCTACAGTAGTAGACCATTTCTCTATGGCTTCAATACTTCCTACAGTTCTTTCAACCTTTCGGTTAATGCATATTCCACTCTTAGAGGGATTTCTTCAAACTGCTTTCTTACAACCAGTTCATCACTTTCAAGACTTTTTAATTGTTCCGAAAGAACTTTTCCTGAAATCCCATCAACTATTTGAAGAATTTTTCCAAATTTAAGTGTGCCTTGATTTGGTATTACTTTGTGATAGGTAGTTTCCATTTACCTCCAATCTGAATAAGAAACAGTATAAGCTGTGGAGTAACTAACTCGTTTGTCTGCACCTCCAAATATGAACCATAAAACAATTAAACTTTCTTTATACAAATTTGATGACAAATGCTTCTTGGAATGTTTTAAACTAAACCGAACCGCCGACTTTGTTGACCTTAACACCTTATACATATTTCTTAAATTTAATAATCTAAGCTAAGATATAGCGAGAATACCGGTTGCTCCAAAGGTTGCTCCGCAAGTTTAAATCCTTGTTATTTGGTTTGATTTCTCTTTACTATTTTATAATGATTTAGTCATTATATCGTTGATTTCTATCTACTTAGAGTAAAAGTCAATCAAAACAGATTATCCGAAAATTAATTTTAATAACCCTCAAAGCTTAAATAATCACTATTCAAAAGCTGAGATATTACAAACAAAATAGAGCGATGACCAATCGTTAAGAGGCCGTATTGCTTTTTATTGTATTTTTAATTGCAATATAAAATAAAAAGTATATCTTGGTCGATAAAATAGGATTTAGCTCGGTAAAAATCATAGTACGTATGTACTAAACATGTCACTATGTTTATTTATTGTGTCTAATATCTATAACCATCAACTTAAAAACAAAGATTATGAAACAAATTATTACAGGATTATTTTTAACAGTTAGCCTTTTTGTGAATGCTCAAATAGTCAACATTACCTATGTGACGGTTCCAAGAGAGAATTCTGAAACTTTTTTAGAGTTACATGAAAAATTTATGAATCTATCTAATTCGAAAGAAAGAACCATAACACAATCAGCTATTTTTGCACATACCTTTGCGGGTGATTATACTTTTGCTATTTATGATTCTTATAACAATATGCAAGATCTTGCTAATGATGCCGCTCTTGCAGATGAAGCGATGAAAAAAAATGTAGACGCGATGGAATTAGATGCTGATGCAAAAGACTTGCTAATGGGCGAATACAGAAACTACACAGGAATGTATGCTTACAATCATTCTGATCAAATAAG
>NZ_CAWURC010000049.1:0-8100 GCF_963925185.1 uncultured Flavobacterium sp. | reverse complement strand
AGCTGGTCTCCATTGATGAGCACCTGCTGGACTTTTGAATAATTCCCAGTCAAAACCAAATAAATTTTCAAAATAATTATTACTCCATTTGGTTGGTGTTGTTGTCCACGCACCTTCCAATCCGCTTGTAATGGTATCGCCTGCTTTACCGGTACCAAAAGTATTTTTCCAACCTTTACTTTGTTCCTCGATACCTGCAGCAGCTGGTTCAACACCAACATATTTATTTGGATCTGCAGCGCCGTGTGTTTTACCTAAGGTGTGGCCTCCGGCTATAAGCGCAACTGTTTCTTCATCATTCATTGCCATTCGGGCAAAAGTTTCGCGAATATCACGAGCTGCCAATAATGGATCAGGATTTCCGTTTGGACCTTCTGGATTAACATAAATCAATCCCATTTGAACAGCTGCCAATGGATTTTCTAATTCTCTGTCACCCGAATATCTTTTATCGTCTAACCATTCTTTCTCTGAACCCCAATAAATATCTTCTTCCGGTTCCCATACATCTGTTCTTCCTCCTGCAAAACCAAAAGTCTTAAAACCAGCTGATTCCAAACCACAGTTTCCAGCAAGAATCATTAAATCTGCCCAAGAAATTTTTCTTCCGTATTTTTGTTTTATTGGCCATAACAACAACCGTGCTTTGTCAAGATTTCCGTTATCTGGCCAACTGTTTAGAGGTGCAAAACGTTGCGTTCCTGAACCAGCACCACCACGACCATCTGCCGTTCTATATGTTCCAGCACTATGCCAAGCCAGACGAATAAAAAACCCAGCGTAACTACCATAATCAGCTGGCCACCAATCTTGAGAGGTAGTCATCAAGTCAAGAATATCTTTCTTTAAAACAGCTAAATCTAGAGATTTGAATTCAGTTGCATAGTCAAACGAATCTCCCATTGGATTCGAAAGTGAAGAATTTTGACGAAGAATATTCAATTTTAACTGATTGGGCCACCAATCAATGTTTTTTGTTCCGTTTCCAGCACTGTGTTTAGATGTAGTAGCCCCAGAAAAAGGACATTTACTTTCTTCATTAATGCTGTAGGATGTCTTACTAGGATTTGCGTTATTTTCCATAATTTTATTAATTTTAATTTGAACGTAAATTTATCGAAAAAAACCGGTTTTAAACTTAATTTTCATAAATAAAAACTATAGTTTAATAGTATATCGTTTATCCAATTAACATAATCGGAAATCGGAAATCAAAAAACTATAAATCGTAAATAAATTTTCATACTTTTGAGGCACATTAAAAAAAAGAAAAAAAAGTATGGCATCAATAACATTAGGAGGAAATCCAATTCAAACCTCAGGTGAATTACCTAAAGTTGGCACAAAACTATCCGATTTTAAATTAGTAAAAAGCGATCTTTCGATTGCTACACTTACTGATTTTTTAGGAAAAAAATTAGTTTTAAATATTTTTCCAAGCATCGATACCGGAACTTGTGCTAGCTCTGTAAGGAAATTTAATGCGAGTGCTGCTCAATTTGAAAACACCTCCGTATTATGTATTTCCAGAGATTTACCTTTTGCCCAAAAACGTTTTTGTGGTGCTGAAGGAATCGAAAACGTGATTAATCTATCTGATTTTCAAAACGGTAGTTTTGGAAAAATCAACGGTTTAGAAATTACCGAAGGAGTATTAGCCGGTTTACATTCAAGAGCCATCATTGTTGTCGATGAAAACGGAAGCATTGTTCATACGGAACAAGTATCAGAAATCGCAAACGAACCTAATTACGAAGCTGCTTTAGCAGTACTTTAAAATTTAGAAATGAAATTTCAAAAAGACAACTCCTTTTTTAGCGGAAGACTAAAAAGCATTTCCTTCGCAATAAAAGGTGCCTTAAAATTGATTACAACCGAACATAGTGTGATGGTGCAATTTAGTATTGCTGTAGTGATGACAATTGCTGGTTTTTACTTTACTATTACAAAAACCGAATGGTTGTTTCAAATTTTATCTATTGGTTTAGTGATGAGTATCGAAGGATTGAATACGGCTATCGAAAAAGTGGCCGATTTTATACATCCTAACTATCACGAACGAATAGGATTTATTAAAGATATTGCCGCCGGAGCGGTTCTATTTGCAGCTTTCACCGCAATCACAATTGGATTAATTATATATATTCCAAAAATTTTATAGGAAACAGTACAATTAAAGAATGGCAAAAACAGTAAAAAAAGTAGCTCCAGACAAGAAAATTGATTCAAAATCTGAGGCACGAAAATCTTGGGAAATGTCTAAACAATATAAAATTGTTTTAGGCTCGCTTTTGGTATTGTTTTCAATCGCTTTATTACTAGCTTTCATTTCCTTTTTCATATACGGACAACAGGATCAAAGTGCTGTAAACGAACTAACCGACAGAGGTGACGTTGTTCAAAATTGGTTGGGTAAATTTGGGGCTTTTCTAGCAGATTTAATCGTTTATAAAGGCTTCGGAATTGCTTCTTTTTTGTTTGTTCGATTATTTTTCCTGACGGGTATATTTTTAATATTGGATATTTCCTTAAAGAAACTGAAGAACATTTGGTTTTGGGACTTGTTCGTTCTTATCATCTTATCAGTATTATTTAGTTTTTTTGCCACTTCCCTTCCCGAGTTGGGCGGAACCATTGGTTATGAACTGAATTTGTTTTCTCAAGATTACATTGGCAATACAGGCACTTTGCTTGTTTTAATTTTTGGACTCATCATTTACTTAATTTTCAAAATTAAAGTATCTCCCGAAAAAATAAAATCCTTTTTTGAAAGCACCAAGAAAGAAATTAAATCAGATATAGGTTCTACGAATATTAACTCCAATGCTTATAACTTAGAAGAATATGCCGTTGAAGACCCAGAGGATGTATCAGAGGAAATTCATTTGAAAACAACTGGGTCTCAATTCGAATTAAACAAAGAAGCCTTAAAACCAACGATCAATAATCCTTCGGAAATTAGTTTAAAAACGATTCCGATGGAAGTGGTTCCCTCACACGAACCCGAAATTATCCTAACTGATGATGATCATTTTGTAATCGAAAAGGCTACCGAAGAAGATATTATAGAAGAAAACTTGGCTTCAAAATTAGTTGCCGATTTTGGACTATTCGACCCTACTTTGGATTTATCCAATTACAAATACCCAACAATTGATTTATTAAAAGAATATTCAACTGGCGGAATCACTATCAACCAGGAAGAACTAGAAGACAATAAAAACAGGATTGTTGAAACGCTTCGCAATTATAAAATTGAAATTGCACAAATTAAAGCCACTGTTGGTCCATCGGTTACATTATATGAAATCGTGCCCGAAGCTGGAATTCGAATTTCAAAAATAAAGAGTTTAGAAGACGATATAGCTTTGTCATTATCCGCATTGGGGATTCGTATCATTGCTCCCATTCCAGGAAAAGGAACCATCGGAATCGAAGTTCCCAACAAGAATCCGACAATGGTTTCTATGAAAAGCGTCATTGGTTCAGCTAAATTTCAAGAGGCAGAAATGGAATTACCTATTGCTTTGGGAAAAACCATTTCTAACGAAACTTTCGTGGTCGATTTGGCTAAAATGCCTCACTTATTAATGGCCGGAGCAACAGGACAAGGAAAATCTGTTGGTCTAAATGCTGTGATTACTTCTTTATTATACAAAAAACATCCTGCTGAAATCAAGTTTGTTTTGGTCGATCCAAAAAAGGTGGAGTTAACTCTTTTTAATAAAATTGAAAGACATTATTTAGCCAAACTACCCGATTCAGAAGACGCCATAATCACAGACAATGCCAAAGTAGTCAATACCTTAAATTCGCTTTGTGTAGAAATGGATAATCGCTATTCATTGTTGAAAGATGCGATGGTTCGAAACATCAAGGAATACAACGACAAATTCAAATCAAGAAAATTAAATCCTGAAAATGGACATCGTTTTCTACCTTATATTGTATTGGTTGTAGATGAATTTGCCGATTTGATTATGACCGCTGGGAAAGAAGTTGAAACTCCCATTGCGCGATTAGCACAATTAGCCCGAGCGATTGGAATCCACCTGATTATTGCAACACAAAGACCATCAGTCAACGTAATTACAGGTTTAATCAAGGCCAATTTTCCTGCGAGAATTGCTTTTAGAGTAACTTCAAAAATTGATTCTCGAACCATTCTTGATGGACAAGGTGCCGATCAATTGATAGGTAGAGGTGATATGCTTTATACAAATGGAAATGATGTAGTACGTGTGCAATGCGCTTTTATTGATACTCCAGAAGTGGAAAAAATCACAGAATTTATTGGTTCCCAAAAAGCCTACGCAACTGCTTATTTACTTCCAGAATTTATTGGAGAAGAAAGTGGCATTAATCTTGATGTTGATATTTCTGAAAGAGATACTTTGTTTAGAGAAGCTGCCGAAGTTATTGTAAATGCACAACAAGGTTCGGCTTCCTTGTTACAAAGAAAACTAAAATTGGGTTACAACAGAGCCGGGAGGTTGATTGATCAACTTGAAGCCGCTGGAATTGTTGGCCCTTTTGAAGGTAGTAAAGCGCGAAGTGTAAATATTTTAGACATGAGTTCTCTTGATCAATTTTTCAATAATGAACAGTCCTAATGATTGTTTACGAACGCCATTATAACTCATTGTGTGTTTAAACATGCTTTAATAAAAATTATAATAAATGATACTTCAAATACAAAAAATCCAACTCAAATTTATCATTATCCCGTTTTTGCTCCTGTTTAGCTTTTCGGTTCAAGCTCAGAATAAAGAGGCAAAAAATCTTTTAGATCAGGTGACATCAAAAGTAAAAAGCTACGATAATATTGTAATTGATTTTAAATATTCCTTGAATAATGTCAAAGAGAACATCAATCAAGACAGCAAAGGAAATGTAACCATGAAAGACAACCAATACATTTTAAATTTCATGGGTGTTACCAAAATTTTTGACGGAAAAAAAAGCTACACCATAATTCCTGAAGATGAAGAAATAACAATTTCGACAGTCGACGAAAAAGACGATAATGCCATTACTCCCTCAAAAATGTTAACTTTTTTTAATTCTGGCTACACCTACAAGATAGGTGATTTACAAGACATTAAAGGTAGAAAAATTCAATACATAAAACTTTTACCTACCAGCGCTAAAGATCAAAGAAAAGAGATATTATTAGGTATAGATGTTCAGACTAAACACATTTACAATTTGATAGAAATAGGCAAGAAAGGAACAAAAACCACATTGACCGTTAATTCTTTTAAAACCAATCAACCTTTGTCGAAAAATCAATTTACCTTTGCTGAAAGTAAATATCCAAATTACTACATCAATAAATTAGATTAAACCCTAGGTGAAAATTCTCGACAAATATTTATTAAAAACCTTCCTGACTACATTTACCTTGGTATTTGTAATCTTGTTTTTCATATTCATTCTTCAGACTGTTTGGCTTTTTATAGCAGAATTAGCTGGAAAAGACTTGGATTTAACCATGGTTATCAAATTTTTATTGTTTGCCATGCCCCGGATCATTCCGCTGGTATTGCCCTTGTCTGTTTTACTGGCCTCAATAATGACTTTTGGAAACTTAGCTGAAAACTATGAATTTGCCGCTATGAAATCAGCAGGGATTTCATTACAAAGAGCTATGAAAAGCTTAATTATTTTTATATCCATATTAAGTATAGTGGCCTTCCTTTTTGCTAATAACGTCATTCCCTACGCTGAATATAAATTTATCAATTTCAGGAAAAACATTGCGCAATTAAAACCCGCTTTAGCTATTGCCGAAGGACAATTTAGTGATGTGGGCTTGTATAACATCAAAGTCAATAAAAAATCGGGTGTAAACGGAAATACATTAACGGGGATAACCATTCATAAAAAATCTCAAATTGCCGGTGGTAGTAAAACGGTAATCAAGGCCAAAAATGGCGAATTGATAAGCAGCGAAAAGTCTAGTACATTAAAGTTAGTATTGCATGACGGATATTATTATGAAGACCTCCTTCTTAAAAAATATGAAGACTGGAATAAAATGCCTTTTGCAAAAAGTTCCTTTAAAAAATATACGATTAACATTGACTTAACTAAATTGAATACAGTTAATGTGGATGATGCAAGCATCACCAGTACCAATACAATGCTAAACTTAAGCGAATTGTCCTATACGCTAGATTCGTTGAACAAGACCATAAAAACTGATATTTTGTCGTTTTCAGAAAACATTAGTCAACGGATTAGAATTAATAAAAATTCTAAAATAATAAGTCCTCCAAAAAACAAGCCTCTTCCAAATAATTTATTGTCATTGTATACTAATGAGCAAAAATTAAAAATCTTGGAAATGGCCAACAGTAACATTGAAAGTACCCTATATTCTATCAATGGAACCAACACAGAACTAGAATACAAACAGAAAAATATCAACGGTCACTTGCTAGCATTCTATGACAAATTTGTAATAGCGTTTGCTTGTTTCCTAATGTTTTTTATTGGAGCCCCATTAGGTGCTATTATTAGAAAAGGAGGCCTTGGATTACCAATAGTTTTTGCTGTTTTAATCTTTATTTCTTTTCATTTTATCAATACTTTTGGCAAACGAATAGCACAAGAAGACGAACTTTCACCCTTTGTAGGTGCTTGGCTGTCCACGTTAATTCTGTCACCACTAGCTATTTTATTGACCTATAGAGCTACGAATGATATTGGGTTAATTAACTTGGATGTTTTTCTGGCTCCTTTTCAAAGAATATTAAAAAAAATGTTTCCATCTCCAAAATAAACACAATTATGGCTACTAGAAAAATACAACTCAACACCATTGAAGAGGCTATCGAAGACATTCGTCAAGGCAAAGTCATCATTGTTGTTGATGATGAAGGACGAGAAAACGAGGGCGATTTTCTTGCTGCTGCCGAAAAGGTAACGCCAGAAATGATCAATTTCATGGCTACTCACGGTCGCGGATTGATTTGCGCACCTTTGACTGAAAGTCGTTGTAAGGAATTGGGATTGCATGCAATGGTAAATAACAATACCGATCCGTTAGAGACTGCCTTTACAGTTTCGGTAGATTTGAGAGGAAATGGAGTGACCACAGGTATTTCTGCTTCGGATAGAGCCGCTACAATATTAGCTTTGGCTAACCAAAATACAAAAACACATGATCTCGCCAGACCAGGACACATATTTCCATTAATTGCTAAACAAGGAGGTGTTTTAAGACGCACCGGGCATACTGAGGCTGCTATAGATTTTGCGCGATTAGCAGGCTTTAAATCGGCTGGTGTGATTGTAGAAATCATGAATGAGGATGGAACAATGGCACGATTACCCCAATTGATCAAAGTGGCCAAGAAATTTGATTTAAAAATTGTTTCCATTGAGGATTTGGTAGCTTATAGAATGCAACACGACAGTCTAATTATTAAGAAAGAGGATTTTGAGATAGAAACTCGTTTTGGTACCTTTCGATTAAGGGCTTACCTGCAAACCACCAATAATCGCATACATGTTGCCTTGACAAAAGGAACTTGGAATATTGGCGAATCAGTATTAACGCGTATTAACGCCACCTTGATCAACAACGACATCTTGGGTACGCTCACCAATGATGCCAATAAAAAACTTTGTGATCTTTTCGAAATAATCAATACTGACGGCAAAGGTGCCGTATTATTTATCAATCAGGAATCGCAATCCGGAGATTTATTGAACCGCATTGTTGAATTGAAAGAATTGCAAACCAAGGGCATTTTCAAGGCGGCGCAAATCAAAATGGACAATCGGGATTTTGGGATTGGCGCGCAGATTTTGCACGACATCGACATCTCGAAGATCCGCTTGCTGTCGAACACCCAGCAAACCAAGCGCGTGGGGATGATAGGCTACGGTTTAGAAATAGAAGAATACGTGAAGTATTAGTTCTTTTTGCCGGATTGGGGAAGGGCGTTTTTGGATTAAAACCAAGAAAATGAAACGATTAAAAAACAGCTGATGAAATAGTCATTCTTTTTATAAAAATAGTTTTTGTAAAACAAAAAAAGGTTCTTATATTTGCAACCGCATTGAGAAATCGAATGCGTCTTATTGGAG
>NZ_CAWURC010000048.1:0-12223 GCF_963925185.1 uncultured Flavobacterium sp. | reverse complement strand
TAATAGTTTAGTAACCTGAAATTTTTTACAAAATAACGGAACCAAACTACATTTGTACCGGTTTATTTTTTTAGAAAAACCATAACCTACTAAATTTTATTATGATGAAAAATAGTTTATTCGAGAAATTAGGTACTACGTCTAGAAGGGACTCTTTTACCGCAAAAAGTAAAACAACAATCAATGGATTGCTTGTATTGTTTGCCTTATTATTGATGAATGCTCAGGTGAGTTGGGGGCAGATAACAGAAGGATTTGAGACAGGTATGCCTACTACTTATACAGGTACAGGGGCTGCTTCTACTATTGCTGCTGATGCTGGTACAGACACTACTTTAGGTTCTGGAACATGGAAATTGGGTAATGTAATTAGAGGAACAACTAGAAATAGTGGGGCTTATTCTGCACAAATCAAATCCTCTACTGGTGCATGTTTAAGTACGCCTGTCATAACAAATGGTGTAGGTACTGTAACGTTTTGGGCAGCGGCTTCTTCTTCTAGCTCTGCTGGAGTTCAATTGCAAATTTCAACTGATGGAGGGACCTCTTACACACAAGTAGGCTCGACATATACTCAAGCAAATACTTTTTCAGTACTCAATACTTTTTATCAGATATCTGCTGTAATTAATAATCCTGGTACAAATATTAGGCTTCGTTGGTATAGAACAGCATCCACTATTTATATTGATGATGTAAGTATCACAGCAACTTCAACTACTTGGACTACAGCTTGGTCAAATGGTGCTCCAACAGCTTCCCTTGATGCCATTATCGCAGGAGCTTATTCAGCTGCTGCGAATATTACTGCAAAAACTTTAACAGTTAATAACAGTGCAGTTGCAACTATTCCTACTGGAAATAATGTCACTGTAACTGGTGCGGTTACTGTAACAGCTCCTGCCACATTAACTTTTAGTAATAATGCCAACTTAATTCAGGATGCTGCAACCACGGTGAATGCTAATTCAGGTGCTATTACTGTAATCCGCGACAGTAATGCTTTATATCGTTTGGATTATACGATGTGGTCTTCGCCGGTAGACAGCCAAAATTTATTGGCTTTCTCTCCTTTAACAAACGCAACACGATTCTATACGTACAATCCATCTACAAATCTATATAATACAGTTGTTAGTCCATCAACGACTCCATTTGCAGCAGCTAACGGTTATTTAATCCGTATGCCAAACGAAGATCCTTCAAATCTGGGAGGAGGATCTGCCTATGCTTTAGGTACTGCAACCCTGACCTATGATGGTGCTTTCACGGGATTGCCAAATAATGGAGATGTTAGTGTTACAGGTCTTACTTCTAGTACCTATAATGCTGTTGGGAATCCGTATCCGTCAACAATAAGTGCTGATGCATTCATTAATGGTAATTCAACGGATGGTACATTATATTTTTGGAGAAAAACAAATGCAGGAACTGGTACAGCGTATGCTACTTATAATTTAGTTGGAATAACAGTTACGGCCGCTGCTTCTGGTAATGGTAGTGGAGTTCCGGACGGAACAGTAGCAGTAGGTCAAGGTTTTATTGTAAAAACAGGAGTAGCAGCCACTACATTGGATTTCACCAATGCGATGCGAACTACCAATAACAGCGCACCATTCTTTAAAACCAGAAATACTGTCGAAAGAAACCGTGTTTGGGTAAACTTGACCAATACAACAGGTGTTTTTAGCCAAATGTTAGTGGCTTACATGACAGATGCCACACAAGGCGTTGATGCAGGAATTGATGGAAAATACATTAACGATAGCGCTATAGCATTAAACTCTTTCCTTAATAACGAAGAATTTGTAATCCAAGGAAGAAGCTTGCCTTTTGACGGAACGGATGTGGTGCCATTGGCTTTCAAAACAGATCTTGCAGGTGAGTATACCATTGCCATTGACCATGTGGATGGCCTTTTTTCAGGAAGTCAAGCCGTTTTCCTTAAAGACAACTCTACTGGAATCGAAACAGATTTGAAAGCAGGAGCCTATGCTTTCACAGCAGCTGCCGGTGTTGACAACGCCAGATTCTCGTTGAAATATCAAAAAACCTTGGGAATCAATGCATCCGTTTTTAATGACAACAGTGTTGCTGTATATAAAAACAAGGGCACAATACACATCAAATCTAGTGGGTCAACCATTGACAACGTTAAAATATATGATATCAGTGGACGTCTTATTTTCGAAAAATCGAAAGTAAATGCTAACGATACAACTATCGAAAGCGCCAAGCTTGGTAATCAAGTCCTGATTGTTGAAATCACTTCCGAAAACCAAATTAAAGTGAGTAAAAAATTAGTTAACTAGAAAAGCGAGTTTGGTTATTGAATAACCAAATCGACAATTAAACATCAATACTATGAAAAATAATTTATTAAAATATTATTTAGTTTTCTTTTGCTTGTGTTCTAATTTTGCTCTATTTGCACAACAACCTGGAGAAACAGACGACATCAGTGACATGGAAGGAACTGATGCTGCTGCGGCACCTATAGATGATTTTATTTGGGTTTTAGCCTTGATGGCTTTGGTTTATGTTTTTCTTAAATTGAGAGCAAATCAAAACAATAAAATTCAGGGTTAAAAGGCCTGCCAAATTTTAATTAAAGACCCCGTTCCAAGACTTGGAATAGGGTTTTTTTCTTTAAATAAGTGTAGTTGTAAAACTATTTGATTAGTATGTTCTCAATCCGGTTTCGGCTTCAGTTATTGCGAGGTATGAAGCAATACTTCAAATAGGGTTAGGGTTTGGATTCACTCAAATTCCGAAGTAAAAAACAACTTCACGTTAGGAAATTTATTCTGCGTCATTTGGATTGTAAAATCCGAATCGGCAAGGAAGACCAATTGCCCGTATTTATCATGAGCTAGGAATTTTTGTTTTATTCTTCTGAATTCCTTGAACTCTTCACTTTTAGGATCATTGGGTTTTACCCAACATGCCTTATGCACCGGGAAATTCTCATAAGTACATTTGGCACCATATTCGTGTTCTAGTCGGTATTGGATGACCTCATATTGAAGCGCTCCTACAGTTCCAATGATTTTTCTGTTGTTCATTTCAAGCGTGAATAATTGCGCAACCCCTTCGTCCATCAACTGATCGATCCCCTTGTCTAGTTGTTTAGCTTTCATCGGATCGGCATTATTGATGTACCTGAAATGTTCTGGAGAGAAACTCGGAATTCCCTTGAAACTCATGATTTCGCCTTCGGTCAGCGTGTCGCCAATCTTGAAATTCCCCGTGTCGTGCAAGCCCACAATATCACCGGGATAGGAGATATCGACGATTTCCTTCTTTTCGGCAAAAAAGGCGTTCGGACTAGAGAATTTTAGATTCTTTTTCTGGCGAACATGGTAATAAGGCTTGTTTCTTTCGAAAGTGCCCGAAACGACTTTGATGAAAGCCAAACGGTCGCGGTGTTTTGGATCCATATTAGCGTGGATTTTAAAAACAAAACCGCTCATTTTTTCTTCTTTCGGGTCAACCAATCTCGTTTCTGATTCTTTAGGTCTTGGCGATGGAGCAATCTGAACAAAGCAGTCTAGGAGTTCGCGAACCCCAAAATTATTCAATGCCGAACCAAAAAATACAGGTTGTAGCTTTCCGTCTAAATAATCTTGTCGATCAAATTTTGGATATACTTCGTCAATCAATTCTAATTCTTCACGTAATTTATCGGCAGGTATTTCTCCAATAATTTTTTCCAATCCAGGGTTTTTTACATCCGAAAAGGCAATCGTTTCCTCGATATTTTTTCTACTATCCCCACTAAACAAGTTGATGTTTTGTTCCCATAAATTATAAATTCCTTTGAAATCATAACCCATTCCTATGGGAAAACTCAATGGAGTAACTGTTAAACCCAGTTTTTGTTCGACTTCGTCCATCAGGTCAAAAGCGTCTTTTCCTTCACGATCCAGTTTATTGATAAAAACGATAATGGGAATTTTTCGCATTCGGCAAACGGCAACTAATTTTTCCGTTTGTTCCTCAACTCCTTTGGCAACGTCAATAACAACAATTACGCTATCGACCGCTGTTAAGGTTCTAAAAGTGTCTTCGGCAAAATCCTTGTGTCCAGGAGTATCGAGAATGTTTATTTTTTTGTCCTTGTAAATAAAGGCCAACACCGAGGTCGACACGGAGATTCCTCTCTGGCGTTCAATTTCCATAAAGTCGCTTGTAGCTCCTTTTTTGATTTTGTTGTTCTTTACCGCACCGGCTTCCTGAATGGCACCTCCAAAAAGGAGCAACTTTTCAGTCAATGTTGTTTTACCGGCATCGGGATGCGAAATAATCCCAAAAGTTCTTCTTCGCTGTATTTCTTCTAAAAAGCCCATATTTGTATAAATAGTCTGCAAAAGTACTATTTATAAATGCGAATTCAAAAAGCTACTGTTTTCAATTTTTTACCATTAATTATTTTATTTAAAGAATTCCTTGAGGATTAGATTTAGAGAATTTTAGTTTTAAAAATCGATCTTTTTTTTAAAATACCCGTATCAATTTTCGGGGAATCAATTTATAACTTTGGACGCCATAATATTACAACGTTTTCGTTAATAACATTCGGTATATTTAATTAATCATTTGTTTAGATATAATATCTTTGTAGCTTAATAAATTATATTTCAATATTTAAAACAATAAAAATGAGTATTATTATCAAAATTCACGCAAGACAAATTTTCGATTCAAGGGGAAATCCTACTGTAGAAGTAGACGTAATTACCGAAAATGGTATATTAGGTAGAGCAGCAGTTCCATCAGGAGCTTCAACAGGAAAATTTGAAGCAGTAGAATTACGCGATGGTGGCAAAGCCTTTCTTGGAAGAGGAGTTTTAAAAGCAGTTGAAAATGTAAATACTAAAATTGCTCAAGAATTATTAGGAACATCAGTTTTCGAACAAAACTTAATTGACCAAACGATGATTGAGTTAGATGGTACGCCAAACAAATCAAACTTAGGAGCCAATGCTATTCTTGGTGTTTCTCTTGCGGCTGCAAAAGCGGCTGCTAACGAACTAGGATTGCCATTATACAGATACATAGGTGGAGTTTCTGCAAATACATTGCCTGTGCCAATGATGAATATCATTAACGGAGGTTCTCATTCTGATGCGCCTATCGCGTTTCAAGAATTTATGATCATCCCGGTGAAAGCAACTTCTTTTACCCAAGCAATGCAAATGGGGACAGAAATTTTCCATAATCTAAAAAAAGTGTTACACGACAGAGGGTTGAGTACGGCCGTGGGTGATGAAGGAGGTTTTGCTCCAAACCTGGCAGGTGGAACCGAAGATGCTTTGGATACTATCAAAAAAGCGGTGGAAGCGGCGGGTTATAAATTTGGAGACGAAGTAATGGTCGCTTTGGATTGTGCTTCTTCTGAGTTTTACGTTGACGGAAAATACGATTATTCGAAATTTGAAGGTCCAACAGGAAAAATCAGAAGTTCAGAAGAACAAGCGGATTATTTAGCTGAATTAGCTGCCAATTATCCAATTATCTCTATCGAAGACGGAATGGATGAAAATGACTGGGACGGTTGGAAATACTTGACCGACAAGATTGGAGATACAGTTCAATTAGTTGGGGACGATTTATTCGTGACTAATGTAGAGCGTTTGTCTACCGGAATCGAAAAAGGAATCGCCAATTCTATTTTGGTAAAAGTAAACCAAATTGGAACTTTAACCGAGACTATTTCTGCTGTAAATATGGCTAAAAATGCTGGTTATACTTCAGTAATGTCACACCGTTCAGGCGAAACCGAAGACAATACAATTGCTGACTTAGCAGTTGCCTTGAATTGTGGGCAAATTAAAACAGGTTCCGCTTCCCGTTCGGATCGTATGGCAAAATACAACCAATTGCTTAGAATTGAGGAAGAACTAGGGAATACTGCTTATTTTCCTGGCGCAAAAGCCTTTAAAGTAAAATAATTATTTAGCATAATTCTATATTAAGCCATTCGCTCTTGCGAATGGCTTTTTTTATGAAATTTAACAATATCATTGTAGTTTTCTCTTTTAAATTAATGTCAAATAGCCTATTTTTGTTAAAATTTAAATTTAAAAGTCTAATTTCCAATTTTAGTATGTCAAAAATAGCAACTTTAGAAATTGATGGTAAAAAATACGAGTTTCCAATACTGGTAGGAAGCGAAAATGAAGTGGCCATTGATATTAATAATTTACGTGATTTGTCAGGGGCAATCACGATGGATCCAGGATTTAAAAATTCAGGTTCTTGCACAAGTAAAATTACTTTCCTTGATGGCGAAGAGGGTGTTCTGAGATACCGAGGATATTCTATTGAAGAATTATCGGAAAAGGCTAATTTTCTAGAAGTAAGTTTCCTTTTAATTTTTGGAGAATTACCTACTGCAAAACAGTTGGAGAAATTCGAAAACGATATTCGAAGACATTCTTTGGTCAACGAAGAAATGAAGAGCATCATTGATGGTTTTCCAAAAACAGCACACCCAATGGGAGTTTTGGCTGCTTTGACAAGTGCGCTAACTGCTTTTAATCCAAAATCGGTAAATGTCGAAAACGAAAAAGAAATGTATGAGGCGGTGTGTAAAACCATGGCTAAATTTCTTGTTATTGCCAGTTGGACTTACAGAAAAAGTGTGGGTTTTCCTTTAAACTATTACGATAATACAAAAGGATATGTTGAAAACTTCATGCGTTTGATGTTTGAAGTGCCTACGGAACCTTATAAAGAAAATCCGGTAATAATTGCCGCCTTGGATAAATTGTTTATTCTTCATGCAGATCACGAACAAAACTGTTCTACATCGACGGTGAGAATGGTAGGCTCTTCCCATGCTGGATTGTTTGCCTCAATTTCCGCAGGAGTTTCTGCACTTTGGGGGCCATTGCACGGTGGAGCGAATCAGGCAGTTCTCGAAATGCTAGAAGAAATTCACGCCAATGGTGGTGATGCCGAAAAATATATGGCGAAAGCCAAAGACAAAAATGATCCTTTTAGATTGATGGGTTTTGGTCACAGAGTCTATAAAAACTTTGATCCAAGAGCCAAAATCATCAAAAAAGCAGCCGACGAGGTTTTAAACACTTTAGGAGTAGAAGATCCTATTTTAGATATCGCCAAAAAACTGGAAGAAGCCGCGCTAGTAGATGAATATTTTGTGTCCAGAAAATTATATCCAAATGTTGATTTCTATTCCGGAATTATCTATAGAGCATTGGGAATTCCAACGGATATGTTTACCGTAATGTTTGCCATAGGTCGATTGCCAGGATGGATTGCCCAATGGAAAGAAATGCGTGAAAACAAAGAACCTATTGGTCGTCCCAGACAAATGTATACAGGGCAAACTTTAAGGGATTTTAAGCCCTTGGAAAAACGATAAAATTCGATTCAAAAAGCTTCACAATTTGTGGGGCTTTTTTTATCTTTGAGTAACCCAAAACCAAATATATTGGAATTAAACATAAATAATGAAACTTCAAGATTAAAGGCGGTAGTTCTGGGGTTAGCAAACAGTAATGGGCCAACGCCAACAATAGAGGAGGCCTACGACCCTAAATCATTAGAACATATATTAGCCGGAACTTATCCTGAAGAAGCTCCTATGGTAGAGGAAATGGAAGCGTTCGATCAAGTTCTTAAGAAATATGGTGTAACCGTTTTTCGGCCAAAAAGGATAGAAAATTACAACCAGATATTTACGAGGGACATTGGTTTTGTGATTGGCGATGTCTTTATTAAATCAAATATTTTACCGGATAGGGAACACGAATTAGACGCCATTCAATATATAATTGATCAAATCAATCCTAAGAAAGTGGTTCGTCCTCCTGAAAAAGTACATATAGAAGGCGGTGACGTGATGCTGTGGAAGGAGTATGTTTTTATAGGAACCTACAAAGGAAGTGATTATAAGGATTATATCACAGCACGAACAAATTGGCATGGTGTGCAGTATATCAAGGATTTATTTCCTAACAAGATGATCAAGGAATTCGACTTAGTAAAATCAAAAATCGAAGCACGCGACAATGCTTTGCATTTGGATTGTTGTTTTCAGCCTGTGGGAAAAAACAAGGGAATCATTTACAAAAGGGGATTTCGGGAAGAAGCCGATTATGTTTTTCTAGTGAATCTATTTGGTGAGGAAAATTTATTTCATATTACGAGAAAAGAAATGTATCACATGAATTCCAATATTTTTTCCATTGATTCCAATGTCGTGGTTTCTGAAAAAAAATTTACGCGTCTTAATGATTGGTTGAGGTCTAACGAATTTGTGGTAGAAGAAATTTCATATGCCCAAATTGCCAAACAAGAAGGATTATTGCGATGCTCTACCTTACCTTTGATAAGAGATTAAAAAAGTTGTAAGTTGTAAGTTGTAAGTTGTGTCAGTGTTCAAGACTTTTATTTAAATCAGAAAATATGAAAAGTTATAAAGATTTAGAAGTTTTTAGTTTGGGTTTAGAGTTGTTTTATAAAAGCCATTCTTATTCCTTAAAATTGCCAAAATACGAAATGTATGAGTTGGGTGTCAATTGAGAAGATCATCTGATTTGGTTCCTGCCAATATTGTGGAAGGATATGGTAGAAAAAAATACAAAGCTGATTTTGTAAAATTTCTTACTTATTCTTACGCTAGTTGTTTAGAAACGGTTTTTCATATTGAAAAAATAGCTAAATTATATCCTGATATTATAGAAAATGAGCAGGAATTCATTTCTAAATGCAATGAACGAAGTGCCAAAATTTATAATTTTATAAAGTATGTAGAAGAAAATTGGAAAACATAATTCCTCAACCTAACACCCACAACCCACAACCTACAACTAATAACCCACAACTAATAACCTACAACCCACAACCTATAACTTACAACGAAAACTATGAACCAAACTACAAATTCCATCCTAATGATTCGTCCGGTAGCATTCCGAATGAACGAACAAACAGCCGTAAATAATTATTACCAAAAAGTGCTGGATACGCTTTTGCCGGCAACAGTAAATGCAAAAGCACAGGAAGAGTTTGATGCTTTTGTGAAAAAGTTACGAGCTGTTGGGGTACATGTCATCGTTGTTGACGACACTATAAGTCCAGATACTCCAGACAGTATTTTTCCAAACAACTGGATTTCATTCCACGAGAATGGCGACCTAGTTTTATATCCCATGTTTGCCGAAAACCGTCGTGAAGAACGACGCGAAGATATTTTAGATATTCTTGAAGAGGAGCATTTTATCATCAACGAAATCATGGATTATACCTCTGCCGAAGAAGATGGTTTTTATCTCGAAGGAACTGGAAGTCTGGTTTTGGATAGAGAAAACGGCAAAGCGTATTGTGCCTTATCGCCTCGTGCAGACGAGGAATTGTTCATAGAATTCTGTGAGGATTTCGAATTCTCCCCCATTCTTTTCGAAGCATTTCAAACGGTGAATGGAGAACGAAAATTAATTTATCATACGAACGTGATGCTGTGCATTGGCGATACTTTCGCTGTGATTTGTGCGGACTGTATCGATGACAAGAAAGAACGAAAAATGGTATTGGATAGTTTAAGAGGCGATGATAAAGAAATTATTTTAATTACCGAAGCCCAGGTCAATAATTTTGCAGGAAACATGCTCGAAGTTAGCGGAGCAGATGACAGGAGGTATTTAGTAATGAGTACATCGGCACATCAAAGTTTGACTAAAAAACAGATTGGGCAACTCGAAGAACACATCACTATTTTGAGTTCCAGTCTTGATACTATTGAAGCCTGTGGAGGCGGAAGCGCCCGTTGTATGATGGCGGAAATTTTCTTGCCACAAGAGGAATAATTTATTTTCCAATAAATAGGCTGTAAGTAAAATTCTTCAGTTTGAGTGTTAATGGTTGTTTTATTTGTAAAAACAGCCCTTTTGTTGTAATTACCGGTACCGTCTGTTCGAGTGTTTTTTGTGGAGAGTAACGGAACAAAAAATGTATCGAGAATAATTAAATTTAAAGGCAATAAAATTAGTATTAAAAAAAAATAGTATGAAACAGTCTCATGTATATATCTTAAAATGCTCTGACAATTCCTATTATACTGGGGTTACAAGCAATTTAACACAAAGACTTTTTCAGCACGAAACCGCTTTCTATCCTGATTGTTATACAGCAAATAAACGGCCTGTTGATTTGGTATATTATTGTGAAT
The DNA here is from genome assembly GCF_963925185.1 of uncultured Flavobacterium sp. Lineage (GTDB taxonomy): Bacteria > Bacteroidota > Bacteroidia > Flavobacteriales > Flavobacteriaceae > Flavobacterium. The sequence continues at coordinate 2,022 of NZ_CAWURC010000048.1, read as the reverse complement.
TTACAGATATTAATTTTGCAATTGACATTGAAAAAAAAATAAAAAAATGGTCAAGGGCAAAAAAAGAATCATTGATTAATGAAGAATATGACAAACTTCCTAATTTAGCAAAGAAAAAATTTAATAAACCATAGTAGCTCACGTTAAGAATTCGTCAGTTGGAGTGATTTTTAAAGTCAGACAAATTTTGAAGAATGGAAAGACGATTCCTTTAAAAATTGTATCGAGAACTATTAACTTTATAGTGCTTCTCGATACAATTTTTAATAGTAAAGCTATCGCATTACTATTAAAAATCACTCGAAGAGACGGTAAAGGGCTTAACTTAATGATATTGAGCTATCGGAAGGAACAAAAAATTAGCATCAAAAATGAATAGTCCCCAGCGCCTTACTAATCTTAATCTCTTAATGGTTCAAGAAATTAACAACAAAATTGTACTTTTGTCCTATGAAAAATAAAAAAACATTGGTTCTTGGTGCTAGCACGAAACCAGACCGATACGCATACAAAGTCATCACTATGTTAGTTGAAAAAGGACATTCTGTTTTGGCTATTGGTCAAAATGCGGGTGAAGTGGCAGGAATAAAAATTCAGACCAAAGCGATCCCTTTAAAAAACATAGATACCATTACCTTGTATCTAAATCCGGGACGTCAGCGGGATTATTATAATTACATTGTAGAATCGAAACCAAAACGCGTGATTTTCAATCCTGGGACTGAGAATCCAGAATTCTACCAATTATTAGAACTGAATAATATAAAAGCCGAAGTGGCTTGTTCATTGGTGTTGTTGACGATGAACCAATATTAAAACTTCAAAGCTTCCAGCCTCCAAAAGGATGGAAGCTATTTAAAACTAAAACCTCGTTTCTTCCACTGCTGGTTTGCTAATCAAGTACAGCCCAATAAAGGTAATCAGGGTGTTGACGATAATTAATTCGTTGTCAAAGACATATCCAAAAAATAAGGCAGCCGAATTGTCGCTAATCAATAAAGTGAGCATTGGCGACAGCAGGCAAATAAAAGGCACCCACTTGTCTTTTACGGTTTTCGTCTTCACGAATAATCCAAAAATGTACAAACCCAAAAGCGGACCGTAGGTATAGGAAGCGACTTTGAAAATCATTCCCACCACGGAACTGTCGTTGATGGAGTTAAAAATGAGGATAACCAAAAACATCAAAAACGAAAAACTAAGATGCACGATATGTCTGCTTCGCACGATGTTGGGTTTGTTCTGATTTTCGGCCTTGTCCATTCCCAAAAAATCGATACAGAAAGAGGTTGTCAAGGCAGTAAGGGCAGAATCCGTCGTGGCAAAAGTGGCCGCTGTCAATCCCAACAAAAACACAATCGCTGGTACAATGCTTAAATGATGAAAGGCAATTTCGGGAAAAAGCAAGTCGGTTCTGGGTTTTCCCGTAATCAAATCTGTTGGCACAGAGATGCCATTTTTGTCGGCATAAATATAAAGCAGGGCGCCCACGCTGAGGAAGAAGATATTGATGAGCACGAATATTCCGGTAAAAGTGAACATGTTTTTCTGGGATTCGCCAATGGTGGCGCAACTTAGGTTTTTCTGCATCAGGTCTTGGTCTAAACCTACCATGGCGATAGTGACGAACATGCCGCCAAGGATTTGTTTCACAAAATGAAACTTGCTGCTAACAAAATCATCAAAAAAGAAAATCTTGGAATAAGTGCTGTTTTTCACCTCTTCAAATGCGCCAATAACGCTCAAATCAAGACTCGAACAAATAAAATAAATAGTAAGAAATACCGAAGTGACTAGAAAAAAGGTTTGCAGCGCATCCGTAATGATGATAGTTTTTAGACCGCTTTTGTAAGTATACGAAAAAATCAATAGCAACGAGAGTAAGACCGTCACGGCAAGCGGAATGCCATAATAATCAAAGACAAACCGTTGTAAAACAATCACCACGAGGTAGAGTCTAAAGGAGGAACCTATGGTGCGGCTAGCCAGAAATATGGCTGCAGCTGTTTTATAGGAATAGTA
>NZ_CAWURC010000047.1:0-27702 GCF_963925185.1 uncultured Flavobacterium sp. | reverse complement strand
CATAGCCAGTAGCACCTTCGTATTGCGTAGGTCTTGTAGTATCATGTTCTTTTAACCATTGATAAGTAGTAAAAAAGTTTTCACCATTACCGGCCTCATTACCCAATGACCAAATAACAACGGAAGGATGATTTTTATCTCGCTCAAACATTTTAATGGTCCTATCTAAATGTGCTCCTTTCCATTGCGGTAAATAAGCAGGGTGAACGGCTTGTTTTGCTTTGTCGCCATCCAAACCTTGACCTGTAGCGCCCATACCATGGAGCTCTATATTGGCTTCATCTATCACATAAAAACCATATTGGTCGCATAACTTATAAAAATAAGCGTTTTTGGGATAATGACAACAACGAATGGCATTGATGTTATTTTGTTTCATGACTTCTAAATCTTTCCTAGTAAGTGCTTCTGAAATCACATGTCCTTCGGTATCGCTATGGTCGTGCAGATTTACCCCTTTAATTAAAACGGCTTTGCCATTAACTAAAAACTGATTGTTCTTAATAGAAACATTTCTAAATCCCACTTTAATGGAAGTAGCCTCGGTTACTTTTCCTTTTTTGTCTTTTAACTCTATCAAAAGCGTGTATAAATTAGGATTTTCCGCATTCCAAGTTTTAACATTAGTCAGATTTGTATTGAAATTGATGGTATTGGTTCCTTTTTTAATATCTAAAGTTTTAGTATCGGTATAAACATTTTTTTCTGCGTCCAACAATGTAATGGAAGCGCTATTTTTTGAATTAACAGTTGAATTATTATCAATTTGAAGTGACAGATTAAAAACACCGTCTTTATAATTGTTTTCCAAATCCGCAATCACTCTAAAATCTCTTACCGTCACTTTATTGGTAGCGTAAATAAATACATCTCGTTCTATACCGCTCAATCGCCAAAAATCTTGATCCTCCATATAACTTCCGTCAGACCAACGCAATACTTGAACTGCAACAGTGTTTTTTCCTTTTTTTATGAAATCATTTATTTTAAACTCAGCAGGAGTTTTACTCCCTTCGTTGTAGCCCACTTTTTTTCCATTAACCCAAACGTACATTGCGCCACTAACCCCTTCGAAATGGAGATAAATGTCTTTCGCATTCCAATTGTCAGGAATTTCAAACTCTCTTTTATAACTTCCATTATTATTAATATTATGAGGTATAAAAGGAGGATTTGCTGGAAACATATAGACTATGTTAGTGTAAAAAGGAATACCATATCCTTTTAATTCCCAGTTTGAAGGTACTGCTATTTTATCCCAACCTTTTATTGAAAATCCGTTTTGGTAAAAATCCGTTGGTCTTGCTGATACACTATCTGCATAATAAAAGTCCCAAGTGCCGTTTAAGGATTGGTATAATGAAGAATTATTCCAACTTTCATTTTTCAATGCGCTTTGTGCATCCTTGTATCTGTAAAAAGTAGCTGTAGGCTTTTCTCTATTGATTTGAAAAATTTCTGGATTCTCCCATTCTGGATTCTCCCATTTTTCGGCTATGTATGTTGGTTTTTCTGTTTTTTGTGCATTACAGAAAAAAACAGTTGTTAAGGCTAGTAATACGGTGTAATGATTAATCTTCATGTTAATTGACTTTGGAATTATTAATGATTTTTTTTTTTGAGAATTAATTATGGGATATACTTATTTAAACGCAACCATTCTTCACATTGTTTTGTCCAATATTGGCTAGTTGTTCCATCACGGCCTAAGCCAAAACCATGTTTGCCGTTTTGGTATAAATGAATTTCGCAGGGAACATTATTTTTCTTTAGCGCTAAAAAATATTGAATGCTGTTTTCAACAGGAACTGACTTATCATCTATTGCATGCAACATAAATGTAGGAGGCGTCAAGGGGTCTATTTGTTTTTCGTTCGAATATTTTTCAATTAATGCAGCAGAAGGAGAAAGACCTAATAATTTATTCTTAGACCCTTGATGTGTGATTTTTTCTTCCATTGAAATAACTGGGTAAATTAAAATAGAAAAATCAGGTCTTGCACTAATACTATCCATCACCTTATACACCACATCATTATAATGAGTCGATACTGTAGAAGCAAGATGTCCGCCGGCAGAAAATCCGATAACCCCCACTTTTTCTGTATTAATATCCCATTTCTTGGCATTGCGTCTTACATATCGAATGGCTTCTTGGGCATCTTGCAATGATCCAATCGTTTTATCCTTCATAATTTCGTCGCTAGGCAGCCTGCTTTTTAAAATAAATGCGGTTATACCTAGCGCGTTTAACCACTTGGCCACTTTATAGCCTTCACCATTTATGTACAAATTGGAATATCCTCCGCCGGGACAAATAACCACTGCTGTCCCATTTGATTTTTCGGGCAAAAAAACAGATAGGGTTGGTAATGTAACCTTGCTAACAAAATCAACTATTCCATTTTTAATAACAGGAGTTTCTATATAATCATTGGAAACAATAGCTCCAGGAATTTCATTGTTCCATAAAGGGATCACTTCATTTTGAGCCTGTAAAAATCCTGAAAAAACTAAAAAAAGGTTCAGGATTATTACTTTTTTGATTTGCATGTATTTCATTTGAATTTTTAACTATATAACTTTCAACTTTAAATTATTGAACCCACTCGATTGTAAAACATCATTGCATTTTCACTCGAATCTTAAAATGAAAAGGTTTTTCTTTTTTACTATTTACCCTATATCCTATAGCTCCATTTAGCTTAAATTGTTTTTTATGCTCTCAATCCTTGGTTATTTTGCTGCCCCACCAGTCTGCGTTAGGCTTAAATTTTTCAGACAACATTTCCAGGCGTTCCTTTTCCAACTTCGGCCATAATTCGTTTGTTACTTTATTGTGATACTTATTAAGTTTGTTTTTGTCAAATTCATCATCAGCTGTTGGGTATTTAGCACTAACTTCAATTAACCAATCATGAAGCTTTTTACTGAGTTTACTTGTAATTTTTGGTGATGATTGGGCGATGTTCTTTTGTTCATAAGGATCTTCCAAAAGATTATACAATTCATCGTGATTGTCTTCATAGTAGTGAATCAATTTAAAATTCCCCAACCTTATTATTGATGATGGATCTCCGCCTTGGTTTCCATAATGGGGATAATGCCAATACAAAGGTCTTTCTGAAAGTTTGTCCCCCTTATCAACCACTGGTTTTAAACTGACACCGTCTTTATGTTGCTCCGGCAATAAATCTATATGGGCATAGTCTAATATAGTTGGGAAAAAATCGGCTCCTGTAACTGGAGTATCATTTGTTTTCCCATTGGAGTTTGCCCAGGGCACATAAATGATATAGGGCTCTCGAATGCCACCTTCCCATTGATACCCTTTTCCTCCTCGTAAGGGAAGATTGGAGGTTGAAAAGGAATCGCCTGAGGCTACTCCTCCATTGTCTGAAGTGAATATGACTATGGTCTTTTTGTCTAATCCCAACATCTTTAAAGAATTTAAAACCACCCCAACAGCATCATCCATACTCTCAACCAAACCTCCATATACGGGATTGTCTTGGTTTTGTCTTATGGGCAATTTGCTTTCCATGGCAAAACCGTCTTCTTTTATGCCTTGGGCTGCTACTTTATTTCGGTATTTCTTCCACTTTTCTTCATTGGTTTGTATGGGTCCATGTACTGCATAAAAGGAAAGATATGCAAAAAAGTTGGACTCTTTGTTTTGTTTCATAAATGAAACTGTTTCATTGGCTAATCGCATGGAGAGGTTTTCTCCATCTTGATGGTCTTCTAATTTTGGATTTTTAAAAGGCGAAAAATAACCTCCAACGGGTCCTCCTTTATCCCAGCCCCCTTTGTTAATTTCAAATCCATGATCTTCAGGATAGGATCCTTCATCTCCTAGATGCCATTTTCCTGCAAAAAAAGTTTTATATCCATTCGCTTTTAGTACTTCTGCTACTGTATTTTGTTCTTTGGGTAAATTATGAACATACTCTGCAGGCAACATTTTATCAAACCGATTCATTTTTCTCCATTCTGTTCCTGAACTTTCTCCGATCCAATCAGTAATACCATGTCTTGCTGTAAACTGGCCTGTCAAAATACTGGCTCTGGATGGGCTGCATACTTGACAAGTTGCGTAACCTTGGGTGAATATCATCCCTTGTTTTGCCAAATTATCAATATTTGGGGTTTCATAAAAAGTACTGCCCGTGTATCCTAAGTCTTTGTAACCCAAATCATCCACTAAAACAAAGAGTATATTTGGTTTTTGTGGAATTTTATCTTCTTTGGGATTTACTTTTGAAGCACAAGACATTAAAAAAATAATGGCGAACAAAGTAATAGATGCTAATTTCATATTGTTTAACTTTTTAATAGTGAAGTAGTTCCTTCCTTTTAAACTAAAATTTAAAAACCTCCGATTCTGTTCTACTTGATTCTAATATTTTTGCCAATTCAAGAACTAATTCTTTATTTTGATCTGCTAAATCTTTCGTTTCTCCTATGTCGTCCTTAAGATTGTATAACTGATATTTTTCTCCTTTACTTACATTGTATCGTATTAATTTCCAATTTCCTTTTCTTAAGGCTTGCCTTCCGCCCAGTTCATGAAATTCCCAATATAAATAAGGATGTTGTTTTTGATTGCCTTTTTTAAGTAAAGTAGGCAGGAATGAAACACCCTCTATTGTAGTAGTAATTTTAGCAGTAGTAAGTTCTGCTAGTGTTGGCATAACATCCCAAAAAGCAGAAATATGATCCGTTTTACTTCCCTCCGCAATTTTGCCTTTCCATTTGGCAATCATAGGAACTCGGATTCCTCCTTCATAGAGATCTCTTTTATATCCTCTTAAAGGCCCATTACTGTTAAAATAATTTGGGTCCGCACCACCTTCTTTATGAGGGCCGTTATCTGAGGTGAAAATAATTATGGTATTGTCTTCTAACCCCAATGCTTTTATCTTAGAAACCATTTCGCCCACTTGGTCGTCCAACAGGGTTATCATAGCCGCAAAAGCAGCGTGACCATAAGGTTGAGAGCCATATCCGCCTTTTCTATAGTTTTTTCCGCTATCCACCCCGACGAAAGCTTTCTCGGAATCAAACTTTCCTATAAATTTATCCATATAGGCTTGGGGAGCTGCCAATTCAGCATGAGGCAAAGTACTGGCATAATACAAGAAAAAAGGTTCTTTTTGGTGTTTTTCTATAAATGAAAGGGCTTGATTATGAATTAAGGTTGGTGCATATTGCACTTTTTCAACACCTACATTTTCAGAAAGCAGTATTTTATTTTCATTATTCCATAAATGGTCTGGATAATAATTGTGTGCCAATGCCTGACAATTGTAACCATAAAAAGTGTCAAATCCTTGCTGCAAAGGATCCCCTTCAGAGCCTGGTTTTCCTAATCCCCATTTTCCAAAAGCTCCTGTTGCATATCCCTTTTCTTTTAGCAATTCTGCAATTGTAAAAGTGGCTTTGGGTATGGGCCATTGTCCTTCTGGTTCAACACTTAAATTTCCTCTAACAATAGTATGTCCAGTATCCTGACCTGTCATTAATGCTGATCTGGAAGGGGCACAAACCGAGGAACCTGCATAATGTTGCGTAAACAACATGCCTTCTCTGGCCAATTTATCAATATTGGGTGTTAAGAATTTCTCTTGACCATAACAGCTTAAATCTCCATAGCCTAAATCATCTGCAAGAATATATATCACATTAGGCTTTGATCTGTCTACTGCAAGATTTTCTTGAGACTTACATAAAATGGTAGTAAGATTTAGTAAAATCAGAAACGCTATTTTTAAAAGTTTCATAAATAATATTTTTGATTGTCCGTTTTTAGTCATAACCCTGTAATGCTTGCTATTACTAGCTTATCGAATAATTTTTCTTCAAAATAGCGTCTATTAAGCTTGTAAACGAACTCGTTTAGGTATAATTGGAGATATTTCCCTTTAATTTTATGAAAATTTCCTAAGAAATTCCTTTTTGCATTACTAATTGCAATATGTACCCACCTTAATGTCTCGGTTGTTGTTTCTTTATTCGATTTTTCTGTAATATGAATCTCTACATAATCTGCAATATCGATATATGATGTACTCCTGTCTGTAAAAAGAATGCTTTTTTCAGAAATAGATTCCTGGATTGTTTGATTTATTTGTTCCGATGTATGATCTGTCAAGACCTTTGCTTTAAAATATCTGCAATGATTTGATTTTTCTCCCGTTTCAATATCTTCTAAAACGGTTGACTCTGCCATAATTGCAACGTTAGATTTTCCAACAGCACCACGCCCACGAATTCCTTTTTCTTGTTCTATTTCAGAAGATTCAATTGTAAAATATCCTTCATCAAATTCAATCATTCCTTCTAAAGTATAACGCGCATCTCTATTGCCCATTGCTTTTCGCAACTTATGAACCATAGACCAAACCGGTTCGTAACGTTTCAAACCCAGCTGCTTTTGAATTTCTTTACTTGAGAACCCTTTTTTAGTTGCTGTTAAAAGGAACATCGTTTTGTACCAAATCAAAAATGATAAATTAGAACTTTGCATTATCGTTCCGCTGCGTAACGAAATTCTACTTCTGCATTTTTTACATTCATAACTCCATCTGCTTTTTATCCAAAAATGCTCTTTGCTTCCGCATTTACATTGAACTCCGATTTTGTCTCTTTCTTCTTTAAAATGAAGTCTACAAGATTCTTCACTCCCAAAATTTGCCGTAAAATTGAATAGATTCATCGCTTTTTTTATCAAATATAAGACTTTTTATTTAATTATGGGTGATTACGGACAATCAATTTTTTTTAATAGCTTAAAAAAACAGCCAACAAATTTTTAACGTCAATTTTACAATATTGTTGTTGTTGTTCAACACTTCCCTGTTCGATAAATTCATCTGGAACACCAAGTTTTTTTATCTTTGATGTATAATTATTTTGGGCAGAAAATTCAAGAACGCCACTTCCAAAACCGCCTTTTACAACTCCATCTTCAATGGTAATGATGTTTTCAAAATCTGAAAAAATAGTATGCAATAATTGCTCGTCCAAAGGTTTTATAAAAGCAAAATTATAATGGGCGATAGTTTCGTGATTCCCCATTTTAGCTAAGGCCAAAGTAACGTTATTACCAATGGTTCCATTCGATAAAACGGCTACTTTCGTTCCTTTTTTGAGACAATTTGCCTTGCCGATTTTAATTTTTTCGTATGGTTTTAGCCAATCCACAATAGTGCCACGACCACGTGGATAGCGGATGGCAATAGGATGATTTAAACCCAATTGAGCGGTGTATAAAATATTACGTAACGCAACTTCATTCAAAGGCGAATAGACAATCATATTGGGAATACAACGTAAATAGGCCAAGTCGAAAACACCATGATGGGTAGCTCCGTCTTCGCCAACCAATCCCGATCGATCCAAACAAAAAATAACAGGTAAATTTTGCAAAGCCACGTCGTGAATCACTTGGTCGTAAGCTCGTTGTAAAAATGTAGAGTAAATATTGCAAAAAACTATCATTCCTTGTGTAGCCATTCCTGCCGCTAATGTTACGGCGTGTTGTTCTGCAATTCCAACGTCGAAAGCACGTGTTGGAAAAACATCCATCATAAATTTCAGGGAACTTCCTGATGGCATTGCTGGAGTGATTCCTATAATTTTTTCATTGGCTTTGGCCAAATCCAAAATGGTTAAACCAAAAACATCTTGGTATTTTGGCGGTAGATTTTCTTCTGATTTCAGGGGTATTTCACCAGTATTTGCATCAAATTTTCCTGGCGCATGGTATTTTACTTGATCGTCTTCGGCTTGTTGTAAACCTTTTCCTTTTGTGGTGATGATGTGAAGGAATTTAGGTCCTTTTACTTTTTTCAGCCTTTTTAATTCTTTGATTACTGCAAAAACATCATGACCATCAATAGGTCCTGAATAATCGAAGTTTAAGGATTTAATCATATTATTTTTCTTCGGATTTTTCCCTTCTTTCACGGCAGTGAGATAATTTTTCAAAGCACCAACGCTCGGATCAATCCCAATAGCATTGTCGTTGAGAATTACCAATAAATTAGCATTGGTAACGCCGGCGTGGTTTAATCCTTCGAATGCCATTCCAGATGCAATCGAAGCATCGCCAATAACTGCAATATGATGTTTTTCGAAATCGCCTTTTAAGTTAGAAGCAATCGCCATTCCCAAAGCTGCCGAAATAGAAGTAGAAGAATGACCAACACCAAAAGCATCGTAAACACTTTCGCTACGTTTTGGAAATCCAGAAATCCCATTAAGTTGCCGATTGGTGTGGAAATTTTCCCTTCTTCCGGTCAATATTTTATGTCCGTAAGCCTGATGTCCAACATCCCAAACCAATAAATCACTTGGAGTGTCAAAGATATAATGCAAGGCAATTGTGAGTTCTATAACGCCTAAACTTGCGCCCAAATGTCCTTCTTTTACGGAAACAATATCAATAATAAAATCGCGTAATTCTTGTGCCACTTGAGGAAGTTGGGCCTCTTCGAGCTGACGTAAATCAATTGGATTTTTGATATTTGAAAGTAAATTGTCTGACATGAAGCAAATGTACGAATTGAATCCTTATTTTTGTAATTATGGAAAACCCTTTCACCGACGAATATTTTATGAAAAGAGCTTTGCAAGAGGCAGAAATGGCTTTTGAAAAAGACGAAATCCCTGTAGGCGCCCTAATTGTAATTGACAATAAAGTCATTGCCCGAGGTCATAACCTCACCGAAATACTAGTAGATGTAACCGCTCATGCCGAAATGCAAGCTATAACCGCAGCTGCTAATTTTCTTGGCGGAAAATACTTAACAGGTTGCACGTTGTATGTTACTTTAGAACCTTGTCAGATGTGTGCAGGTGCTTTGTATTGGAGCCAGATTTCTAAAATTGTTTTTGGTGCAAGCGATGAAAATCGAGGTTTCGAGAAAATGGGAACCCAATTACATCCGAAAACTACTATTGTTCGAGGTGTTTTGGCGGAAGAAGCAAGTGAATTGATGAAGCGGTTTTTTGTTAAGAAAAGAAAGTAATTTTTTATAAAAAAATTCCCTAGCCCAGATAGTAGTGAAAACCCTTTATTATTTTTCTTTAAAGCAATAAAGATTGCAACGCAAAGCGTGACACGAGCGCAGCGAACTGACGAAGTAAATAGCTCCTGATAAAAAAAGATACAAAAAAACCGCCACTCTCACGAATGGCGGTTTTTGTTTTATTCTAAAATAGCACTTCCTTTTTTATCGTAGAAATGATATTCAAGATACGTGTAAGCGTCACGCGGTATGATTTTCACCCATTTTCTATGTTCAAAAAACCATTTTGAACGTATTGATGGAAAACCTTTGGTAAGGTATGCGGCCACAAATGGATGTACATTAAGTACAACTCCAGAGTGAGTTTTTAATATGCTTTCTAGATCTAAGGCGATTTTGTCAATGATTTGAATTGGCGCTTCGATTTCGCCTTCAATATTGTTTGGATCTTCTTCTCTAGTTTTAATGTTGACTTCCGGTCTTACTCTTTGTCGGGTAATTTGGACTAATCCAAACTTACTCGGCGGCAAGATTTTGTGCTTGGCTTTATCATCGTTCATTTCTTCCCTGAGGAAGTCGAACAACACTTTGCGATTATCGGGATTTCCCATATCGATAAAATCAATAACGATTATTCCGCCCATATCACGAAGACGTAATTGTCTTGCGATTTCAGCGGCAGCAATCATATTCACTTCCATTGCAGTATCTTCTTGATTGGATGCTTTATTAGAACGGTTTCCACTATTTACGTCGATGACGTGAAGAGCTTCGGTATGTTCGATAATAAGATAAGCACCTTTGCTCATGGAAACTGTTCTTCCAAAGGAGGTCTTGATTTGTCTCTCTATATTGTATTTCTCAAAAATCGGAGTGTCGTTTGATTGATAAAACTTAACAATCGATGTTTTTGTTGGGGCTATTTCTTGTAAATAGTCCTTGGTTTGGTTGTACAACTCTTCGTCATCTATTTGGATACCACTAAAGGTATCGTTGAAGACGTCTCTTAATATTGATGAAGCTCTATTGAGCTCTCCTAATACTTTTGACGGATGATGAGCGGTTGGTAATTTTTTACACATTGCAGTCCATCTCTCTATGAGGTTCTGCAAATCTTTTTCTAATTCGGCTGTATTTTTGCCTTCGGCTACTGTGCGAACAATAACACCAAATCCTTTTGGTTTGACGGATTGCACAAGTTTTTTTAGTCGTTCTTTTTCTTTTTTATTTTCTATTTTTTGAGAAATAGAAACGCGATCAGAAAAGGGAACGAGAACAATAAATCTTCCGGCAAGAGAGAGCTCAGCGCTAATTCTTGGCCCTTTTGTAGATATTGGTTCTTTTACAACTTGTACTAAGATAGATTGATTGGAATTAATGATATCTATTATCGATCCATCTTTGTCTATCTCTTTTTCAAACTGAAAGTTTTTTAGGGAGAAATCTTTTATTTTACCTGCGCTTACAAGTTTTATGAATTTCAGTTGGGAAGCAAGATTAGGACCTAAATCGTGATAATGTAAAAAGGCGTCTTTTTCGTAGCCAACATTTACAAAAGCTGCATTTAATCCAGCAACTGGTTTTCTTATTTTGGCAATAAAAATATCGCCAACTTGGAAATTGCTTGTTTCTTGTTCTTTGTGTAATTCAATTAGTTTTCCATCTTTTAATAAGGCAAAATCTACGGCTTCGGAACTAGATCTGATGATTAATTCTTTATTCACGTTGTAAATTTTTATCCGAACTTATTGTTGTTGGTTTTCGGTTGTTGGTTGTTGGAAACCCATCAACTATCAACTATCAACCATCAACTTTTCAGCAAGGATGGATTAAACAATAATTTTAACAGGTATTGTACCCGGGGAGAAGCAGTTTTAGATAATAGATTTAAAGATGATAGACCACATTGGTCTTTTATCTATTCGTCTGTTATCTATTCGTCTTTTTCTCAATTTCAATGAACGGTTAAAAAGAAAAAAGTAGTTTAAAACTACTTTTTCTTTTTGTGACGGTTAGCTCTCGCTCTTTTTTTGCGTTTGTGCGTTGCTACCTTATGTCTCTTTCTTTTTTTACCACTTGGCATAGTAGATGTTTTTGTAATTAATAAATTTTGTTATTTTGCTTCGTTATTGGTTTTCACTGCTTCTACAAACACTTTTGCAGGTTTAAATGCAGGGATGTTGTGTGCTGGGATTTTGATTGTGGTGTTTTTTGAAATATTTCTTCCCGTTTTTTCAGCTCTTGTTTTCACAATGAAGCTTCCAAAACCTCTTAAATAAACATTGTCTCCAGTTTCTAATGAATTTTTTACTTCTGTCATAAAGGTCTCAACTGTTGCCTGAACATCTCCTTTTTCTAGACCTAATCTCTCAGAGATTTTCCCTACGATATCTGCTTTTGTCATTTTATTGCGTAATTTATAATGGTATACTAATTTTTTAAGATTGCAAATATAGGAATTAAAAAAACAATTATTCAAGCTAATTCATTAAAATTTAACGACATAAACTTTTACTTTTGTTAACTAATATTTAATGATGAATTTTTCCAACGTACTGATAAGGTGGTATTTAGAAAATAAACGGGATTTACCGTGGCGAAAAACCGATAATCCGTATCTAATTTGGCTCTCCGAAATTATGCTTCAGCAGACTAGAGTAGCACAAGGAATGCCCTATTTCCTGTCTTTCGTGACTAATTTCCCAACTGTTTATGATTTGGCAAAAGCCAATGAGGAACAGGTTTTGAAACTTTGGCAGGGATTGGGTTATTATTCGCGTGCTCGAAATTTGCATAAAACGGCACAATTTGTAGCGGCAGAATTATCAGGTAAATTTCCGGATAACTATAATGACTTGCTAAAATTAAAAGGAATTGGCGAATATACCGCTGCTGCAATTGCTTCTTTTTCATACAATGAAGCCGTTCCTGTCGTGGATGGAAATGTTTTCAGGGTTTTGTCGCGTTATTTTGATGTGGAAACTGATATTGCTGTGGCTTCCGCCAAAAAAGAATTTACTGCTTTGGCTTTTGAACTGATGCCAAAAGACAACCCAGCCATGTTTAACCAAGCAATTATGGAGTTTGGTGCTTTGCAATGTGTTCCTAAAAGCCCTAATTGCACCATTTGCATTTTTAACACGAGTTGTGCAGCTTTGCAAAAAAAGAAGGTAGATCAATTGCCCGTAAAATCAAAAAAAATAAAGGTTAGAAATCGATTTTTTAATTACTTAGTTGTTTCTGATGAAAAGGAGAATACGGTAATTCAAAAACGCACAGCGAAAGGAATTTGGCATAATCTTTATGAATTTCCATTAATTGAAACAGAGGCTTCAGTGGATTTTGAGTTTATTTCAAACAACATACAAAATAAATTCTTTGTCAATAACAAAGTGGTTAGTATAATGGAATGCAATCAAAAAAGTATTATTCATAAACTTTCACATCAGCATTTGCACATCAAATTTTGGAAAGTTAATGTTGACGGCACTATAGAAAACGGCATTACTACCGAATTTATGAAAACATTTCCTTACCCAATTGTGATTTTTAATTTTATTGAAAAGAATTAATTATTTTGTAAAATACGTATCTTTGGTTGAAATAGTAATTTACACCATGAATGGAACGTTAAATAAAGTGATGTTAATAGGACATCTTGGCGAGGATGTTAAGATGCACTATTTTGATGGAGGAAATTGCATCGGAAGATTTCAATTAGCCACAAACGAAGTCTATATTAACAAAACAACTAATGAAAAAATTACTTCAACGGAATGGCACAACTTAGTAGTGAAAAATAAAGCGGCTGAAATTTGCGAAAAATATCTTTCGAAAGGGGATAAAATATATGTAGAAGGACGCATCAAGTCACGACAATGGCAAGCCGAGGATGGTTCTGTAAAATTTACTTCCGAAATTCAGGTTACCGAATTTACTTTTTTGTCAACCAAGAAAGAAAGTGAAAGCAACAAACAAATTCCAAGTTCTGTACTTGAAAAAAACACTAACTTTGACCCACAGAAAAACGACCTGCCAGAAAATGATTTGCCGTTTTGATTGTTTAACTAATCCTTTTTAATTTGGACCCAGAGCCGCCCAGTTTTAACTTTATTTATACTTTAGATACTGATTTAGTATTTGGTTTTACCGCGATATTTGCATTGCTATTTTGTTCTGCATTAGTTTCCGGAGCTGAAGTAGCCCTGTTTTCATTGTCCAAAAAGGACATTGACAAAACCCTACATGAGCATCCTTCAAAAGGAAAAATCATTTCTGAACTTTTAGAAAAACCCAAAAAATTATTAGCAACTCTACTTGTAGCCAACAATTTCATCAACATTGGAGTTGTAATTTTGTTTTCTTATGTAGGCCATAATTTATTTTCTGCGATTACTTCTCCAGTTTTAAAATTTATTTTTGAAGTAATAGTAGTCACTTTTTTAATTTTGTTGTTTGGAGAAATCTTGCCCAAGGTTTACGCCAGTAGAAATAATGTTAAGTTTGTAAAATTAGTAGCCTATCCTTTAGCAGGGTTAGAAGTGCTTCTTTCTCCTATAAGTTTGCCAATGCGCAAAGTAACGGTATACCTTCACAATAAATTAGGGAAACAAAAAACGAATTTTTCCGTAGATCAATTGTCTCAAGCACTTGAACTTACCGATACAGACGATACTTCTAGCGAAGAACAAAAAATATTGGAAGGAATAGTAACTTTTGGTAATACCGACACGAAGCAGGTAATGAGCCCAAGAATTGATATTTTCGCATTGGAAATTGAGGAAACTTTCGCGGTTATATATTCAAAAATAATTGAAAAAGGGTATTCCAGAATCCCGATTTATCGCGATAACATTGACCAGATTGAAGGTGTTTTATTTGTGAAAGATTTACTGCCACATATTAATAAGGAAGAATTCGACTGGAAAACTTTAATAAGGGAACCGTTTTTCGTTCCTGAAAATAAAAAAATAGATAATTTGCTAAAGGATTTTCAAAACAAGAAAAGTCACTTGGCGATTGTTGTAGATGAATACGGAGGGACTTCGGGGCTGGTTTCACTTGAAGACATTATCGAAGAAATTGTAGGAGACATTAGTGATGAATTTGATGGAGAGAACATCAATTTTTCTAAAATAGATGAAAAAAATTATCTTTTTGAAGGAAAAATTAATCTTAAGGATTTTTATAGAATTATTGATGTTGACGAGCAGTTGTTCGAATTAAAAAAAGGAGAAGCCGAAACTTTAGCCGGATTCATTCTTGAAATCATCGGCAATTTTCCAAAAAAAGATCAAAAGATTGCATACAAAAACTGTATTTTTACTGTTGAAGCTGTAGATAAAAAACGAATTAAACAAATTAAAGTCACCATTGAATAAACACACAATGCTCAAAAAAAAAATTACTATTGCACTACTTTTGATAGTATTATTTTCTTTTTTTAGTTGTAAAGAGGATGTTTTTCCTAAGCCGTCAAGTTATTTGCGCTTGGATTACCCAGAAGCAAAATACGTGAATTTCGAAAACCAATGCCCTTTTTCATTCGAAATGAATTCAGAGGCGGTTATCAAGGGCGAAAAAGATTGTGGTTTTACTATTTCTTATCCAAAAATGAAAGCTACGATCTACCTTAATTACAAACCCGTAAACCACAATATCGATAAATTACTGAGGGACGCTCAAAAATTGACCTACGAACATGTCATAAAAGCGGATAATATTCTGGAACAACCTTTCTTGAATTCTTCAAAAAAAGTGTTCGGAATGTTTTATAGAGTTAATGGAAATGCAGCAACAAATTCCCAGTTTTATGCAACGGATAGCATTAAACATTTCGTTACGGGTTCTGTTTATTTCTATGCAAAACCCAATTTTGACTCCATAATGCCCGCCACAAGCTTTGTTAGAAGTGACATGCAAAGATTGATGGAGACACTGGAATGGAAATAAACCATTATATTGAATTTTATCTCGGGAGCATTGTTGCTTAAATAAATTTTATCCGTGATACACACGCGAAAAAATAATTTTCCCTTCTTTTATTTCTAGAACTTCGGCAACAAGCATGTCGTTTTCGCCTTGAACGGTTCTCACGTATTCCATGAAAACCCGACTTTCATTTGCGGTAAGAGAGGTTACTTTGTAGTTTAAAGTTGGCAACTGCTCAAAAGCTTCTTTCCACCAATCATGCAGTGATTGTTTCCCTTTTATTAAACCATTAGTTTCTGGTTTTTTTATTTTTAGTTTTGGACTGAAATGTTCAGCTTCATCATCATATAAGGATAAAAGTTGTTCCAAATTATGGTTTTTGAATGCATCAAACCATTTGTGTGCAATTGATAAATTCTTTGTATTAATCATGTGTTTTTAAATAAAAAATTCCTGCTATAAAGATAGAGCAGGAATTTATATTAATTTTAAAAAAACTTAAACGTTTTTCAAATTGATAATTTCTTGTTCTGTAAGTAGTCTCCAATTTCCGCGAGGTAAATTCTTCTTGGTTAATCCCGCAAAGGCTACTCGGTCAATTCTTAAAACGTCATAACTAAAATGTTCAAAAATAGAACGCACCACTTTAACATTTGCAGATCTTAGCTTCAATCCAATTTCACTTTTTGATTCCCCTTCAATATAGCTGATGTCTTCTACAAAAACGCGGTGACCATCCAAAACTAAACCTTTATTTATTTTTTCTAAATCCTCGAATTTCAAATTTTTATCCAATGAAACTTGGTAGATTTTTGATGATTTGTTTGTTGGTAACGTGAATTTACGAATCATATCCGTGTCATTTGTAAACAATAACAGGCCAGTTGTATTCTTGTCCATTCTACCCACGGCTCCAATTTTTGCGGTTGTAGAACCTTTTACCAATTCCAAAACATTACGAAATTCTTGACCTTCATCAAGTGCTGTCGTGAAGTTTTTTGGTTTGTTCAACAAGATGTATACTTTTTTTTCTGGGGTCAAGGTCGAACCGTCAAAATTCACTACATCACCGGGTTTTACCATATATCCCATTTCTATAACAGGAATTCCATTTACCTTCACGGTTCCAGATTGGATGTAAATATCGGCATCACGACGCGAACAGGCTCCAGAATTAGCGATGTATTTGTTCAAACGAATTTCGTCTTTTACTTTTGGTCTTTTTGGCGCTTGATTTGGCTTCTTTTCTACTTTGTCAGTTGTGTCTGCCGCTTTAACAATTGTCTTTACTTTTTTTGGCCCTTGTGCCCTTTTTTGCATCGCAGGTTTTGGCTTATTTGAGCTAGGTCTTGAGCTGTTTGCTCTACCACTGCTTTTATTATTATTGCCCTCCTTGTTATTCATAATATTCTATAATTTACTTCGTCTGTTCGGCCTTTTTGGCCTCGGGTTTGCAAAGATAGTTTATTATTGGTTAACAGCACTTTGATTTTTAGCCCTGATGGAAGCGGCATCTTCTTGTGGCGGAGTTTGCCAAAAGAAATATAGCGTACAGCACAAAAAAGCTCCTGCAAGATCAAATTGACATTAATAATTCTTTTCCATGCCACAATACACTTGGATTGATGAGGATGATCGAAAAAACGCCTGCTACAATAAGAAATTTGAGTACATTATGTAATAATAAATAGTGTTCTTTTGCGTCTGATTTCCAAAGGCGGATCAAGAAAAAAATTAAAATTATCAGGCAGGAATAAAAGTAAATATCCATATAGCCAATGTCGAAAATTTCAATCAAAACATACACCGGAATTATAGTTATAATCGTCAGCACCGTAATTATTTTCTTCGAAATTTCTTCGCCATAAACAATGGGAATCGTTTTGTAATCGTTTGCCAAGTCGCCTTTAATGTTTTCCAAATCTTTTATCATTTCCCGAATTAGGAGCAATAAAAACAAGAAAGTGGCGTGTCCAAAAATGACTTCGTACAGGTTTTTAAAATACAAAAGAATGGCAAAAAACGGTAATATAGATAAAAAAGCGGATGTCAAATTTCCAATTATAGGGTATTTTTTTATTTTATGAGAATAATACCAAATCAAGAAAATATAAACTGAGAAAAACAAAAATGCACGCCAAGAAACAAAAACAGATAGAAAGGTGACGATAAAATTCAGGCTAAAATAAACTTGAAGTTTTGTTTTTTGACTTACTAATCTGTCGAGTATAGACTTGTTTGGCCGGTTGATTAAATCTTTTTTGCTGTCGTAAAAATTATTGATAATATAACCCGAAGCGATCGTCAATGAGGACGCAAAAATAATGATAAACAAATCGAAATCAAGAAGAATTGTAAGCGCTCTTTTTTTGGGAGCGAGTATAAATATCGCCGAAAGATATTGGGCCAAAATAATTATTGGGATGTTATACCCTCGAACAACAGAAAACAAACTGATGAATTTCATCACGACTATTTTGTTCTTCCTGCTCAGCATTTTAAAATTGGTAAACGACCTCTAGCTTATAATTTTTTAATGAAATTCTTGCTTTTTCTAGGTCTCGGGTAAAGCCTAGAATGTAACCACCTCCACCTGAACCGCATAATTTTAGATAATAATCATTGGTGTCAATTCCTTTTTGCCAGATGCCGTGAAACTGTTCCGGAATCATTGGCTTGAAGTGATTTAAAACCACTTTGGACAATTTTTTAGTATTGGCAAACAATGACTTCATGTCTCCACCAAGGAAGTTTTCGACACAAGCATCGGTGTGTTTTATAAATTGGGATTTCAACATTTTTCGAAAACCTTGATCTTTTAGGTTTTCCATAAAAATACTCACCATTGGAGCAGTTTCGCCTACAATTCCTGAATCTAGTAAAAACACCGCGCCATTTCCTATAAAACTTTGAGTTGGAATTCCGGTTGCCTCAATGTTATCTTTCGAATTAATTAAAATGGGAATACTCAAATAACTATTCAAAGGGTCTAATCCAGAACTTTTTCCGTGAAAAAAAGACTCCATTAGAGCAAAAATATTTTTTAGTTTCAATAACTTTTCCCGAGTCAAATTCTCAAGAACGGTGATTTTATTTTGGGCATATTTATCATAAATAGCAGCTACTAATGCGCCACTACTTCCTACTCCATAACCTTGTGGGATGCTAGAATCAAAATACATTCCGGTTTCGACATCATTTTTTAATGTTGCCAAATCAAAAGTTACCAGTTCTTCTTGTCCGTTTTGCAAAGTTTCTAGATAAGAAACAAAACGCTTCAAATTTTCGTTCGATTTTATAGCTTTTTCCGATGGATTTGAGTCTCTTTTTAACGCGCCGTTGTAAAAATTATATGGGATAGACAATCCTTTTGAGTCACGAATAATTCCGTATTCTCCAAAGAGTAATATTTTTGAGTAAAATAATGGTCCTTTCATATATTAATTTATAATTGACAATGAACAATTGATAATTATCTAATTTTAGAAGTATTAATTATGCTAGTTAACAATTTTAATAATTCAATTATTTTTGGTTTCATATTTAAAAACTCTGATTCTGAAATATATTGAGTTTCGAATAATAAATCTAACCAATATTCTGTTTCGTTTGCTTCTTTTAAAGAAATGGAAAGTTTATGAATAAAATCTGCTTTGCTTTGTGCCTGTTCCGCTTCTCTAACATTTGCTCCAATTGAAGTTCCTTAACGTAACATTTGTCGAGAAAGAACGAACTCTTTTCTTTAAGCTAAAACTTTATATAGACCAACTATTTCAATTGCAAATAAAAATGATTTTTCTTTGATAATATTCTTCTTCAATTATCAATTGTTAATTATCCATTATCAATTGACTTCCAATTCCTATTTCGTCACAAATGTAATGACCATTTTGACAATAGCCAACTAATTCGTTCTTAATAAATTGTAAAACTTCGGCAGACACATTTTTTGGATACAAAATATGGACATTGGCGCCGGCATCGAGAGTGAAACATAGGGGGATTTTTTTTTCGTTTCGAAACTTCCAAATCGCATTAATGATTTCAAGGGTGTTGGGTTTCATCAATATAAAATAAGGAATCGAGGTCATCATCATTGAATGTAAAGTTAAGGCTTCGCTTTCGACTATTTTTATGAATTCCTCTAAGTTTCCGTTTTCGAAAACGCTAATTAATTTATCCAAGTTTTCGTGTGCTTGTGTAAATCGTCTTTCGGCAAAAGGGTGATCAATCATTAAATCATGACCAACGGAACTCGAAACTTTTTTTTCACCTTTGTCGACCAATAAAATGGTGTCTTGGAAATTATTGAAATGCTCGTGAATCGTGTTTGGAAATTCTACTCCAAACAAATCAGAACTTCCTTCAATGTTTTTATGATTTCCCCAGACTACTATCTTTCCTTTCACGCTGCGGCAAGCGCTACCTGATCCTAATCGAGCAAGAAAAGAGGCTTTTTGATGAAAGTAATCATCGGTCATTTCTGGATTTAATTCTTTTTCCAAACTCATTAAATTCATCGCCAAAGCTGCCATTCCAGATGCCGAGGAAGCGATTCCTGAGCTGTGCGGAAAAGTATTTTTAGTATCAATGGTAAAATGATATTTTTTTAGAAAAGGCAAATAAACTATGATTCTTTCAAAAAACTGTTGAATTTTTGGTTTAAAATCTTCTTTAGGCTTCCCCTCGAAAAGTAAGTCGAAAGAGAAAGTTTCCTGATTTTCTTTTTTGGCAAAAGCCAAAGTTGTAATCGTTTTACAATTATTCAAGGTGAAACTCACCGAAGGATTTGCTGGAATTTGGTTGTTTTTTTTTCCCCAATATTTCACCAAAGCAATGTTGCTAGGAGAACTCCACTGAAAACTTCCTTTTTCTACGATATGAGAATATGGAGACGGAATAAAATCGTTTGCTACAAACATCAATTAAAAATTTATGCAAAGATACTTTTTTTGGTTTACACCTTGATTTGTTTATTTGTTGAATCGCTATGTAGTTTTGATTAAATTTGTAAAAAAATTGATTATGAACAAGATTACACGAATTTTAGCTGTTGTTGTTACGTGTTTAGTAATTGGATATTTTTCCGGAATAGTTACTCGGTCAGCAATTACAACTTGGTATCCAACATTGATAAAGCCAAGTTTTAATCCACCCAACTGGATTTTCGCCCCTGTTTGGAGCATGCTTTATGTTATGATGGGAGTTGCAGCTGGACTGGTTTGGGACCGAATAGATTTTGATAAAGAAATCGTTAAAAAAGCTTTGATTTTTTTTGCGATTCAATTGGCTTTAAATGCCTTGTGGTCGTATTTGTTTTTTGGCTTGAAAAACCCAATGTTGGCCGGTATCGAAATCGTTATATTATGGTTAATGATATATGAAACCTATACAAAGTTTATAAAAATCAACAAAACAGCAGGCTACTTATTCATTCCATACCTGCTTTGGGTAAGTTTTGCATTGGTTTTGAATATGAGTATTTGGGGGTTAAATAGATAATTCCCATCTTTAAACACTTAAAATTTAATTAGCAAAAGCTAGTCATAAAGAATTAGCTAAAATAAATCCGCTTGTCCAGGCATTTTGAAAGTTAAATCCGCCAGTAATAGCATCTACATTAACAATTTCTCCAGCAAAATAAAGGTTTTTGTGTAATTTACTTCCCATATTTTTAAAGTTAATTTCCTTTAAATCAATGCCGCCGGCGGTAACAAATTCTTCTTTGAAGGTGCTTTTACCATTGACTTGAAAGCTGCAATTTGTTAATTGCATCGCCAAATTTTGAATTTGAATTTTTGTCAAATCAGCCCATTTTGTTTCTTCAGAAATATTTGAAGCGAGAACCAAATTTTCCCAAAGTCTATTGGGAAAATCAAAAGGAGATTTTTTTGAAACTGCTTTTTTTGCATTTTCTTGTTTTAAATCTTTGAGTGTTTTTTCAGCATCAACAGTATCAACGTCATTTAACCAATTGACAAAAATGGTAAATTGGTAGTTTTTGTCGTGCAAAATCCGTGCTCCCCAAGCCGATAATTTTAGAATTGCAGGCCCCGACATTCCCCAATGTGTGATTAATAATGGGCCGGTCGAGCTAAGCTTAGTGTCTTTCACTTTTATCGAAACCTGACCTGAAACTCCAGGCAATTCCTTTATTCTAGCATCTTTAATGTTGAAAGTAAATAGGGACGGGACGGGCGAAACGATGGCGTGGCCAAAAGTCTGTAACATATCCCAAATTTTAGGATTACTTCCCGTGGCGAGAATCAATTTTTCAGAAATATAATTTTCGTTTTGGGTTTCAATTTTCCAAAAATTTTCTCCCGAAACTTCGGTATTGAAAATAGATTGCACACTTTGTCCGGTCAAAACTGTGATTCCGAGTTTTTGTGTAGCTTCGAGAAAACAATCGATGATGGTTTGCGATGAATTCGAAACTGGAAACATTCGTCCATCGTCTTCGATTTTGAGTTCAACTCCATGATTGCTAAACCACTCTACGGTATCTCCTGAGCAAAATTGATGAAAAGGCCCACGTAATTCTTTCTCGCCACGTGGATAAAATTTCACTAATTCGTTAGGTTCAAAACAAGCGTGCGTTACATTGCATCTTCCTCCTCCAGAAACTCTGACTTTTGTCAAGACTTCGCTTCCACGTTCGAGAATAGCAACTTTATATTTTGGATTTTTCTCTACAATATTGATTGCCGTGAAAAAACCCGCTGCACCCCCGCCAACAATTATAATGTCAAAATTCTGGTTCATATTTTATCTGGAAAATCGGAAATGATTCCATTTACATTGAATGCTTTTATTTTTCGAATGTCTTCTTTTGAATTTGCAGTCCAAGGATAAACCTTGAATCCATTTTCTTGCATCAAAGTTACATTTTCTTTCGTCAGCAATTGATAATAGGGATTGATGGAAAAAGCTTTTATTTTTTTGGCGAAAGCCAAAGCGTCTTCAATAGATTCTTCGGTTAAAACTCCAATTTGTATTTTGGAATCTAAATCATGAGTTTTCTCTAACGTTTTCCAGTCGAAACTTGACACCAAAAAATCTTTATAATGCCAGTTTTTATTAATGATATAATGCTGCATTAAATTAATGACTGGTAGCTCTGTTCCAATTCCCTTGAGTTCAATATTGATAAAACAACGTTGTTGTACCAAATCTAAAACCTCCATTAATGTGGGGATTTCTATTTTTTTTAATTCAGCTGCCAAAAAATCTTTCACAAAACCTTTTCTATTGGTCGTTCGGTCAATTGTTTCGTCATGAATTACGACTAATTCACCATCTGAACTCAAATGCACATCGAGTTCAATGCCATCAGCATTCAAATCAATTGCTTTTTGGAAAGAAATCAAAGTGTTTTCGGGTTCATAGCCCAAAGCACCTCGATGACCAATTTTGAGAATTTTATTCATTGTTTTTCTAAAGTGTAAACATAAAAAAACGCCTTCATTTCTAAAGACGTTTTGATAAAAAACATTTTCTTTTATTTTTCCAATAATAAAATATCAAATTCAGTATCAATATTGACTTTTCCATTTGAAACAACGGCCACTTTTCCGGAATAAGCATCGTGTAGTTTTGTTCCGTCTTTAAAAATAGTTCTAACAGAGATTTCCTTTTTCCCTTTTGTCAAGTCTAAACCAATAACTACATTGTCCATATAATTGTCGTTAGTATAAATTCTGCTAAAATGTATGGACTTGCCAAAATTTATTGATGTATTCCAGCTCCAATGACTGCCTATTCTGGGATCCTTTTTTTACACTAAAACTTTTTACAATTTCCCTTCCTTAATTTCGTCCACAATTTCTGGATTCAATAGGGTGGATGTGTCTCCAAAATTAGAGAAATCACCTTCGGCAATTTTGCGAAGAATACGGCGCATAATCTTGCCAGAACGTGTTTTTGGTAAACCAGAAACAAACTGAATCTTGTCTAATTTGGCAATGGGTCCAATGTGGTCTGAGACATATTGATTGATTTCTTTGGTGAGGTTTTCTTTATCACGATATTCGCCTGACTCTTTCAGGATTACAAAGCCATACAAAGCATTTCCTTTAACATCGTGTGGAAATCCTACAACAGCACTTTCGGCAACCGCAGGATGCTCATTTATTGCATCCTCAATTGGTGCAGTGCCTAGATTATGACCAGAAACAATGATTACATCATCGACACGACCTGTGATTCTATAATACCCCACCTCATCACGTAAAGCGCCATCTCCAGTAAAATATTTCCCCGGAAAGGCACTAAAATAAGTTTCTTTATAACGCTGGTGATCTCCCCAAATGGTTCTTGCAATTCCCGGCCAAGGAAATTTGATGCATAAACTTCCAGTAACTTGATTGCCCTCTATTTCATTTCGTTTTTCATCCATTAAAACGGGTTGAATTCCAGGCAGAGGCAAGGAAGCATAGGTTGGTTTTGTTGGGGTTACAAAGGCAATAGCCGAAATCAAAATCCCTCCAGTTTCTGTTTGCCACCAAGTATCTACTAAAGGACAACGTTTTCCACCCACGTGGTCATTGTACCAGTGCCAAGCTTCTTCATTTATGGGCTCACCTACAGAGCCTATAACTTTTAATGAAAGTAATGGATATTTTTGAACATATTCTATTTTTTCTTTTGCCAAGGCTCGAATGGCTGTTGGCGCAGTATAAAATTGGGTTACTTTGTGTTTTTCTATAACTTCCCAGAAACGGCTATAATCTGGATAAGATGGGACTCCTTCGAAAATTACTGTCGTAGCTCCGTTTAACAATGGGCCATATAAAATATAAGAATGTCCGGTTATCCAACCAATATCAGCAGTACACCAATACACATCGTTTTCTTCATAATTGAAAACATTCTTGAAGGTGTAAGCCGTATAAACCATATATCCTGCGGTAGTATGTACCATTCCTTTTGGTTTTCCTGTTGACCCTGATGTATAAAGAATAAACAATGGATCTTCGGCATCCATAATTTCGGCAACATTATTATCTGAAGCGGCATCTAAAAGAGGTTGCAACCATTGGTCACGACCTTCTTTCATAGCTATAGTAGTATTGGTTCTTTTAGCTACCAAAACTGTTTCTACTCGGGGACAATTTGTCAATGCCTCATCGATAATTCCTTTCAAGTCGATAGTTTTGTTTCCTCGAAATCCACCGTCAGAGGTAATGACCATTTTGCAATCGCTATCATTGATTCTTGTTGCTACTGCCGTGGATGAAAACCCTGCAAAAACTACCGAATGTATAGCCCCAATTCTTGCACAAGCTAAAACAGAAACCGCTAATTCAGGTATCATTGGCAAATAGATACAAACTCTATCGCCTTTTTTTATGCCTTGTTCGCGAAGTACATTTGCCATTTTTGAAACTCGGGCATACAAATCATTGTACGAAATGTGTTGTGCTTCTTCTTTTGGATCATTTGGTTCAAAAATGATAGCTGTTTTTTCACCTCTTTTTGCAAGGTGTCTATCGAGACAGTTTTTTACAATATTGACTTTTGCTCCTTTGAACCATTCTATTTTGGCTTCGGCCAAATCAAACTCCATTACTTTTTCACATTCCTGGTACCAGGTGAAATTTTCGGAAGCAATTTTTCCCCAAAATTTTCTTGGCTCACGAACCGATTTATTATAATGTTTGAAATATTGTTCTAAATTTTCGATTTTGTAGTAACTCATAACTATTCTGGTTTTTGTGATCCTTATTTTTTTGTATCAACTCTTATTTTATATTTTTTTAGCACTTGGGCAATTTCACCTACAATGGCTTCGTTATCAATTGTAGAAGGAATTCTAAAACCGGCTCTGTCTGCAATGGTTCTCATTAGTTTTTGTAAAATTTTCCAGAACGTGTTTTTGGCAAACGCTCCACAATTACAACAACACTTTCTTCTTCAGCAGTTGAAAGACGACGTACAGAAACATTTATAACGTCATCGACTTTACCAGAAATGAAAACATAAAATCGTCATTATCTTTAAAACCTCCATCTCCATAGAAATAACCTGAAAATTGATCTAAATACCCTGCTTTAAAGAGTATATTATTATTGCACAAATCTAATAAAGATCCTGAAGGCAAAGGTAATTTATAACAACATATCCTTCCTCATTTGCTCCTAATTCTTTTCCTTCCTCAAAAAATATTTTAATTACACCCAACGGGTTTTAGTTATTATTTTTCCTCATCATAGTCACCCATTAAGGCGTAGTATCCAAATGTCCCTAGTCCTAATACAATTAGCGGAGTAAGTACAAAAAGAATGATAATTCCAAATACTAAATCATCTTGTTTTCCGGATATAAATTTTGGCAATCCGAAAGTGAATATGCAAAAATAGGCTGCTGCTATAGCTAATGCTATCCAAATTAATCCTAAGGCTCTTTTTAATTGATTCATCTTTATATTTTTTAAATGTGAGCGTTTTTATCTTTATTTTTAATGTAAACCATTCCAATTACAAAACAAACGGATGCAATAACAATTGGGTACCAAAGCCCTTCTAAATAGAATTCTGGATTGTCTGGAATGGCATCTGTACCTTTTGATTCTATAACCAAATAGGTAGAAATAGCAGGAAGTAAACCACCAAATATTCCATTTCCAATATGGTAAGGCAATGACATAGATGTATATCTAATTTTTACAGGGAACATTTCAACAAGGAATGCAGCTATAGGACCGTAAACCATCGTTACAAAGATCAATTGTATAAATATTAAAAATATCAATGAATTTCTATCGCTAGAGTTGATGGTAACTGTTTTTTTGGCGTCAATTTTTGGTTTCCCTTTGTCGTCCATCATTACTTTTCCACCCTCTAAAGAAACAGTTTTTACTTCTTTATAGGTTGTTCCATCTGTGTACTCTTTGTTAGTAGTATAGATAGAATCCATAGTTTTTTTCTTGTTTTCTTTCAATTCAGCAACCATTTTTGTATTGGCAACAATTTCTGTTTTGTTTGCAACCGCTGTTGTTTCATACATGGCTTTGTAAATAGGCCTGTAAAGGATAATTGCTAATAACATACCACCCATCATGATGTATTTTCTACCTACTTTATCACTTAACCAACCGAAGAAGATGAAAAAAGGAGTTCCTAATAACAACCCAATTCCTAATAAAGTATCTACTTGAGAGGTTTCTACTGCCATTACCGTTTTCATAAAACTCATGGCATAGAATTGACCTGTGTACCAAACAACACCTTGTCCCATTGTAGCTCCAAAAAGAGCAAGCAATACAACCTTCATGTTGTAACGATTTCCAAAACTCTCTTTTAATGGATTTTTACTTGTTTTACCTTCTGATTTTGCTTTTGCAAACACAGGAGATTCATCCATATTTTTTCTAATGATATACGAAACCCCAACCATAATAATTGAAACCCAGAAAGGAACTCTCCATCCCCATTCGTCAAATTGTTCTGGTGTAAGTAAGTTTCTTGTCGCTAAGATTACCATTAACGAAATGAATAAACCTACAGTAGCTGTAGTTTGAATCCAAGAAGTCCAATAGCCCCTTTCTCCAACTGGAGCATGTTCGGCTACGTAAGTTGCGGCTCCACCATATTCTCCGCCCAAAGCTAGGCCTTGAAGCATTCTTAAAAGTAATACTAAAACCGGCGCAATAAAGCCTATCGTTTCATAACTAGGTACGCAACCAATCAAAAAGGTTGCGCCTCCCATTAATACTAAAGTTACCATGAAAGTGTATTTTCTGCCAATTAAATCACCTAATCTTCCGAAGAAAAGAGCCCCAAATGGGCGAACTACGAACCCTACTGCAAATGTGGCTAGGGTGGCTAAAAATGCTGCGGAAGGATTATCATCAGGAAAAAACTTGGTTGAGATTACTACGGCTAAACTTCCGAAAATGTAGAAGTCATACCATTCGATCATTGTGCCCATTGATGATGCGGAAATTACTTTCCAGATGCCTTTAGTTGATTTTTGTTCCATAAAGATTTAAATTTAAAGTTGCTATTTCGAATAAAAATCTAATCACAACCAATCAAAAATACTGTATTTTTTTAAAAATGAGAGACAAATATATCGAACCTGATCGGTTTTTTGAATAGTTTTTTGAGGATCTTCAATATTTTTCAAGATAAATTAAAATCAGCATGGGTTTACAAAATTTAATCCAAAAAAAAGCCCAAACATTTCTGTTTGGGCTTGCTAAGTGGTACCTCCAGGAAGTTTTAGGTTTTATCTCATTTTACGTTTTTTTATGTAACAAATTGAAAATCAATAGTATAATGACTAAATCATTATAAAATAGTAAAGAGAAATCAAACCAAATAACAAGGATTTAAACCTGCGGAGCAACCTCTCGAGCAACCGGTATTATCACTATTGGAAACCCGCTAAATAGGTTGACAATTACTGGTGAGGATGCCGAATATTTAACCCGTAGAGAGGTTTCTAAGGTATTAAATGTAACGGTTCAAACATTTAATAACTGGAGAAGAGAAGGGGTCTTAAATTCACTAAAAATAGGTGGTAGGGTGTTGTATAGAAAAGAAGATGTGTATAGTAACTCACGACTGGTTGCGTGAGTTGTTGACTGAATTTAGATTCACCAACTTTTAAAAAAATTATCTAATCTTAATTAAGGTTACGTACTTTGATAATTCTTTAATTTTTGATGTTAGTGGTAATGAGTAAAGAGAAGTATCTGAAGGTAAGTTAACATCCTCGTTCATAGAATCAA
>NZ_CAWURC010000046.1:0-5613 GCF_963925185.1 uncultured Flavobacterium sp. | reverse complement strand
CTCACCACTCACAACTCACAACTTACCACTCACAACTTACCACTCACCACTTACCACTCACCACTTACCACTCACCACTTACCACTCACCAAACAACCCAGAACCCCAGACTTCAAATAATCAATTTATTGATTTTTTAGTATTCAAATCCGTAAAAGTTGCTATTTTTAGGGATTTGAATCCGTAAAAGTTGTATTTTTGTTTTTTAAAGCTTCGTTATGATTGAAAGAATCCTTGAAAAAATAGTTGAAAGTAAACTACATACGGGGAAAGCCATCGTTTTGCTTGGTGCTCGGCAAGTGGGTAAAACTACCTTATTGAAAATGCTTTTTGGCACTTTAGAAGAAGTGTTGTGGTTGAATGGTGATGAAATGGATGTACAAGCTATTTTTGCTGCCATTTCAGCCACACGATTAAAAGCTATTTTTGGAAACAAAAAAATTATTATTATTGATGAGGCGCAACGGATACAAGATATCGGATTGCGAATGAAACTCATAACCGATCAAATTCCGGAAGTTCAATTAGTTGTTACGGGAAGTTCCTCTTTTGAATTGGCCAATAAACTCAATGAACCTTTAACGGGACGCAAGTGGGAGTATAAAATGTTTCCATTGTCTTTTGCAGAAATGGTAGCACATCATGGTTTATTGGAAGAAAAGCGACTTTTGGCACACCGCATGGTATATGGGTATTACCCTGATGTGGTGAATCATGCAGGAATGGAAAAAGAAATTCTCAAACAGCTATCCAATAGTTATTTGTATAAAGACGTACTGTTATTAGAACAAATAAAAAAACCAGAAGGACTCATCAAATTACTACAAGGATTGGCCTATCAAGTAGGTTCTCAGGTCTCTTATAATGAATTGTCCCAACTCACAGGTCTTGATGCCAAAACAGTAGAGAAATATATCGAAGTATTAGAGCAGACTTTTATTGTATTTCGATTGGGGTCTTTTAGTAGAAATCTTCGTTCTGAACTCAAAAAAAGCAGGAAAATCTATTTTTATGACAATGGAATTCGGAATGCATTGATAGCTAATTTTAATCAAGTAGAAAACCGTATGGATGTAGGTGCTTTATGGGAAAATTTTATGGTTTCTGAACGAATGAAATACACTCAATATTCTCAAAATTGGGCTAATTCGTGGTATTGGCGTACCAAAGAGCAAAAAGAAATTGATTATATCGAAGAACAAGACGGTGTTTTAACAGCCTTCGAATTCAAATGGAATCCGGATGCTAAACATAAAATGCCCAAGCTGTTTTTAGAAACCTATGCTGGAAGTGAATTTAAAATTATACATCGTGATAATTTGGAGGATTTTTTGATGTAGGAAAAGAGAATCGTTTAGGAGAGTTTAATCGTTTAGGAAAGTTTAATCGTTTAGGAAAGTTTAATCGGTTAATCGTTTCTAGAATTATTTAATTTCAATTAACTAGTTAACCCACAACTCCCCACTCAGAACTCCCTTCTCCCTTCTCCCTTCTCCCTTCTCACTTCTCCCTTCTCACTTCTCACTTCTCACTTCTCACCAAACAACCCACCATTCACTGTCATCCGGAGCTTGTCGAAGGACACTTCTCACCAAACAACCCAATACTCATCAACCCAAACCCAAAAAAAATCTAATTTTTTTCAAAAAAACAGCATCACATAACGCCACATTTTACTACATTTATACCCTAATTCGATAAGGTAACTGAAATTACCCGAGGTCTTACATTAAAAATACGCTCAAAAAACGAGGTTCTAGCCAGTGATTTTGAGCTTTTTTTATGGAATATAGGGAACTATAATTGCGTTTTTCGAGTCCAAAAAAGGAAGCAGAATCCCTGCGGAACTAGCAAATAAATCATTAAAAAAGGTTGTGTGCTTTATTTTAAATGGCATTTTGGACTGTTTTTGAAGAGTAAAAACAATGTATATCGATCCATTTCGCACTCGAATTATCGAAAAATGCGACTATTTTAATAGTATTTACCCAAAAAAGAGAGGGTTTTCAAATCGTCCTGATGCAAGTTGGGCTTCGTCTTGATGAAGTAATTGTCTCGTCCTGACGAAACGTTTGTCTCGTCTCGACGAATTGACGAAAATTTTCGTAAATAAAAGAGCAAAAAAAAGCCTCGGGCACTGAAATACCCGAGGTCTTACATTTAAAATACAATAAAAAAAACGAGGTTCTAGCCTGCTTTTTTGAAGGTTATGCCACTTAACATCGTGCGCATTTTTTTTCCAGGACGGAACAAAATACGACTCTTGGTGATGGCAGTGGCGCTAACTTCGGCAGCAGTGTCGCTTCCAGTAGAACTAATGCCTACCTGAAAATTACCCAACCTACCTAGTTTTACGATTCTACCTTGACCTAGTTCGCCAATGATGTTGTGCTCTAAAGCCATCAATACGGCATAACAGTCGGTTTCGGTAACCGTACATTGATACGAAATCAGCTCCGCGAGCCTATCTAAATCAACATCGCCATCTGCAATTGCAGCGGCATAAAATTTTTCAGGGGCAGTCAGGTCCTGAGGATTTTTTCTAGACTGTGTTTTGAATTTAATTGCCATTTTTTTTTGGAATTAAATTAATAAATAAAAAATTTAGTCCTAGTATACTGACAAAGAGTATCTAACTGACTTTTTCAAAGATAAAACCTTCTTGCGGTTATAGAAAGCCAAACTTATTCACAATTGGCTTGAGTTTTTAACAATAGAAAGGTTCTGTTTATTTTATATAAAATATTGATAATGATATAGTTAAATACAAAATAATGTCAAAAAACCTTTAAAATTGAGGAAATAACAAATTACCGATTGTAAAAAACGCTTAGAAACTTTATTTTTTGGGAGTGTATTAGAAAAAAAAGATATTTTCAGAACGTAAAAGAATAATTTGTTTTTATAAAAAGCTAATTAGGGTCTGGGAATAGTTGTTTTGTGGTTTTGGAAAGGGCAAGCAGTCAAGTGTAGCTGATCGGATGATTCAATGTATTAATGGCATATCCTCAAACGGTATAATTCAAATCTTAAAAACCCATTAGTCCCATTCTGCAATACTTTCCTATAGTCCAAAATCAACAACTAAGAACTTAGAAACACCATTCACTGTATAGAAAAGGGGAATCGATTACGAGAAGTTTAATTGTTTAATCGTTTTAAAACTATTACTTTTAGAATTAAAATATAAATATTAAAGATCGATTGACTAGCGAATCAGTTAATACACAATAGACTACCGACAGCCCACAACTCACACCGCACAAAATAAATGAAAAATGAGGAAACCCGTAAAAAGCGTGTTCGTATAAAAACTACTTTTGTGGCAAATGTCATAGGAAAGCCAAATGCTTTTTTGGGATACCAGCAAAAGAGCAAGTACAATAGGGCGTAGATATATTATAAATAGAACTCAAAGCGTATTGTTTGAATGGCAGTGATGTGTTTTTGTAGTATTAATTTATATACCTAATTTGGTTTTTAAGGCACTAATTTCTCATTTTATACTGCTAAATATGGGCTAACTCTGGGCTAATCATTAGATGGTTCTTTTGTATTTTTGCACGCAAAATTGGAAACTTGGGTAAGTACAATACCTCTACAAATTAGGACCACTTGATTCATTGAAAATTATTAATTTAGTCAAGTGAAAATTATGAAAAGAAGTAGAAGAAAATGGGATACCGTATTCAAAGCTAAAGTTGCTATTGAAGCATTAAAAGAACAAGAGACAGCAACGAACTCAAAGCGTATTATTTTGAATGGCAGTGACATGTAGTTTTTGTTAGTTTTGTAGTGTTAATTTACATACCTAATTTGGTTTTTGAGGCACTAATTTTGCATTTTTTATACTATATTTACGTTTTAAATTTCAAAGTTATTTCTGATTGTTATTGGGAGTAGGAAGGGCGAAGCCATGGTAATCATTTTGAGAAAGATGTCTAGTTTAACCTAAAAATTAAATTTTACATTCAAATAAATGATTAACCACTTAACCAATAAATTGTAAAGTTTCATTTTTATGGACATAAATACTAAAATATATATTGCAGGCCATAATGGAATGGTGGGTTCGGCGATATGGAGAGTCTTGACTTCAAAAGGATATACGAATCTAATTGGTGTTTCGAGTGCTGTATTGGATTTGAAAAACCAGCAAGCAGTTAG
This sequence comes from uncultured Flavobacterium sp., assembly GCF_963925185.1. Classification (GTDB taxonomy): domain Bacteria; phylum Bacteroidota; class Bacteroidia; order Flavobacteriales; family Flavobacteriaceae; genus Flavobacterium. The sequence goes on along the minus strand of NZ_CAWURC010000046.1, from coordinate 1,446 downwards.
CGATTTCATTGCAACTGAGAAGCCTGATGTGATTATCGATGCGGCAGCAAAAGTGGGTGGTATTTTAGCCAATTCGAATTTCCCCTACCAATTTATCATGGAAAACCTGCAAATCCAGAATAATTTGATTGATTCGGCTTTACAAGCAGGAATTGAAAAATTTATTTTCCTAGGTAGTTCTTGCATTTATCCCAAATTAGCACCACAGCCACTAAAAGAAGCCTATTTACTTACTGGAGAGTTAGAGCCCACAAACGAATGGTATGCAGTAGCTAAAATAACTGGTGTTAAGGCCTGTCAAGCAATCCGCGAGCAATTTGGTAAAGATTATGTCAGTTTGATGCCGACGAATTTATACGGCACCCATGATAATTTCGATTTAACTTCTTCGCATGTTTTACCGGCGATGATGCGTAAATTTCATGAAGCCAAGGAGAACAATCATGCTCCTGTAACTCTTTGGGGTAGCGGTACACCCATGCGGGAGTTTCTATTTGTAGATGATATGGCCAGAGCTGTAGTTTTTGCATTAGAAAATAAACTCCCAGATTATTTGTACAATGTGGGAACAGGAGAGGATTTAACTATAAAACGACTAGCACTTACTATTCAAAAAATTGTAGGTCATGAAGGTGAAATTATTTGGGATGCTACCAAGCCTGATGGAACTCATAGAAAATTGATGGATGTTTCAAAAATGCATGCTTTAGGATGGAAACACCAAGTGAATTTAGAAGAAGGAATCCAAAAGACCTACGACTGGTTTTTGGAAAATAATAACGAGTACAAGGAAGTAAAAATGTAAATTTTTTGCCATTTTTCACCCATCGTAAAAATGAACAACAAATAACAAACAACGAAATTAAATGAATACCAAACCACAAAAAATAGCATTCGTAACAGGAGTAACCGGCCAAGACGGCGCATACCTATCAGAATTCTTACTAAAAAAAGGATATATTGTTCATGGTTTAAAAAGGCGTTCCTCTTTGTTTAATACAGATAGAATCGATCATTTATACCAAGATCCTCATGTAGATAACCGTAATTTTATATTACATTACGGCGATATGACCGATAGTACGAATTTAACCCGTTTGATCAAAGAAATTCAACCAGACGAAATTTACAATCTAGCGGCCATGAGTCATGTCGCTGTTTCATTTGAAATGCCAGAATATACAGGAAATGCAGATGGATTAGGAGCTTTACGTATCCTTGATGCGGTTCGTTTGTTGGGATTGGAAAAAAAAACACGTATTTATCAAGCTTCGACATCTGAATTATATGGCAAAGTACAGGAAGTACCACAATCAGAAACAACTCCTTTTTATCCACGTTCTCCTTATGCTGTTGCCAAGATGTACGCGTTTTGGATTACGGTCAATTACAGAGAGGCATATGGCATGTATGCTTGTAATGGAATCTTATTTAATCACGAATCAC
>NZ_CAWURC010000045.1:0-4589 GCF_963925185.1 uncultured Flavobacterium sp. | reverse complement strand
GTAACGCCGAGATACGACCAGAAATCATTTGATATTGAAAATCAAATCAATACCTTTGTGAACATTGTTTCTCCAAAAGACAAAAACGACGGTCATGCATTATGGGTTTACCAGCAAACGTTTTTCAATCTAGGAATCTTCGAAAAGGATACAACCATCACTTACAAAGTAAATATTCCGCAAAACGGTGTATATCTATTCTTGATTGAAGGCGAAATTGAAGTTGACAATCAAATTTTAAAAGAAAGAGACGCTTTGGGAATAATTGATTTTGATCAATTTGAAATCAAAATCAATTCGAAATCAAAAATACTATTGGTCGAAGTGCCAATGAAATAAATAAATTATTATGGAATCTGCCGTTATTATTGAAATCAAGGACAATGCTTTTGCCAGACAATTTGAGACCATTGTGGATGAAGGATTAGTTACCGTTGAATATTCGTTTCAGGAGAAAAAAATATTTTTAACAAAAATTAATGTCCCAGATTTATTTGATGATGATATTTTTATTTCAAACTTACTCAAAAATATTATGGCAATTGCCATAGAAAGAAAACTAAAAGTAGTTCCCATTCTTCCTAAAATTGTGGTGTTTTTCAAAAAAAATCCGATATACAAAGAGTTACTTCCTCCGGGAATAAGATTATAAAAAAAGAGGTTGTTTTCTAATGAAAACAACCTCTTTTTTATCTAAAATTTACACGATCTAATATCATTGACTAAATTAATAGGGTTACCTAATATTAAATTAGAAACCTGCTATTATTTCTCAATTTCTTTCATACTATCCATTTTTTTGTGTGCCAAGAAGCCAGCAATATCTTCAAAATGTTCTTTTACTCTTTTGTTTCCAAATTCAAAAACCTTAGTCGCCAATCCGTCAAGAAAATCTCTATCGTGCGAAACTAGAATCAAGGTGCCGTCAAAATCTCGTAGGGCATCTTTGATAATGTCTTTGGTTTTCATATCTAAATGGTTCGAAGGCTCATCCAGAATCAACAAATTAACGGGTTCCAATAATAATTTTATCATTGCCAAACGCGTTTTTTCGCCACCCGAAAGCACTTTTACTTTTTTAGTAACATCGTCTCCGTGAAACATAAAGGCACCTAAAATATCCTTGATTTTAGTACGAACATCACCAACGGCAATATCATCAATTGTTTCAAAGATAGTGGCATTTTCATCTAATAAAGAAGCTTGATTTTGGGCAAAATAACCAATTTGCGCATTATGACCAATTTCTAAACTTCCTCCATTGATTTCAATTTCTTTCATAATGGCTTTAATCATCGTTGATTTTCCTTCACCATTTTTCCCTAGGAAAGCTACTTTTTCACCTCGTTCTATGACCATATTGGCGTTTTCAAAAACCACATGATTTCCATACGATTTTGATAAATCCTTGACAATTACAGGATATTGTCCGGAACGAATGGCTGGTGGAAATTTTAATTTCAGCGCCGAATTATCAACCTCATCAACCTGAACAATAACTAATTTCTCTAACATCTTAACACGGGACTGAACGGCATCCGTTTTAGAAAATGTTCCTTTAAAACGGTCGATAAAAGTCCTGTTATCAGCAATCATTCGTTGCTGTTCGTCATATGCTTTTTGCTGATGCACTCTCCTGTCTTTTCTTAATTCTAAATAATGAGAATATTTAGCTTTGTAATCATAAATCCGTCCCATCGTAACTTCAATGGTGCGATTCGTTATGTTGTCTACAAATGCTCTATCATGCGAAATCACCACAACAGCTTTGGCCGAATTAATCAGAAAATCTTCTAACCATTGAATACTTTCAATATCCATGTGATTCGTAGGCTCATCCAATAAAATCAAGTCTGGTTTTTGCAAAAGAATTTTGGCTAATTCGATTCGCATTCGCCAACCACCTGAAAAATCTGAGGTTTGACGAGTGAAATCTTCACGAACAAACCCTAAACCAATCAGGATTTTTTCCACTTCAGCTTCATAATTTACTTCTTCAATGGCATAAAATTTTTCACTTAAGTCTGAAACTCTTTCGATCAATTTCATATAGGCGTCACTTTCATAATCTGTCCGAATCGTCAACTGTTCGTTGATTTCGTCAATTTCCGCTTTCATACCAAAAATTTCTCCAAAGGCTTTTGAAGTTTCTTCCATAACCGTTGCGCCATCTGTAGTCAATAAATGCTGAGGCAAATAAGCTACAATAGCATCTTTTGGAGCCGAAATATTTCCTGTTGAAGGTTTGCTTTGACCTGCTATAATTTTTAGAAGCGTCGATTTTCCAGCTCCATTTTTACCCATAAGAGCAATTTTATCATTTTCATTTATAGCAAAAGAAATATCACTAAAAAGCGTTGTGCCTCCAAATTGGACGGAGATATCGTTGACTGTAATCATTAGAAAAGATTAGAATTTTATAAGGTTAGAATTTTAATTCAAACCGTTTAAATAATTAAAAAGGTGCAAAGATAGATTAATTAGACAATTAGTCTATAAAAAATAAATGCTTCTAGAAACAGCATAAATATTGTGTTTCTAGAAGCTTTAAAATACTTTGAGAAAAAATTATTTTTCCTCTTTATTTTTGTTAAGTGTATTCCAAATATTGGCATTCATCACGCCTATATCTTCTGGATTAAACATAGGGTCTTTTCCTTCTTTTTTCTGTTTTTCATAATCTTTTAAAGCTGCCAAAGCGGGTTTTTGTAACAGTAGAATAGCGATGATATTAAACCAAGCCATAAGCCCTACCCCAATATCACCAATATCCCAGGCCAATTTTGCTTGATTGATAGAACCATACATAATTACCAACATCATAACCCCTTTAAGAATATGAGTGTAAATTGGTGATTTTAAGTTTCTGGTTAAATAAGAAATATTAGTTTCCGCAATATAATAATAAGCCAAAATTGTTGTGAAAGCGAAGAAAAACAATGAGATTGCCACAAAATAAGACCCAAAACCTGGAAAAACACTATCCATAGCACTTTGAGTAAATCCTGGACCTACCGTAACATTTTGTGCTCCATTATATAAAAATTCAGAAGCGCCTCCAGTTCCAAAACTTGGATTATACACATTGTATTTTCCTGTTATCAACAACATAAACCCTGTTGCAGAACAAACCAATAAAGTATCAATATAAACAGAAAATGATTGAACTAAACCTTGCTTAGTAGGATGTGAAACATTGGCGGCAGCAGCAACATGTGGCGCTGTACCTTGTCCTGCTTCATTTGAATAAATCCCTCTTTTTACTCCCCATTGAATGGCAAGACCAAAAACAGCTCCAAAACCAGCTTCCATATTAAAGGCACTTTTGAACACTAATGAAACAACCCCTGGAAGTTGATCATAATCAATAGCAATTATCACTAATACAATTAAGACATAACCTATAGCCATAATAGGCACAACATACTCCGTAAATTTGGCAATTCTTTTTACTCCACCAAATACAATAAGACCAAATATAATCGCCACAGCAACTCCAGAAATCCAAGTATCCAATTGAAAAGCATTTTGAATACCATCAGCCACCGAATTAGCTTGAACACCCGGCAATAATAGACCCGCTGAAATAACAGAAACAACGGCAAACAAAATACCAAACCATTTCACCCCTAAACCTCTTTCTATATAAAAAGCGGGGCCTCCACGAAACTGTCCTAAATGTTTCTCTTTATAAATTTGAGCCAAAGTCGCTTCAACAAAAGCGGTACTTGCTCCTAAAAAGGCAACCATCCACATCCAAAACATAGCTCCTGGCCCACCAAATGCAATCGCCGTAGCAACTCCTGCGATATTCCCTGTTCCTACTCTACCTGCCAATGACATAGATAAAGCCTGAAAGGAAGAAACCCCAGACTCCGTGCTTTTACCATCAAACAATAGGCGGAACATTTCTTTGAAATGACGCACTTGTAAAAAACGGGTTCTTATAGAAAAATAAAGTCCGGTACCTAGACACAAAGCTATTAACGCATAACTCCAAACAATATCATTTATCATTCCTACAAACTCTTCCATATATTCTAAATTAAATTCTAATTATTATAAAAAACCAAATTAAGTTCATTTTAGGGTAGGAAACAAATTTCTTGGAACATGAAAAATCATTTTGGCCAATTTGAAGAAGAAACCTTTAGAATTAAAGAGTATTAGGAGTGATAATAAAGAGCACTTTGTTTAATTCGATATGAATCGTTTCATTACTTCGGAAACAGACTAGTTATTATTGAAAGTTATAATACTATCTGAATAATCTACAATCAATTCTGGTTTTGAGCTATTAAAAAAAAGTATTGAACATAAAATACGCTTCTTACTAAGTTCAAAACATAAGCACTCCATTATTTTACTTAAAAGACTATTTAAAACCTAACTAAAAACTCTAAATACTCAAAACCAACTATTTTAAATTTTATATAAAGTATTAATAGTTAACCCGTTGGGTGTAATTAGTTTTTAATGGTAATTTTTCGTCGGTGTGATTAGTTTTTGTAAGAAAATCGTATCGAGAACAAGAAAAATTTCGTTAAAAACGATTCTCGATACATTTTTTGTTCCGTTTTACTGCACAA
>NZ_CAWURC010000044.1:0-2594 GCF_963925185.1 uncultured Flavobacterium sp. | reverse complement strand
TCATCCTGAGCCAGGATCAAACTCTTCATCGTATATTATTTGCTTAAATTAATTAAGCTACTTATTATTCGACTCCAATTCTAGTGGTTTTTTAAATCTTCCGATTCTGTTACTCTCTTTTATTTGTGTTTTAAGATCGCTCTTCAAACGGCTGTCAATTCAATATGTCTAGGAACGTATTCTTATTCTTTATTACGCTTGTATCGCAAAGCGGGTGCAAAAGTAATCACTTCTTTTTTATCTGGCAAGAAAAAAATATTTTATTTTTTAGGATAAAATAAATAATCCCATTTCTGGTTTTTTTGGAAGGCGAAGGTACTAATCCTTTACACTTCTATCAACCATTATTTGATTTTTTTTTCAATTCTTTATAAGAACGTGCAGTTCATTGCGGGTGCAAAAGTAGTGCGTTTATTCAGTTATACAATACTTTTTTGAAGTTTTTTTGAAGTTTCTTTTAACGTGTTGGAAGTGTGGGTTTTGAAAGCTCATCAAACACTCCTAGAAGGATAGCTAACTCCGTTCATGGTTTTAATCTGCTGTTGCGTTAGGGATAGCAGCGAAAAGCCCACAGCAAAGTGACGTGAAACATAACTTTGTGAGGACTTGTAGTGAATAGCCCGACCGTTTAAAAAGCAAAATGGGCTATATCCGAAAGCTTATAGCCGATTTTGCTTTTTAAAGGGAAACGCCCAAAAAAAGTTATTGATTTGTTTTTTCGGCTTTTGCTATCCATGAGTTGTTGAGATTATTATAATCTATGGGGGCTGCTGTGGATTGATTTAAAAGTCGTCCGGAATCGAATGCTCTTACTAATATGGTTTCTATGAGATAGTCTTCGTTCGATTCGTAGGGTGAGTATTGTGTTTTCATATTGATGTCGAACATCCGGGCTGTGGTGTTTGACCAAAAGGCTTTCCAACCGCTTTTGAGATTTTTAACTAGGTCGTAAGTTGTGGTGCCGGTTTGTCGATGGATTAACTTTACTAAAATTTGTCCTTGTTTGCGGGATAGTTTTTTGAGTTTGGCTTCAAATTCATTAGAAAGGTAATCTTCGACTAATTTAAAATATTTCTTTTTTTCTTTGTTTGTTTTGAGACTTGCTATGCCCTTGTTTAATGAAGTCAACCGTTCTGATGCCATTTTTGCATAAGGATAAGTAACATAAACTCGGTTTCGAAGGATTTGAAATTGTTTTTGAGCTTCGGGATCAAGTTTGTGTTTATAAATTACTATTTCTTTTAATTGAATCGTATCATTAAGTATTGTGTCATTTTCTATCAATACATAACCCATTGTTACGGTATCTTTTTGAATGACTTGCCCATTGACCGTTATTGAAATGAAAAGAAAAAACAATAAAAATTTGATAATCTTCATTTTGGGAAAATTTTATGGCACAAAATTATACATAAAATGCATAACTGTGATGCCAAATTTATAATTTAGCAAAAAATTAATTTTATGAGTTCAAAATCGATATTAAACAAGTCGTCCCTTACGTTTTTAGAAAACTATCTTAACAATGCGTCGCCAACAGGTTATGAAAGTGGCGGGCAAAAACTTTGGATGGAATACATAAAACCTTATGTGGATACATTTATTACGGATACTTATGGTACTGTCGTGGGAGTCATTAATCCCGACGCTCCTTATAAGGTAGTTATTGAAGGTCACGCTGATGAGATTTCCTGGTATGTAAATTACATTACCGATGACGGATTAATTTACGTAATAAGAAATGGTGGTTCCGATCACCAAATTGCCCCTTCGAAACGGGTAAATATCCATACCAAAAAAGGAATTGTTAAAGGTGTTTTTGGTTGGCCAGCAATTCACACCAGAAATCGCGGTAAAGAAGAGCCTGCAAAAGTCGATAATTTATTTATTGATATTGGTTGTGAAAAGAAAGAAGAAGTGGATGCTCTAGGTGTACATGTAGGTTGTGTGATTACGTATCCTGATGAATTTATGGTTTTAAATGAAAACAAATTTGTTTGTCGTGCCATCGATAATCGAATGGGTGGTTTTATGATTGCCGAAGTAGCACGTTTGCTTCACGAAAATAAAGTAAAATTGCCTTTTGGATTGTATGTTACTAATTCAGTTCAGGAGGAAGTTGGTCTTCGTGGTGCCGAAATGATTACCAAAACCATTAAACCAAACGCTGCCATTATAACTGATGTTTGTCACGATTCTACTACTCCAATGATTGAAAAGAAGATTGAGGGAGAAATTAAAATTGGGAACGGTCCGGTTATTACTTATGCACCAGCGGTTCAGAATAATTTGAGGGAACTTATTTTAAATACTGCCACCGATAATAAAATTCCATTCCAGCGATTGGCCTCTTCCAGAGTTACCGGAACAGACACCGATGCTTTTGCTTACAGCAATGGAGGTGTGGCTTCAGCATTGATTTCTTTGCCTTTAAGATATATGCACACCACGGTCGAAATGGTACATCGCGATGATGTTGAAAACGTAATTAAATTGATTTATGAAACTTTATTGAAGATGGAAAACAACGAGACGTTTTCTTATTTTAAATAAATTGAAACTATTTAAACATAAAAAAAGCATCATTATTTAAC
>NZ_CAWURC010000043.1:0-23096 GCF_963925185.1 uncultured Flavobacterium sp. | reverse complement strand
TGATGAAGAAAACACCGTTTTAAAGCGGTATGCGATGTTCTCATTAATTTATAAAGTCAAGAATTTTGGAGGTATGAAGGAAAAATCAAAACAAAATGAAAAAGAGTCTAAGAAAATAAATCGCGATGAGGATTGATTTTGGGTTCTAATAATTTTTGAGGATTGAAATAGTATGTTTTTATTAAATTGCTATTAAACCTATTTAAAGTTTTAAGGTCTAAAAGACTATAACTTAAATAAAAACCCAAAATGAAAAAATTAATTATTGCTGTATTATTAGTTATTAGTGTTTCTGTTTTTGCTCAAAAAAACGAAGTAAAGAAAGGTAAATCTGGAAATGGGAATAAAGAAATGAGGTCTCCTGAAGGAAGAGCAGAAGCTCGTTTGAAATCCATGACAGCCGATTTGAATTTGGATGCCAATCAACAAGCTCAAATGAAACAAGTTATTGCAGAACAAACTGCAAAAAGGGAAGCCAAGAAAGCGGAAAGAATGGCTGGCCAAGAAAAAGCGAAGCCTTCAAAAGAAGAACATAAAGCTATGAAAGCGAAAAGAAACGAAGATATCGCTATAATGGATGCTCGTGTTAAAGCGATTTTAGACCCATCTCAATTTGAAAAGTATAAAGCGAATGAGGAAGCTAACAAAGCCAATATGAAAGAAAAAGGAAAAAAAGGGAGCGATAACGCTGGTGATGAATAAATTCATTCATTATTAAATTATTAAAAAAGTCCCAAACTTGAAACTATCAAGATTGGGACTTTTTTCTACTTAAAAATAGGTTTTTTTTAAATGTTATTTGTTACCAGCCACCGCTACTTCCTCCGCCAGAGAATCCCCCACCACCGAAACCACCACCAAAGCCTCCTCCACCAAATCCACCACCAGATGATCCACCACCGAAACCACCACCGCTGTTTCTTCCCAAACTACTTAAAATAAGTACATCAATCAAACTCGGTCCGCCACCAGAATTTCCAGAATTTCCTCCATTGTTTTTGTTTCTAGAAATCAGAACAAGTAGTATGATAGCTATAATTATAATTGGTAAAACGGGGAAATCTTTTTCTTTGGTTTGTTTTCGTTCGCCTTTGTATTTGCCTTTGAAAACATCAAAAAGGACATCGACCCCTCTGTCTAAGCCGTTATAATAACTTCCAGCTTTAAATTCTGGAATGATAATATTCCGGATTATTTCGCCTCCAATTCCAGCTGTCAATCGATCTTCAAGCCCGTATCCCGGATTGATGGCAATTTTTCTTTCGACTTTTGAAACTAAAATAATTACGCCATTATCTTCTTTTGCTGTTCCTCCAATTCCCCAGGTTTGTCCCCATTTTGTTGCTAACTGACTAACATCTTCGCCTTTCAGACTTTCGATGGTAACAACAACAATTTGAGTGGTGGTTGAATCGGAATACCGAATTAGTTTTTCTTCTAATTGGGCTTTTTCACTAGCGCTTAAAACATTGGCATAATCATAAACCGAAGTTTGAAAACTCGGTTTTTCAGGAATCTTAAATTGGGCAAAACTGATTTGTGTAAATAAAAAACAAACGAGAATTTTCAGTAAAATGGGAGTGTTTTTTTTATATGAAGTCATTATCCTTTTGATATTTCGTTTGATAATTCATTGGTGTCACCTTCTTCATAAGGAAAGTGTTTTTTCAATTGCATACCAGCTTTAGTGATTCCGTCAATCAATCCTTGCTTGAATTTTCCTGTTTTGAAATGAATTGCCATTGCTTCTTTTGTACTGACCCAGAAGTCATCGCTAACCACGTCGTTAATGCCTTGATCTCCACAAACAACGAATTTTTTGTCGGCAACGGCAAGATAAATCAAAACTCCGTTTTTGAGCTGGGTTTCATCCATTTTCAATAAATGAAAAACTTCCAAAGCCCTGTCAAAAGGAACTTTGGAGGTTGTTTTTTCGATATGAACTCTAATCTCGCCAGAAGTCTCTTTTTCAGCCATACGAATAGCTTCAACAATTTCTTGTTCTTCTTCTTTGGTTAAAAACGCTTCTGCTTTTGACATTTTATCTCTATTTTAAATTTCCCTTGGTTGATAGAAGTCTTTAGAATTTTACTTCAACGGGCTTTTCAGCTCCAGCAACCGATTGAAAATAAGCTTTTTCTATGAAACCAAACATTCCAGCAAATAGTGAATTTGGGAATGTTTTAATATGAGTGTTATATGGCATAACTGCTTCATTAAAACGAGTTCTGGCTGTTAGAATTTGGTTTTCAGTACTTGCTAATTCGTCTTGTAATTTCAAGAAATTGGCATTGGCTTTCAGTTCAGGATAGCGTTCTACAGATACTAATAATCTTGATAAAGAAGAAGATACTCCGGACTGGGCTGAATTAAATGCCGCTAATTGTTCTGGTGAAATATTAGTTGGATCTACAGTTGTTGAAGTCGCTTTGGCTCTTGCTTCTATTACAGCAGTCAAGGTGCTTTTTTCAAAATCTGCAGCGCCCTTTACGGTATTTACTAAGTTTCCGATTAGGTCATTTCTTCTTTGGTAAGATGTTTGAACATCACCCCAAGTTTGCTCCACGGTTTGGTTCAAAGTTACTGCTGTATTGTTGATTCCTTTAACCCAGCTGTAAATTCCTATTACAAATACTGCTACAATAATCCAAGGTAAAAATTTTTTAAAGTCCATTTTTGTTTAATTTAAAGTTTAATATTTAGTTTTTAATTGTTATTCTATTTCTCTTCTGAGGTTAGGGGGATTATAGTTCGTTTTTAATATTCGTCAACTGCACTTTTATCGTTTCAAGTTTGCTGATAATATCAAATTTGTCTAAGGTTTTCTTTTGCCCTTCTTTCAAATGAGTTCTGGCTCCTTCGAGCGTGAAACCTCTTTCCTTTACCAAATGATAAATCAATTGCAGGTTTTTTACATCTTCAGGTGTGAACATTCGATTGCCTTTTGCATTTTTCTTTGGTTTTAGAATGTCAAATTCGTTGTCCCAAAATCGAATAAGTGAGGCATTTACATCAAATGCCTTGGCTACTTCGCCAATACCGTAATATCTTTTGTTTGGTGATAATTCTATATGCATTAGTCTAATGATTGATTTTCTTGGTTGGCTATTTTAGAAATGGCAACATATTCCACCGCCGAAATATTTCCATAATAAAAATTAAGTGGATTAACAGCTCTTTTGTTTTTGTGAACTTCATAGTGCAAATGAGGCGCCTCACTTCGTCCTGTACTCCCCACATATCCTATTATGTCGCCTCGTTTTATGCGTTGTCCGGGTCTACATTTGTATTTACTTAAATGGGCATACAAAGTTTCGTAACCATAGCCATGCCGAATCACGACATGATTTCCATATCCAGAGGACTTACTGTCGGCTTGAACAACAACTCCATCACCAGTTGCGAAAACCGGAGTGCCAGTTTTGGAAGTAAAATCCATTCCTTCATGCATTTTTCTTGCCTTGGTAAACGGATCGGTTCGATAACCAAAACCCGAAGCCATTCGTTTCAAGTTTTCATTTCTCACAGGTTGAATGGCAGGAATTGCAGCTAATAAATTATTTTTCGCTTTTGCTAATTTTAAAATATAATCTAACGATTTAGATTGAATAGCCAATTCTTTGCTCAGAACATCAACCCTTTTCGTGGTATTTAAAACCAATTGGGAGTTGTTGTATCCTTCTAATTCTTTGTATCTATTGATGTTACCAAGACCAGTTTTTCTTTCTTCGTCCGGAATAGGTTCAGCATTAAAATAAACGCGATACAAATTATTATCTCTGTCTTCTATAGCCGAAATAACATCATCAACCTGATCCATCTTTTTGTTCAAAACAGCGTAATTCAATTTTAGGTTTTCAATTTCCCTGGCTTGCACCAATTCTTTTGGTGTTTGAAAATAAGGAGTGTTCAATAAAATAACTAAACCCAAAAAACCAAACAATGCAGATGCTAATAAAAACAAGGTTGCAACCCCAAATTTTATTCTCTTTCTTGTTATTATTTTTCGATATGCCAGATTTTCGGTATCGTAATAATATTTTATTTTCTCCATATTTTAAAATACCCTATTTTTGCACATTGAAAAAAGTTAGTCGAACAAATTTAATAAATGTTTCATTTGTTCTGCCCTTTTTTTAATAATAAATATTTTAATGTAACTTTTCCAGCTATTCGTTTAGTGTGTCACTGTGAGGAACGAAGCAATCTCATCAAAAGAAAGATGCCTTCTTCTAAAGAAGTTCACGGAAAACTGCTAAAAATTAGAGTAAAGTGAAGTAATCGGGGGTAAAAAACAATCAAATAATAAAAAAAACTTTGTGCCTTAGCGCCTTAGTGGCAAATAAAACAAAAATGAAATCACAAGACGTCCGTAAACAGTTTCTAGATTTTTTCGAGAGCAAAGGACATTTAATTGTTCCATCTGCTTCAATAGTTCTTAAAGAGGACCCAACCTTGATGTTCAACAACTCAGGAATGGCTCAGTTTAAGGAATATTTTTTGGGGAACGGAATTCCAAAAAGCAAAAGAATTGCCGACACTCAAAAATGTCTTCGTGTTTCTGGAAAACATAACGATTTAGAGGAAGTAGGAATTGACACCTATCACCATACCATGTTCGAAATGCTAGGGAACTGGTCTTTTGGCGATTATTTCAAAAAAGAAGCTATCAATTGGGCTTGGGAATTATTGACCGAAGTGTACAAAATCCCAAAAGATATTCTTTACGTTTCCGTCTTTGAGGGGAATGCCGAAGAAAATGTGCCTTTCGACCAAGAAGCATACGACATTTGGAAAACTTTAATTTCCGAAGACCGAATTATTCTTGGAAACAAAAAAGATAATTTCTGGGAAATGGGAGATCAAGGTCCCTGTGGTCCTTGTTCCGAAATTCACGTGGACATTCGTTCTGCTGAAGAAAAAGCCTTAGTTTCAGGAAAATCTTTGGTCAACAATGACCATCCTCACGTGGTGGAAATTTGGAACAACGTATTTATGGAATTCAACCGTAAAGCGGATGGTTCACTCGAAAAATTACCAGCGCAACACGTCGATACCGGAATGGGATTTGAAAGATTGTGTATGGTTTTGCAAGGTGTCCAGTCGAATTATGACACCGATGTTTTCACGCCAATCATTCAACACATCGAAAAAATAACCGGAGCAAAGTATACCATTAAAGCGAAGGACGAAGAAGAAGAAAAAATTAACATTGCCATTCGCGTGATTGCGGATCACGTTCGTGCCGTGGCCTTTGCCATTGCCGATGGACAATTGCCATCAAATACCGGAGCTGGTTATGTGATTCGCAGAATTTTGCGTCGTGCCATTCGTTACGGATTTACATTTTTGAATACCAAAGAAGCTTTCATTTACCAATTGGTGGAAACTTTAAGTAACCAAATGGGAAGTTCATTTCCGGAAATTGTTTCCCAGAAAAATTTGGTTATGAATGTGATTCGTGAAGAGGAAAATTCTTTTTTAAGAACCTTGGATCAAGGATTACAATTGCTCGAAAACGTCCTAAAATCAAACGAAGGAATCACAGTTTCCGGGCAAAAGGCCTTTGAATTGTATGACACTTTTGGTTTTCCAATTGATTTAACCGCCCTTATTTTAAGAGAAAGAGAATTCGAATTAGACGAAGCTGGTTTTGATAAGGCGATGCTGGAACAAAAAACGCGTTCTCGAGCTGTATCTGAAGTTTCTACCGAAGATTGGGTTACTTTAATTACTGGAAATGTGGAAACATTTGTGGGTTATGACCAAGGTGAAAACGAAGTAAAAATTAGCCGTTATAGAAAAATTGATTCTAAAAAAGACGGAGTTTTATTCCAAATAGTTTTAGATGCAACACCTTTTTATCCAGAAGGTGGAGGGCAAGTGGGGGATAGAGGAAGTTTGGTTTCCGCTAACGAAACCATCGAAATTATAGACACTAAAAAAGAAAACAACTTAATTTTGCATTTTGCAAAAAAATTGCCAGAGAATGTAAACGGAAGTTTTGTTGCTAAAGTAAATCAGGATTTAAGGCAGTTGTCTTCTCGAAATCACTCGGCTACGCACCTGATGCATCAAGCGTTACGAAGTGTTTTGGGGACTCACGTGGAACAAAAAGGATCTTTAGTAAACCCAAATTATTTACGTTTTGACTTTTCGCATTTTGTAAAAATGACGGATGTTGAATTACAGCAAGTAGAAGATTTTGTAAACATAAGAATTCAGCAGCAACTGCCATTGATTGAAAGCAGAAGTATTCCTATTCAGCAAGCATTAGATGAAGGTGCAATGGCTTTATTTGGTGAAAAATATGGAGATGAAGTTCGTGCCATTAGATTTGGCGAAAGTATGGAATTGTGCGGTGGAATCCATGTGAAAAATACTGCCGAAATCTGGTATTTCAAGATCGTTTCCGAAGGTGCAGTTGCAGCGGGAATTCGCCGTATTGAAGCCATAACCAGCGATGCTGTAAAAATGCATTTTGCTTCCTATGAAAATACGTTAAATGAAGTAAAAGAAGCATTGAAAAACCCACAAGATATATTGAAAGCAGTTCAGTCTTTACAAGACGATAATGCAAAACTTTCGAAACAAATTGAGGCTTTTGTAAAAGAAAAAGTTAAAAATTTGAAGTCGGTTTTAACAACTGAAATCCAACAAATAAACGGGATTCAATTTCTTGCAAAACAAGTGGATTTAGATCCAAATGGCGCTAAAGATTTGGCGTATGAATTAGGGACTTTAGGAACAAATGTATTTGTAGTTTTGGCAACAGCCGAAGAAGGTAAACCAACAATTAGTTGTTATATTTCTAAAGAATTAGTTGCCGAAAAAAACTTAAATGCTGGAAATGTAGTTCGGGAATTAGGTAAATTTATTCAAGGCGGTGGAGGTGGACAACCTTTCTTTGCTACTGCTGGAGGAAAAAATACCGCTGGAATTTCAGAAGCATTAGAAAAAGCTATTGATTTTGTAAAATAGGTTAAAAAATAAAATCCTTTCAGAGTTTAAATTCTGAAAGGATTTTTAAATTTAAAAAAGGTATTTTTCAAAAAATTAAAAGTTATGAATTTCACAACCAAAATACCCATTTCAAAAACAAATTTCCCAATTGATTATTCATCAAAAATTGTTTCTTTGGGTTCTTGTTTTGCGGTAAATATGGCTGAAAAATTCGATTATTTTAAGTTTCAAAACTCATGTAATCCTTTTGGAATTTTATTTCATCCATTGGCAATAGAGAAATTAATTAAGTTTGCCGTTTCTGGAAATCAATTCACAGAGCAAGACGTCTTTTTTTATAATGAAAGCTGGCATTGTTTTGACGTACATTCGGATTTGAGCAACTCCAGTAAAGAAGAATTAATCACCCATTTGAACACAATCGTCCAATCAACACATCGACTTCTTTCTGAATCAACGCACATTATCATTACTTACGGAACGTCTTGGGCCTATAGAAATATTGAAACTAATCAAATTGTTGCTAATTGTCATAAGGTGCCGCAAAAGGAATTTATAAAAGAAATTTTATCGGTGCAAAGTGTTGAAAAATCTATTCACAATACAATTGATTTAATCGAAAAAATAAATCCCGATTGCAAAATTATTTTCACGGTTTCTCCTGTGCGCCATCTCAAGGATGGTTTTGTGGAAAACAATGTCAGTAAGTCAAATCTGTTAGTGGCCATTTATCAACAGCTACAAACTGACCACTGTAAACTGACCACTGAATACTTTCCCAGCTTCGAAATCCTGATGGACGAACTTCGTGATTATCGTTTTTATGCTGAAGATATGTTGCATCCCAATACCGTGGCGATAGATTATATTTGGCAACGGTTTTCTGAAACTACTATTTCTCAAGAAAGTCATTCAATAATGAAGGAAGTTGAAAGTATTCAAAAAGGATTATCCCACAGACCTTTTAATCCAAATTCTGCAAGTCATTTGAAATTCGGAGTCGAATTAGCACAAAAAATAATCAATATCAACTCTAGATATCCGTTTATCAAATTCTAATGTATAAAAAAACCGCAACATTGCTATTACGGTTATGGTTTATGCAAATCTAAAAGTTGAAATCTGATTACTTTTTTGTTGGCGGATATTGCGCCAATATTTTTGCAACAAATTCATTAATTCGTTCTTCTTTTTTTGTACGATTTTGAGTTAAATACCCAACTCCTTCACCTTCCCAAACCAATTCTTTTTTCTGGGCGTCAATTAAATCAACATAAAGTGTGCCTTCGGTTGAAGTACTTACGAAATTTTGACCTCCCCATAAATAAGGATTCCAGCCCCAACCCCAGCCATAACCCCATCCTAAATTAAATTGGGACACGTCGACTTGTTCTCTTTCTTTTGTAAAAATGTTGATCAGCAAGTCGGGATTTTCACTTTTACTCATTCCTTTTTTGCCGAGCTCTATGTCTATAGCATTAAGGATTCTTTTCTTGTCTAATTCTGAAATTTGCACTTTGTCAATGCCTTTTCTATGAAAAGCATACGTTTTGTATTGGCTAAAATTGACGCTTTTATCAAAATCAGAATACACACTCACGGAGCTACAAGAGCTCAAAACCAAAAGTAGTAGAATTTGAAATAATTTAATTGCTTTCATGTTTTTTAATTTAAAAGATTAAGCTTGAAACAAATTTTCGTCAACGATATTGGGAATGGTAACCTTCAACAATGGCTGAATATTCATTGCCCTTTTTATGGCGAAAATAGCGCCTTCATTTCGCGCCCAACTTCTTCTTGAAATACCGTTGTTGACATCCCAGAAAAGCATTGATTCTATGCGCTTTGAAGCCTCCTTAGTGCCATCAAGAACCATACCAAACCCGCCATTTATTACTTCGCCCCATCCGACACCTCCGCCATTGTGAATGGATACCCATGTGGCACCGCGAAAACTGTCGCCAATTACGTTTTGTATCGCCATATCGGCAGTAAAACGGGAGCCGTCATAAATATTTGAAGTTTCTCTATAAGGGGAATCCGTTCCGGAAACATCGTGATGGTCACGTCCTAAAACTATTGTTCCAATGTCTTTTTTAGCAATAGCCTGATTAAAAGCTTCGGCGATTTTCATTCTGCCTTCAGCATCGGCATAGAGAATTCTAGCAAGCGAACCCACTACCAATTTGTTTTCCTGTGCCCCTTTTATCCAACGAATATTATCTTGCATTTGCTGTTGAATTTCAGCCGGAGCTGTCTTGGCCATTTCTTCGAGAACTTCGCAGGCAATAGTATCTGTTTTTTGTAAATCTTCGGGATTTCCCGAGGCACAAACCCAGCGGAAAGGACCAAAACCATAATCAAAACACATTGGTCCCATTATATCCTGTACGTAACTTGGATACCTAAAATCGATCTGATTTTCGGCCATAACATCAGCACCTGCACGAGATGCTTCTAACAGAAAAGCATTCCCATAATCGAAAAAATAGGTTCCTTTTGCAGTATGTTTATTAATAGCATTTGTATGACGGCGCAAGGTTTCCTGTACTTTTTCCTTGAATAAATCAGGATTATTAGCCATCATATCATTGGCATCTTGAAACGAAATATCTGCGGGGTAATATCCTCCAGCCCATGGATTGTGTAGTGAAGTTTGGTCTGAGCCTAAGTCAATATGAATATTTTCGTGGTCGAATTTTTCCCAAACATCCACTACATTCCCTAGATAAGCAATGGAAACTATTTCTTTATTGGCTTTTGCCAAAGCGACTCTTTTTGCTAATTCATCAATGTTTTCGATAATCTCATTAATCCAGCCTTGACTGTGACGAATGTGTGTGATTTTCGGATTTACTTCGGCACAAACCGTGATGCAACCAGCAATGTTCCCAGCTTTTGGTTGTGCGCCACTCATTCCGCCAAGTCCTGAAGTAACGAATAATCCACCTTCGGGACTTTTTTTGATTTTTCTGAAACCATTCAAAACAGTAATTGTTGTTCCGTGGACTATTCCCTGCGGACCAATATACATATAACTTCCTGCTGTCATTTGCCCGTATTGAGAAACGCCAAGGGCATTCATTTTTTCCCAATCGTCGGGTTTTGAATAATTGGGTATTACCATTCCGTTGGTTACAACAACTCTAGGAGCTTCTTTGTGAGAAGGGAATAATCCCATTGGGTGACCCGAATAAATTGTTAATGTTTGCTCATCGGTCATTTGCGAAAGGTATTGCATCGTCAATAAATATTGCGCCCAGTTTTGAAAAACAGCACCGTTGCCTCCATAAGTAATTAACTCATGAGGATGTTGCGCTACGGCATAATCCAGATTATTTTGAATCATTAGCATAATCGCTTTTGCCTGTTCGCATTTTCCGGGATAATCTGTAATTGGCCTAGCATACATTCTATAGCTGGGACGGAATCGGTACATATAAATACGGCCGTAAGCATTTAATTCTTCGGAAAATTCCTTGATTAATTCCGAGTGATGTTGAGGTTCAAAATAACGAAGCGCATTGCGAAGTGCCAATTTTTTTTCATCAACAGAAAGAATTTCTTTTCGTTTTGGAGCATGATTTATTTCTAATTCATACTTTTTTTGAAGCGGCAATATATTTGGAATTCCTTCCTGAATTTGTTCTGTAAAGGTCATTTTTTAGTGGATTTTTTATTTAGAAACACTGCGGTAGGATTTGGAACGTTGTTTACTTCTTTATCTCTCCTGTTTTTTTATCAAACCCATAAGGGCAATGGCGACAACCGCTTTTGCAACAGTAGCCTTTTTTTAAGTGATAGTTGGAAGTAAAACATTTATAACCTTCTGGAGTATAGTAAAAATCTTCGCCTTCGATTAATTTATTATCATTATTTTGTTCAGTCATATCGACAAATTTATAAACTTATATCGAATGTTTCTAATTGTTTTTAAATATTTAATTCCAAAAGTATTTCGAGGATTAACGATATTTGCTTTTGGAGTATGCTATTTTCCAAAAGCCAGACAAAAATTTCACATAATTTAAGATAGGACACATTAACCTAATTCAGCAAAATTATGTTAAGAAGTAGAAGCAAATCACTAGAATAGCCCTAATACTTCAGCTACATACAGCAGTTGTTTTTCAGGTCTTCCGGGAGATTGTCGTTACGGCTATGGCTCATTCTTCAGCATTGGCTTCAACGGTAGCTGGTGGAGTTCGTTAGAGGGCGATACACCAAACGCCTGGACCCGCCCCCTGAGTACGATACCGGCAGTGTTTACAGAAGCGGCAGCAGTAAGAAAAACGGTTTCTCGGTGCGTTGCTTCAGAGATTAATACCCTTTGGCTCTTTTGCACTTTTACCTTTTATAAACAAATGGGGTGAAGTCCCTTTTTTTGTAAAAAGTAAAATTACAGTTCTAAACAGTATATTAGATCAACCCTATTCCGTTTGAAATAAGGTTTATGTTTTCTACTCGTTTTACTATTTCCCACAACATTTCGATTTGACCCTTCAGCATATTGTTAAATTACCTACAAAGGGAAAAATTGAAATAGGCACTAAAATAATTGTAAAAACTAGTGCTATTGATCCCCAAAAATCTTAACACGGTAAACTGAAATAAAACATTCAATTGTTTGTGTTGTATATTTGTAAAAAAACTATTTGTTTTGCAAGAAATACTAACCCAAAAAATACAATTAAACTCAAATAAAATTTCCGTTTGCATAAGACGTGAAGATTTGATTCATCCATTTGTTTCAGGTAATAAATTTCGAAAACTCAAATACAATCTGATTGAGGCCAAGGCCAAAAATCAGGATACGCTGCTTACCTTTGGGGGTGCATTTTCTAATCATATTGCTGCAGCGGCTTTCGTTGGAAAACAAAACGGATTCAAAACTATTGGAATTATTCGAGGTGATGAACTGGAAAGCAAAATCTCCGAAAACCCAACACTGAAATTTGCTCAGGAATGCGGGATGCACTTCGAATTTGTGACTCGCGAAGACTATCGCCACAAAACTGACGTTTCTTTTTTGGATAAATTAAAACAAAAATTCGGCGAATTTTACCTAATTCCTGAGGGTGGAACCAATAGTTTTGCGATTAAAGGCTGCGAAGAAATTCTGACCAAAGACGATTCCCGGTACGATTTTGTTTGTTGCGTCGTTGGTACTGGCGGAACAATTAGTGGAATCATACGCAGTAGTTTTTCACACCAAAAAGTTTTGGGATTTCCAGCATTGAAAGGTGATTTTTTAAAAAATGAAATTCGTAATTTTGTCCAGAACGAGAACTGGGAATTAATTCTGGATTATCATTTTGGTGGATACGGAAAAGTAAACCCACAATTAATCGCTTTTATAAACCAGTTTTATTTGGAAAATAAAATTCCTTTAGATCCGATATACACAGCTAAGATGGTTTTTGGCGTCATGGATTTGATCGAAAAAAATTATTTTCCTGAAAACTCAAAAATTTTACTCATTCACACCGGTGGAATTCAAGGGATTGCTGGAATAAATTTGAAACTTAAAGCAAAAAAATTACCAATAATAGATTTCAATGATTAAAAAAAATGTACTCTTGCTAATGACGGCTTTGATTTTCGTAAGTTGTAACACGAACAAGTCAGTGATTCAAACTACTCGAAAAGGCTCTAAATCTTATGATTCTGAGGTTAAAATTAAAAAATCCACTTCCCAAAACACAAATAAACATACTACTAAGACAAAATATTCCAAAAACAATGTTTCTGAAACACAAATTCTTGGAGCCACAAACAGAGTAAAAGTCACTAATGAAATAATTTTGGCATACATCAATAAATACAAAGGAGTTGCTCAATCTAATATGGGAAAATATGGAATTCCTGCAAGTATAATTCTTGGCCAAGCCATACTCGAATCAGGATCTGGAACCGGACCATTGTGTTTGTATGCAAACAATCATTTTGGAATTAAATGCCACAAAGACTGGTTGGGGGCAAGTGTAAAATATGATGATGATTCCATTGACGAGTGTTTCAGAAAATATGATAATCCATTTGATTCTTTTCGGGATCACGCTTTTTTTTTAACATCTGGATCACGGTATTCATCCCTTTTTAAGCTGGATAAAAAAGATTACAAGTCCTGGGCACAAGGCCTGAAAGATGCCGGTTATGCAACCGATACTCAATACCCTAATAAGTTAATTGGTTTAATAGAGCGTTTTCAATTGTATCAATACGACGATGTAAATTTCAAAAAAGAGAGTGTTTCATCTCAACCGTATGAACAAATTGCCGATATTCCAAGTGAATATTTAGTAATCAAAGGAGATACCTTGTATTCCATTTCAAAAAAATTCAATATTACCGTTGATGAATTAAAGAAAAAAAATAATTTTGCAGACAATACGCTTTCCGTAGGACAGAAATTGAGGGTGAAATAGAAATCTAAATTTTTATAACAATTTCAAATATCGAAAATCAAAATGAAATATAAAAGAAGTAGTCAGCTTTTTGCTGAATCAGAAAAAGTAATTCCTGGAGGCGTAAATTCGCCAGTTCGGGCCTTCAAAGCCGTTGGAGGAACGCCAATTTTTGTCAAAAGTGCCAAAGGGGCTTATTTATATGATGAAGATGGAAATAAATTAATTGATTACATCAATTCTTGGGGACCAATGATTTTGGGTCACGCTTTTGAACCCGTTGTACAAGCCGTTATCGAAAAGGCTAAAATGGGAACTTCTTTTGGAATGCCAACAGAAATTGAAACTCAAATCGCAGCTTTGGCAGTTTCTATGGTTCCAAATATTGACAAAATTAGATTTGTAAATTCAGGTACCGAAGCTTGTATGAGCGCCGTTAGATTAGCTCGTGGATTTACTAAAAAAGATAAAATTATCAAATTTGCCGGTTGCTATCACGGTCATTCCGATTCGTTTTTAATACAAGCCGGAAGTGGAGCCATAACTTTTGGAACGCCTAATAGTCCGGGAGTTACCGCAGGAACAGCTAAGGATACTTTGCTGGCAAGATACAATGATTTAGAAAACGTGGCGGCTTTAATCGACGCCAATAAGAACGAAATAGCGGCAATAATTGTAGAAGCTGTTGCAGGAAACATGGGCTGCATTCCACCAAACAAAGGTTTTCTGGAAGGCTTGCGTCTAATGTGTACAGACAACAACATTCTCTTAATTTTTGATGAGGTTATGACCGGATTTAGACTTGCTAGAGGTGGAGTTCAGGAATTGTTCAACATTAAAGCTGATATTGTTTGCTTCGGAAAAGTAATAGGGGGTGGCTTGCCAGTAGGTGCTTTTGCTGCTAAAAACGAAATAATGAATTATTTAGCTCCACTTGGTCCCGTTTATCAAGCAGGAACTTTGTCGGGAAATCCATTGGCTATGGCGGCTGGATTAGCAATGTTGAAAGCACTGGATAGTGATCCAGCTATTTTTAAAAGATTGGAAGAAAAAACAGCTTATTTGGCTGCAGGAATTGACAAGGTTTTAAAAGAAAACAATGTTGCTTTTACAATTAACCGAATAGGATCAATGGTTTCGGTACATTTTGCTGCTGAGCCAGTTGTTGATTTTCAAAGTGCTGCAAAAGGAGATAATGAAACCTTCAAAAAATTCTTCCACGGATTATTGAATGAAGGAATTTACATTGCTCCATCAGCTTATGAAACCTGGTTTATCACCGATGCCCTTTCTTACGAGGATCTCGATTTTACCATTAAAGCCGTTGACAAAGTGTCTAAGACTTTTTAATTTATATACTCTTTGGTTAAAACAAAAACTTCCGGTCAAGCCGGAAGTTTTTCTATTTTAATTATTTTTTTTATGATTAGGCATCCCTTCGTGATTTCTTCTCTGAAATTTTTCTTGGTGTTTTTCTTTCATCTCATTCCATTTTTCAAATTGCTCTGCCGACAATATACTTTTCATTTTATCTTTCATCGCAATTTGTTCGTCAAACATTTTGTTTTTCATTTCAAAACGTTCATCAGCCGTTGGTTTTTTCTGGTCAGCTTTCTTCTCCATTCTCTCCGTTTTCATAGCTTCCCGCCTGACACTTTTATTAGCAATTATTTTTTTAAATTGTTCTTGCTGTTTGGAATTCAAGTCTAATTCCAACGTCATTTTTTTTAACATTAGTTGATTTTGTTGTTCTGTAGACATTTTTTCCATTGCTGGTCTTCTGTCGGGTCTGTTTTTCATTTCTTTTTTGTCTTGCGCAAAAGCTGCTATTCCAACAACTAGTAATGTGGCAATAATTAAATTTTTCATTTTTTTTCATTTTAAGTTATGGTTATAAGACCTGAATAGATTTTAAAGGTTTAACCGTTAGCACAAGTTTAGTATTCATTTTTATGGGGTAAATATAATTGTATTCATTTTTTTAAATAGTATTTAAACTATTCAGGAGTTTTATAAGAAATTCAAAACCTATTTTATTACGCATATAATCACCAAGCGCAACGACAATAAAAAGATTTAATAGTGAGAATTTTAACCAAAATATTGTATTTTTTTTGTAACGGCACCCCAGGAATTAAGTAAGTCTAAATCTATTTTGCATAACTGATTTATAATTGTTTAAGATTTTTTGATGGGTGTTTAATTCATAGAACAAATGCAAAAATGCTTTTTAATTTTAATTAAAACATGACCATAATCATGTAATTTTAGGAAGAGAGTTTTAGTGTGTTTTAATGAATTATTATAAAATGTATTTTGCTATAAAGTTTAGCAAAAAAAACCTTATGGTTTACTAGATTGGAGTAGTATTGTAAAAAACAATAAATTTATTTTTGAATCCGCCATTAAATTTAAACTAATTAAATTTTACAAAACCTCCTCGATTTTCAGTCCTTTCAATAGATTGCTGAACGATTAATTGACCGATGACTATCAAGTTATACAATTCCCATAAATTAGCTCTAACTTGGTAGTTTTTTGTTTTTTCTTCGATTTCATCTTGCCAATGATTCAATTGATTTTTTGCTGCGATTAAATCAGAGCCATTACGAACAATTCCTGCATTTTGGCGCATTAAAAGTTGTAATTTAGCTTTCATTTCATCAATATATACTGGATTTAAAATTGGTTTTTCAATCATATTCCAATCCGAAACTGTATCTCTGAATTGACTGTTTTTGAAAGAAGTATTGGCTAAATAGGTGTATATTTTATCGGAATAAACCAAGGCTTCCAATAAGGAATTGGATGCCAATCTATTCGCTCCGTGCAAACCTGTTCGAGAGCATTCGCCACAGGCAAATAAATTTTCAATGGAAGTTTTTCCAGTTTTGTCTACCACAATTCCACCACAGAGGTAATGCTGCGCAGGAACTACAGGAATCCAGTCTTTCGCAATATTAATTCCAACGCTTTTGCAATGCTCGTAAATCATTGGAAAATGTTTTACAAAATCCTCCAAATCTATATGGGTACAATCTAAATAAACGCATTCGTCACTTGATTTTTTAAGTTCCAAGTCGATGCTTTGAGAAACAATATCACGGGAAGCTAAATCACCTCTTTCGTCGTAATCTAGCATAAATCGATGGCCGTTTTTGGTTCGTAGATAAGCACCAAAACCACGAACTGCTTCAGAAATCAAAAACGAAGTTCCCGTAGAAGCATCATATAAAGCCGTTGGGTGAAATTGTATAAATTCCATTTCCTTAATTTCTGCTTTTGCGCGGAAAGCTATAGCAATACCATCACCTGTAGCAATTACTGGGTTTGTTGTATGTCCATAAAGGTGTCCGATGCCGCCAGTAGCAAGCAAGGTAAAATCAGAATGAAAGGTGTATATGTCTTTTGTTTTTTGATCCAAAACATAAGCGCCCAGACAACGATTTTTTTCTATAATTAGGTCAAAAGCAAAGTGATGGTCTAGAACCGTAATATTCTTTTTTTGATGTACTTGACTTAAAATAGCACGTTCAATTTCTTGGCCAGTTTGGTCTTTATGATGAACGACTCTATTTTCAGAATGTCCGCCTTCTTTACCCAAATTTAAATTTCCATTAGTGTTTTTGTCGAATTTTGCTCCCCATTCAATTAGTTCTTTCAATCGTTTTGGTCCTTCAGCAATAACCATTTCAACCACTGATTTATCACACAATCCGTCACCACAAATCAGGGTGTCTGCAATATGTTTTTGATAGGAATCTCCGTCTTTGTCTGAGACAATTGCGATTCCACCTTGCGCATATTTGGTATTCGATTCGTCTTCGTTGGCTTTAGTAACAATAGTAACTTTTTTATCTGGAAATTGTTCGGCAATTTTAACGGCAAAAGTCAAACCTGCAACTCCGGAACCTATAATTAAGTAATTGGTGTGGATCATTATTTAGATAATTCAAGCATTCTTTCAATAGGAATCAATGCCTTTTTCATAATATCGGCAGGAACGTTAATTTCCGGACTTTCATTAAGCAAACAGTCATACACTTTTTGCAAAGTATTCATTTTCATATAACCGCATTCACTACAAGCACAAGTATTGTCGTCTTTTGCTGGTGCAGGAATTAATATTTTATTTGGGACTTCCTGTTGCATTTTATGAAGAATTCCAGCTTCTGTGGCAACAATAAATTTATAGTTTGGATCTGTTTTTACGAACTCAATCATCCCAGCAGTTGAACCAATATAAGTGGCAGTTTTTAGAATATGAGTTTCCGATTCAGGGTGTGCAATTATTTTTGCATCTGGATTTTCTTTATAAAGTGCAATCAATTTGTCAAATGAAAAAGCTTCGTGAACCACACAAGAACCATCCCATAGCAACATGTCGCGTCCCGTTTTTTCTATGATATATTTTCCTAAATTTTTGTCTGGAGCAAAAATAATTGGTGTGTCTTTCGGAATCGATTCCACAATTTTTATGGCGTTTGATGAAGTGCAAACTATGTCTGTCAATGCTTTTACTTCGGCAGAGCAATTCACGTAAGTAATGACTATATGATCAGGGTGAGATTCTATAAATTTCTTAAATAAATAGGGTGGACAAGATTCTGCAAGGGAACAACCTGCATTCAAATCGGGAAGAATAACTTTTTTAGTAGGGTTTAAAATTTTTGCAGTTTCTGCCATAAAATGCACGCCTGCAAAAAGGATAATGTCGGCATCTACTTTCATTGCTTCTTGTGATAAACCAAGACTATCTCCTACATAATCGGCAACATCCTGAATTTCAGATTCTTGATAATAATGTGCCAATATGACTGCATTTTTCTCTTTTTTCAATTCCAATATTTTTTCTTTAAGGCTTTTCATTATCAATACATTTTAATTTTATAGACATAAAGATCTTTAGTCGCAATTAGTAAAAAACATCTCTGCAAAGGTACACTTATTTGAAAAATAATGTACTTTAAAACCACTCTGAATTTTCATTTTTAGAATGGAATAAAAAATTATCAACGTCATAATAATGTTTTATTAAAGGGTTTAATGGCATGATAATTTGCAGGTTTTATTCGAACTTCTTATACCATATTTGTTGATTATATTTATAATTAATTATTTTATGACAACAAATGTGCATCGACCTATTTTAAAAAATTGGCCATGCTAATTCACGATTTTTTGGGATACAATTCGATGGTAATATCGTCTAATGATATTTTAATAAGATAAATTTTCCTTTTTTGTGCGGAACCATTTGTGATTATGATAACCAATAAAAGTATTGTTAGGAGGGTTTTTTAAGTCGTTTTGAAATAAGGATTTTGTTTACTTTGTGGAGAGAGTTTTATTAATTGAATTTAAGATTTGTTTTTAATCGATCCTTGAAAAGCTTCTCGAATTTTTCAATTTTTGGTTGGATTACCATTTGGCAATACGGTTGACTTTTGTTGTTCTGATAGTAATTTTGATGGAAGTCCTTGGCTTTGTAAAATTGATTAAGGGGTTCTATTGTTGTTACAATTGAACTATTATATACCTTGTCTTTTTCCAAGGCGTTGACTATCGCTTGTGCCGCTATTTTTTGTTCCTCGGTTGCGTAAAATATAACGGATCGATATTGAGTTCCCACATCTCCACCTTGCCGATTTAAGGTTGTTGGATCATGAACAGTAAAGAATACTTGGAAAATCTCATCTAAACTGGTAATTGTATTCTCATATGTAATTTGAACCACTTCGGCATGACCGGTTGTGCCAGAACAAACCTCTTCATATGTGGGATTGACTGTTTTTCCTCCCGCGAATCCTGAAACTACTGATATTACTCCTTTTAGTTGTTCGTAAACGGCTTCTACACACCAATAACAACCGCCACCTAATGTTATTGTTTCAACATTGTTTGTGCTGTTGTTTTCTAAAATTACTTTATCTGGAACAAAATCCAATGCAATGGAATTCATACAATATCTTTTGCCCGTAGGAGCTGGTCCGTCGTCAAAAAGATGGCCCAAATGACCGTCACATCTTCCGCAAAGCGCCTCAATTCTTTTCATTCCGTAAGAGTTGTCTTCTTTGTACACCACACTGTTTTTATTTTCTTGCTCAAAAAAACTTGGCCAACCACAACTACTAGCAAATTTCTGGTCAGATCTAAATAATTTATTACCACAAGCGGCACAAAAATAAGTTCCTTTTACATCAGAATCCCAAAGTTTTCCAGTGAATGCTCTTTCCGTATCGGCATTTCTTGAAACAGCATACAAATCTTCGGGCAACACTTTCTTCCATTCGGCGTCAGTCAGATTGAGTTTTGTAGTGTCGGTATTTGAATAATACGGATTCCCTGGTTTGCTTATTGAATTTTCCATTTTTGAATTTTTTGTAATATAGTTTTGTTTTTTTGTTGTTTGTCCACAAGCTTGAAACATAAATAGCGACATCAAGAACAGGAGGATTCGAATTTGGATTGTTGTTTTCATATTTATTTTATTTTATACTCCAAGAACATAAGATGCTTGACCATGAAAATGTCGGATACTTTACATATAAATTATTGTTTGGGCAAAATTTAACTGCTTGCCTAACGAATCAAAATAGTTTTACCTTTAGAATAGTACATAATTTTGGATATATTTAAGATCATAAAATTAGTGTTTTAGAAAATTAAACAGGCGTTAAACTTTTCACAAACTTTATACAACACTAAAATTAATTTCTTTTTTCGTAATTTTGACAAGCTAAAAATATATGAAAGAAGAAAACGTAATATTGGTTAATATAAAAGATGAGCAAATAGGATTGATGCCTAAGCTCGAAGCACACGAGAAAGCAGTTTTACACCGTGCATTTTCTGTATTTGTGTTAAACAAACAAAACGAAATTATGCTCCAGCAGCGCGCGCATCAAAAATACCATTCTCCTTTGTTATGGACCAATACCTGTTGTAGTCACCAGCGTGAAGGAGAAACTAATATTCAGGCTGGGAGTCGCAGATTACATGAAGAAATGGGTTTTAAAACTGGTTTGAAAGAACTGTTTCATTTTATCTATAAAGCGCCATTTGACAATGGGCTAACAGAGCATGAACTCGATCATGTTATGATAGGATATTATGAAGGTAACCCGATAATCAATACAGAAGAAGTAGAAAATTGGAAATGGATGCCTATTGAAGACATTAAAAATGACATGCAGGTACATCCCGAAATTTATACTATTTGGTTTAAAATTATTTTTGATAAATTTTACCATTTTTTAGAAGATCATAAATCATAAATTATACGATGAGAGTAACTATATCAAGAAAGGCACATTTTAACGCAGCACACAGATTGTATCGAAAAGATTGGACTTTTGAGCAAAATGATGCTGTTTTTGGGAAATGTAATAACCCTAATTTCCATGGACATAATTATGAATTGATAGTAAGTGTTACCGGTAAAATCAATCCTGAAACTGGTTATGTGATGGATATTAAAGATTTAAGTGATTTGATTTTTGAAGAAGTCGAAAAACCTTTCGATCATAAAAACTTGAATCTTGATGTTCCTGAATTTGAAAATCTAAATCCTACTGCCGAAAACATTGTGGTGGTGATTTGGAATAAAATCAGAAAAAGAATAAAAACCGAATTTGATTTGGAGGTAGTTTTGTTCGAAACACCGCGAAATTTTGTAACTTATAATGGGAAATAATGGCACTACAAGTAGGGGATAAAATCCCCAATTTTTCAGCAAAAGATAGTAATGGAAATGATTTTGACAGCATGTCAGTAGTTGGCAAAAAATCAGTTGTTTTTTATTTTTATCCAAAAGACAATACTCCCGGCTGTACAGCTCAAGCCTGTAGTTTTAGAGATCAATATGAAGATTTTAAATGTTTGGGAGCAGAAGTCATAGGAATTAGCAGCGACAGCGTTAACTCGCATCAAAAATTCGTCAGTCAACATAAATTGCCATTTATTTTGCTTTCGGACAACGATAAAAAAATCAGAACTCTCTTTGGAGTAAAGCCTAATTTATTTGGATTGCTTGCTGGGAGAGTGACTTATGTGGTTGATAAAAACGGCATTATTCAATTAATTTTTGATAGTATGTTGGCGACAAATCATATTCCCAGAGCACTAGAAATGATTAAGAAATTAGTGTAAATATGAATTCTAATATATATCCATTAGAATTTGAACCCATTTTAAAAGAAAGAATCTGGGGCGGAACTAAGTTGAAATCAGTATTAAACAAGTCCGTTTTTTCGGATATCACAGGTGAAAGTTGGGAAATATCTACCGTTGAAGGCGATGTAAGTATTGTAGCTAACGGCGTTTTGACTGGAAAATCGCTCAACGATTTGATAGATTTAAATCCCGAAGGCATTTTAGGAACTAGTGTTTATAAAAAATTTGGAAAACAATTCCCCCTTCTTTTCAAATATCTCGATGCACGCGAAGACTTATCAATACAAGTTCATCCTAACGATGAATTAGCTAAAAAACGCCATAATACTTTTGGGAAAACAGAAATGTGGTACATTATGCAGGCCGATGAAGATGCCCGTATAACTGTTGGTTTCAAAGAAAAATCCAATCCTGGAGAATATCTGGAAAAACTAAAAAGCAAAACCCTTATTTCTATTCTTGATGATGTAAAAGTAAAGGAAGGCGATGTTTTCTTTTTGGAAACTGGAACTGTTCACGCCATTGGTGCGGGATTAGTTGTTGCCGAAATCCAACAAACATCTGACATTACCTATCGAATTTATGATTTTGACCGACTTGATGCCAACGGAAATTCACGAGAATTACATGTTGATTTAGCTCTGGAAGCAATCAATTATAATAAAATTGATACTTATAAAAAATATGATAAATCATTAAATCAATCGAATCCTGTAGTAGACTGTCCTTATTTCACTACTAATTTACTTCCGTTAGAAGGGAAAGTACTCGTGAACAAAACAGAGAGTTCATTTACGGTGTATATGTGTGTTGAAGGTGGTTTTGAAATTGAATATGAAAGTGCTAAATTTCAATATATAAAGGGAGATACCGTTTTAATTCCAGCAGCCTTGAAATCATTCGTGATTACTGGAAAAGCTTCGATTCTAGAAATTTATATTTCATAGTCGGTAATAGAAAGATTATATGTACTTTTGCAATCGCAAATTAAAATTAAAAATAAAATGGCAAACGTTAAAAATTTAAAGAAAGACATCAACTATGTTTTAGGAGATATTATTGAAGCAGTTTACTTGTTTGAAATTACAACAACAGGAAAACCAACAACAGAAACCAATGCTTTAATTGATGAAGCTATTGCTGCTTTTGATACGTTGATTACTAAAGTAAACGCTAAAAAAGTAGAAGATAAGAAAGCCCACTTCAAACAAATCAATGTTGAATTGGAACAAACTGCAAATCAATTGATTGCCAAAATCAACGATTTACAGTAAAAAAAAGTCAGCAAAAAGGCTTGAATTAATTTGTAAAATTCAATATCAAACTTATATTTGCAGACGAAATAAGTCGCCAGCGTAGCTCAGTTGGCTAGAGCAGCTGATTTGTAATCAGCAGGTCGTGGGTTCGAGTCCCTCCGCCGGCTCAATCAGAAAACCGTAAGTTTAATCACTTGCGGTTTTTTTTGTTATGAAAATTAATGAGACGAGCCAAGGATTTTTAGGATTCTGAGTAAAATAAAGGATCAATCCCAAAACCTGTGGAGCAGTAAAA
>NZ_CAWURC010000042.1:0-28041 GCF_963925185.1 uncultured Flavobacterium sp. | reverse complement strand
TAGGTGCCATAAAATGGCTCCAATCTGCACAAAACCGGGCGGCTTTGTGCCATAAAAGAGGCTGTTATTTATTTAGCTAATATATTCATTTTTTTTTCTTACAAATCATCAAAAGGCCTTTTTATCTCCAACAAAGACTTCTCGTACAGAATGGTGGGTTACTAATATTGTTGTGGTTTAGCAGTTTTTTTGCGTGAGGGATAGCAGTGAAAGTCCTCCCGTTTTCGGGAGATTACTTCATCAGTTCGCTTCGCTCGGGTATAACGTATAGCCCTACCAAGCGGTAACGATAGTAGTCGCTGGTCACGCCCAAAATATTAAGTTGGCTTTGAATTGCCGTATTTTGGGATGTTAATGTTGTAATAAAATAGGGGATTTTATTAAAGTATAACCCAAAAAAAAGAGGCTTTGAATTAAGCTTCTTTAAATGGATGTTTGTTGTTGTTTAAATTTTAAAAACGCCACCAAAAGCGATTAATCTTTGAAAGAATAAAAAGTGTTGTGAAGCGCTATCATCGGTACTTTGTGTGGTACGAATATTAGGCATGTTTATGTAACCTGCTTTAAGCTCTCCTTGTATGTAAAAATGCTTTAGGAAAGTAACGTTTAACCCCGATTTTACCGAGGTGCCGTAACCAGAAATATGAAAATCATCGTGGCGTTGTTTTCCTAAAAGTGTGGTGTTTGTTTTTGGGTATAATAACCCAAAACCTATTCCCTGGGTTAAATTAACTTGTATTTTATCGGTGTTTTCTATTTTGAATACGGAGGAAATATCATCGTGTCTTGAAATTTCAGTGTTGATGTAATTTAATCCATCGGTGTGTTCGTACTTCAAAAACGCTTCCGCCATTTGCGTTGGGGTATTGTTGTAGATTCCTGCAAAAGGAAGTGGAATATCTATATGTCCTGATACATTTGCTGTTTGATTTTGTGTCATTACATATTTCATGTGATCTACTCCAATAGCTATGCTGTAATGATCTGAAAAGAAATATCCTATTCGGAAATTTGTTTGCGGAATTGTCATTCGAGTAGGATTGATATAATCTATATGCCAGCCTTTTGGTTTGTCGTGTGCAGCCATATTCGCAATGGTAAAATCGTAATTGGCACCACGAAAATTCACATCTGATTTTGAATATACTTCTCTATTGCCTCCCCAAGAAACAAAAAACTTTCCTTTGTTGTGCGCGGTGTATTTTTCTTGTGTTTTAATTTGTTCTTGTGCAAAGCCTTTAAAGGTCAAGCAAATCATAAAAAAGACAGATAATAAAATTAATTTTTTCAATGGTAGATTGTTATTATTAAGTGTTTATGGTTTTTTTATTGAAAATTAGTTTTGTAATCGAAATGAATACAAGTTTAATCTAGTTGTAAAAATTACACTTTTGAATGCTGTTTAATACTGAATTGGCATTGATGATTTAGAGTAAACTTGTTTTTTAGAATTGATTGATTGTTTTTCTTATAGCAACTAACTTGGTCATTAAAGCTTCGAAATAATCTAAATGCAGCATATTTGCGCCATCACTTTTTGCGTTAGCTGGGTCAAAATGAGTTTCTATAAATATTCCATCAACACCTACAGCGATTCCTGCTTTGGCAATGGTTTCAATCATATCGGGTCTTCCTCCGGTTACACCTGCCGTTTGGTTAGGCTGTTGTAAGGAATGTGTAACGTCAAGAACGGTACTGGCATATTGTTGCATGGTAGGAATTCCCCGAAAATCAACAATCATGTCTTGGTAGCCAAACATGGTTCCGCGATCGGTTACCATTACGTTTTGGTTGTTGCAATCGAGTATTTTTTGCACGGCGTGTTTCATGCTTTCAGGACTCATAAATTGTCCTTTTTTCAGGTTGATTACTTTTCCAGTATTGGCAGCAGCCACAAGTAAATCTGTTTGACGAACTAAGAAAGCTGGGATTTGCAACACATCAACATATTGAGCAGCCCTAATGGCGTCTTCATTGGTGTGAATGTCGGTAACGGTAGGAACTCCAAATGTCTCCGAAACTTTTCGCAGAATTCGCAAGGCTTTTTCATCGCCAATTCCTGAAAAACTATCAATTCTAGAACGATTGGCTTTCTTGAAAGATCCTTTAAAAACGAAAGGGATTTCTAATTTAGCTGTAATACCAACTAGTTTTTCGGCAATTTGCATCGCCATTTCTTCTCCTTCGATAGCGCAAGGACCTGCTAATAGAAAGAAGTTGCCGCTTTGAGTATGTTTTATTTGTGGAATAGTGTGTAGGTTCATAGTGTGTTTTTGAAAGGGCAAAGATAGTTAGGTTTTGCGTTATACTATTTAGGATTTAGGATTAATTTTTATTCAAAGTTAGCCCAACAGGAACCATGAGTACTCCTTTTTCGTAGATATTCAAATAGAGCGTGATAGGACTTCGTTGTCCTTCCCATCTTAATTGGTACACATCGAGCAAACCTGCTCCCATTTCGCTCCTTTTTGTGGGGAACGGACAGCAGCTTTCTAATTTGGTGTATGTTATTTTTTCGCCTTTTGGTCCAGCCAAAGCATTCAAAAAACGTTGCTGGTTTATGGTTTCGTTTCTGGTATCGCTATAAAATATATTGATAGGGTAATCAGGGTCGTAACCGTATTTTTTGTCCTGGCTATAAGCTGTTATAGCAAAAGTATTGTAGGTAACTAGTTTTAGCATTGGAGCATTATCATCTGTATTTTTTAGAGTAGATTTGGTGCTTACACAGGAAGTGAAAATGAATATTAAAATGAGAAAAGGCACTATTTTTTTCATGAATCTGTATGATTAGTTTTGGCTTGTTAGAATCCAATTTAAATAACAAATTTAAACGGTATTATTACCATAAACAAACAATTAGGAGTTAATTATTAGGCTTATAAAAATTAGAATTCCTATTTTCGCCAAATAAAATAAATGTTATGGATATTATTTTTCAAACTTGGCCTTGGTACGTTTCTGGTTTTTTGATAGGAATGGTGATGCTTTGCTTAATTTATTTCGGAAAAGGATTTGGTATGTCTTCTAATTTGAGCACGCTGTGTTCGATGACTGGCATTGGTAAGCGAGTGTCTTTTTTTGATTTTGATTGGAAATTACAACGCTGGAATATGCTGGTGGTTGTAGGGGCTATTTTTGGTGGTTTTGTCGCTGCTCATTTCATGAGTGATGCGTCTAATGTTTCGATTAATCCAAAAACGATTGCCCAACTTGCCCAACTTGGAATCGATGCTCCAAACGGAAAATTGTTACCGGACACCCTATTTGGGAATACTATTTTTCAATCACCAAAGATGATTTTTTTATTGATTGGTGGTGGTATTTTGATTGGTTTCGGTGCGCGCTATGCCGGCGGTTGTACCTCAGGGCATGCCATTTCTGGACTGAGTAATTTTCAGATTAAATCACTGAAAGCCGTCATCGGATTTTTCATCGGCGGATTGATTATGACTCATTTTATTTTACCCTTAATTTTTTAATTATGAATGCATTAAAATATTTATTCGTTGGATTTGTTTTCGGAATTGTTTTGACAAAATCCGAAGCTGTTTCTTGGTATAGAATTTACGAAATGTTCCAGTTTCAGTCGTTTCATATGTACGGAATTATTATGGTTGCTATCCTAACTGGAGTTATAGGAATTCAAATTATAAAACGAAAAAACATAAAAAATATCAAAGGATTGCCCATAGTAATTCTTGATAAAGAACCCGGTTCTACTCGATTTTGGATTGGTGGAATAATTTTCGGATTGGGTTGGGCGCTTGTAGGTTCTTGTCCCGGTCCAATTTTCATCTTGCTTGGAGCGGGTTTCCTACCTGTGATTATCGTTCTTTTTGGAGCGCTTTTTGGTACTTTTTTATACGGATTGTTACGAGATAAACTGCCTCACTAACTTTGTTCCGATTGATATGTTAAACAGCATTTTCGTTAAAAGGAGATGCTGTTTTTTGTTTGTTTAAACGCAGGATGCCAGTTACGATTAAAAATTGTGCGACCAAATAAGTCGACATTATCCAGAAGGAAGCATAGGGCAATTCAGTGTAAAACTTGTTGATTGCCAAAATACTGTCTGAGCAAACAAAAATAAATGCGCCTAATAAAACATACATATTAGCAGGATTTTGCCACTGTAAACTGCCCTTAAACGCAAATAATAGCATAGAAGATATTACAATTGCGTAAAGTATAACTGGGATTTTTAAAGTATCTAAACCGGGTAGTAAAAGATTTATTAGAATGAATAAATAGATTAGAATCGCTACAATTCCAGCAATAAAAATGGAATTAAATTTAAATTCTTTGATTTTTAATTGCTTGTTAAATAACACAATATAAATAACATGTGAAAAAAGGAAGGCAATTAAACCAAATGTAAAATATATTTTTCCTTTGTATGTAAATAGAAATATTAGAGCAGCAATCCATGAAAAAAGCAATGCTGTTAAAAGAATATTTTTTGTTGGAAAATTTTCAAATGTATATACTAAATACAATAAAAAAGGAATTAGAAAAGGTTTCATATACCAAGTTATATCTTCTAGTCCTAAGAGAATTATCAAAAGATAAATGGCACTATAACTAATAAAACTTACTGATATTAATTTATTTTTCATAGGTTGGTTCATAGTTATGCTATTGCTATTTTTTCTTTTTCAAAATCAGTACTTACAAAATATATAGTAATTAGGAGTGAAAAAGTCAAATAACTAATTATTACATAATTTGCAAAAGAAAAAATTTGATTTAATCCAAACCAATCTCCAAGATATAAAATAATTCCTATTCCAAAAACAAATCTTAGGGATTCCCAAAAAATAGAAAACCTTCTAGTATCCATTAATTCAGTATAACTGGAAACAGTAATGAAAATAAATGCGCCGTAGATAAATACATTTGGCAAGCCAATGAGAGCAATATTGTTAAACATATAAGTAATAGCCAATAAAGTAAAAATCATTTGAGCAATTGCCCAATACATCAATTTTTTAGAGTGCTGGGTTCCATACTTTTTAAAGTCATATACATTTTCAATTTTGTTTACAGGATATTTTATTTCGAAATTTTCTGGACGCCAACCTGTTGGTTTAAACCAAATGGTAAATTTTTCTTCCCATTTTTCTGTTCTCCAAGCATCCAAAATTAGCAATGAAATATGCTGAAAATTAATTCGAATAGGATTCCAAGTCTGTGCGGGTCTAGTAACGCCAAAAATGGCCGGAACAGTATCTAATTCTTCCTGAAAAGTACCAAACAACTTATCCCAAATAATAAATATTTGCGAATGGTTTTTATCCATATATTCAGGATTTATGGCGTGATGTACTCTATGATGCGAAGGTGTAACAAGAATTTTTTCAATAAACCCCATCTTTTTTATATGACGGGTATGATACCAAAATTGAGAATAAAATTGAATTGGAATGGCAACTGCCATCACAACTGGCGGAACACCAAGAAATGCTGCAGGAAGTAATATAAAGGTAAAGAATTTTACAAATAAAGAAACTGGTTGACGCAAAGCACAAGCCAAATTAAATTCTTCACTGCTATGATGAATCACATGATGATTCCAGAAAAAATTCACTTGATGAGCAATTCGATGGGTCCAATAACCATAAAAATCGATTGTGATAAAAGCTATTACAAAAGCCAAAATATTTGCCTCTAGTTGGAAAATGGCTACATTATTATAAAGCCATCCATAAGTTAATAATGAAACGCTAATGTTTAAAACAGCTTTAACTGAAAATATCATTCCGGCACTTATACTAGAAACAGAGTCCATATACGGTGCTGTATCTTCCCCTTTATAATAACCGTA
This sequence comes from uncultured Flavobacterium sp., assembly GCF_963925185.1. Taxonomy (GTDB): domain Bacteria; phylum Bacteroidota; class Bacteroidia; order Flavobacteriales; family Flavobacteriaceae; genus Flavobacterium. Next base: position 22,214 of record NZ_CAWURC010000042.1, on the reverse strand, counting down.
AATTTTTTCTATCATCACTAGAAATAAAAAGACTATCATTACTATCACTAAAATCCTACCATATTCTGCCATAATCACATATTTTTTTGCGAATATATAATAAAATTAATTATCAATATAATGAATTCCTAAAATTATAACCCTTTTTTAATTAATTTCAGCACTCAAACCAGCTTCGAGTAATTGAGTACAAAGTGGTTTTAGTTTGTCAAGAGTTCCTGTTTTTACGGCACATTTTCCGTTGTAATGCACTATTAATGAGCATTGTTCTGCTTGCTCTGGAGTGTGTTCGCAAACCCGAATCAAGGTATCTATGACGTGATCAAAAGTGTTTACTTCATCGTTATAAACTATAATTTCGTTGTTTATTGACGTTGCCTCTTTTAGACTAATTTTCTCTTTTATTTTTTCTTTAGTACTCATTTTTTTAATTGTTTATAGGTTTTAAAAAAAAATACAGGATGCTTTATTACCCCTTTTCAAAAACACAGAATGTAAAGTTTTGAGAAGTTTCAAAAGGAGTTATATGATCTTCTTGAACGCATTTTAATTTTTTGAAACGATTCGAAAATTGATTTTCAAGTTCCAATTCTGAGTATTGTTTAATCTCTAAGCCGCTACATTTCGTTGGGCCTTTTTCCGAAAAAGCCGCAATTATTAGGAAATTAGTAACCCATTTTTCAGTGATTTCGACATACGTTTTTAATTTTTCTGGAGTGGTCAAGAAGTGAAATGTTGCTCGGTCATGCCAAATATCATAAGAGATATCCGGTTTGAATTCAGCAATGTCAGAAACAATCCAGTTTACTTTTTCGGCATTTTTACCAAGTCTTTTTTTTGCTCTTTCTAATGCTTTTCCCGAAATATCCAAAACAGTAATGTTTTCATAGCCCTGATCTAATAAGAAATCGACTAATTTGCTATCGCCTCCACCTACATCGATGATTTTTGCGGACTTCCCCATTTGGGTTTCGTTAATGAAATCAAGCGAAGTTTTAGGTATTTCTTGGGTCCAACTTACTTCGTTTGGTTGTTTGGTTTCATAAACGGCCTCCCAATGATTTTTTCTGTCGATTTCCATTCGCTTCAATTTCTAAATACTAATTTACGTATTTTAAGGATACCCAATTGTTTCTTTCGAACTTTTTAACATATGTTAATCCTTTTTCTGTGCAAGAAGCATTTATAAAAGGAATATCTTCTTCATAAAAACCACTTAAAAGCAGTGTGCCATTTGGATTTAAGCAATCCACATAACTTTGCATGTCGTTCAAAAGAATATTTCGGTTTATGTTGGCAATAACCAAGTCGTATTTTTTGTCTTTCAACAAAGCAGCTTCTCCTTCGTAAACGGTAATTTGCTGACAATTATTGCGTTCCGCATTTTCGATGGAATTTAAGTAGCACCAGTTGTCAATGTCAATGGCATCAATAGGTTGAGCCCCTTTCATTTCGGCAAGAATGGCTAAAATTGCCGTTCCGCAACCCATATCTAAGGTTTTCTTTCCCGTTACATCTATTTCCAGTAAATGCTGAATCATCATATGCGTGGTTTCGTGATGACCGGTTCCAAAACTCATTTTTGGTTCAATTATAATGTCAAATTCGGCATCTGTTTTTGGATGAAAAGGAGCACGAACGTGACAGTTTCCATCCACATCAATGGGTTCAAAATTCTTTTCCCATTCTTCGTTCCAGTTGACTGGGTCAATTTCTTCCATTATATAAGAAATTGTAAATTCGGGAGATTGTAAAATGAATAAATCATCTAAGCTGTTTTCTGTATAAAGGTCTTTTTGAATGTAAGCTACAATGCCTAAATCACTTTCGATAAAGCTTTCGAAAGGCAATTCGCCTAGTTCAGCAATAAGAATTTCAGAACCTAGTTCTTTTGGTTCAACCGTAAAATGAAATCCTAAATATATATTTGACATAATTTTTTTTGCAAAGGTAACTAAATATGTTGTTTTGGAATTATTCTTGAAGCTGCAGACTTAAATTAATTTGACTAAATGGATTTAAAATTCGATAGAGAATCCTACTTTTGCAAAACAACTAACTACTATTATGTACAAACTACTGATACGTCCAATTCTTTTTTGGTTTGATCCGGAAAAAGTTCATTATTTTACCTTTTCTCTCATTCGTACTCTGTCCAAAATACCTGGAATTTCATCACTTTTTAAATTCCTATATGTTGTTGAAGACAAGCGATTAGAAACAGAAGTTTTTGGACTGAAGTTTAAAAACCGCGTCGGTTTAGCTGCAGGATTTGATAAAGATGCTTCCTTATATAAAGAGTTGTCTGATTTTGGTTTTGGTTTCATTGAAATAGGAACGCTAACGCCTAAAGGGCAGGAGGGTAATCCAAAAAAACGATTGTTTCGTTTGAAAGAGGATAACGCCATCATTAACAGAATGGGTTTCAATAATATAGGGGTTTTGAAAGCGGTAGAAAAATTGAAGAAAAACAAGGGCGTGCTAATTGGAGGTAATATTGGCAAAAATAAATTGACACCAAACGAAAATGCGGTCGATGATTACGTAATCTGCTTTGATGCTTTATATGATTATGTTGATTATTTCGTGGTCAATGTAAGCTCGCCGAATACCCCAAATCTGAGAGAATTACAAGAAAAAGACCCTCTTAAATTATTATTGCAAACTTTGCAAACTTTGAATTTGACTAAGCCAAAGCAAAAACCTATTCTGTTAAAAATTGCTCCCGATTTGACGGATACGCAATTATTAGATATTATTGATATTGTAATGGAAACCAAAATTGCCGGAGTTATAGCAACCAATACGACTTTGTCTCGTGAAGGATTGCAATCCGAAAACAAAGAAAAAATTGGCGGAATGTCCGGAAAACCATTAGGCAAACGCGCTACTGAAGTCATCCGTTTCCTTTCCGAAAAAAGCAATAAAGCATTTCCAATTATTGGAGTAGGAGGGATCCATTCCCCCGAAGACGCAATCGAAAAACTCGAAGCCGGAGCCAGTTTAATTCAAATTTATACTGGATTTATATACGAAGGCCCCGTTTTGATTAAGAATATTAATGAAGCAATTTTGAAAAATCTTTAAACTTTAAATCTTTAAACTTTCTTATATTTGTGCTTCAATGGGAGCAATAAAAATTATAGAATGTCCGCGAGATGCTATGCAAGGAATAAAGACTTTTATTCCTACAGCAAGAAAAGTGGCTTACATTCAGTCCTTGTTGCGTGTGGGTTTTGACACAATTGATTTTGGGAGTTTTGTTTCGCCCAAAGCCATTCCACAAATGCAGGACACCGCAGCGGTTTTAGCGCAACTCGACTTATCACAAACAAAAAGTAAATTATTGGCTATAATTGCTAATACACAAGGTGCAATTGCGGCTTCGCTACATCAACCCATTCAATATTTAGGATTTCCATTTTCGATTTCGGAGAATTTTCAAATGCGGAATACCCACAAAACTATCGCCGAATCATTAGTGACTTTACAGGAAATTCTTGAGATTGCCGACAAAAGTAATAAAGAAGTGGTAGCCTATCTTTCGATGGGATTTGGGAATCCATATGGAGATCCCTGGAGTATGGAAATAGTAGGTAACTGGACAGAAAAATTATCCAATATGGGCGTAAAAATTCTTTCACTTTCTGATACGGTTGGTAGTTCAACACCAGATGTAATTCAGTATTTATTCTCTCATTTAATTCCAAAATATCCCAAGATTGAATTTGGCGCCCATTTGCACACCACGCCAGACAAATGGTTTGAGAAAATTGATGCCGCTTATAATGCTGGTTGTCGTCGTTTTGATGGTGCTATTCAAGGTTTTGGCGGGTGCCCAATGGCTAAAGATGATTTGACGGGTAATATGCCCACAGAAAAATTATTATCCTTTTTCACGGCAAAAAAAGAAGATACAAATTTACAGGCAATGAGTTTTGAAAGTGCCTATAATGAAGCTTCAAAATTATTTGGTAGCTTTCATTAGAATCTTATATTTGCGATAGTCTAATAACAGGGATTATCAAATAATAATTATAAAAAATAGACGTTGTTATTAACAATCCAGTTGAAGATTAATAAAATCGAATATAATGCAAAAGGTTTTTAATAAAAGGATTCTAGGAGTTTTTATCTTAACACTTTTTTCTCTTTCATGTACCAGTAATTTAGACTTTAATCAGGTCAATACTCTAAAAATTACTCCTGTATCTGTTGTGAATTTTGCCTCTTTTGATGTACCTGCAAAAGAATTTGTTACTAATGGTACTGAACAAACTATATCTGGTGCAGTAATAACTTTTGACATTTTTAGAGATGCTTTTTTTAATAAAAGCTTGACAAAAGCTGATCTGTTTTTTGAGATTAATAATACTATAAGTAGAGTTTATAAAATCAATTTGTATTTTTTTGATACTAATAATTTACCAGTTTATAAGATTAGTTTTGACGTTCCAGCTTATGCCGGTAAAACAAATTTGGTAACCAAAAACGAAATATTTCAAAACGCAACACTTGATCTATTAAAAGCTACTAAAAGAATTGGTTTTACAGTTACAATGTTACCAGGTATTGCTTTGAGCGAAAGTAGTTTAGGAAGTTTAAAACTGTGTTCAAGTGCCACTGTTTATTTAACTGTACAATGAGAAAATTACGTTTTATTATAATTATATTGGCATCAATTAATTGCTTCTCCCAAAACAAGCAGATTTTATATAACTTCACTTCAGTGCCACAATCTTTGATGACTAATCCGGGTTCGGAAGTTAAATATCAGTGGTTTGTGGGCGTTCCTTTGCTTTCAGGGATCTCTGCAAATATTGGCTCTAGCGGTTTTTCTACCTATGATTTATTTGCTAATAATGGAGTTGATTTTAATACCAAATTGAGAAATGTAGTTTTCTCAACTTCAAGGAGAGATAAATTGGCAGTAAATGAGCAAATTGAACTTTTTAGTGGTGGTTTCAAAATGGGTGATTGGCAAAAAAGCGCCTATATTTCTTTCGGAATGTACCAAGAATTAGACGTTTTGGCTTACATGCCTAAAGATCCTGCGATACTCGCTTTAGACGGAAATCAAAATTATTTGGGTAAAATTTTTAATCTTAGCGATTTGAATGTGAAAGGTGAAATGCTTTCGGTTTTTCATTTAGGTTACCATAAAAACATAAGCGATAAATTGATTGTAGGAGTTCGAGGGAAAATTTATTCGAGTATTTTTAATCTTACTTCAACCCAAAATTCAGGTTATTTTTATACCATCCAATCGTCTACTAATTCTGTTTATGACCAAGTAATTTATTCAAATATTCAAGTTAACACTTCGGGTTTTTTGAATTATACTCGAAATTATTCGGGGAATGCTCAAAGCGATATTAAGAAAAAAACTTTTTTTGGAGGTAATCTAGGTTTAGGTTTTGATGCAGGACTTACTTATTATCCCAAAAAAAATATTCAGTTTACAGCCAGTATCGTAGACGTTGGTTTTATAAAACACACCAAAGAAGTAGAAAACTATAGTTTAAGGGGGACTTATAATTACAAAGGTTTAACACCTAACGTTATTGCAGGAACTGCAAATAATATCTATAAAGAATTTCAGGATGCCATTCCGTTAGATAATTTGCATAATAAATATACTACTTGGCGACCTGCAAAGTTCAATTCTTCGATTCAATATTCTTTTGGCGATGGCATGAATTCGGAATGTAATTGCACCGGAAATGAAATAAAATACAAAAATTCTGTTGGCGCCCAATTGTTTGCCATGTCAACACCACGAATGCCTTTTCTGGCTTTTACGGCTTATTATAGAAGGCAAATTTTCGATTCTATAGAAATGAAGACAACGTATACATTAGATTCGTTTTCGGTTAAAAACATTGGATTAGGATTGTCGACTACCATCGGAAAAGTGAATTTTTATGTTCTTGCTGATAACCTTTTGGAATATCGGGATGTTTCCAAAGCAAATAGTTTTTCATTCCAATTGGGTTTTAATATCATCTTCCCAGACAAAAATGTACCGGATTAAAAACAAGATTTTATTTTATTCGTTTAAAAGCTTCGTAAATTTCGATCCAAATCACCGAAACAAAACCCCTCTAAAACTCGCAGTATTGTTTGAAAAACAGACACTTTATCAAACATAAAAAAATGGGAGAATACAGAGATAAATAAAACAAAATTAGTGATTAAAACCGGGATTCCACTAATTATCAAAACCAGATTGTTTTTGTATTGAATGGTAGTAAATATGGAATAATAGAAAGAACGATTTGCCAATGTCAAGAAGATATTAGAAGCAATTAACGTTAAAAAAACATTGGTTACTTAACCATTTCAACTAAAGATGTAAGAAAATGGTTTTTGTCTTGATGCTCCAAAGAATTTGAACCATACTTTGTCTAGACGGAATCACTTCTTCAATAGAAAGCCCTCTTAATGAATGATTTGATTTTTCCATAAGAAAATTACAAGAATTTTTTTATTTAAAAAAAAGGATTAAACATTGTTAAAAACGAGAAAGATTTGTGTACTGCAATTTAATGAATTATTATAAATTTTTAGCATTTCTTAGCTTATAATTATCTATATTTGCACGCAATTTAACTACAACTTCAAATTGCAATGATAGCACACAACTCCAAGATTATCGGCGAAGGTCTAACTTACGATGATGTATTATTAGTTCCAAATTACTCCAATGTACTTCCTCGAGAAGTCAGTATTCATTCCAAATTTTCCAGAAACATAACGCTTAATGTTCCTATTGTATCTGCAGCTATGGACACCGTTACTGAAAGCGCTATGGCAATTGCGATGGCACAAGAAGGTGGAATTGGCGTTTTACACAAGAATATGAGTATCGAGCAGCAAGCCGCTAAGGTTAGAAAAGTGAAACGTGCCGAATCAGGAATGATAATAGATCCAGTGACTTTGCCTTTGACTTCAAACGTTGCCGATGCAAAAAATGCAATGAAAGAATATGGAATTGGAGGTATTCCTATTGTAGATGAAAACAATGTCCTCAAAGGAATTGTAACCAATCGTGATTTGCGTTTCGAAAGAAATAATGCCAGACCTATTATTGAAGTAATGACAAGAGAGAACTTGGTTACCGTTTCCGAAGGAACTTCTCTTGGTCAAGCCGAAGTGGTTTTGCAAGGATATAAAATCGAAAAACTTCCGGTAGTAAATGCCGAAAATAAATTAGTGGGTTTGATCACTTTTCGTGATATTACGAAATTAACCCAAAAACCCAATGCCAACAAAGACGTTTATGGGCGTTTGCGCGTGGCTGCCGCCATTGGTGTCACTGCCGATGCATTAGAAAGAGCCACTGCTTTGATACAAGCGGGTGTCGATGCCATCATTATTGATACCGCTCACGGACATACTCAAGGAGTGGTCAATGTATTGAAAGATATAAAAGCTAAGTTTCCAAAAATTGATGTTATCGTGGGCAATATTGCTACGCCTGAAGCAGCCTTATTTCTTGTTGAAAATGGTGCAGATGGTGTAAAAGTAGGAATTGGACCCGGTTCCATTTGTACTACTCGTGTTATTGCAGGCGTCGGTTTTCCTCAGTTTTCAGCAGTTTTAGAAGTTGCCGCAGCATTAAAAGGAACAGGAGTTCCCGTTATTGCCGATGGTGGAATTCGCTACACAGGAGATATTCCTAAAGCGATAGCTGCAGGTGCCGATTGTGTGATGTTGGGGTCACTTTTGGCTGGAACGAAAGAATCTCCAGGTGAAACCATCATTTTCGAAGGAAGAAAGTTCAAATCCTACCGCGGAATGGGTTCTGTTGAAGCAATGGAAGGCGGATCGAAAGACCGTTATTTCCAAGATGTAGAAGATGATGTGAAGAAATTAGTTCCAGAAGGTATTGTGGGTCGTGTACCATACAAAGGAGAATTGGAAGAAAGTATGCAACAATTCATTGGTGGTCTTCGTGCCGGAATGGGCTATTGCGGTGCTAAAGATGTTCCCACTTTGCAAGAAACAGGACGTTTTGTTCGTATTACTGCCAGCGGAATCAACGAAAGTCACCCTCATAATGTGACGATTACTAAAGAAGCTCCAAATTATTCGAGATAAGCAGGCAGATTGCAGAAAGCAGTGATCGGTGTTCAGTATTCAGTTTGTAGAAGGCAGTTAAAGACAAGAGGTGTTAGCCAAAAGTCAAAAAGACGCAAGATGTACTTCTTGTGCTATTTTTCATATTTTTTAATTAAAAACTAGACTCCTTTTTATATCCAATCTCGATTCATTGACAAGCTATTTTTTTGAATGATTTGTCATTTTTTTTGGTGATTTAGTATTCCTTATAAATATTCTTAAATCTAAAAACTTGTAAGTTGAGGTCTTTTATTAGGCATTTAAGATAAACGATTAGTAATTTTCGTGAATTATTTTAAGGTTACCGCCATAAAAAATTTTCACCGTACAGGAAGGATTAAAAATCAATAGTGCATCGTTATTTTATGCTTCCAGATATTTTTTTTAAATCCCCAAGAAATTACTCGGTGTGATTTTCATTAATTCTGCTTTAATTTCATCTGAAACTTCTAGCGTTGCTATGAAATTATGAATGGCATTTTTATCAATAGCTTCATTTGTTCTAGTCAATTCTTTCAAAGCTTCATAGGGATTAGGATAGCCCTCCCGACGCAAAATCGTTTGAATTGCTTCGGCAACAACCGCCCAGTTTTTTTCTAAATCTTCGTGAAATTTTGATTCGTTCAAAAGGAGTTTATTCAAGCCTTTGAGCGTAGCTTCAAAAGCAATCAAGGTATGTCCCATGGGAACGCCAATATTTCTCAAAACCGTGCTATCTGTTAAATCCCGTTGCAATCTGGATAAAGGTAATTTAGCCGAAAGATGTTCGAAAACAGCATTTGCCATTCCTAAATTTCCTTCCGAATTTTCAAAATCAATTGGGTTTACTTTATGTGGCATCGCCGAAGAACCAATTTCGCCTTCCTTAATTTTTTGTTTGAAATATTCCATCGAAACATACGTCCAAATGTCTCTATCTAAATCAATGATGATGGTGTTTATTCTTTTCAATGCATCGAAAAACGCTGCAAAATGATCGTAATGTTCAATTTGTGTAGTCGGGAAGGAGTGGTGTAAACCAAGGTTTTCTTCCACAAAATCACCACCAAATTTTCTCCAATCAATTTGAGGATAAGCCACATGATGTGCGTTGTAATTTCCTGTTGCACCACCAAATTTTGCTGCGAATGGTACGTTGAACAACAAACGCATTTGCTCTTCTAATCGTTCTACAAAAACGCCAATTTCTTTGCCTAAACGTGTTGGCGAAGCAGGCTGTCCGTGAGTTCTTGCCAACATTGGAATGGCTGCCCATTCGCTGCTCAAATCTTTTAATTTGGATGTCAAAGCAATCAATGACGGCATATACACTTTCTCGAAAGCTTCCTTGGTCGAAAGCGGAATTGCCGTATTGTTGATGTCTTGCGATGTCAATCCAAAGTGGATGAACTCTTTGTATTTTGACAATCCCAGTTTTTCGAAAGCGTCTTTGATAAAATATTCCACGGCTTTTACGTCGTGATTGGTCACTTTTTCGGTTTCTTTTATCCAAAGGGCATCTTCGGTAGAGAAGTTTTTATAAATGTTGCGCAAACTTTCGAATACATTTGGGTTTACGGCTGCAAGTTGAGGCAACGGAATTTCGCAAAGCGCAATAAAATATTCAATTTCTACCAATACGCGGTATCTGATTAGAGCTTCTTCGGAGAAATATTTTGAAAGTGAACTGGTTTTACTTCTGTATCTTCCGTCGATAGGCGATACGGCGTTTAATTCGTTTAATGCAGTCATTGTTGTTGTGTGTTGTTAGAAAACGCAAAAATAAGGAATAGTGTTCAGTATTTGATGTTCGAAGTCTACTTTTTTAGATTAAATTGGATAACATTTGTTTTAAAACTAAAACTCCTTGGGAAGCATTCATTGGAATAATCTCTACCCGATTTCTTAGATTATTTGAGAGAAATTAAAATTAATGAATTTGGGGTCTAAATAGTTAGTATTTTTGGTAAATAAATATATAAAATGATTGATTTAGACTATTTGAATTTTCTCGAGAATATCCTGACCGAAAACCGGAAAAAAAAGTTTCTGAAAGTATTGCAAAACAGGACGAAACATTTTACAATTGTTGTGGAAGATATTTTTCAAATGCACAATGCCAGTGCGGTGATGCGCAGTTGTGAAATTTTTGGAATTCAGGAATTGAATGTTATTGAGCAACGTTATGGAAAAAGTATCGATAAGGAAATTGCAATGGGCGCCCAGAAATGGGTTGATATCAGCGCATTCGACAGTGTTTCAAGTTGTTTGAAAACCTTAAAAAATAAAGGCTACCAAATCATTGCCACAACACCACATGAGAATGATTGTTTGCTAGATGATTTTGATATTTCGAAACCAAGTGCTCTTTTTTTTGGTACGGAAAGAGACGGCTTATCAGAAGAAATTTTGAAAAATGCAGATGGGTTTCTTAAAATACCAATGGTTGGTTTTACCGAAAGTTTGAACATCTCGGTTTCGGCCGCGATAATCATCCAAAATTTGATGAATAGATTGCGAAATTCTGATATTGATTGGCATTTATCAGAAGAAGAAATTTTGGAAAAACGTTTGGCTTGGACTAGAAATTCGATAAAAGATATTAAACGAATTGAGGAAAGATATTTAAATGAATTATAGTTAATGTCTACTTTCTTTTTAATATTTTATACTCTTCATAACAAGAGCTAATAGCGTCCAGAATTTGCAAGTCATTGGCTGTTTTCACAAAAGATTCCGAGTAATTGCATCGCTCTAGGATTTCGGCAATTTCGTTTTTATCAATGCCTAGAAGTACTGAAATGGTTTCTCTGTCAAACTTGGATTCGAGAAGATTTCGAACCGTGTCATCCTTCTTCATTTCTTTCAATCTTTTGAGTTCTTTGGGTTTTTTTCCAAAAAAATTGTAAAGCATGTCCGCTGGATTGAAGATAGAACCCATTACTTTGCCAAAAGCATTTGGCGAATATTCTCCCGCTTCATAACCTTGAGTTAGTCCAGAAATACTATAACGATAATTTTCCTTTACGGGAATTAATTTTGAATCCACTTCAAGGTAACCTGTTAAATCATAAGGTCTAATGATTATTTCTTCAAGAGCATAGGCCTTTTCGGTAAGATTAATTTTGGTAGTTTTATTTTTTATCCAGTCATTGGTGACTTTAATTCTCAGTGATTGAAAACCCAAAATTGATATGTGTAACGTGTCGTTTGCGCTAACATTAATTTCAAAAAAACCTTTTTCGTCTGTAGTTGTTCCTTTGACTTTATTAATGTTAATGATATTTACATATTGTAAAGGATGTTGATCATTGTCGTTTATAATTATACCAGAAACTTTTTGGAAAGATTCCAAAACTTGTGCAAAAGCATTGGTAGAACCAATTAAAAAAAAGAAAACCACAAAATATTTCATAAACTGATTTAAAACTTTAAAAGTAATAAAACAGTATTAAATATTTTGTAGTTTCAGTATAATTATAAGAAAATTAACAAAAAGTATTAACTTCTTCTTGGCCTTTTCTCTCTTGGAGCGTCACCAAAGCTTTCAGAACGTCTTGCTGGTCTTTCTGAGGAACCACCGTCACGTCTTGGAGCTTCTGATGATCTTGGGGCTCTGTCTGAAAAACCGCCAGTTCTTGGAGCTGAGCTGCTTCTTGGTCCAAAACCACCTTCTCTAGGAGCCGAGCTTCTGTCGCTTCTAAATCCGCCACCTGAACCTTCTCTTCTTGGAGCAAAGCTACCTTCTCTTCTTGGAGCAGAACTTCTTTCACCTCCTGAACGGCCTCCGCCAAAACCACCACCAGAACTTCTTCCGTTGTGATCGCGTCTTCCGCCACCGTCATTTTTAGAAATTTCAACATTGATACGACGACCTTCTAGTTGTACGTTGTTCAATATTTCCATTACTTTGTCGGTGTGTTCTGGATCTGTATTAAAGAAAGAGAACCCTTCTTTTACATCTACTTTGAAAACGTCATCGCGACCTAAGTCTAATGTTTCTTTCAAATAATCTTTCAATGACATCCAATCAAAATTGTCTCTTGATCCAATGTTTACAAAATATCTTGTAGCACCACCAGAATTATTACTTTCTCTAGATCCACCATCTCTATCATCACGTTCGCGTCTATCAGAACCCGAAGATTGATTAGAAATATCTCTGTTTTTCTTGTAGTAAGCAATGAAACGGTTGAATTCTACCGAAACCATTTTCTTGATTAATTCCTCTTTAGATAAACCTTCAAGAACGTTATTGATGGCTGGTAAATAGTTGTCAATTTCGTGATCAACTTCAGTATCTTTTATTTTGTTAGCTAAGTGCAACAATTGGATTTCGCAAATTTCTATTCCAGATGGAATTGTTTTTTCTTCGAATTTTTGTTTGATGATTCTTTCGATAGAAGAAATCTTGCGAATTTCACTTTTGGTTACAATAACGATAGAAGTTCCTAGTTTTCCTGCTCGCCCAGTACGGCCAGAACGGTGATTGTAGGTTTCGATTTCGTCAGGTAATTGATAGTTTACTACGTGAGTAATGTTGTCAACGTCAATTCCACGTGCAGCAACGTCAGTTGCAACAAGCATTTGTATCTGCCTACCTCTAAAAGATTTCATTACACCATCACGTTGCGCCTGAGATAAATCTCCGTGCAATGCAGCGGCGCTGTACCCATCTTCAATTAATTTTTCGGCAACAGCCTGTGTGTCACGTTTCGTTCTACAAAAAACTACCGAGAAAATGTCTGGATTAGCATCGGCCAATCGTTTCAAAGCTTCGTAACGGTCACGTGCATTCACTAAGTAATATTCGTGAGAAACGGTTGCTGAGCCAGAGTTTTTAGCTCCTACAGTAATTTCTAGTGGGTCACGCATAAATTGTTTTGCAATTCGTGCTACTTCTGCAGGCATAGTAGCCGAGAATAACCATGTGTTTTTGTCGTCTGGCGTAGTAGATAATATGTTTACAATGTCTTCATAGAAGCCCATATTCAACATTTCATCTGCTTCGTCAAGAATACAGTAATTAATTTGAGTAATGTTTACCAATCCTCTGTTAATCATATCTTGCATTCTACCTGGAGTTGCCACAATAATTTGTGCGCCTCTTTTGATGTCCCTAGCTTGGTCAGTAATACTTGCACCACCATAAACAGCCACTACATTAATACCTTTTTCGTATTTGGAGTAGTTTTTAATTTCGTTTGTAATCTGCAAACATAGTTCGCGGGTAGGTGATAAAATTAACGCCTGTGTATTTCTATTGTTGGCATCAATTTTTTGAATGACTGGAAAACCGAAAGCTGCTGTTTTCCCTGTCCCTGTCTGAGCCAACGCAACTAAATCAATGTCTTGTTCCAATAATAGGGGAATCGCTTTCTCCTGTACTTCGGTCGGATTCTCAAATCCTAGATCGATAATCGCACGTTGTAGCGATTCACTCAATCCTAATTGTTCAAATTTATTCATATATGTTTTTAAAATTTGGTGCAAAAGTACTGCTAAAAAACGAGATAATCTAATTGAAAAACGAGATATATTGTTTTATTGACATTTGAAAATCAATTAGTTAGTTTTTTAAGAACACTATAAGTTGTTCCATTGCCTTGCCACGATGACTGATTAATCCTTTTTCTTTAAGAGAAAGTTGTGCAAAAGTGAAATTATAACCTTGGGGTTTGAAGATTGGATCATATCCAAAACCTTGATTTCCTGATTTTTTGAGAGTAATTTCGCCTCGAGCAATTCCCGCGAATAAATGCTGAGCTCCGTTTAAGTTTAACGCAATCACGGTCTTGAACTGGGCATTTCGATTTGTTTTATCAGACAAAGCTTTAAGTAGTTTATTCATATTGTCATTAGAATCTCTTTGTTCCCCTGCATATCGAGCTGAGAAAACCCCTGGTTCTCCATCGAGCGATTCGACTTCGAGTCCAGTATCATCTGCAAAGCAATCATAACCGTATTTTTCAGTGATGTAATTGGCTTTCATTATGGCATTTTCTTCGATGGTATCTGCCGTTTCCGGAATTTCTTCGAAACAACCAATTTCTTCTAAACTTATAATTTGAATGGTACTTGGAAGTAAATGTTGTACTTCGAAAATTTTATTTTTGTTGTTGGTGGCGAAAACAATTTTCATTTATTGTGTCTAGAATTTATAGAGGACAAAGATACAAAGTTTTGAAAACGGATAAGAATTACAATAAATAATTTTGAGTATATTCAATTTATCGATTATTTATTTTTTAGGAGTAAAAGCAGAATGTTATTGTATAAGTGTTTATTTATGATTATTAATGATTGGTTATAATATGTAGTTTGTCAATTTTTTTTGACTTCTTAATGTTATCATTGTATTTTAGATTAAAAATATGAAAAACATGAAAAAAGTAAGTATTCTATTTGTTTCGGCTTTAATTTTAGGGATTTTTTTTATTTCTCGTACTAAAGAGGATAGTGGGCCTGTAGATATGAATTTAATAGCTGGAAAATGGCTCTTTAATAAATCAACTGCAACTTCAGGTACATTTAATTTATATTTTACGAAATAATATCTTTAAAAAATATTTTTTTTATAAAACAAATGGTAACTTTTATTCAGTATAAGTATTTAAGAAGAACACTCCTTTTTTGTAGAATAAATCTAACTATATCGTAACCTCACAAATACGTGTTTAATTCCTTTTTTGTCTGAATCTCTTTCGTCGATTTCAAGGATGTCGGTTAGGGATTTTAGCATTGGGGTCAGTTTAGAAAAGCCGTAATTACGGGGGTCGAATTCGGGTTTTTTCTTCACGATGAGGTTTCCTACATCCCCAAGGAATGCCCAACCATCATCATCACCGATGGCTTCTAGAGTATCTTCAATGAGTTCAACAGTTTGATTGTCAATTTTATTGAGTGGTTTCTGTTCTGTTTTTTCAGGGGCTTTTACAGTTATTTTTCCCACTGGTTTTTTTATTTCTGTAGTGTGGGTAGCAGTTGGTTTTCGACTTTTCTTTTTGATTGCTCCTTCTAAAACTTCGATGTAAACAAATCTATCGCAGGCAACAATAAACGAATTAGGTGTTTTCTTTTCTCCAATTCCAATGACTTTCATTCCCGATTCTCGTAAACGGATGGCTAATCGAGTGAAATCGCTATCGCTAGAAACAATGCAAAAACCATCGACTTTGTCGGAATATAATAAATCCATGGCATCGATAATCATTGCTGAATCCGAAGAGTTTTTCCCCACGGTGTAACTGTATTGCTGTATAGGTGTGATGGCATGTTCTAGTAAAACACTTTTCCAACCGCCGGCATTTGGTTTTGTCCAATCGGCATAAATTCGTTTTGTAGTAGGTGTTCCGTATTTGGCGATTTCTTCCATCATTCCTTTTACATTGCTATAAGGTACATTGTCGGCATCAATGAGGACGGCTAGTTTTAATTCTTTGGTTTCTTGTGACATTTATTTTATTGATATTTATTTTTGCAATTAACATTGACATTGAAAAAAGTTTCTCAAATATACGAAGTTTATCGTTAAATCAATTGCCTAGCCCTGATGGAAGGGAAAATCCCACGGTTTTTTTGCGTGGATTGGAATGACGGCAGGAAAAGGCTCCTGATTGCTACGTTCTTCGCAATGAGAATTTGGATTTTTTAAATATATATATTATGATAAGACAGATTAAATAATTATTTTTGCAATCTGTTAAAAAAATATAATACTTCAATATATTATGGTAAAAGATTTATTCGAAAGAATTCAAGACAATAAAGGACCACTAGGAAAATGGGCTTCTCAAGCAGAAGGTTATTTTGTTTTTCCAAAATTGGAAGGCGATCTCGGTCCAAGAATGCAGTTCCAGGGAAAAGATGTTTTGAACTGGAGTTTGAATGATTATTTAGGTTTGGCAAATCACCCAGAGGTGCGAAAAGCCGATGCTGATGCAGCAATACAATATGGAGCGGCTTATCCTATGGGAGCCCGAATGATGAGTGGTCACACAAAATACCACGAACAATTAGAAGAGGAATTAGCGGCTTTTGTAATGAAAGAATCGGCTTATTTATTGAATTTTGGTTACCAAGGAATGGTGTCAATCATTGATGCTTTGGTTACTAGAAATGATGTGATAGTTTATGATATGGACGCACATGCGTGTATAATTGATGGTGTTCGGTTGCATAGTGGAAAACGTTTTACTTACAAGCATAACGACATCGAAAGTATGGAGAAAAACCTGCAACGTGCGACAAAATTAGCTACTGAACTTGGTGGTGGAATCCTTTTTATTACCGAGGGTGTTTTTGGAATGCGAGGACAACAAGGAAAGTTGAAAGAGATTGTAGAAATGAAAAAGAAATACAATTTCAGATTATTAGTTGATGATGCTCACGGTTTTGGTACACTTGGAAAAACAGGTGCTGGAGCAGGCGAGGAGCAAGGTGTTCAGGACGATATTGATGTTTACTTTTCGACTTTTGCAAAATCGATGGCTAATATTGGAGCTTTTGTGGCTGCAGATAAAGCAATTATCGATTACTTAAAATACAATTTGCGTTCGCAAATGTTTGCCAAATCGTTGCCAATGATTCAAACAATTGGCTCTTTGAAACGATTGGAATTATTGCGTAATTCTTCTGAATTGAAAGATAAACTTTGGGAAAATGTAAATGCGTTGCAAAGCGGATTAAGAAGCAAAGGATTTAATATTGGCGATACAAATACATGCGTTACACCGGTTTATTTGGAAGGAAGTGTTCCCGAAGCGATGGTTATGGTAAATGACTTGAGAGAGAATTATGGGATTTTCTTGTCGATTGTGATTTATCCAGTGATTCCAAAAGGAATGATTTTATTGCGTGTAATTCCAACAGCTCCACATACATTAGCAGATATTGATGAGACTCTTGTTGCTTTTGAAGCTATTCGTGAGAAATTAGTTAATGGAACTTACAAAGAGATTGCCAGTAGAACTAAAGTTGATTTAGACGCTTAATATATCCTTTTTAGTGCTCATTTAGGATAAAAAAATCCATTCGTTTTGCGAATGGATTTTTTGTTTATTATAATTCTTTTCGGAATGTTTTTCTTCGACAAATTATTTTTGCATCAATATTTTTCCAAAGGTTGTGAATGGCAATATTATCTGCTAATTCAGGTGTTCGAATGCAATTTTGAATTCCTTTTTTGGTAAAAGTGGTATGGTATTCTTTAAAAATTATCGCGTGTGCTCCTTTATTTTGGTACTCTGGATGTACGCCAATGAGGTAAAAAGTAACATCTTTGCTATTGTTTCTTGCATTTAATAAATGCAAGAATCCAAAGGGAAATAATTTTCCGTTTGCTTTTTGCAGTGCTTTAGAAAAACTTGGCATAGCAATGGCAAAAGCAACAAGATTTCCATCTTTGTTTTCTACAAATTTGATGTATTCGGGATTAATGAAACTGATGTATTTTTTCTTAAAATATTCTTTTTGAATATCTGAAATAGCCACAAAAGAGGATAAACTAGCGTAAGATGCATTAAATAAGTCAAACATTTTATCTACATACGGCATGACATCTTTGGTCTTTTTGAAACTGAGTGCTTTAAGTTGGTACCGTCTTTTGACTAATTCTTGCGCTTTATCAAAATCCTCCAATTTTACATTTTTAAACGGAAATTTGTTTTCTAAATATTCCTTTTCTGTGACGTAACCCAATTGCTCAAAATGAGTAGCATAATAGGGGTGATTGTACCATGTAATCATAGTTCCTAATTGGTCAAACCCTTCTGTAAGGACACCAACTTTATCTAAATTAGAAAATCCCATTGGGCCTTCTGCGTATTCTAAATTGTTCTTTCGTCCGAGTTCGTATACTTTTTCCAATAATAATTTTGTCACTTCAATATCATCAATAACATCGAACCAACCAAAACGAACTTTCTTTTTTTGTTGGTCGTTGATTTCGTTCCAATTAATTATGGCGGCAATTCGCCCCACTATTTCATTCTTTTTATACGCCAAATAAAAGGAAGCTTCTGCGTTTTCGAAAGCTGGATTTTTAGTTTTATCAAATGATTCTAGTTCGTCTGCAATAATTGGGGGAACCCAGAATTTATTATTTTTATATAATGAAAAGGGAAATTTAACGTAATCGATCATTTCATTTTTTGTAATCGCTTCTTTTATGGTAATCATTATAGTATTTTATAGTTGAAGATTTATCCTTTTTTGGTTTTTTTGGCTCTTTTTTTAGCTTTTTTCTCTGAATCTCCTGAGTCGATTCCCATTCGAATTTCTTTATAATTCGCGTCAGATCTCCAAGAAAAACCAATACCTCCATAAAGAATTGACGGTGTGGTTTTTAAACTTTTACTTATGGACGCATCTATTTGAATATTTTCGCCAATTAAAAAAGCGGCACCACCACGAAAAATGGCATCGCTATAAAAATCACTTTTATAACCTTGATTTTCTATGAAACCGGACCAATTACGGTTGATTCCTTTAGTTAACGTAATTCCATAGCCGTAGCTCGGATAATCAGTTCCAATGTAATCAGCAATAATATTAGTCACAAAAACCCAACTTCCATCACCTAAATGGTTTTGAGTAATCACCATAATTTTTGGCGAAATGGCGGCATCCGGAGAAAAATAGTAAGGATTGTTCGATAAAGTAAGATTAGCTCCAGCAAACACAGAAACGGCAGGTATAAATTGATGCCAATTAAAGGAATGATTGGCTTTCCAGCTAAATACATTTATTTTTTTTTTCGCTATTTTTGAAAGGGTCATAAACTAAATATTTTGCTCCAAAAACAGTTTGTTTCATCGCTGACTTATCAAAGATGCTCATCGGAGAGTTAAATTTTTCATATTGGTATTGAAAATCGGCTACCAATTCCAGTTTTTCCATAAATAATCCCCATCTCAAAGTCATATCAATCCCAATACCATTGCCGTCATAATTCAAAATACTATGATTTTCATGGATGCCATAAATGCCTGATTCGAATTGTATAACTGATTTTCCAACAGAATATGCAGACATTGTTTCGCCAGGTCTATTTGAATTAATTTGATCTGTATGCTGACCATAATTAATATTAGGAACAATGAAAATGACAGCAAGAATTATGGTTTTGATTTTGAACATATTATTTTTATTAGTTAAAAAAGTAATAACGCTTTTCAAATGTACTATATTTTATTATTTATTTAAGAATGATAATTTATTTTTAAACGATGTAATTGTTAATTTTACCAAAAAATATTTGATTATGCAATACGCCTCTTTTTCAGGTTTTATACGAACATTATTTTACATAATGGCTATTTACTATGTTTTTAAGTTTTTGGCGAGGTTGTTTTTGCCTTTATTGGTTAAGAAAGTAGTGGAGAAAGCGGGAGAAAAATTTCAGAAACAACAACAAAATTCACAGGGTAATCCTTGGAATAAAACACCCAATAATGAGGATGTTATTTTCAATAAGACTAATGCTAAAAATCCTCGAGAAACTAAAAAAGTTGGAGATTATGTTGATTACGAAGAAATAGATTAAATTTACCCAAAACCCAAAATTAATTTAATGAAGCAACTTCAAAAGTTCTATCCGCACGCCATAGCCTTATTTGGTTTTATAATTATTTCCCTTATTTATTTTTATCCTGTTTTGCAAGGAAAACAAATTTTACAGTCCGATATTGCCCAATATACCGGAATGGCGAAGGAGCAAAACGACTTCAGGAAATCGGACCATGTTGAACCTTATTGGACAAATTCAGCTTTTGGTGGAATGCCAACTTATCAATTAGGAGCAAAATATCCTCACGATTATATTGGTGCAATTGACGATGCCTTGCGATTTTTGCCTCGTCCAGCCGATTATTTATTCTTGTATTTTCTGGGGTTTTATGGGCTGCTTTTAGTTTTAAAAATAGATCCGCTCAAAGCTTTTATAGGTGCATTAGCTTTTGGATTTTCAACTTATTTGATAATTATTTTAGGTGTCGGGCATAATGCCAAAGCACATGCGATAGCTTATATGCCATTAGTGATTGCTGGTTTTATAATGGTTTATCAAAAAAAATATACATGGGGTGGTTTGCTGGCGATGTTTGCAATAGCATTGGAAATCAATGCCAATCATTTTCAAATGACTTATTATTTGTTGTTTTTCTTACTGATTCTTTCGGGGTATTTCACTTATCTGGCTATTAAAAAAAAGGAATATAAATCGCTTTTCATATCCTTTGGATTTTTGGCTATCGCCGGAATTTTAGCCATTGGAGCTAATGCAGCCAATATATTAGCAACATCAGAATATGCTGATTTTAGCACACGAGGAAAAAGTGAGTTAAATATTAATCCCGATGGTTCTAAAATCGTTGGCAACAGTGCATTGAGTCGAGATTACATCACGGAATACAGTTACGGAATCGCTGAAAGTTTCAATCTGATTGCACCGCGCCTTTTCGGAGGTTCAAACAGTGAAGCACTTGGAAAAGACAGTTCGATGTACGAATTTATGATTGGACAAGGTGTTCCAGATGCACAAGCAAGTGATTTTATTTCGGGAATGCCTACTTATTGGGGTGATCAACCTATTGTGGTTGCACCAGCTTACATTGGGATTGTGGTTTTCTTCTTGGGAATTATGGCTTTATTTATCGATAAGAGAAAAATCAAATACGTTTTTCTTTCTGGAGCTATCGCTGCATTAATGCTTTCTTGGGGAAAAAACTTTTCTGGATTGACCGACTTTTTTATCGATACTATTCCAATGTACAATAAGTTTAGAGCCGTTTCTTCAATACAAGTTATTTTAGAATTATGTTTCCCGGTTATGGCCATTATGGGATTGCAATCCTTTTTTAACTTGGAAAAAGAGTTGCGATGGAAAGCACTTTGGCAAACTGCCGCCGTTTGTTTTGGAATTATTATAAGTTTGTTATTATTGAAAGGCAGTTTCAGTTTTTCAGGAGCAAATGATGGTTATTATAGAGAAAATTACGGACCCGGATTTGTTGATGCTCTTAAAGCGGATCGAATGACGCTTTATTCTGCTGATTTGCTTCGTTCTGGTTTCTTTATTTTACTTGTAGCAGGAGCTTTTTGGCTATTTATAAAAAACAAATTAACTCAAAATACTACGATAATTTTAGTTGGATTATTGATGATTCTTGATTTATTTTTTGTGGATAAAAAATATGTTTCGGCTAAGGATTTTGTAAGCGGAAGAAAAGTCGAAGTCCCTTTTCAGGAAACGCAAGCTGACATGCAGATTTTAAAAGATACCACACACTATAGGGTTTTTGAAGTTTCGGGAAATTTATCAAGTGCCAGAACGTCTTATTTTCATAAATCAATTGGAGGTTATAGCGCTGTGAAACCTCGAAGAATGCAGCAATTATTCGATTATCAAATTGCGAAAAATAATATTGAAGTCCTTAGTATGTTGAATGTAAAATATATTATTCAAACGGACTCAACAGGAAATTCGTTTCCGGTTCAAAATCCAGATGCCAATGGAAATGCTTGGTTTGTAAAAGACGTGAAATTGGTGAATAAAGCCAGTAGCGAAATGAAAGTATTGGATAATCTGAACACTAAGAGGACCGCTGTTTTTAATGTTTATGAATACGGTTCTAAATTTAAAAAGGCCCGTTGGAAAATTAATTGGGAGGATAGCGGAACTATAAAACTAGCTATTTACAAACCCAATTATCTTAAATATACATCTGATAATTCCAAAGATGGGTTGGCTGTTTTTTCTGAAATCTATTATGAAAAAGGTTGGAATGCCTATATTGATGGTGCAATTACGGACCATTTCCCAGTGGATTATGTTCTAAGAGCGTTAATTATCCCAGGAGGAAAACACATTATAGAATTCAAGTTTGAGCCTCAAGTAATAAAGACCGGAAGTACGATTACACTTGTTAGTTCTATAGGAATGTTGTTCTTGTTAATTGGTGTGATTTATTTTGAAAGAAAGAAAAGTCTAAACCTTAAGCCTTAAACTTGAAACCAAAAAAACTTCTTATCATAACCTATTATTGGCCACCAGCCGGAGGGCCAGGTGTTCAGCGTTGGTTGAAATTTGTTAAATATTTACCCGATTTTGG
>NZ_CAWURC010000041.1:0-59307 GCF_963925185.1 uncultured Flavobacterium sp. | reverse complement strand
TGGTGTGCTTGGTGCACCTGCCGCTGCGTTAACAGTTACTGTTGCTCCGGTCGCTGTACATGTATTGTCTGCAGTTGAACGTACTTTTAAGGTATAACTTCCTACTGCTACGCCTGTAAAAGTGGCACTGGATTGATATGTTGTTCCATCAATGCTGTATTCAACGCCTGATTGCGTTGTGAATACAATCGTTCCTGTTGTTGTTGCACAAGTTGGTTGAACCGTTACGCTTCCTGCTGGAGTGCCGACGGTGCAAGTATCATTATCTACAATAGTTACTACACCAGCACCATCTAAAATGGATGCGTTTGTGGGGTCAGAAAGCGTAATATTAATTGTTTCATTAGATTCGATTGTCGCATCATTAATAATCGGAATGGTGAAAGTTCTAGTTGTTTGTCCAGCAGCAAAAGTAATAGTACCAGAAGTAGCTGTATAATCCAATCCAACAGCTGTTGATCCATCGGATGTGGTATATGCAACAGTAATTACGTTGGCACTTGAAGCCGAAAGGGTTACAGTCACAGTGGCTGTGCCGGCACCTTCATTTACAGTATAGTCAATAATACTAATTGCTGAAAAACTTCCTAAATAAGAATTTAGAGAATCTAATATTCCAGATGTAGCAGCATTACCTGTAACATCTCCGGCAGTTGTTCCTCCAGAAGATGTATTAGGAATTGTAAGTGTTTGACCGTTATAAGTTAGTCCTATATATGAATTTGTCGTAATGCTATAGTTTGCACTTCCATTAGAGGAATTTGTAGCAAGTGTTGCTCCTGTTGTAGGAACAAAAACAGGAGTTGTAATATTATTACCACTTGGCGTTCGCCATTTAATAAAACCAGGAATGCTATATTGAATTCCTAAGAAATCAGTAATTAAAACTGTTCCGGGAATGTCATTTCCTTGTGCAAGTTCAATAAACTGTAATGTTGGTGAATTTTGTGAAAATTGAACGTTTGACCAACCTAATGCTGTTAAATATTTTGAATTTGACGAAACATTATTTGCAGTATTATCCCCAACAAATCCATTGGTAAACGGAATAGATATCAAGTTTTGGGAAAACATATTAGTGCTTGTGAAAAGCATAAATAGTGCAAACGATATAATTTTAAAATATTTTGAAAAAGATAAAATTGTATTCATAATGAGGGATTATTAATATTTTTTAAATTTGAATTTCAAAGGATTAATGATATTAACCTAGCGAGTGTTAATTTTCTTAATTTATTATAAATCAAATGTAAAAAAAAACTATAAACAAATGTAATATTTTGATAATCATTTACTTTACGGTTTTCCGTAAACGAGTTTTTTTGATTATGTTTGCTACTTATAAGGTTTGCATTTAATTACCGAATGGAATACAAATACTATTCCTATTATAATTGCATTAGCCCTTGTATAGGAAGATACCAACTAGAAGATGTCAATCTTTGGATTGGTGATTATCTTAAGAGCATTTCTTTCAATGCCCCTATCAAAAAATTATTCGAGGAAATGGTTCTTGAAGGTCTTAGTATTGAAAAAGATAAAAAAATGCTGGGACCAAAACACTTTGAAAAAGTGAAACAAATGAAAATAAAAATGGAACGGTTACAAGACCTCTATATAGATGGTGAAATGGGTAAAAAAGAATATGAAGTTGCCAAGGAAAGATACAAAAATATTTATGATGAATTAAAGGAACTCGAAATTGAAGCAATTGACAATAAAGAAATTTTAGACTTGTATAAAAAAGCAATAAATAAGATGGAAAATATTGAAAATCATTTTATTAAATCTGATATTGAAGGAAAAAGACGTATAATTGGTTCGATATTTCCGAAAAAATTCCGCTTTGAAAATAAAAAAGTTCGAACCGCTGATGTCAATCCTATTTTATTAAAAATTGCCAGTGTTAATGGGGCTTCCCGAGGCAAAAAAAAATGGGACAAGTCTAAAAAAATAGACTTGTCCCATACCGTGAAGGCAGAAGGATTCGAACCTTCGACCGCCTGCTTAGAAGGCAGGTGCTCTATCCAGCTGAGCTATGCCTCCATTGATAATTATGTCAACTTATTAAAAGAATAACCTAATAATCAGTCGGGGTGGCAGGATTCGAACCTGCGGCCTCCTGCTCCCAAAGCAGGCGCGATAACCGAGCTACGCTACACCCCGAAGTGCAAAAAAAGCGGAGAGTAAGGGATTCGAACCCTTGGTACAGTTACCCATACGCATGTTTAGCAAACATGTCCTTTCGGCCACTCAGGCAACTCTCCAATATATGAACTTATATTCCTTTTAAGCGGTTGCAAATGTAACTTTCTATTCTATATTTTACAAATTATTACCCCCTTTTTTTAAATGTTTTTTTAATGCTTAATTAAAAACATTAACAATCAAATGTATAGCCTTTCTAAAAAAAAAAAAATGTATTTTTCTTTTAATGATTATCTAGAAAAAACAATCTTAAAAAATGATTATTCAAAAATTACTAAGATAATGCTATAATAATATCAAAATTGTAATTTAGTATTTATACAAAATGATTAAATTCGCATCTTTAACAAAGATACAAACATATCATGAATAAGAAAGTCGTCATCGTTTCCGCAGTTAGAACACCTATAGGAAGTTTTATGGGAGGGTTATCTACTGTTGCTGCTCCAAGATTAGGTGCAGTGGCCATAAAAGGCGCTTTGGATAAAATTAATCTAGATCCTAATTTAGTGGATGAAGTTTTTATGGGTAATGTTGTTCAGGCTGGCGTTGGTCAAGCTCCTGCACGACAAGCCGCTATATTTGCCGGATTACCTAATACAGTTGCTTGTACTACCGTCAATAAGGTTTGTGCTTCTGGAATGAAGTCGGTGATGCTGGGTGCACAAGCAATTATTTGTGACGATGCTGAAATTGTTGTTGCTGGTGGAATGGAAAATATGAGTTTAATACCTCATTATATGCATTTGAGAAATGGATATAAATTTGGACCAACCACAATGGTTGATGGAATGCAGAAAGATGGATTGACAGATGCTTACGACAATAATGCTATGGGTGTTTGTGCTGACTTATGTGCAACTGAATATAAATTTACCCGAGAAGACCAAGATAACTTCGCAATTCAATCCTATGAGCGTTCTTCAAAGGCCTGGGATGCTGGAAAATTTGATAATGAAATTGTTCCTGTTGCGGTTCCTCAAAGAAAAGGAGATCTAATAATAGTCTCTAAAGATGAGGAATTTTCGAATGTAAAACTCGACAGAATTCCTTCATTGAATGCCGTTTTTACAAAGGACGGAACAGTGACTGCAGCAAATGCTTCAACAATAAATGATGGAGCAGCAGCCGTGGTGTTGATGAGTGAAGAAAAAGCATTGTCAATGGGTTTAAAACCTTTGGCGTATATTAGAAGTTATGCCGATGCTGCCCAAGAACCAAAATGGTTCACCACTACTCCATCCATTGCAATTCCTAAAGCTTTAGAAAAAGCTGGATTAACAACAAAAGATGTAGATTATTTTGAATTTAATGAAGCTTTTGCTGTTGTTGGTTTGGCCAATTCAAAAATTCTTGGATTAGACGATTCTAAAGTGAACGTAAATGGTGGAGCTGTTTCTTTAGGTCACCCACTAGGTTGTTCTGGTGTTAGAATTATTGTTACATTGCTGAATGTTTTAGAACAAAATAACGGCAAGATTGGTGCAGCAGCGATTTGTAATGGAGGCGGTGGGGCTTCGGCAATTGTTATTGAAAAATATTAATTATGCAGTATGACCTAGCCCTGATAGAAGTAAAAATCCTTGATGTTGTGAGATTGCCTCGCAAGCTCGCAATGACAAGATTGAAACGGATAGCAGGAATAAGCTCCTAATAAAATAAATAGAATTCAAAATTTAAATAAACTTAAATGTTCGGAATTTGTAATCTAGCTATAATCCCGCTTCGAATTGAACCTAGTGATAAAAGTGAAATTGTTTCCCAAATTTTGTTTGGCGAACATTTTGAAATACTAGAACAATTTAAACAATGGTCGCGAATAAAATTGCAATATGACGATTACGAAGGTTGGGTAGATTCTAAGCAATATCAGGTAATTTCTGAATTGGATTTTGAATTATTGTCGAAAGAGGGTATTGTTTTAAACGGGGATTTGGTCGAATATATTACTGCTCCTAATAATTTGTTGATGCCGATTCCTCTTGGTTCGTCACTTTCATTTTTAAATAATAATGAGATCAATAGAGCGAACTATAATTTTGAAGGAACAAAAATTAGTGGTGTAAAGCCTAAAGAATCATTAGTAAATACAGCTTTTATGTATTTGAACGCTCCTTATCTTTGGGGAGGGAAAAATCCTTTTGGGATTGATTGTTCTGGATTTACACAAATGGTTTACAAACTCAACGGTTACAAATTGATGCGAGATGCTTCGCAACAGTCAAAACAAGGAGAAGCTTTGAGTTTTATTGAAGAAAGTGAACCTGGTGATTTGGCTTTTTTTGATAATGAAGAAGGCAATATCATTCACGTGGGCATCATTATGGAAGATAATTATATTATTCATGCCAGTGGAAAAGTGAGGATTGACCGACTCGATCATCTGGGGATTTATAATGCGGAAGTCAATAAACATACACACAAACTTCGGGTTATTAAAAAAATTATATAAAAAAAACCGTCCTAAAATTATCGGGACGGTTTTTTAAGACTAGACAACATTTGTTATTTTTTCTCTTCTTGAGCTTTTATATTCGCTTTCAATTCGTTTTTTTCTGTAGTCATTTCTAATGCGCTGTACACATTTAAGAGTGTTTTAGCAACATCCATATTTGATGATTCAAGCTCAACTGCTTTTACTAGATAAGGAATAGAACTTCTGAATAAATCAAATCTTTTATCTTTCAAAACTTCGTAACGCTTCATATCTTTGTCGGAAGTTCCTAACTTATTCATTTCGTCAATAATTACCTTCTCATCTTCCAGTTTTAATGCTGCAAGATTAATGTAAGCATTGATGTAGTTCGGATTTATTTCCATTACTCTTTTGTAATGTTTCTCTGCTTCTAAAGGATTTTTTGCATTGGCGCTAAGTACACCTAAATTAAAAACTAAATCGGCATCGTTGGGGTTTTTTTCTAAAGCCTCGCCTACTAATCTTTTGTAAGTTTCAAAATCTTTAGTCTCTAAATATAAATTTGCTTCGGTTGAAATTAAAGAAGTGTCTTCTGGATTAGCTTTTCTTGCATCAGAAATTGCTTTTTTAGCT
Organism: uncultured Flavobacterium sp.; assembly: GCF_963925185.1. Taxonomy (GTDB): domain Bacteria; phylum Bacteroidota; class Bacteroidia; order Flavobacteriales; family Flavobacteriaceae; genus Flavobacterium. The sequence continues at coordinate 54,050 of NZ_CAWURC010000041.1, read as the reverse complement.
TCTTCTGTTTTTCCGTCTTGAACTAAAATTAAAGCAATATTTTTGTAGATTTCCCCTCTTTTTGATGGAATGGATTCTGTTTTTGGATTTTCGTGAGTTCCAATTTTCACTGATAAATCTCTTTCTTTAGCTGTATTAAAATTATCTTCTTGACTTGTCAATTTATTCATTGCCAAATAACTCATTCCTTTACCTGAAAAATTCAAGTCTTTTAGTTCATAATACAATCTAAGAGCCGAAACATAATCTTTTGCATTTACATAAGTAGAAGCAGCATAATATAAATTTAGGGTGTCTTTTCTATCTAATAAATAGGCGTCATATAGTTTTTGAGCTCCCTCAGAATGCTTATCGGTCTTGGTGTCGGCTATTGCACTATTCAATAATTTATATTTAATATCAATGATTGAAGTTGTTGCCTGAGAGGAGTATTTATCTTTTCCTGAAGTTTTCTCAACGGCTAATAAATCTTGATAAGATTTAGCTGCAGCATTTAAATTTTTACCTTCTTCCACTTTTTTATTGGCTAAGTCTAAATAAGCATTCCCTTTTACAAAGAAATATTGGGCTTTTTCATTCTCTGGAGCGGCGGCAGACAATGATTCTGCTCCTTGCAAAATCGTAATTGCTTCGGCAGAATTTCCTGCTTTTAATGCTTTTTCGGCTGCTTTAATTTGATCTTTTTGGGCAAAAGTAGCTACTGATATCAATAATGCTGACGCTAGTATTACATATTTACTTTTCATAATATTCTATTTTTTATTTTAATGTATTCTTTTTATCTGGTTTATTTAATTTTTAGGCGTCATCATCTGAATCGTCCTCGTCTCCTTCTTCTTCTGAATCGTCGGCATCCTCTTCATCATCCTCCTCATCATCTTCAGCTGTGCCATCGTCTTCAAGAATTTCGAGAACTGGTTTCACTCTTTCGATAGCTTCGGTTTCTATGACATTTCCTTCTTCATCAACAACAACTTCAACAACATCGTCTTTCATTACTTTAGTTACGGCTGCAATCGAATCATTTCCTTTAAGGTTAATCAGTTTTACACCTTGGGTAGCACGTCCCATTACACGTAAATCTTCAATTGCCATTCTGATAGTCAATCCTGATTTATTGATAATCATCAGGTCATCCGCATCGGTAACGGCATTTATCGAAATTAGTTTACCTGTTTTTTCGGTAATATTCAGGGTTTTTACTCCTTTTCCTCCACGGTTAGTAATTCTATAAACATCTTCACCATCTTCATCAACTAATTTGGTACGTTTTCCATATCCATTTTCGGTTACCACTAAGATTTGCGAATCGTTAATGTCATCTTTATCAACAGTAACCATACCTATTACTTCATCAGTATCATCTTTTAAAGTAATTCCACGGACTCCAGAAGCTGTTCTTCCCATCGGACGGGTTTTTGTTTCTTCAAAACGAACTAATTTCCCAGATTTAACGGCTAATATAATCTGACTTTCGCCATTTGTTAATTTTGCTTCTAATAATTCATCGCCTTCCTTAATAGTAATAGCAGCAACACCATTCACTCTAGGTTTTGAATATTTATCTAAAGAAGTTTTCTTAACCTGACCCTTTTTAGTCACCATAATAAGGTTATGACTGTTGGTGTATTCTTTATTTTTTAGGTCTTGTGTGCAAATAAATGCTTTCACTTTATCATCACTTTCAATGTTGATTAAGTTTTGCAAAGCTCTACCTTTTGCTGTTTTGCTTCCTTCTGGTATTTCATAAACACGCATCCAAAAACATTTCCCTTTTTGGGTAAAGAACATCATATATTGATGGTTGGTAGCCACAAACATATTTTCAAGGAAATCTTGATCTCGTGTTCCGGCACTTTTTTGTCCAACTCCTCCTCTATTTTGAGTTTTATATTCTGATAAATTAGTACGTTTAATATAACCAGCGTGCGAAATGGTAATTACTACATTTTCATCTGCAATTAAATCTTCGATACTTACATCACCACCAGAATATTCGATTAAGGAACGACGAGCATCACCATATTTTTCACGAATTTCGATCAGTTCTTCCTTAATAAGAGCAATTCTTAAATTAATATCGTCCAATAAAGCTTGTAAATGCTCTATCAACTTCATTATTTCATCAAATTCAGCTCTCAATTTATCTTGCTCTAAGCCTGTCAATTGACGCAAACGCATTTCGACAATGGCGCGAGACTGAATATCAGATAATTTGAATCTTTCGATTAATTTTTCTCTAGCTTCTTCTGTATTTTTCGAAGATTTAATTAATGCAATTACTTCATCAATATTATCCGAAGCAATAATTAAACCTTCTAAAATGTGGGCTCTTTCTCTTGCTTTACGTAAGTCAAATTGAGTTCTACGAACCACTACATCGTGACGGTGTTCTACAAAATAGTGAATCATATCTTTTAGATTCAACATTTGCGGACGGCCTTTTACTAATGCAATGTTGTTTACACTGAATGAAGATTGTAATTGTGTAAATTTATAAAGCGTGTTCAAAACCACGTTTGGCGTAGCATCACGTTTCAAGATATAAACAATACGCATACCGTTTCTATCCGATTCATCGCGAATATTAGCAATTCCTTCAATTTTTTTGTCATTAACCAAATCCGCAGTACGCTTGATCATGTCAGCTTTATTGACTTGGTATGGAATTTCGGTAACGATAATACATTCTCTTCCGTCAACTTCTTCAAAACCAACTTTGGCGCGCATAACTATACGTCCTCTACCGGTTTTAAAGGCCTCGTGAACACCTTCATAACCATATATTGTCCCACCAGTTGGAAAATCTGGGGCTTTAATATAGGTCATCAATTCATCAATATCAATTTCGTTATTATCGATGTAAGCTAATGTTCCGTTGATAACTTCGGTAAGATTATGTGGTGGCATGTTAGTAGCCATACCAACAGCAATTCCAGTTGCCCCATTTATCAATAAAGTGGGAACTCGTGTAGGCATTACTTTTGGCTCGTATAAAGTATCATCAAAATTCAGTTGAAAGTCAACGGTTTCTTTTTCTATGTCTGCCATTATTTCTTCCGAAATTTTTCGCATTCTAGCTTCAGTGTATCGCATTGCAGCTGGGCTATCACCATCAACAGATCCAAAATTACCTTGCCCATCGACTAATAAATAACGCAAACTCCATTCTTGGGCCATACGAACCATTGCGTCATAAACCGAAGTATCGCCGTGAGGGTGATACTTTCCTAAAACTTCTCCAACGATTCTCGCAGATTTTTTATGGGCAGATCTTGAATTTACCCCTAGATCATACATTCCGTAAAGTACTCTTCGATGTACTGGTTTCAAGCCATCTCTAACATCAGGAAGTGCCCTTGATACAATTACCGACATCGAATAATCGATGTAAGCTGATTTCATTTCATCTTCAATGTTAATGGGAATTAACTTTTCTCCTTCAGACATAGGTTATAATATTTAATAAATTTATTTTAATTTCAAAACGTGCTAATATACGTCATTTTGATTTTTTTAAACAAACAATTCACTAGTTATTTTAATGATTTATTAACAAAAGTAACTTATTTTTTAGTTAATAAATTATAGAACTTTTAACGTTTTTTTGATTCTTTTTTTGTCAATTAGCTGACAAAAGTTCTTAAAGGGAACGATTTTTGTTTTTCAATTACAAATTCACTAAATTTACGTTACAATTTACAATTATATTATGGATGATAATTTTTCACCAAGAGTAAAAGATGTTATTACTTACAGCAAAGAAGAGGCCTTAAGATTAGGGCATGACTTCATTGGAACGGAGCACCTTATGTTAGGTATTTTAAGGGACGGCAACGGAAAAGCAATAAATATATTAAATAATTTATCTATAGATTTAGACTATTTACGTAAAAAAGTAGAGGTTTTAAGTCCTGCGAGTTCTAACATAGAGATTAACAACGAAAAGAAAAATCTGCACCTCACGCGCCAAGCGGAAAGGGCTTTAAAAACTACTTTTCTTGAAGCAAAAGTGTTTCACAGCAATTCCATTAGTACTGCACATTTATTATTGTGCATCTTAAGAAATGAAAATGATCCAACAACCAAGCTGTTGAATAAAATGAAAATTGATTACGATACAGCTAAAGAACAATATCTAAGCATGACACCAAGCGAAGAAGATTTTAAAGAAAACTTACCAAGAAACGATGCGTATAATGAAGATTCAGGACAAGATGACAGTCTAAAAGAAGGAACTTTTAACAATCCAACAAATAAATCCAACAAAAAATCTAAAACTCCAGTTCTAGATAATTTTGGTAGAGATTTAACAGAAATGGCTGAAGAAGGAAAATTAGATCCTGTCGTGGGGCGTGAAAAAGAAATTGAACGCGTTTCCCAGATTTTAAGCCGACGCAAAAAAAACAATCCTCTTCTTATAGGAGAACCCGGAGTCGGAAAATCGGCAATTGCCGAAGGTTTAGCCCTGCGGATTATTCAAAAGAAAGTCTCGAGAATATTATTTGGGAAACGGGTGGTAACCCTTGATTTAGCTAGTCTTGTTGCGGGAACAAAATACCGCGGACAGTTTGAAGAACGAATGAAAGCGGTGATGAATGAATTAGAAAAAAATGATGATATCATTCTTTTTATTGACGAAATTCATACTATTGTTGGTGCTGGTGGAGCAACGGGCTCGCTTGACGCTTCAAATATGTTTAAACCCGCTTTGTCGAGAGGTGAAATTCAATGTATTGGAGCAACAACACTTGACGAATACCGTCAATATATTGAAAAAGACGGCGCCTTAGAAAGACGTTTTCAAAAAGTAATAATAGAACCAACTTCGGTTGAGGAAACCATTACTATTTTGAACAATATCAAAGATAAATATGAAGATCATCACAATGTAACCTATACTCCTGAAGCGATTGAAGCTTGTGTAAAACTGACTGACAGGTATATGTCGGAACGTTTTTTACCAGACAAAGCAATCGATGCTTTGGACGAAGCAGGTTCTCGAGTTCATATTATCAATATAGATGTTCCAGCACAAATATTAGAATTGGAGAAACAATTGGAAGATGTGCGAGAATTAAAAAATGTTGTTGTCAAAAAACAAAAATATGAAGAAGCCGCAAAGCTTCGTGATGATGAAAAACGCTTTGAAAAAGACTTAGCTGTAGCGCAAGAACAATGGGAGGAAGATTCTAAAAATAATCGTATCGAAGTTACCGAAGATAATGTTGCCGACGTAGTGTCTATGATGACGGGAATTCCTGTGAATCGTATTGCACAAACTGAAAGTAACAAATTAGCTAGTTTACCGGAACTTATTGAAGGCAAAGTAATTGGTCAGAAAGAAGCTGTGATGAAAATTTCTCGTGCCATACAAAGAAATCGTGCTGGATTAAAAGATCCAAATCGACCAATTGGATCCTTTATTTTCTTAGGACAAACTGGTGTAGGTAAAACGCAATTAGCCAAAGTTTTAGCTAAAGAATTGTTCGATTCAGAAGATGCATTGATACGAATTGATATGAGCGAATATATGGAAAAATTCGCAATTTCAAGATTAGTTGGAGCTCCTCCAGGATATGTTGGCTATGAAGAAGGTGGGCAATTAACTGAAAAAATACGTCGTAAACCTTATAGTGTACTACTTTTAGACGAAATTGAAAAAGCGCATCCCGATGTTTTCAATATGCTTCTTCAAGTATTAGACGATGGTTTTTTAACCGATAGTTTAGGACGTAAAATCGATTTCAAAAACACTATTATTATTATGACATCAAATGTTGGTGCCAGACAATTAAAAGATTTTGGACAAGGTGTTGGTTTTGGTACTGCCGCCAAAGTAGCTCAAGCTGATGAAAACTCAAAAAGCATTATCGAAAGCGCTTTGAAGAAAACTTTTGCTCCAGAATTCTTGAATAGAATTGATGATGTAATCGTGTTTAACACCTTAGAAAAACACGACATAGACTTGATTATCGAAATAGAATTAAAAAAATTATACGATCGTGTCAAAGAATTAGGTTATCAATTAACGCTATCCGATAAAGCAAAAGCATTTATTGCGGAGAAAGGTTTTGACAGGCAATTTGGAGCTAGACCGCTAAAAAGAGCCATTCAAAAATATGTTGAAGACGCACTTGCAGAAGAAATTATTACTTCGAAAATTTCTTTTGGTGACGAAATATTTATGGAATTGAATGATACTTCGCAAGAACTTGTCGTAAATGTCTACAAAGCAGAAAAACCTACTAAATAGTAGGTTTTTTTTTGTTCTATTTAACCGTAATTTAATATTTTTAATTCTTTATTTCAATACATATTTACACTCTATTTAATTTATTATAAATTCATTTATGCCACAAAATAAAATCATATTGGGTAGTGAGGAATGGTGTTCGCTTCCAGAATTAGGAATTCCCGTTATTAAAGCACGTGTCGATTCTGGAGCAAAAACTTCAGCTTTGCACGCCATTAACATCGCTCCATTTATAAAAGATGGACAAAATTGGGTCAAATTTGACATCAATCCCATACAAAACAATGTAAAAACAATTATTCATTGCGAAGCTCATTTAGTAGATAAAAGAGTCGTAAAGAGTTCTAGTGGTTTTAGGGAACAACGTTTTGTAATTCAAACAAATTTAGAAATTGGAAGTTCAAATTGGCTCATCGAAATGACGTTAACTAATCGAGATTCAATGGGTTTCCGAATGTTATTGGGACGTGAAGCAATGAGCGGAAGAGTTTTGGTTGATCCTGAACAACAATACCTTTTGGGACAACCCTCTACCGATAATTTGATGGAAGTCTATAAAAATTCTGAAAAAGCAAGTTCTGGTTTGCGCATCGGCCTCTTGGCTAGCAACCCTGAGCTTTACAGCAACAAACGAATTATGGAAGCAGGCGAAATGCGTGGTCATGAAATGCACTTTTTGAACATCAAGGAATGCTATATGAAACTGGATGCCAAAACTCCTGAAATTCATTATCGTGGCGGAATTATATTAAATAAATTTGACGCTATTATTCCTAGAATTCGTCCTAGCATTACCTTTTATGGTTGTGCTTTAACTCGACAATTTGAAGCCTTGAATGTGTACTGCTTAAATTCTTCAATAGCAATTACGCAATCGCGCGATAAATTATTCTCCTTACAGTTGCTTTTACAGAGCGGAATTGACATTCCCACAACGGGTTTTGCTAACTCCCCTTTGGATACCAATGATTTGATAAAAATGGTTGGTGGCCCGCCCTTAATAGTGAAATTACTTGAAGGAACTCAAGGAAAAGGAGTCGTTTTAGCCGAAACAAAAAAAGCTGCCGAGAGTGTTATAAATGCATTTAAAAGCTTGAATGCTAATATTTTGGTGCAAGAATTTATAAAAGAAGCTAGCGGTAAAGACTTGCGTTTGTTTGTCGTCGACGGAAAAGTAGTTGCCACCATCCAAAGGGAAGCGATGCCAGGAGAATTTAGAGCCAATATTCATCTTGGAGGAACCGCTTCTATTATAAAACCAACTTCCGAAGAGAAGAAAATTGCAATTCGTGCTGCAAAAGCAATGGATTTAAGAGTCGCTGGAGTAGATATTATCCGTTCCTCAAAAGGGCCGTTATTGCTCGAAGTTAACTCATCGCCAGGGCTTGAAGGAATCGAAGGTGCCACAAATAAAGACATTGCAAGCGAAATGATAATCGCTATTGAAAAAAACATTAAAATGAAATAAGGCATTTTATCCTTTAAGTTTTAGCTTATATTCCTTCCATAATTAAATCTGATTATTATTGTTTTTAAAATATTTACAACACAATCAAAATTAATTCAATTTTAAATCTACATATCTGAGTAACAAATTTTTCAATAATTTTATATTTTAAAACTTTTCAATCTGAGCGAATTTAGTATCACCGAAACCGAACTAAAGCTCATTGCAGCTGCCGCTACCATTGGCGATAACAATATTCCGAAAACGGGATACAACACTCCTGCAGCAACCGAAATTCCAAATACATTATAAATAAACGCAAAAAACAAGTTCTGTTTGATGTTTCGCATTACGGCATGACTCAAGTTTTTGGCCTTTACAATGCCTTGCAAATCGCCTTTTACCAAGGTTATTTTAGCACTTTCAATCGCAACATCGGTGCCCGTTCCCATTGCAATTCCAATATTAGCTTGTGCCAAAGCAGGTGCGTCGTTGATACCATCTCCTGCCATGGCCACGATTTTACCTTCGGCTTGCATTCGTTTTATTGCAGCCAGTTTATCTTCGGGTAAACAATTAGCAATGAAACCCGACAAATGCAATTTCTCTGCAACAGTTTTTGCTGTGTTTTCGTTATCTCCCGTAATCATTATCACTTCAATTCCTTGGCGCATTAATTCTTCTATAGCAGCTGCACTTGTTGATTTTATAGCATCGAAAATGGATACAAAACCAACAACGATTTCGTCTATAGAAATATAGGAAACCGTTTTCCCTAGTTTTTGTTCGGTGCTGATTTTGTTTTCTAAATCCTCGGAAACACTTGCATTGATTTGCTCCATCAATTTTTTATTTCCCAAAGCCACTTTCTTGTTAACTACTGTTCCAAGAACCCCTTTGCCCGAAATGGCTTCAAAATCTTTTACTTCTATCAATGAAATATTTTTTGATTTTGCATATTTTATCACGGCTTCCGCCAAAGGATGTTCACTATACTGATTCAACGACGCAATGTTTTGCAACAAATAATCTTCCTCATTATTAGAAGAAAACACTTTTTCTACGGACGGTTTTCCTTCTGTAATTGTTCCTGTTTTATCGGTGATTAGAACATTTACTTTGTTCATGTTTTCCAAAGCTTCCGCGTTTTTTATCAAAATTCCAGATTGTGCTCCCTTGCCTACCCCAACCATAACCGACATTGGTGTGGCTAATCCCAAAGCACACGGGCAGGCAATTATCAAAACAGCAACAGCATTGATAAAACCATAGATTACAGCATTTTCCTCAGGACCAAATTTGGACCAAACTATAAATGTCAACGCTGAAATAATAACTACAATAGGCACAAAGTATTTGGCAATACTATCGGCTAATCTTTGTATTGGTGCTCGGGAACGGCTGGCGTCATTTACCATTTGCACAATTTGTGAAAGCACCGTTTCCGAACCTACTTTTTCGGCAATCATAACGAAGGATTTAGTACCGTTAATGGTTCCAGCAATAACGGCATCACCTACAGTTTTATCCACGGGAATAGGTTCTCCTGAAATCATCGATTCGTCAATGGTACTTTCTCCATAAGTAATTTTTCCATCAACAGGGATTTTCTCTCCAGGTTTTACTCGTAATAAATCATCTCTCTTAATATCGTGTATCAAAATAACTTTATCTGATCCGTCAATAATTAAAGTAGCTTGAGTTGGTGCGAGTTTCAATAATTCTTTTATAGCAGCATTTGTTTGTCCATGAGCTTTGGCTTCCATTAATTGTCCTAATAAAACCAAAGTCAATATTACTGCCGTGGCCTCAAAATAGAGTGCTACGGCACCGTTGTGTTTGAATTCGGCTGGAAAATATTCTGGGAATAATAAACCCGCAATACTAAACAAAAAAGCGATTCCTGTTCCAATTCCTATCAGCGTAAACATATTGAGATTCCATGTGATGATGGATTTCCAAGCACGTTCAAAAAACATCAAACCGGTATAAAAAACTACGGGAAGCGTCAAGATAAATTGCACCCAATTCCATTCCTTCATTCCTAAGATTTTTAGCAATGGATTGTTAGGATACATTAAAGTCATAGAAATGATGAAAACGGGCAATGAAAATGCTATGGCAATTTTCATTTTTTTTAATAAATCAGTGTAAGCTTTGTTTTCTTCGTTATCTTCTGGTTTCATTGGCACCAAATCCATTCCGCAAATGGAACAGGATCCAGGCGAATCCTGAACAACTTCTGGATGCATCGGACAAATATATTCCGTTTTACTAATATTTAAATCAGGAGCTTTCACCAAATCCATTCCGCAAACGGGACAATCTCCGGCTTTATCATACACTTTTTCGCCTTCGCAAAACATGGGACAATAATATTTACCTGAAGCGCTCATTGGTAATGCTACAACGTTCATTTCGCTTGAAACCGGTGTGCTGTAAATGGATTTTATAACTAAATCATTCGAAGTGTTTTCGCTAATAATATAGTTTCCTGTGGCGTACAATGCTTTTTGGAATTTGAAAATAGGGACGCTTTTATCGGTTGTTATAATTGCCACAGCTGGATCTAAAGAAACCGTAGCTTCTACTCCCTCCATTTCGTTTAAGGTTTTTTCTACTTTAGTACGGCAGCCGTTGCAGGACATTCCGCTAATTATATAGGTGTGTGTCATTTTGTAGTTTGAGTTACAAATTTACAAAATTATGTTTAGGGTAGTTTAAGAGATTTAGATGATTATCTAGTCAGTTAATGACTCTTTTATTTACTCTAATAATAATAATATAGGACCAATAAAATATCCTTTTAATAATTTGTAATAATTTAGTTATATATTTGAATTAAAATATTGTAAGAAATTCGTCATGCAAAGTTATAATTTTCCTTTATAACTTGACAAATCAACTTACCAAAATTTAAAACAGCTAAAAAGTTAATGATACAATTAATAGAAAGAGCATCTTCATTTATAGGAAGAACAGCTGTCAAAAGTAATAATCAGAATTACACCTATAACCAACTATTAGAGAGATCTGAAAATGTCGCCATCAACTTATTAAATGGCAAAAAAGATTTGAACGGAGCACGAATTGCTTTTCTTGTTCCTGCTAGTTTTCAATACGCATCAATTCAATGGGGAATTTGGAGAGCTGGTGGAATTGCTGTTCCACTTTGTGAAAAACACCCTTTACCATCTATTGAATACATCCTTGAAGACACTAAGGCTTCTACGGTTATTTTTTCAGAAGGATTTGAAGACCTGTTATCTCCACTTTTTAATAGTAATGAAATCCTTTTCATCCCATCGACAGAAATTGGCAATAAAAAAGGGGACTTACCAAATATTGATATGGAGCGAAATGCCCTAATTCTTTATACAAGCGGCACAACTGGAGCTCCTAAAGGAGTGGTTACAACCCATAAAAATATTGAGTCCCAAATAACGGCGCTCACGACGTCTTGGGAATGGAATAAAAATGATCACGTACTCAACGTACTTCCACTACACCATGTTCATGGCATCATTAATATGTTAAGTTGTGCGTTATGGAGTGGTGCTTGTTGTGAATTCCTTCCTAAATTCAGCCAAAAAGCGGTTTTTGATTTGTTATGTAAAGATGAAGTGAATGTTTTTATGGCAGTTCCCACCATTTATTTCAAATTGATATCCTATTATAATACACTCACAGGGCCTGAACAGGAATTGATTTCAATGCATCTTAACAAATTTAGGCTAATGGTATCTGGCTCTGCAGCCTTACCTGTTAGTGTTCTGGAACAATGGAAAGAAATTAGTGATCATACATTATTAGAACGATATGGAATGACCGAAATAGGTATGGCTATTAGCAATCCATATAATGGCCAACGAAAACCAGGACATATAGGACTCGCTTTACCCGGAGTTGAAATACGGTTAGCCGATGAAAACAATGAAACAATTACCGAAATAGGGCTTCCTGGTGAAATTCAAATAAAAGGAGCCAATGTTTTTAAAGAATACTGGAATAAACCAATAGAAACTAGGGATGCTTTTACACTTGATGGATGGTTTCAAACTGGCGACATTGCAGTTTTAGACGAAGGTAGTTATAAGATTCTAGGAAGAAATTCTGTAGATATTATAAAATCTGGAGGATATAAAATCTCTGCCTTGGAAATTGAAGAAGTACTACGCACCCACCCTAAAATTAAGGATTGTGGCGTTGTCGGAATTCCGAATATAGAATGGGGAGAAATCATTGGCGCAAGCCTAATCTTAGAGACAAATGATTTGGATATCGAAGAATTGAAAGATTGGATGAGTGAAAAATTACCCAGTTATAAAACACCAAAAAAATACATTATTCAAGATGATCTGCCTAGAAATGTAATGGGAAAGGTTACTAAAAAAGATATCAAAGATCTGTTTACTAATGGACAATAACAACATATGAAAATTTACGGAGTAGCGCTTTTATCCGCATGTTTTTTGATAGGAAAACTAATGGGGAACCTATTAGGCAACCTTATCAATATTAATAGTGATATTGGTGGCGTAGGATTTGCCATGTTCCTTTTAATGACTTCAAGCATTTATCTTAGAAAAAAAGGATGGATGCCACTAGAAACGGAAAAAGGAATTTGGTTTTGGAGTGCTATGTACATTCCAATTATTGTTGCTATGGCCGCTACCCTAAATGTTAAGGCCGCTATTTCTGGAGGTTTAGTAGCTGTTGTAGCAGGTATTGGGGTTACTGCTGTATGTATGTTACTTGTTCCCATTTTGTCTAAAATTGGAAAAAGCAATAAAACGGAACTTCCTAAAAAAACAGAAAATGGAAATAGTTAAAAATATCATTGATAAAAACGGATTAGTATTCGCTTTTCTTTTTGTGGGTATCATTATGTCGTTTTCCTTTTGGATTTCGAAATATATAACCAATAAAAAAATTCCTGGAGTTGCCGTTGCCATTATAATAGGTTTGTCACTTGCTTTTTTTGGAGATAAGAATGGAATTGCAGACATTCCAATATTTGCAGGTTTGGCTTTACTAGGAGGATCTATGCTACGTGATTTTGCTATTGTAGCAACTGCTATGAGTGCAGATCTTTCGAAAATTAAACAAGCGGGACTTGCCGGAATTATTTCTTTATTTATAGGGGTTAGTCTCTCCTTTTTTCTAGGTGTTTTGATTGCCCTAAGTTTGGGCTATTCTGATGCTGTAAGTCTTACGACTATTGGCGCCGGTACCTGTACCTATATTGTGGGCCCAGTAACTGGTTCTGCCATAGGGGCTAGTTCAGAGGTGATTGCTATAAGCGTAGCAACAGGTGTTATAAAAACAATTTTCACTACGATAATTACACCATTGATCGCAAAAAAAATAAAATTAGACAATCCTCATTCCGCAGTAGTATTTGGAGGTTTAATTGGAACAACTAGTGGCGTGGTAGCGGGTCTTGCGGCCACGGATGAAAAACTAGTACCTTATGGTGCACTAACCGCTACTTTTTATACAGGACTTAGTTGCTTATTGTGTCCATCAGTGTTTTTTATTATTATAAAGTTTTTTCATTTTTAAAAATTTAAAATAGCTTTTCAACTTTTAAAGCGTTTAGATTTATGGAATATTAAAGTTCGTATTCTATACTACTCAAATTTAACCTATTATAAGTATTGTAACTACTCACTAGAATATTTTTTTTTCAATAACCAAAAATTACTATATTTACCTTCTAACAACTAATCAGTCTAACGGAATTGAAATTCCCTATTAAAAAATTAAATAAATCGGTATGCAAAACTTTAATTCGCCTTTAGAAGCTTTTCAATATTGGGAAAGGAAAATACCAAATGCAATTTTTTTAAAACAGCCTATTAATGGCATCCTAACTAACTATACTTTTGCTCAAGTAGGAAAAGAATCTCGTAAGATTGCCAATGCAATAAAAAACTTTAATTTACCCGAAAAGAGCCCTATTGCGTTAATTTCTAAAAACTGTCCACATTGGCACATGGCTGATTTGGCTATTATGATGTCTGGCCACATTTCGATACCAATTTATCCAACCCTTAATGCCGCTTCAATCAATCAAATTCTGGTTCATAGTGAAAGTAAGGCTATTATTATAGGGAAACTCGATAATTATGAATCTCAGCAATCTGGCATTCCAGATATACCAAAAATTTGTGTAGGGCTTTATGGTGATTATAAAGAACCACTTTGGGAAGATATTGTTTCAAAAGGGCAAGAAATCACAACGGTTTATATTCAAAAACCAGAGGATTTGTATACAATAATTTACACATCTGGTACAACTGGAGAACCAAAAGGTGTAATGCATACAGTAAATAATTTTATGGTAAGTGTTAAATCTCTTTATGCGGGCTTACCAATTGAGGATAATTCTAAATTATTTTCTTTCTTACCTATCGCTCATGTAGCAGAACGTGTTTTAGAAAATTTAAGTTTTGTAATTGGGGCAACCGTTTCTTTTCCGGAATCTTTAGAGAGTTTTGCGTCAGATTTAGAAAAAACACAACCCAATTTTATTTTTGCAGTTCCAAGAATATGGAGTAAATTTCAAGAAAAAATATTAGAAAATCTTCCGCAAAAAAAATTGAGTACACTTTTAAAAATTCCTATTGTAAATGGTATCATCAAGAAAAAATTACAACAAAAATTAGGATTACGCGAAGCAAAATATATTGTTTCGGGAGCGGCACCAATAGCACCAAGTTTAGTACATTGGTTTGAAACTATCGGTATTACAATCCTACAAGGATATGGTATGACTGAAGACTGTATAATTTCACATTTTAATAAACCCACTGCAAATAGAGTTGGTACAGTAGGAAAAGCTGTGGTCAATGTAAGTATTAAATTATCTAGCGAAGGGGAAATTTGCATTAAAAATAATTGTTTAATGAAAGGCTATTACAAAGCCCCTGAAATTACTGCTTCCGTTTTTGACGAAGAAGGATATTTTAAAACAGGGGATGTTGGCGAGTATGATCATGATGGTTTTTTAACCATTACAGGCCGAGTGAAAGACCAGTTTAAAACGGACAAAGGAAAATACATATCTCCAGCACCATTGGAACTAAAAATGGCTGCAAACAAGGACATTGATCAAATATGTATTGTGGGTACAGGTATTCCTCAACCTATTGCTTTAATTACCTTGTCAGAATTAGGGAAGGCAAAATCTAAAGAATCATTGTGTGCCGGATTAATTGAAACGGTTAACCAAATAAATCCGGGTTTTGAAAAGCATGAAAAGATTGAAAAAATTATCATTATGAAAGAAGATTGGAATGTTGGTAACGGATTAACAACACCAACTTTGAAAGTGAAACGCAATAGTGTCGAAAAAATTCATCAGCACTATTATAAATCATGGTTTGACAGTAAAGAAAAGGTACTATTTGAGTAATTAAATTTTAATAAATGCTTTAGATAATTTGTAATTCTAAAGTTATTTACTTTTTTTAAATTTTCATTACTTCCATTGGATCACTTTCTTTGGGTTTAATTTCTTTATTTTCTTTTGCTACTTACTGTGGTATGAATTTTATAATCGCTGAAAATGAACGATTTGAATTCTTTTATTTCGGGAGCAAGGTAATAATCTAAATAATAGTTCAAGCTACCTTCATTACAGCCCGATTCATATATTTTTAAAATCGAAAATAAATAGCTTTTCTGTAACGCTAACATCTAATTTATCAATGGTGTATTAAACTGTTTTAGCAATTCTTTTTTTAAGCATCAGTGTCGTCTGGGCAAACGTGCTTAACGGTTCACAGTAGTGATAAAAAACTATTGTGAATGTGTTTTTTTGATGATTTTACTTATATTATTTTTTTATTTTCTTCCATATTTTTCTAATGGTAGGCGAAGTTATATACCAAAGTAAAAAACCGCTTAATACAGTGATTAACCCTAATAATGAAAATATCCTTAAAGCAAGATTATTCATATTATCTCTACTCTCATAATCCATAGTATGGGTCATCCATAAAAAATCAAACCATCTCCAATCTCTATGTCTGGTGGTTTGAAAAGCACCATCATTTGCAGATATATAAACCTTTAAATTATCTGGTTCTTGATAAGAAATAACATAAGCAGGCAATAAATGCTCCCTATATTCATGATGTTTTCCTACTTCTTTAATAAGTTGTATTTCTTTTACTTTTAAACCTGACACAACGTTTCTATCTGCAATTGCCAATGCCTCTTCTTTAGTGACACAGTCTTTTAAGTATCCTGTTTTGGCGTTGTAAAGCACCTTGTCATTTATCCAATAAAAAGGCTGATGATTTATTGTCCTTAATTCAATAGATTGAATGTCCATCAAAGGATGATGAAGGGAGGGACTTATTAAACCGGAAAACGACTCCGAAACAATTCCTTTTTTATGAAATTGCATTCCGTGAATGTCATCAATGTTAGTCCAACTAAAATACAGGCCGCTAATGGTCCACATCAAAAATTGAATCCCTATAAATATTCCTAAATACCGATGGGATTTTCTAATCCATTTTACTTTTGCTCCTATAATCATTAATTTTATATATATTTTTAAATCGATTTTGCTGGTTTTTATATTATTAAATAATTCGTTCCTAATTTGCAAATTGCTTCAAATAAATTATGTAATTCAGAATATATAATATTATTATATTCATCTCCATAATTTCAACTTTATCAACTTAAACTATTACTAATCAATATCGGAATGTGTATTTTTAATTTTAAAAGTTACATCTTCATTCCTTCCATTGGATCGCTTCCTTTGCGGAAAATATATTCGCTATTTATGGCATAAGCTCCTGTAATCACTACTTTTTTTGTAGGATCCATTGCTGATTTAATTTCAATCATTCCGTTAGTTTCTATGCCGGTTTCTACCATCTTGTTTTCAAAAACTCCCTGGCTTTTTTCTACCCAAATATAAGCGTAGTTTTCTTCTCGAATTACAGCATCTAACGGAATAAAAAATCCTTTTTGTTTGGGTTGAGATAATTGGGCAATGGCTTGCATTCCTGGTTTTAATTTCAAATTAGGATTTGGTATTTCCATTCGGATTAAAAGCAAACGAGTGTCTGAATTTATTTCGGGATTGATGAAAGAAACCTTAGAGTTGATAGTTTTATTGGGGAAATCGGTAAATGTTATTTTTGCATTTTGTCCTATTTTTAGACTTTTTACATAGTTTACATTAACTTGAGTTTCGAGCCAAAGATTATCTAAATTTACTAGCTTAATGATTCCGGAACCTTCCATAGTATAACTTCCTTCGGTGGCCATAATTTCAGAAATAGTTCCGCTATTAGTACTGTAAAAAGTAGTGTAAGGTGAAATTACCGCAGTTGTTTTTATACTTTCGATTTGAGCATTTGACAACCCATAAAAAACCAATTTTTGTTTTGCTGCTTGTGCCATATTTTGAGCATTTTTTCCAAAATCTCCTGGCATTGCAAGTTGCTTGTATGCAGTGAAATAATCCTGTTTTGCTATGGCTATATCTTCGCTATACAATTCGTAAACGGCTTCATTTTTCTTAACATAATCACCAATATTTTTGAAATACAATTTTTCTATTCGACCCATAGTTCTTGCCGAAACGGTCTTTACTCCCTCTTGATTAATAGTTAAAATTCCAGTGTAATTTTGTAATAAACCGCTTTGAGTTACCCCAATAGTTTGGGTGGTAATATTGCCTAATCGTATTTGCTGGTCGCTTAAACTGATTTCACCAGCATTATTGTCGCTGTGTTTAATTGGTGTTAAATCCATATGGCAAATGGGACATTTTCCTGGCTTGTCTTCCTTAACTTGCGGATCCATAGAGCAAGTATAAAAGGTAGTTTCTTTGATTTTATGCCCGTTTTTATCTTCACTTTTTTTAGTATTGCAGGCTAAAAAAACTAGGACTATCAGTGATAAAAATATCTTTTTCATAATTATTCGGTTTTAATGAAGCTTTCGCTGTCAATTAAATAATGTGCGTTTTTGGCAATCGAATCTTCTACAGAAATACCCCCAATAACTTGAACAAAATTACCAAGTTCGACTCCTGTTTTTATGGCGGATGCTTTGAAACCATTTTCCAATTTCAGGAAAATTATTTTCTTAGTCCCAATGCTAACCATAGACTCTTTTTGTATCCAAATTCCTTTTGTGGGACTTGTTTTTAGAACTCCTTCTAATCGCAAACCAATAGGTAGTTTCAATTGAGAATTATTCAAATAAACTCGAATTCTATTGGATTTATCCACAGAATTTAATTGGGTTTCAACAAAATTTATTTTTGCATGTAAAGTTTTGTTTTTATCTACTTCAGTGGTAATGTTAATAGATTGATTGATTGTTGTTACACTGCTATAAGCTTGACTTACATTAAAAATGCACCATACTTTTTCTGTGTTTAATAATTTGAAGACGGGTTCATTTTTTTTTATATAATCCCCCTCTTTAACTGATAAATTTTCTGTTGTTAAATAGGTATTTGTCATCGACCCATTTATAGAAATAGGCCTATTTTCTGTTCCTTGAATAATTCCTGAGGCAGGGCTATAAATTGAAATTATTGGATTAGCTCTTTGGGTTGAAAATAATAAATTTATTTGATTTTCAGTCATTCCGTAAAGCAATAATTTTTGTTTAGAAGCTTTAATTATGGAACTATTGTTTGTATCATTGGATATTAAATAGATAAAATTTTGTTGTTCAGTAAGCAATTCTGGACTGTACAAGTCAAACATTTTTTGTCCTTTGGATATTTTTTGAAACTTATAATTAACATACATTCGTTCAATTCTTCCACTTATTCGAGCAGCAATATTTACCGAGGAATTTGGATCGTACTCCACAACGCCTGGTAAATTTATTTCGCTGTAAATAACGGTGTCTTTTGCCACTGTGGTTTGATAATTTCCTACGATAAATTTATCGGTTGGTTTCAAAAGATTGTCTATAGAATTGTCTTCGATATTAGTACTTTCCATAACTTTTTTTTCCAATGTCATTCCGCATTTTTGACAGCTACCTGGCTTATCGCTAAATACTGAATCTTCTGGCATTGGACAAATATAAACTTCGGTTTGCTGTGTCATTACCGAATGATTATTAGCCTTTAATCCAAAAAAATAAATTACAAATCCAATAGCGGAAATTACAATTGCAGCCAAAACATATTTTGTGTATTTGTTCATAATTAATTGGTTTCGAGTTGTTTTTCTATTTCTACTTGTGTAACTAAAATACGTTGCAGTTTATCGAGCAAATCAATTTGAGACATGTTCAGGGCTTCCCAAGCATCGAGAGCGGCAAATAAATCGCCGGTGTTGTTTTGCCAAGCTAAAATTGCGGTATCATAATTTCGTTTCAAAGACGGAATGATACTTTTTTGAATAATTTCGTATTGTTTTTTAAGATTGGTTAGCTCTGTATTCATTCCCGAAATAATTCCGCTTGCTTCATTTAAAATCATCTGTTTTTGCCAGTTTAGGCTTTCGTTTTTAATTTTAAAACTTTCGATATTGGCTTTATTCATTTTAGTTGACCACGGCATTGGAATATTGACCATTCCCATTAAGGAAAATTGCTGTGGCTGCTGACCAAATCCAAACATATGGTCATACTTAACACCAAACTCTGGTAGAAATTTTGTTTTTTCGGTTTCAATTTTTAATTGGTTAATTTCCATTGTTTTTTCAATGGCTTTCACGTCGCTTCGGTTTTTTGAAAGCAAAATAGTGTCTAAAACTATTGAGTTAAAATCCTTTAATTCATAGATTTCATTCACTTCAAATGCGGTATTTTTTTCTCTTGCCATTAAGGTATTGAGCATAATTCGTTTTTGAAAAATGTCATTTTCCAACATTGCAATCATACTTTCTAATGCGCTGTATTGAGATTTTGCCTTATAATACATGGGCAATTTATCCATATTATACTGATAGCGAATTTCCATACTTTTAATCATATAGTCTAAAAGCAACAAATTATCATCGGCAATTTTTATCTTTTTATTTAATACCAACCATTGATAATAATTTGTTTTTGCCAAAGCTTTTAATTGATTTATCGTATAGTTTTTGTTTTCTTTTTCGACCGAAGACATTGCATTCATTAGATTAAAGTCGGATTTTAGCTTTGAAGAATTGGGGATCATTTGTTGAACACCAATCATATAATTTCCCATACCAGAGCCCATTTCATCAGCTTTCCATAATTTAGTATTGTAAGGTGACATAAAAAAACCTGTGCTCACTTGTGGTGGCATCCAACTTTTTGCTCCTTTTGCTACTGCATCCATACTTTGAATATCGGCATCATACATTTTTAATTGTGGATTATTTTCTTTGATATTACTCAAAATTTCATCCAACGAAAGTGTTTGGGCTTTAGCGTTAAAGCTTAAAATCAAACAACTTAAAACGATATAAAATTTATTATTTAGCATCTATAATTTCAATTTTTCCTTTTGTTTTTAATTCTCGGAGTTTAACCATTTCGAAAACTACAGGAGTTACTAATAACACATAAATTATGGAGGTAATTGTACCGCCAATGAGTGGAACTGTGATGGGTAGCATAATGTCTGCGCCTGTTCCCGTTGCCCAAAGAATAGGGATCAATCCAAATAATGAAACCGAAACCGTCATTAGTTTTGGGCGTAATCTTTTGGCTGAACCTTCAATAATATAGTCTCTCAAAACGGCTTCGGTAATTGTTGCGGAACTGTTTCCGTGTTTGGCTACCATTTTATTCATTGCCTCATTCAAATAAATAGTCATTAACATTGCTGTTTCGATCGCCAAGCCAAATAAAGCAATAAATCCAACAGCTACAGCCACTGACAAGTTAATTCCATAAAAATAAACCATAAAAATCCCTCCGATTAAAGCAAATGGAACGGTTATCATCGTGATCAAAGCTTCTTTCATTGAATTGTAAGTGAAGTACAAAATGAGAAAAATGATAAGGACAACGATTGGCAAAATTAAACTTAATGTCTTGTTAGCTCGGATTTGGTTTTCCCATTGTCCGCTCCATTCTACATAATATCCTTTTGGCATTTTTGTCATCATTGCATTTAATTTTTCTTGCGCTTCTTTAACAGTGCTTCCTAAATCACGATCTCTAACATTAAACAAAACACTACCACGAATCATTGCGTTTTCGCTATTTATCATAGGAGGACCATCGCTAATTTTTACATCGGCAACAGTTTCTAAAGGAATTGGTCCAAATTGCATCGTTTGTACTTGCAGTTTTTTTAAGGATTCAATACTATTTCTATACTCTTGTGCATATCGAGCATTGACTGAAAAGCGCTGTCTTCCTTCGATGGTTGTAGTGAGTTTCATTCCACCGATAGAAGCTTCAACTACGTTATTTATATCATCAATTGATAGGCCATATCTTCCTATTACTTCCCGTTTTGGAACAATATCGATATATTTTCCGCCAGTAATTGGTTCTGCATACAAATCTTTTACACCAGAAGTTCCTTCGAGCGCTTTTTTAATTTTTTGTGATAAAACATGGATAGTGTCTAAACTGGATCCATAAATTTTAATACCAACATCCGTTCGAATTCCTGTCGAAAGCATATTAATCCGATTGATAATAGGCTGCGTAAAACCATTAGTCACCCCCGGAATTTGCAGTTTATTGTTTATTTCATTAATGACATCATTTTTTGTTTTGCCTTTTTTCCATTCCTCTTGAGGTTTCAGCAAAATAATTGTTTCAATCATACTAATTGGACTATTATCGGTCGCTGTATTTGCTCTACCTGCTTTTCCTAAAACGTGGGCGACTTCGGGTATTGATTTTATCAATTTGTCTTGAACTTGTAAAATTCGTTTTACCTCAGAATTGGAGACATCCGGCAAAGTGACTGGCATAAACAAGATAGAGCCTTCATCTAGCGGTGGCATAAATTCAGAGCCAAGCCTTGTAAACATTGAAACGCCTATCAAAAGTGCAATGATATTAATGGTTAAAACTGTTTTTCTCCATTTTAAACAAAAAATTAGAATTGGAGTATAAATACTTTCTAACTTTCGATTAATTGGATTTTTATTTTCTGGGCGAAGTCTCCCTTTTAGTAAAAAACTAATTAAAACTGGCGTGAGTGTTATTGCTAAAAAAGCATCAACAATCAAAATAAACGATTTTGTCCAAGCCAATGGGCTAAACAATTTGCCCTCCATTCCTGTGAGAAGAAAAACGGGTAAAAAAGAGGCAATTACAATTATGGTCGAATAAAAAACGCCTGGCCCTACTACCTTTGAGGATTCTTCAATTATTTTGAGGCGTTCTTCAGAAGAAAGCGGATCCGACTCTTTTTTGAATATGTTTTTAAGTAAATTTATCATTTTATTTAATTTTTTGGTAGAAACGCACTGCAGCCTCCACAATGTGTCTTTATAAAGAATCTTGTCTTTCTGAAATATTCCGATAGGAGTTTTCGACCATTACAATTCCATCATCGACCACTACACCAATTGCCAAGGCAATTCCGGTTAACGACATTATATTTGAGGAAATCCCAAATGCTTCGAGTAATATAAATCCGATAGCAACAGAAATTGGTAATTGTATAAGGATAATTAAAGCGCTTCGCCAATGAAAAAGAAAAAGAAGAATTATAATAGAAACAGCAATCATCTCCTCTAATAAAGTACCCTTTACGGATTCGATTGCTTTTTCTATTAAATCACTTCTGTCATAGGAAGTTTTAAAAGTAACGCCTTCGGGCAATCCTTTTTGAACTTCTTCCATTTTTAATTTTACTGCTTTTATTACTTTATCGGCATTTTCGCCATAGCGCATTACTACAATTCCACCAACAACTTCGCCAGTTCCGTTTTGGTCAAAAATTCCCAAACGCAGGTCACCTCCCATTTGTACGGATCCAATATCGCTAACTTTTACAGGAACAGAATTGTAATTTTTTATGGCAATGTCTTCTACATCCTTGATGTTTTTAATATAGCCCAAACCTCTGACAATGTAGGCCATATTACTCATCTCGAATTTTCGTCCACCCACATCATTGTTGCTTGACTTCACTACATTCATCACTTCCATAATGCTGACGTTGTAGTATTGCATTTTTAAAGGATCTAAAACCAACTGGTATTGTTTTTCAAATCCTCCAAAAGAAGCTACTTCAGCAACGCCAGGAACGGTCTGTAATGCAAATTTCACATACCAATCTTGTAAAGCGCGTTGTTCTCCGAGATCCATTTTTTTGGCATCTAAAGTGTACCAAAATATATGCCCAACACCAGTCCCATCAGGTCCAAGAGTTGGAACCACATTTTGAGGTAACAAGCGTTGCGCATAATTTAGTCGTTCTAAAACGCGGGTTCTTGCCCAATACGGATCGACATTGTCTTCAAAAATAATGTAAACAAAGCTCATCCCAAACATAGAGGAAGCGCGAATATTCTTAATTTTTGGAATTCCTTGCAAGTTTGAAACTAAAGGATAAGTAACCTGATCTTCAATAACCTGAGGACTTCTACCCATCCATTCCGTGAAAACAATGACTTGATTTTCGGATAAATCAGGAATAGCATCAATGGGATTTTGCTGTACACTATAGATTCCCCAGGCAAATAGACATGCAGATACAAGCAAGACAATTGCACGATTTCTCAATGAAAATGATATTAATTTCTCTACCATAATAATTTTGATAAGTAACTTTTCAAGACAAATACCTTGAAGTGTTTGTGTTTTATTTAACTTCTTCGGTCAAATCCATTCCGCATTTTGAACATTTATCGTTCCATTTTCCTTGAACTTCAGGATGCATCGG
This sequence comes from uncultured Flavobacterium sp., assembly GCF_963925185.1. Lineage (GTDB taxonomy): Bacteria > Bacteroidota > Bacteroidia > Flavobacteriales > Flavobacteriaceae > Flavobacterium. The sequence continues at coordinate 30,512 of NZ_CAWURC010000041.1, read as the reverse complement.
ACAAGCATACAATTTTGTATGTTCATTTTTCATTTCCGAATCCTTATGATTCATTGTCGAATCAGTCATCATCATCGTTGAATCATTTTCGATCATTGTATCATTTAAAGTTTCATTTTGCTTGTTTTTTTGGTTACAAGAAACCATAATGAATGCCATTACTATCATGGCTATAATTAAATTTTTCATTGTTTTTTATTTTAAATTAGAATTACTTTACTCGGTCGTATTGGCAACATCCTGGTAGATTATCATAATCAGTATCTTTAGCTTTAATTTTTTCACTATCATAACCAGCTAAGGCTATTTTTTTTAAGATATCACTTTGGTTCGTTTTTTTAGAATCAAAGGTTAGTGTTGCCATTTTAGTATTCTTGTTCCAATCAACAATAGCAATATCTTTTTGATTTGCTGCTTTTTCGATTGTCTTTTTACACATTCCGCAGTTACCGTAAACTTTTACTATTTGTGTTTTTGAATTTTGTATTTGTGCAGTAGCAACTACGCCGAATAGTAATAAAGTTATTACTACCACTGTTTTTAATAATGATTTCATCGTTTTTGAATTTTAAATTGAAAATGGGATAAAGAATTTTAAAACTACAGTAAAACTATACTTTAATAATTCAATTAACCGTAAAATAAATGATTTTAAAGCAAGATTTGCTTTGGATTTGACATAATTATGGCTGTCAAAATTTAATTTAGCTTATTTTTGGGATAAGCCAGATTGACGAGAAACCGGAAGAAATATTTGTTTCTGAATTGAAATAATTTTGTTCTTTTTCTGAAAATTCAAGATTATTACCTTTGAATTTTATCTCAAAAAATGTTAAACTGAATTGTACTGAGGAAGTTGTACAATTTGTATGCCCACATTTTCCGCTACAACCACCCTCGCTTTTTTCATCATTGCTTTTAGAAGGATTGTTATTCTTACAACAATCCATCTTTTCTTTATTAGAAGAAGATATCTCTTTATTACAACACGATTTTTTGGATTTCATTTCACATGAATAAGTCAAAGTTGGAATCAAAAAGAAACCAAGCGTAACTATGAGTAATAATATGTGAAACTTTTTTGTCATTTTAATTATTTAACATACAAATTTATGAAATTAATTTTAGTTATGTGTTATAAAATTTTATTAAGACTTATCCCTAGTTAAAATAGCAATGATTAAAAAAAAACACCACTACAATAATAAATAAAGTTATGCTGAAATTACAAAAACATGCTAAGTAAATAATAAATTAATCCTGCTAAAAGAGCGGAAACAGGAATGGTAATGACCCAAGCCCACAAAAGACTTACAGTAACTCCCCAGCGAACGGCTGAAACACGTTTCGTTAAACCAACCCCAATAATCGACCCTGTAATAGTATGGGTTGTGCTCACCGGTATTTTAAAATGTTCCGTGAAATAAAGGGTTAAGGCACCTGCAGTTTCTGCTGCTACTCCTTCAAAGGAGGTTACTTTTGTGATTTTAGTACCCATTGTTTTTATTATTTTCCAACCACCGCTCAAAGTTCCAGCAGCAATTACAGTATAACAAGCCAATGGTATCCAGTCTGGCATTACTCCTTTTATGCCTTTATCATCATTTGGAAGAATCACTTGCAACCAATCAGGAAGAGTCATAATATCGACACCGCTAGTTTTTATATAAACTGCAACGGCCGCCGCTATAATACCCATCACTTTTTGAGAATCATTTCCACCATGTCCTAAACTAAAAGCTGCAGAGGATAATAATTGCATTTTTTTTAAAGCGGAATTAGCTTGGTTCATATTTAAACTACTAAATACTAATGCAAACAATGAAATAGATAATATAATAAAGGCTACCAAAAACCATTTGATGTTGTGTGATTCTAATAAAACGCTCCAAAAAACAGATGACTCAGAGCGAGGGATTCCACCGTTAGCAATGATTTTTTCGTAAGGAACCATTTGATAGTAAACAAACAAAATTGTCAATACCATTAATAAAATAGTAAATAGCTTAGGAACAATGTTTTTTTTCGAAGCATTTAATAACCAAATTGATATCAAATAAGAAACTATGACTCCGGTTAATGGGGCTAATACAATAAATGAAATAATTACAACAACTCCAGAAGGCATTCCTCCATTTTTTCCTTCTTTATACCAACTTACTATATCATACCAATGTCTTGTGATACTTACTCCGGCTTCAGTAATACTATAATCAGAAAATCCATGAACAGCAATCGCATGTGCTATAGCTGCTCCAGCAAAACCACCAATTAATGTATGCGACGAACTCGAAGGAATTCCTTGCCACCATGTGATTAAATTCCATATAATAGCCGCAATAACTCCCGCAAGAATAACCACTAAATTAATTTGACTTGAATCGGCGGTCTTTGCAACTGTATTGGCCACACCCAAACCAAATACCCAATAGGCTAAAAAATTAAAAAATGCAGCCCAAACTACTGCTTGAAGAGGAGAAAGTACTTTTGTAGCAACAACTGTAGCGATGGCATTTGCAGCATCATGAAACCCATTAATATAGTCAAAAACTAATGACAATATTATGATAATAATAAGTAAGTAGAATTCCATAAATTTATTTAAAAGGATTGAAAATTTAAATTTTAAAACTTAAAAAAATCCTCAAAAAAGGAATCCTTTTAACTTATAATAATTAAACTCTAAAATAATTAAGAATGTTTTACAGAAATAGACTCTAAAACACTAGCCACGCCTTTACATTTATCGGCTGCCGATTCTAATACCGATAATACTTCTTTATACTTAATAATGTTTTTAGCGTCTGTTTCATTTTCAAAAAGATCTGCAACCGCTTTATTATAAACATCATCCGATTTAGCTTCAAGCTTGTTTATTTTGGCGCAAGCTGAAGTTATATTTTTCATTTTCTTCAAATCTCTTAATTCTCTAACTGCGGAATCAATATGCTGGCAGGCATCTAGATTAATTTCAGTCAATTTTCGGATTGATTTTGTAATCTTGTCTACTTGATATAGCTTCATTCTACTTGAAGCTCCATGAAGATAATTGGCTACATTGTCTATCGAAGTAATCAAGGAATGGATATCTTCTCTATCAAAAGGGGTGATGAAATTTTTGCTCAACTCAATATTGGTTTGACGCGTAATATCTTCGCCTTTTTGTTCTAATTCATCTATTTTCGTAAATAGCTCATCTCTTTCTTTCAAAGGAAGATTAACTACTTCATGTAAAATAGAAGCTAATTGAACTAAATTGCTTGATGCTTCCTCAAAAAGTGGAAAGAATTTTTTGTCTTTTGGAACTAAAAATTGAAAGATACTATTTATTGACATTTTAATTAAATTTAGAAAACAAAATTACTTCTTTATTTTTGACCAATGTTAGGTTATTGTTAACAAATCATCTTCGATTTCAAAACTATTCAAATAAGCTACTGTTTTCTCAATATCATAATGTAAAATGCGATCTTCTTTTACTAAAGGAACTTCCTGACGATATGATTTTAAAAACATTTCTATAAAATAACTTGATTTTAATGGTTTTCGGTATTCAATAGCTTGTGAAGCATTCATTAATTCAATGGCGAGAATTCGCTCTAAATTTTCCATAATCCGTAGGGCTTTTGTAGCAGCATTAGCTCCCATACTCACGTGATCTTCTTGCCCATTACTAGAAACAATACTATCAACACTTGCCGGAGTTGCTAATTGTTTATTTTGGCTGGCAATACTCGCGGCAGTATATTGCGGAATCATCAAACCCGAATTCAAACCGGGATTGTCAACCAAAAATGCGGGGAGATTACGTAAACCAGAAATCAATTGATAGGTTCTTCTTTCAGAAATACTACCCAATTCGGCCAAAGCGATTGCCATAAAATCTAAAGCTAATGCTAATGGCTGTCCATGAAAATTACCGCCAGATATGATTTGGTCGCTTTCGATAAAAATATTAGGGTTATCCGTAACCGAATTAATTTCTGTTTTAAAAACTTTTCGAACATAATCAATCGCATCTTTCGAGGCGCCGTGAACTTGCGGAATGCATCTAAAAGAATACGGATCCTGAACGTGTATTTTTTCTTGACTGATAATTTCACTTCCTTCCAGAAGTTCTTTTACACGATTAGCAGTCACAATTTGCCCTTTGTGTGGACGAATAAAATGAATCAATTCATGAAAAGGCTCGATTCTTCCATCAAATCCTTCTAAGGAAATGGTCGCAATTAAATCCGCTAAATAGGAGAACTTGTTGGCTTTTAATAAAATATGAGCTCCATAAGCACTCATAAATTGGGTGCCGTTCAATAAAGCTAAGCCTTCTTTAGATTTCAAAACGATAGGTTTCCATTTAAAATGTTTTAATACTACACTAGAATGTACTTTTTTACCTTCAAAAAACACTTCGCCTTCACCTAACAATGGTAACGACAAATGAGCTAACGGAGCTAAATCGCCCGAAGCACCAAGTGAACCCTGAGTATATATTATAGGTAACACATCATTATTATAAAAATCAACTAATCGTTCTACAGTTGCCAATTGAATCCCAGAATGTCCATAACTCAACGACTGAATTTTGAGCAACAACATAAGTTTGACAATCTCGTTTGGTACCTCTTCACCAGTTCCGCAAGAATGCGATTTTACCAAGTTTTCCTGAAGTTTCGAAAGATTTTCATTCGAAATTTTTACATTGCAAAGCGATCCAAAACCCGTATTGATACCATAAATAGGTTTCGAATGGGAAGCCATTTTTTTATCGAGAAAATCTCTACACTTTTGAATATTTACCTTGGCTTCATCGGATAATGCTAAGGTTTTGTATTGTGAAATGATTTCTTGTAATGCTTCTAATGAAAGTACTTCGGTACTTATATAATGAGTATTGTCCATTTAATTTTTTGATTTTGAAAGTCCAAAATTCAATAAATGAATATTAAAAAGCAAGATTTTGGAAGTAAATTATTTAATATTCTTTTTTTAGACCTCTATTTTTTAAAATATTCGCAAAAACAGAACAAAAGGGCTTGATGTTTTATAAAAAAATGTACTTTTGAAAAATAATAATGGGAAATAACAGCAAAACATATCATTCTTCGATAACAACTCAAATTGGGGTTGCGCTTTGTGTTATAGCTACCACCACTACAATGACTACAACTACCCTTTAGGGGTATACATTTTTCATATAATCCAGTTTTTGTGCTTTTTTCTAAATGAAGAGGGTTAAGTAGGTATATAAAAAAAAATGCGTTTTAAAATAAAAGAAACAAAATGAAAGTATTAAAATTTGGCGGAACTTCGGTAGCCAATGCAGAAAACATAAAACTCGTATTAGACATCGTTATCAAAAAAGCGACCCAAGAAAAACATATTGTTGTCGTTTCAGCTTTTACAAAAGTTACTGATTTATTAGTTCTCGCCTCCCAGAAAGCGGCTTCAAACGACGAGAGTTTCAAAAAAATTGTTGTCGAAATCGAGAAAAAACATTTAGACGCCATTAAGCAATTGATTCCAGTAAGCGAGCAAAGCAGCGCTTTGAGCCACATTAAAAGAATCATAAATCATCTTGAAACACTACTTGAAGGTTGTTTTCTTTTGGGCGAATTATCTCCAAGAACATCAGATACTATTTTAAGTTTCGGCGAACTATTATCTTCGTATATCATTGCTGAAGCTTTTAAACAAAATCATAAAAATAGCGGATATAAAGACAGTCGTGAGTTGATAAAAACCAACAATAATTTTGGAAAAGCGGCTGTTGATTTTGAAATTTCAAATCAATTAATTGCTGATTATTTTTCGTCGAATGAATCTCAAATCTTAATAATGCCTGGTTTTATAGCTACTTCGGCAGATGGAATTGGCACAACGCTTGGTCGTGGTGGTTCGGATTATACTGCTGCAATTTTAGCTGGAGCCTTGAATGCATCCAAATTAGAAATTTGGACAGACGTCAACGGAATGTTCACCGCAAATCCAAAAATTGTAAAACAAGCCCAAGCAATTGCTACAATTTCGTATCAGGAAGCAATGGAGTTATCGCATTTTGGCGCAAAGGTTTTATATCCTCCTACGATTCAACCCGTATTCAAAAAAAATATTCCAATTCTAATAAAAAACACTTTCGAACCGGAAACCGAAGGAACTTTTATTTCCAATAATGTTCCAAAAAATAATAAACCTGTAAAAGGGATTAGTTCTATTGATAATATTACTTTAATTACGCTCGAAGGTTCCGGAATGATTGGTGTTGCTGGTGTTTCAAAAAGACTTTTCGAAGTGTTATCGCACAAACACATTAACGTGATTTTTATTACCCAGGCTTCATCTGAACATTCTATTTGTATCGGAATTCTAAATACTGACGCCGAAATCGCCGAAAAAGCCATTAACAAAGCTTTTGAAACAGAGATTTTTCAAAATAAAATCGATCCTTGTATTGTCGAAAAAGACTTGTGTATCATCGCTTTAGTTGGTGAAAACATGAAAAATCATCAAGGGTTAAGCGGCAGAATGTTCAGTACTTTGGGGAAAAATAATGTCAACATTCGAGCAATTGCTCAAGGCGCTTCCGAAAGAAATATCTCGGCAGTTATCAACGAAAGAGATGTAAAAAAAGCACTAAATTCACTTCACGAAAACTTTTTTGAGGAAAATACAAAACAGCTTAACCTATTTGTGATGGGCGTTGGAAATGTAGGTGAGAAATTTATCGAGCAAATTCATCAACAAAAAAAATTCTTGAAAGAGAATCTAAAAATAAACCTTCGAGTTATTGCTTTGTCTAGTTCTAGAAAAATGCATTTTGACGATGAAGGAATTTCTCTAAAAAACTGGAAATCAGTATTAAATAATGGTGAACCTGCCACTATGGAAGCTTTCACTTCAAAAGTGGCAGCACTCAATTTACGCAACAGTATTTTTGTTGATATTACGGCAAATCAAAGTGTTTCTGAAACTTACGAACAGTATTTAAAACAGAATATTGCTGTGGTTACTTGTAATAAAATTGCCTGTTCTTCAGGCTATGATAACTACAAAAACCTCAAAAATCTTTCCCACCAATACAATGCACCGTTCTTGTTTGAAACCAATGTGGGCGCAGGATTACCTATTATCGACACCGTGAAAAACTTGATTGCATCTGGCGATAAAGTCAACAAAATTCAAGCAGTTTTGTCAGGAAGTTTGAACTTTATTTTTAACAATTTTGACGAAAATAATTCTTTTCATGATGTAGTAAAAGAAGCTGGAATTCAAGGATTTACAGAGCCTAACCCGAAAATAGATTTAAGCGGAGTCGACGTTGCTAGAAAGATATTAATTCTGATTCGGGAAAGTGGTTATATGATGGAAATTGAAGACATCGAAAACAATTCTTTTCTTCCATTGGAATGTATGAGTACAAGAAACAATGATGATTTTTTCAAGTCATTAATTGCCAATGCATCGCATTTTGAAAACCTTTTGGCAGAAGCCAAAACCAAAGACAGCAGATTAAAATTTGTCGCCACTTTCGAAAACGGAAAAGCAAGCGTTGGTTTAGAATTCATCCCGAAAGAAAGTCCGTTCTATAATTTAGAAGGAAAAGATAATATTGTACAATTTTATACAGACCGTTATATCGACCAACCTTTATTGATAAAAGGTGCTGGTGCTGGTGCTGCGGTTACGGCTTCGGGAATTTTTGCCGATGTGATTCGTGTGGGAAATATATAATTTAGTTGATCATTAGTTGGCTATTGGTTGAAAACAAAATCAACCGACAACTGACAACCGACAACCGACAACAATAATACTATGAATGAAATAAAAATATTTTGCCCTGCAACAATTGCCAATCTTTCTTGTGGATTTGACGTTTTAGGACTTTGTTTAACTACTGCGGGAGATGAAATGATCATCCGTAAATCGGCTATTAAAGGAGTTCGTATCACTAAAATTGTAGGGGCTAATTTGCCATTGGAAACCGAAAATAATGTTGCTGGAGTTGCGGCTTTAGCCATGTTAGAGGAAGTGGAAACCGATTTTGGTTTTGAAATTGAAATCTACAAACGCATCAAAGCTGGAAGCGGAATTGGGAGCAGTGCAGCCAGTTCGGCTGGAGCAGTTTTTGGAATCAACCAATTATTGGGACAACCTTTTACCAGAATAGAATTGGTTAAATTTGCCATGCAAGGCGAGAAATTAGCCAGTGGAAATGCCCATGCCGATAATGTTGCTCCCTGCTTATTAGGTGGTTTTACTTTGGTAAGATGCTCCGACACCTTGGATATTATTAAAATTGAAAGCCCTGAAGAATTGTACGCTACTGTAGTTCATCCGCAAATTGAGTTGAAAACTTCGGATGCGCGTTCAGTTTTGAAACAAACGGTTTCTCTAAAAAGTGCCATCATACAATGGGGAAATGTGGGTGGATTAATTGCCGGTTTATACACGAATGATTACGAATTAATCGGTCGTTCCTTGCATGATGAAATCATCGAACCCGTTCGTAGCATGCTAATTCCTGGTTTCGATTTAATCAAGAAAACCGCTTACGAAAACGGAGCTTTAGGTTCTGGAATCTCCGGTTCTGGGCCTTCTATTTTTGCATTAAGCAAAGGAAAAGTAACCGCCAATAAAATTGCAGTCGCCATGAGCACTGTATATGACGAAATGAAATTGCCTTATGAAATTCACGTTTCAAAAGTGAATGCAGAAGGAATAAGTATAATAAAATAACAACAAACAGATTGCTTCGTGCCTCGCAATGACAATAAAATGAAATACTACAGTTTAAATCATAATGCTCCTGAAGTTTCTTTCCAAGAAGCGGTAATACAAGGATTAGCAACCGACAAAGGATTGTATTTTCCGAAATCAATAACGCCATTAAATGCTGATTTCTTCGAAAATATCGAAAACCTAAGCAACGAGGAAATTGCTTTCGAAGCCATAAAACAATTTGTAGGGGACGAAATTCCATCCGAAACTTTAAAAGAAATTATTACCCAAACTTTATGTTTTGATTTTTCAACGGTGAAAGTCGAAGATTATATTTACGCATTAGAATTGTACCACGGACCCACGATGGCGTTCAAGGATGTCGGCGCACGCTTTATGTCACGTTGTTTGGCGTATTTTAATAAAGACCAAAAAGACAATACCAACACGGTTCTTGTAGCCACATCGGGCGATACTGGTGGCGCAGTGGCCAATGGTTTTCTTGGTGTTCAAGGTGTAGAAGTGATTATTTTGTATCCTTCTGGAAAAGTGAGCGACATTCAAGAACGACAATTAACGACTTTGGGACAAAATATAAAAGCCCTTGAAGTGGATGGTGTTTTTGATGATTGCCAAGATATGGTCAAAAAAGCATTTTTGGACGAAAGTCTGAAACATAAAAACCTAACCTCGGCCAATTCGATCAATATTGCGCGTTGGTTGCCTCAAATGTTTTATTTTTTCTTTGCTTACAAGCAACTGAAATCGCAAAATAAGCCTTTGGTATTTTCTTGCCCGAGTGGAAATTTTGGAAATATTTGCGCCGGAATTATCGCGAAAAAATTAGGTTTACCAATCGAACATTTTGTGGCTTCCACCAATATAAATGACACCGTTCCGAGATTTTTAGAAAACGGAAATTATGATCCAAAACCTTCAAAAGCTACGATTTCGAATGCGATGGATGTGGGGAATCCTAGTAATTTTATCCGTATTCAGGAAATGTATAACAACGATTTGGAACAATTCAAAAAAGACTTTTCTTCGTTTTCTTATACCGATGCCGAAACTTTAGAAGCGATGAAATCAATCTATAAAACAAATGGGTATATTTCAGAACCACACGGTGCTGTTGGTTATCTAGGTTTGAAAAAAGAATTGAAAAACCACACAAACGCCATTGGGATTTTCTTAGAAACGGCGCATCCTATCAAGTTTTTGGATGTGGTTGAACCTGCATTGAACGTAAAATTACCAATTCCTAAGCAAATTGAAAGCGTCTTGAATAAAGAAAAAGTAAGTTTAAAAATCAAAACTTACGAAGAATTGAAAGCGTTTTTGGGATAAAACAGGATTGTAATTTCAAAAAATAACAACCGCTAATTCGCAGATTATATAATTTGTGAATTAGCGTTTATTTTGTGTCATTACCAGGCATGAGCGCCATCTAACTATCGAGAGTTACAAATGAGATTGATTAGTGACTCGCAATGACAGATTGCAATGTAAATCCGGTCTCGAGCGAAGCGAACTGGCGAAGCAAAATGCTACAAGAAAACCTTTGCCACTCCATAAAAAATCGATAAATTTGCTACACAATTTTTACACAAAATCTACAATGAAAAATACTGCGCTTACGCACCTACATGAAGCTTTGGGAGCAAAAATACTTCCGTTTGCCGGATACAATATGCCTATTTTATATGAAGGTGTGAATGCTGAACACGAGGTGGTTCGTAATGCTGTGGGCGTTTTTGATGTGTCGCACATGGGTGAATTCTTGCTTACGGGTCCAAATGCTTTGGCTTTGATTCAGAAAGTGACTTCGAATGATGCATCGACTTTGACCATTGGAAGAGCGCAATATTCTTGTTTACCTAATAATGAGGGCGGAATTGTAGATGATTTATTGGTTTACAAAATGAAAGACGAGCAGTATTTATTGGTTGTAAATGCTTCGAATATCGATAAAGATTGGGATTGGATTTCGGCGCACAACGATTTGGGCGTGGAAATGAAAAACCTTTCGGATGATTATTCGTTATTGGCCATTCAAGGTCCAAAAGCGGTGGAATCTATGCAAGCCTTGTCTTCTATAGATTTATCGGCGATTGAATATTACCATTTTGTAGTGGGAAATTTTGCAGGAATTAAGGACGTGATTATTTCAGCAACAGGTTACACTGGCTCTGGAGGTTTCGAGATTTATTGCAAAAATGCGGATGCCGAACAAATCTGGAATAAAGTTTTTGAAGTGGGTACAGCCTTTGGTATCAAACCTATTGGCCTTGCGGCTCGTGATACGTTACGATTAGAAATGGGTTTTTGTTTGTACGGAAACGACATCAACGATACGACATCGCCAATTGAAGCTGGTTTGGGTTGGATTACCAAATTCAATAAAGAATTTACGAATTCAGAAAACTTGAAAAAGCAAAAAGAAGCGGGTGCTACTAAGAAATTAGTGGCTTTCGAAATGCAAGAGCGTTCGGTACCAAGACACGATTATGAAATTGTGGATGCTTCGGGAACTGTAATTGGAATTGTAACTTCGGGAACCATGTCGCCATCAATGAATGTTGGGATTGGAATGGGTTATGTAACTACCGAAAACAGCAAAATTGACAGCGAGATCTTCATTAGAATCCGAAAAAATGATATTCCGGCTAAGGTAGTGAAATTGCCTTTTTATAAGAAGTAAGGAAAGATTTGAAGATTGAAAAATTGAAGTTTGAAATTGAATTTTGATATTGCTATTGAAAAAGTTATTTTTGCTTGTTGAAAAAATGATTTAAGATTGATGATTAACGATTTTTGATTTTAGAAGTAAAAAAAATAAGAAATGGGAAGAGCGTTCGAATTTAGAAAAGGAAGAAAAATGAAACGTTGGTCAGCAATGGCCAAAGCATTTACCAGAATTGGGAAAGATATTGTAATGGCTGTAAAGGAAGGCGGACCAAATCCTGAAGCGAATTCAAGATTAAGAGCCGTTATCCAGAACTCGAAGGCAGTAAATATGCCTAAAGAAAATGTGGAACGCGCCATTAAAAAAGCTACCGATAAAGATACGGCGAATTATAAAGAAGTATTGTTTGAAGGTTATGCACCACACGGAATCGCAATTCTGGTTGAAACTGCCACCGACAACAACAACAGAACTGTTGCTAATGTGAGAAGTTATTTTAATAAATGCAACGGGACAATGGGAACACAAGGTTCGGTAGAATTTATGTTTGACCATACGTGTAATTTTAGAATTCCAGCAAACGGAATGGATCCTGAAGAACTGGAATTAGAATTAATTGATTTTGGTGCGGAAGAAGTTTTTGAAGACGAGGATGGAATATTGATTTATGCTGCTTTTGGTAGTTTTGGAACGATTCAAAAAGAATTGGAAAACAGAAAATTAGAAATCCTTTCTTCAGGATTTGAAAGAATTCCTCAAATCACAAAAAAACTGACCGAAGCAGAAGTTGCTGACGTGGAGAAACTAATCGAAAAACTGGAAGAAGATGATGACGTGATGAACGTGTATCATACTATGGAGGAATAGATTTTAGATTACATAAAAAAAACTACATTCGTTTATCGAATGGAGTTTTTTTTATGTCTTGGTACTAAATACTTTATTTTATAAATTCTATTTTTTGTACTTCTTCTTCGTTAATACTATCAAAGAACCCTTGTTCGTTCATCCAGTCATCACTAAATACTTTACTCATATAACGAGAACCATGATCCGGAAAAATAGCGATTACATTACTTTTTTCGTCAAACTCCCCTTCTTCGGAATATTGTTTAATGGCTTGAAGCACTGCTCCAGAAGTATACCCAACAAACAAACCTTCTCTTTTTGCTAACTCTCGAGTTGCATGAGCACTTTCTTCATCAGTAACTTTCATGAACTTATCAATTACGTCAAAATCTGTAGCCGATGGAATCAAGTTCTTCCCCAAACCTTCGATTCTGTATGGATATATCTCGTCGTTGTCAAACTCTTTAGTTTCGTGGTATTTTTTTAATACAGAACCAAAAGCATCTACTCCTAAGATTCTGATGTTTGGATTTTGTTCTTTCAGGTATTTTGCTGTACCAGAAATAGTTCCGCCAGTTCCGCTACAAGCGACAAGGTGTGTTATTTTACCGTTAGTTTGTTCCCAAATTTCCGGACCTGTTGATTTATAATGTGCATCAACATTGAGTTGGTTAAAATACTGATTGATGTAAACGGATCCTTTGGTTTCTTCGTGTAAACGCTTGGCAACATTGTAATAAGAACGTTCATCATCAGCAGAAACGTGTGCTGGACAAACATATACTTTTGCTCCTAAACTACGAAGCATATCAATTTTATCTTTTGAGGATTTTGAACTTACAGCCAAAATACAGTTGTAGCCTTTAATGATACTAACCATCGCCAAACTAAAACCGGTGTTACCAGAAGTGGTTTCAATAATGGTGTCACCTGGAGAAAGAATACCTCGCTTTTCAGCTTCTTCTATTATGAATAAAGCAATTCTATCTTTGCTGGAATGACCGGGATTAAAAGCCTCTACTTTTGCGTAAAAATTTCCTTTCAATTCTTCGGTAACTCTATTTAGCTTAATAAGAGGCGTGTTTCCTATTAATTCTAAAATATTATTATAAGCATTAATTTCTTCTTTCATAAAAAAATAGTTAATCAAGGACACTTTTTTTTTAAAGTAAAAGCCTTGCAAATTTAACAAAAATTTTTGAATTACTTTTCTATTTTTTCTAAATCTAACAAAAAACTGAATTCTTTGGCTAATTCTTTAATGGCTTCAAACCTTCCCGAAGCTCCTCCATGGCCAGCATCCATGTTAGTGTCTAGAAATAAAATTGAATTGTCTGTTTTCATATTTCTTAATTTAGCAACCCACTTAGCGGGTTCCCAGTATTGAACTTGAGAATCATGTAAACCTGTTGAAACATATACATTGGGATAATTTTGCTTTTTAATATTATCATAAGGCGAATAGGACCTCATGTAATTGTAATATTTTTTAACATTTGGATTTCCCCATTCGTCATATTCTCCCGTAGTTAAAGGTATAGTATCATCTAACATTGTAGTAATGACATCTACAAATGGCACTTGAGCAATGATACCATGATATAATTGGGGTGCTAAATTTATAATTACGCCCATCAATAACCCTCCGGCAGAACCTCCTTCGGCATACAAATGTTGTGGGGAAGTGTATTTTTGGTCAATTAAAAATTGGGAACAATCGATAAAATCGGTAAAAGTATTTTTCTTTTTCATCAATTTTCCGTGTTCATACCAATGTCTTCCCAAATCCTCACCTCCGCGAATGTGCGCAATTGCGAAGACAAATCCTCTGTCGAGTAATGACAAACGTGTTGAGGAAAATGTGGCGTCCATAGAATGGCCATAAGAACCGTAAGCATAAAGCAATAATGGATTTGAACCCTCTTTTATTAAACCTTTTCTATAAATCATCGAAATAGGAATCTGAGTTCCATCTTTCGCAGTAGCCCAAACACGTTCTTCGGTATAATTATTTTTATCGAATTTTCCGCCTAGAACTTGTTGCTCTTTCTTGATTTCCTTTGTTTTTGTCCTCATATTGAAATCAATCACCGAAGAAGGAGTTGCCATCGATTGGTAAGCATATCGTAGCGTATCGGTTTCAAAATCAACGTTAGTTGTTGTGTAAGCCGTGTAAGTTTCACTTTCAAAAGGCAAATAATATTCTCCTTCCCCACTCCAAGGCATAATCCTAATTTTGTTCAAACCATTGAAACGTTCTTCAAGAACCAAAAAATCCTTAAAAATCTCGATATCTTCTAACAAAACATCTTCTCTATGTGAGATCACTTCTATCCAATTCTCTTTTGAAGTGGCTGTTTCCAGGGTTTTCATCAGCTTGAAATTCGTAGCCTGATCCTTATTTGTCATTATATAAAAACTGTCCGCGTAATGATTGATACTGTATTCTAAACCTCGCACACGTTTTTGAAAAATCCTAAATTTACCATCCGGATTATCAGCTTCTAATATCCTATATTCGGTCGTAAGAGTGCTTCCGGATTCTATAGCTAAATATTTTCTAGATTTTGATTTGGCAATTTCTACATTAAAAGTTTCATCTTTTTCAAAGTAAACCAATACATCATCCGCCTGATTTGTTTCTAATTTATGTTTAAAAATTTTATCCGAACGTAATGTGGTTTCGTTTTGACTCGAATAAAAAATAGTTTTATTATCATTTGCCCAAACCGCACTTCCAGTAACTTTTTCGATTTTATCAGACAGTATTTTACCCGTTTGCAGGTTTTTTACTTGAATGGTATAAATTCTTCTTCCAACGGTATCCAAAGAAAAACTGGCCAATTTATTGTCGGGACTAATGCTTAAACCTCCCAATTGGAAATAAGAATGTCCTTTGGCTAATTGATTACAATCAAACAAAATTTCTTCTTTTGCCGAAAGGCTTTCTTTTTTTCTCGAATAAATAGGATAATTTTTTCCTTTTTCAAAACGGGTAATATAGTAATAGCCATTGTATAAATAAGGTACCGATTGGTCATCTTCTTTAATTCTGCCTTTCATTTCTTCAAACAATTCCTTTTGGAATTCCTTAGTATGAGCGGTCATTTTTTTGTAATAAGCATTTTCCTTTTTCAAATAATCAATAACCTCGGGGTTTTCTCTGTCTTTCAACCAAAAATAATTATCGATTCTAATATTGCCGAATTTCTCCAATATTTTAGGAATTATTTTAGCAACTGGTGGAATTATTGTTTTTGGCATAGTTTAAGATTTCGGTTTTCATGTATCTATCGCAAAAATAACATAATGTCAACTTAGAACAAGTCTATATTTTAATAAAATTTTATTAAATATCAGCTTGCAATATAGTAATTTTGTCAACATAATTTTTAAAATAATAAAAGATGGACTTAATGGGAATGATGGGTAAATTGAAGGAAACCCAACGTAAAATGGAAGAAACTAAACTAAGAATGGATTCTGTTTTAATTGACGAACAAAGCAATGACGGCACATTGAAAGTTACTTTCACAGCCAACGGAAAATTAAAATCAATTTCTATTGCCGATTCTTTACTTCAGGACAAAGAGCAATTAGAAGATTATTTGACAGTAACGCTAAACAAAGCTATCGAAAAAGCGGCAAAAGTAAATCAAGCAGAACTTGATGCAGTCGCCAAAGTTGATATGCCAATGATTCCCGGAATGGATGAAATGTTTAAATAAAAACATTCAAAAAAACAACCCAATTTAACAAAACCCTAAAACAAACCAACATTGAAGCCAAACAAGAAATTGAAGTATTGACTTTAATACTCAATAAACTGGATGTTAGTAAGTTAGATAAGTTTATCGCAATGCTCGAAGAAATAAAAAAAACAATTAAGGTTTACAGTTTATTATTACACCAAAAACGGAAGCCTTAAACGGTAAACTAAAATAACTTCTCTAAGGTTTCTAATACATAGGTATGCATCACTTCTCGATAATCTAAATGAGTCACAATACGGAGTTTTCCATGTCCCATTGAGCTTATGAATATTCCTTTTTGTTTTAATTTATCCATTAAAACAGCTTCGTTAATTTGTGGTTGAACCGAAAATATTAAGATATTGGTTTCTACTGGCTCTACTTTAGCAACCCAGTTTAGCTTTTCTAAAACATCGCCTAATTCTTTCGCACGCCTGTGGTCGTCTGCTAATCTTTCGATATTATTATCTAAAGCGTAAATTCCGGCTGCCGCCAAATAACCTACTTGCCGCATTCCTCCGCCAAATAACTTTCTAACTCTAAGTGCTCTATGAATAGTTGCTTTGTCGGATAATAAAAGGGATCCAATTGGTGCTCCCAAACCTTTTGACAAACAAACGGAAATCGTATGAAATACTTTTCCGTATGCTTCCGGATTATCATTGGTGGCAACCAAAGCATTCCAAATCCTCGCACCATCCAAGTGAAATTTTAAATTATTGGCATCACAAACTTGTCTTATTTTCTTAAATTCTTCAAAATCATAACAAGCACCACCTCCTTTATTAGTTGTGTTTTCGACACAAACCAAACTTGTTAGTGGACTGTGATAAAACTCAGGGTCATTGATAGCTCCAGCGACTTGTTCGGCAGTAATCATTCCACGATTTCCATTCAATAAACAGCAGGAAACTCCACTATTAAAGGAAACTCCACCAGCTTCATAATTATAAACATGGGCATATTTATCAGCTATTAATTGTTCGCCCGGTTGTGTGTGTAATTTGATTGCCGTTTGATTAGCCATCGTTCCAGAGGGAAAAAAAAGTGCTGCTTCCATTCCAAACATTTCAGCAACTCTGACTTCTAATTCTATTACGGTTGGATCTTGTCTATATACATC
This sequence comes from uncultured Flavobacterium sp., assembly GCF_963925185.1. Classification (GTDB taxonomy): domain Bacteria; phylum Bacteroidota; class Bacteroidia; order Flavobacteriales; family Flavobacteriaceae; genus Flavobacterium. The sequence continues at coordinate 13,387 of NZ_CAWURC010000041.1, read as the reverse complement.
ATCCCCTACTTCAGCGTGAAACATTGCACGCATCATTTCCTGACTTGGTTTGGTAACGGTATCGCTTACTAAATTTATTTCCATTTTTTTATAGTATTATGAACAAGACTCGACTTGTCCCTTTCTAAAATTTTTCTATTTTTGTAGCACAAAATTACTATAATTTATGACAACTACCGAACAAATAAAAGGTATTGTAGAGCGCCTTGGTGCGTTGAGGAGGTATCTTTGACGTTGATGCCAAATTAATTGAGATAACAAACGAAGAAGAGAAAACCTTGGCTCCTGATTTTTGGAACAATCCCAAAGAAGCCGAAAGCTATGTAAAAACGCTCCGTTCCAAGAAAAAATGGATTGAAGATTACAATAAGGCAATCGAAATGACCGACGAATTGCAGTTAGCTCAGGAATTCTATAAAGAAGGAGAACTTTCTGTAGAAGAATTAGACGAGCAATTCTTAGCTACAAAAAATCATATTGAGGCAATCGAATTCAAAAATATGCTTTCGGATGAAGGCGATAGTTTGAGTGCCGTTTTGCAAATTACGGCGGGTGCTGGTGGAACGGAAAGTTGCGATTGGGCTTCGATGTTGATGCGAATGTATATGATGTGGGCTGAAAAATCGGGCTACAAAATAAGGGAACTCAACTATCAAGAAGGCGATGCAGCAGGTATAAAAACAGTAACATTGGAGATTGAAGGTGATTATGCTTTTGGGTATCTCAAAGGGGAAAATGGCGTACATCGATTGGTACGCATCTCCCCTTTTGACAGTAATGCTAAAAGACATACTTCATTTGTTTCTGTTTATGTTTATCCGCTTGTCGATGATACAATAGAAATTGAAATCAATCCCGCTGATATCGAAATTATAACCTCTAGATCAAGCGGTGCTGGCGGTCAAAATGTAAATAAAGTAGAAACTAAAGTTCAACTGTACCACAAACCGTCTGGAATTCAAATTCAATGTTCGGAAACGCGATCACAACACGATAATAGAAACCGAGCGATGCAAATGCTGAAATCGCAATTGTATGAAATTGAATTGAAAAAGCAACAAGCACAACGCTCCGATATTGAAGCCGGAAAGATGAAAATCGAATGGGGTTCACAAATCCGGAATTACGTGATGCAACCTTATAAATTAGTCAAAGACGTTCGCACTGGTTATGAAACTAGCAATGTAGATGGTGTGATGAACGGCGATATCGATGAATTTTTGAAAGCTTTCTTGATGATGATGGGACAAAAAGAAGAGGAATAATTTGCATTATCTTTAACTATAAATTACATAAAAAAATCCATTAGGAATTGCAACGCAAATTTGCTTTATTTGATAAATATATTCCAAATCTAAATACTCTCAAACTAATGAAATCGTATTCCATCCAAGAAATAAATGAAGTTTTAAAAGGCACTATTGTTGGCGAAACTACCATAAAAATGTCAGCTCCAGAACAATTAGAACTGGCTAGTATTAACGAAATTTCTTTTATTGGAAACAAAAAATACGAAAAATTTTGGGAATCTTCCAAAGCTTGTGCCGCCATTGTTAATGAAGATGTTTCGATAGAACCCGGTGAAAACAGGGCTTTTATCAAGGTGAAGAATGCTGATTTGGCCATGTCACAAGTATTGGAACTTTTCGCACCACCTACTCCACTATTTAGCACAGATATTCATCCAACAGCAATTATTGACTCCACTGCCGTCATAGGAAACGGAACCCGAATTGGTGCCGGAAGTTATATTGGACCAAAAGTTCAACTTGGTGAAAATGTCACGATTTATCCAAATGTCACTATTCTCGATGAATGCACTATTGGAAAAAACACGGTAATCTGGTCAGGCGCAGTAGTTAGGGAACGTTGTCATATGGGCAATGGTTGCATTATTCATTCCAATGCCACGATCGGCGCGGACGGTTTTGGATTTCGTCCTGACCCCGAAAAAGGTTTGGTCAAAATCCCACAAATAGGGAATGTTGTTCTTGGAAACAATGTCGAAATTGGTGCTAACTCTTGTGTTGATAGGGGAAAATTCAGTTCGACAATTTTGGGTGATGGTTGCAAAATTGATAACTTAATACAAATTGGTCATAATAGCAAGCTCGGTAGATTCTGTATTATGGCGGGACAAAGCGGTTTGGCTGGCTCGGTAACTTTAGGAAACGGAGTAATGATTGGCGGAAGCGCATCCATCACAGATCACGTAACCATTGGCGATGGATCAATTATTGGCGGAGGTTCTGGCGTAACAAAAGACGTTCCTGCCGGTGTAACTTTGTTGGGTTATCCTGCCATAGAAGCACGTGATGCCTTGAGACAATGGGCAATTTTAAAAAGATTAGTCAACGAATCTAAGAAATAAATCAGAATATCAGACTCAAACTTTAAGCACAGATTTGACAAATTAATTTATGAAAATTAGTATAGTTCGTGGCTAAAAAAAATAAGAGTTAAATTTGTTTCAATGGATTTCGTAATTTAGCCATCTCTTTAGATAAACACAATTTCATTATGGACTTGAACTTCAATAAAAACGAAGACCACAATAAGCTTCTTCTTTCAGACTTGCGTCATAGATTTGCCAAAGTCAAACTGGGCGGTGGGGAAAAACGAATTCAAAAATTACATTCCGAAGGCAAAATGACAGCACGCGAGCGCATCGATTATTTGCTTGACTCCAAAGGAAAGTATGTCGAAATTGGTGCTTTTGTTGGAGAAGGAATGTACAAGGAATTTGGCGGTTGTCCATCGGGCGGAGTTATTGTGAAAATTGGGTACATCAAAGGAAAACAATGCATTGTCGTGGCTAATGATGCCACTGTAAAAGCAGGAGCTTGGTTCCCGATTACAGCAAAGAAAAACCTGAGAGCGCAAGAAATTGCGATGGAAAATAGAATTCCAATCATTTATTTGGTCGATAGTGCGGGCGTATTTTTGCCATTACAAGACGAGATTTTTCCAGACAAAGAACATTTTGGACGCATATTTAGGAATAATGCCATAATGAGCAGTATGGGAATTACCCAAATTTCTGCCGTGATGGGAAGTTGTGTAGCAGGTGGTGCCTATCTACCCATAATGAGTGACGAAGCTTTGATTGTAGATAAAACAGGGAGCATTTTCTTGGCTGGAAGCTATTTAGTCAAAGCGGCCATAGGCGAAAATATTGACAACGAAACACTTGGCGGAGCAACAACACATTGCGAAATTTCGGGAGTTACGGATTATAAAGCCAAGGATGACAAGGATGCTTTAGACAAAATAAAAAACATCGTCGACAAAATTGGTGATTATGACAAGGCAGGATTTAGCAGAATTAAGTGCGTGAAACCAGCATTGGAAGAAAAAGAAATCTACGGCATTTTACCAAAAGCTCGAAATGAGCAATACGACATGATGGAAATCATTAGTCGCTTGGTCGATAATTCGGAGTTTGAAGCCTACAAAGACGGTTATGGACAAACCATTATCACGGGTTATGCCAGAATAGATGGCTGGGCTGTGGGAATTGTTGCTAATCAACGAAAAGTGGTGAAAACCAAGACTGGCGAAATGCAATTTGGTGGTGTAATTTACTCGGATTCTGCTGATAAAGCTACCCGGTTCATTGCCAATTGCAACCAGAAAAAAATCCCATTGGTTTTCTTGCAAGACGTTACCGGATTTATGGTGGGTTCTAAATCGGAACAAGGCGGAATCATAAAAGACGGTGCCAAAATGGTCAATGCGGTTTCGAATTCGGTTGTGCCAAAATTCACCATAATAGTGGGAAATTCGTATGGAGCAGGAAATTATGCAATGTGCGGAAAAGCCTATGATCCTAGATTAATCGTGGCTTGGCCAAGCGCAGAACTCGCCGTTATGGGCGGAACTCAAGCCGCAAAAGTATTAGCACAAATCGAAGCTTCATCGCTTAAGTCTAAAGGAGAAGTCGTTAACGAAGCGAAAGAAAAGGAACTATTCGACAAAATAAAAGCACGTTACGATGAACAAACTTCTCCTTATTATGCCGCTTCTAGGCTTTGGACAGATGCCATAATTGATCCTTTAGACACCCGAAACTGGATTTCTATGGGAATTGAAGCTGCGAACCACTCGCCTATCGAAAAGAAATTTAATTTAGGCGTTATCCAAGTTTAAAAATTAGTATTAAGTGTTTCGTTAAAGGCTGTTTACTTCGAATGTGCAGACTTATTTTTCAGTAAATCAAGTACAAATTGTTATTGGGATGTATTAATTAATTTATAAAATTACGATTTTAAAATCCAGAAATAAACTCCAAATAAAAAGGGAGTATTTTTAAAAAAAATCCTCCCTTTTTATTTATGTAAAATATTCTATTGCAAAAAAATTATAAGCTTTCCTTTCTCCTGATTTTTCCTGTTGGAGTTTCTTTAAACTTTGGAATAAACACAATTTCTTTTGGTTTTTCATATTTTTCAAGAACATTGAAAACAGATTCCTCAATTACAAAAAACGCTCCTTCTACATAAAGCACGGCCTTTTCGCCAAGCGTGTCGTCTGGGCATCCATAAATAAAATACCTTCTCGAAATTAAGTTAGAAAGTTTATTCTCTATTTGTTCTGGTATTAATTTGATTCCACCACTATTAATTACATTGTCAAATCTTCCTTCCCAAACAAATTGAGTGTCAGAAATTAAATTTATAACGTCATTGGTCACGATTTCATGACTGCTTATATTTTTGGCATTAATCACTAAACATTGTCTTTCGTCAGCAGATACTTTTACATTTGGTAAGACCGTAAATGCTTTCTCTCCTATTTTTTTAGCAGCAATGTGCGTGATGGTTTCAGTCATACCATAAGTTTCATAAATTTCTATTGGCAATTTTACAAGTTCTTCTTCCAATGCTTTATGCACTTTTACGCCTCCAATAATTAATTTTTTGATTTGTTTTGTTTTCAGTTGTTCCAATGAATTTTTTGCTTGAAGCGGAACCATTGCACAAAAATCAAATTCATCATCACATTTTTTTAAAGGATCCGAAGATGGTTCTACAAATTTCATTTCAAGCCCCAAAATTATGGATCTAACAAACATCATTTTTCCTGCAATATAATTAGTTGGCAAACAATGCAACATAGTATCTCCAGGTTTCAAATCAAAAAAATCACCTGTTGCTATGGAGGAATTAAGCATTGCTTGTTTTTTTATTTTGATAACTTTTGGCGTTCCTGTGGTTCCAGATGTACTTAATTCGATATATGATTTATCGTCAAACCAGTCTAATAAAAAATTTCCTATATGTTGTTCAAACGGTTCTCCTTCTTTTATAAAACAATAAGCCACATAAAATATTTCATCTCTAGTAATATGGTAACCATTTAATTTAAAACGATTGTGTATGTTTTTGTACGTTATTTTAAGCATTAATTATGTTAGTTTAAAATTGAAGCGGAATTTTCTATTTTACCACTTAATTTTGATATCCAATTAGTCCATTTGAATTTCTTTGCAAATATAAATAACATAATTGGATAGACAATTGCTATCGAAACTAACATTTCATTTAACATATCAACAGGATTTTCAACACCCGAATATCTAAAAACAGCATCGGTATGTATTGCCGAAAAATCAGAAGTTATCAATAGTGCTGCCATAAGGTTATTTCCTAGATGAAACCCTAAAGCAAGTTCAATACTTTCGTCCATTAAAGTTATTATTCCAAGAAAAAAACCAGTTCCTATATAAAACAGCATAACTCCAAAACCCATTTTGGCCACTTCGGGGTTTGCACTATGAAACAATCCGAATACGACAGAGGTGAAAATTAACGGAAACCATCTATTTTTAGTAATAATACCAATTTGTTGCATTAAATACCCTCTAAATAAATATTCTTCATAAGCTATTTGAAATGGGAAAAATAAAATACTCACTAAAAACAAAACGGCAAATTTCGTGGGATTAAAATTCCAAATAATTTCGGAATTATCGCTAAAATAGGATGCTGTAAATCCAGCTAAGGTTAATATAATTATTAATACAAAAGAGAAAAAAAATTTTGTAAAATCAACTTTATCTCTTGATGTCGTGAGTGAAATAATACTTCTTTTGTGCAAAATCCCAACAAAAAAGAACAACAATAATAGAAGAAAAATAAACGGAGACAAGTTGATTATCAATGACAAATTATTTGGAACCTCACTCATCGATTGATATGCCTCATCCATTTGCTCTTTGGACATAAATAAATACAACACAAAATTGGCTAGAAAAACCCCAGCAGTAAATAATGACGTGATCAAAACCCGCCAACATGAATTATTCCCTTTATGCGCTTGTTCTATAAACATTTTAAAATCGGTTGAATTACTATTTATTCGTTTTATACTTTTATTACTTTTTTTCGAAATTAACTAAATTTTTCGTTTTTATCTATTCCTTTGCAATAAACTTAACACTTATTTCATGATTCAAATTTATCACAATCCGCGTTGTACAAAATCAAGAGAATGTTTAGCTTTTCTTGAAGAATCTGGTCAAAATTTCGAAGTTGTTACCTATCTTAATGACGTTCCCTCTTTTGATGAATTGAAGTCAATTATCAAGAAATTAAACATAAAACCCATAGAACTAGTGCGTAGAAAAGAAAAAAATTGGACAGAAAATTTTAAAAATTTGAAAATGTCCGATGATGAAATTATTCGGGCAATGATTTCGAATCCCATTCTTATCGAAAGACCCATCGTCATCAACGGTGAAAAAGCTGTAGTTGCAAGGCCTTTGGAAAAGGCAAATACAATAATTTAATAGTACTATAATTTGTCAATTTAACATCTTTTTATGAATTAATAATTAAACCATAGTTTACTTTTGCAGTCCTATAGAAAAATAATTTTTCACTTATGAATAAATATAAATTTGCATTAACATCTCTACTTCTTTTTATAACTTTTTTGAATTTTGCACAACAAAGGCCTCAAATGCCTAAAATAAAAATAACTGGAAAAGTGGTTGAAAAAATTAGCCAACAACCTCTTGAATACGCAACAATTATCTTTGTAAACCCAAAATCCCCTAAAGAAACAACCGGAGGAATTACAAATGAAAAAGGCGAATTTAATATCGACATTACCCCAGGCGTATACGACGTAAAAATAGAATTTATTTCTTTTAAGCCAATTATTATTAAACAAAGAAAACTTCAAGAAAATATTGATTTAGGAATTATAAATCTAGAGGAAGATACTTCTCAATTGAATGAAGTTATCGTGCGTTCCGAAAAAACCACTGTTGAAATCAAACTTGATAAAAAAGTATATAATGTAGGTAAAGATTTAATGGTGAGGGGCGGAACTGTGAGTGATGTTTTAGACAATATTCCTTCTGTTTCAGTAGATCCAGACGGCGCTGTAAGCTTGAGAGGAAACAGTAATGTTCGAATTCTTATTGACGGAAGACCTTCTAACGCTATTAATATTGCTGAAGCGCTACGTCAAATTTCTGCCGATGCCATCGAAAAAGTGGAAGTAATTACCAACCCATCGGCTAGATATGATTCTGAAGGTGGTGGAGGCCTCTTAAATATTGTTCTAAAAAAAGGAAAAAACCTAGGTTTAAACGGAACCGTAATTGCTTCTACAGGAAATCCGAAAAACTATGGGATTTCCGGAAATATAAATTATAAATCAGAACGGATTAATTTATTTTCGACAACAGCTTATAGTTACCGAAGGGATCCCAGAAATTCATTTACTAATACTGCCTATTTAAATCAGGACGGAAGCACCCGAAACTATATTGATGAAAGCAAAAATAGCAACAGATTAAGAGATGGTTATAATTCGAATTTTGGTATGGATTTGTATCTTGACAAAACTACGACTTGGACAAATGCATTTAGTATCAGAAAAAATAATGGTAATACTCCCGAAACCATTTCCTATGACAATTATGATTTAAACCATCAATATGAGTTTACGAATTTCCGTTATAGTAATCAAAATAGTAATAGCCAAGACATTGAATACACCTCAAATTTTATTAAAAAATTTAAAAAAGAGGGACACAAAATTACTATTGACGCCTCCTTTTCGTTTGATAAAGACAACGACAATTCCATTATTACTAGCGATGCTCTAGAGCAAACAAGTAATGCGCAAAAACAAAACGAAAGTTTGATTAAAGCAGATTACGTTTTACCTTTCGGTAAAGAAAGCCAGTTTGAAATGGGGTATAAAGGCAATTTTAATAGCTTACTTACAGACTATAAAGTTGGTGATTTAGATAACTCAGGTAAATACACTCCAAATAGTCAATTTACAAACATATTGGATTATACAGAAAAGGTAAACGCTTTTTATACGCAATTAGGGACTAAAATTAATCAATTTTCCTTCTTGTTTGGATTGCGTTGGGAAGACTCAAATATAGATGTCAACCAATTAGTAACGAATGATTTTAACACTAAAAAATACAACAACTTCTTTCCAAGTGCTTTCGTTACCTATGAAATGTCAGACGAAAGTAGTACTTCTATCAGTTATAGTAGAAGGATTTCCAGACCCAGAGGAAGAATGATTAATCCGTTTTCGAACTATTCGAGCAATATCAATATCTTCAAGGGGAATCCAGATTTGAATCCAGCGTTTACAAATGCTTTAGATTTTGGCTACTTGAAACGTTGGAATAAACTAACTTTCAATACTTCGATGTATGTGAATAAAACAACCGATTCTTTTCAGTTTATTCGAAGAGAAAATGGTAATTTTATAAATGGAACTCCTGTAATTTTGAGCACACCAATTAATTTAGCTACTGAATTTCGTTATGGTTTCGAATTCACACTGAATTATTCTCCTTATAAATGGTGGAAATTAAACAGTAATTTCAATTTTTTTAGGGTAGATAACAAAGGGGATTATTCGTATACCAATACACAAAATGTATTGATTAGCCAAAATTTTGACAACACTGCTAAATCTTGGTTTACCCGATTATCATCAAAAGTTAACTTACCTTACAAAATTGATTGGCAAACAAACATCACCTACAATGGTCCTCAAAACAGTGCTCAAGGACGTGTTTTAGGAGTTATTAGTGCTAATTTAGGCTTTAGCAAAGATGTGTTTAAAGAAAAAGGAACTTTAGCCCTAAATGCCCAAGACATATTCAATACTCGAAAAAGAAAATATGAAACTACTATTCCTAAAGTACTAAACTCGTATAGCGAAATGCAATGGAGCTCGCGACAAATTAATTTTTCGTTTACCTATCGATTTAATAAACAAAAGGAAAAAGAAAAACCTCAAAAAAGAGAATACGATAATGGCGATGATTTTCAAGGATAAAAAAAAAGGACTCGTTATTACGGGTCCTTTTTTTATTCGAGCTGAATCAAACTAAACTGATTCTTCTTGTTTCTTTTTTGCTCTTTTCTCTTTAAATGCTTCCCAAGTTGCTCCGCCAACCCAATAGGATACAAAACCAACTAAAAAAAACATTAACCAAAATCCCATTGTAAGGACGGTTAAGAAAAGTAAAAAGCCTAAATACTGTGAGAAATCAAACATTTTTTCCGGAATTTTTGAATGTAACAACAAATGTAAGTGTAATATTTTTTCTTACCAATAAATAGTTCATAATATTTTTTTAAAACAACGGTAATCCCTAAATTTGGACTACAATTTACAGGAGCTTTTTCCAGCTATACGTTGCAATCTTTTTTAAACCTATATGGTTTAACAAATCTTATAGGTTTAAAAAAAGGATTTCCACTGCTATCTGGGCTAGGAAGTCGAATTACCAAATAAAAAATAAAGAAATAAAAAATAAAATGGAACGTGCATAACTATTTTTTTTTTACACACGAAAAAGATTATCAAAGCGTTACTTCTGACCAATAAAAATAATAAAAATAAACAGATGAAATACAGAATCGAAAAAGATACCATGGGTGAAGTGCAAGTTCCCGCTGATAAATATTGGGGTGCACAAACAGAACGATCCAGAAACAATTTCAAAATTGGACCTTCGGCTTCCATGCCAAATGAAATCATCGAAGGTTTCGCTTATCTAAAAAAAGCCGCGGCTTATGCCAATTGTGATTTAGGTGTTCTTCCAATCGAAAAACGGGATGCCATTGCTGCCGTTTGCGACGAAATCCTTGCCGGAAAACTAGCCGATGAATTTCCGCTCGTGATATGGCAAACAGGTTCCGGAACGCAAAGTAATATGAACGTGAATGAAGTAGTAGCAAATCGTGCCCAAGTTTTAAAAGGATTTACTATTGGCGAAGGCGAACAATTCATAAAAGCAAATGACGACGTAAACAAATCACAATCTTCAAACGATACGTTCCCAACAGGAATGCACATTGCAGCCTACAAAGCCGTTGTTGAAATCACCATTCCTGGTGTCGAAAAATTAAGAGATACGCTTCAAGCAAAAGCAGCCGAATTTAATACGGTCGTAAAAATTGGTCGTACCCATTTAATGGATGCAACTCCATTAACTTTGGGACAAGAAATTTCTGGATATGCAGCGCAGTTGAGTTATGGTTTAAAAGCAGTTAAAAACACTTTGGCACACTTGTCAGAAGTAGCTTTGGGCGGAACTGCTGTAGGAACTGGCTTGAACACGCCGGCAGGTTACGATGTAAAAGTAGCTGAATATATTGCCAAATTCACCGGACATCCTTTTGTAACTGCTCCTAACAAATTCGAAGCTTTGGCCGCTCATGATGCCATTGTGGAAACCCATGGTGCCTTGAAACAACTAGCCGTATCATTGAACAAAATTGCAAATGATATTCGAATGCTAGCTTCTGGACCACGCTCCGGAATTGGCGAAATCATCATTCCAGAAAACGAACCCGGTTCATCGATTATGCCCGGAAAAGTAAACCCAACACAATGCGAAGCACTGACTATGGTTTGTGCTCAAGTGATGGGAAATGACATGGCGATTACTGTTGGAGGAATGCAAGGTCATTATGAACTGAACGTTTTTAAACCGATGATGGCGGCTAACTTCCTGCAATCAGCTAGATTATTGGGCGAAGCTTGTTTGTCTTTTGACGAACATTGCGCCAGCGGAATTGAACCGAATTACAAACGTATCGAAGAATTAGTCAATAATTCCTTGATGTTGGTTACGGCTTTGAATACTAAAATTGGCTATTATAAATCAGCCGAAATCGCTCAAACCGCGCATAAAAACGGAACTACTTTAAAAGAAGAATCCGTTCGTTTGGGTTATGTAACCGCCGAAGATTTTGATGCTTGGGTAGTCCCTGCGGAAATGGTGGGAAGCTTGAAATAATTTAGGTGGTTTTTAATTATCTTTCACGTTTTTTATTATCCACAGCAAACAATCATCAAAATTGTCAAACATTTGATCTTTTGGAACAAAGTCCGGAATAACATTTATTTTTTCCAGTAAATATTTTGGTTGTTTTGAAATGTTTACAAATAGCACTTTTTTGTTCTGATTTACTAATTCCATTAATGCATCTTCTAAAGCATACAGCCCAGTTTGGTCAATATATTGCATGAGTTCCATTCTTATGACAACAGTTGTAGCTGTATCTGGAATCTGACTCATCAATTGTTGAAAATCTCCGGTAGAACCAAAAAATAAAGGTCCATTTATGTGTTTGATAAAAACTTCTTCTTTTAAATTTTCAGGAAAATTAATTTCATCGGGCCAATATTCTTCATTTAGTAATGGTTTAATATGGGAATGTTCGGTCGTTAAATCTCCAATTTTTTTCATAAACATTAACGATGCTATTATCAAGCCAATTCCAACAGCATAAACAAGATTCCAAACAGAGGATAAAATTAAAACTGTAATCATAATCAACACTTCTGTTCTGGGCATAAATGGAATTGCCTTTAATCCTTTATAATCCATAACACCAATACCAACTGTAATTAATATTCCTGCTAATACTGCTGCTGGAATTTGAGATGCAATGGGTCCTAATGCTAATAAAATAAAAAGTAGTAAAACCCCTGATATCATTCCAGACAACCTAGTTTTTCCACCTGCACCAATATTTACAATAGTGCGTATCGTTGCTCCTGCTCCAGGGATTCCGCCAAAAATAGATGCAATAGAATTCCCGATGCCTTGACCAATTAGTTCTTTATTGGGTTTGTGATTGGTTTTGGTCATATTATCAGCAACTACCGAAGTCAACAAGGAGTCTATAGAACCTAAAATCGCTAATGTCAGTGCTGTAAAAATATAAGAGGTAATAATGTCAAAATTAAAACCGGTAAAAATTTCTAAATTAGGTATTGGCAATCCACTTGGTATTTCATCAATTGACCTATACTCTAATTTAAAACCTATTGCTATTCCGGACATTACAATTAGTGCTACCAATGTACTTGGAACTGTTTTTGTTATGCGTTTGAAACCATAAATAATAAGAATTGTGCTTCCTGCTAAAATTAATTCCAACCAATTTATATTTTGCAATGCTCTAGGCAATACTTTTAAAGAACCTATTACACCCGAAGCGTCTTTACTTGCTAATGATTGTGACTCTTTGAGTATTTGAATGTCTGAAATATCTTCTGCTTTTTTTAAAGTTTCATTAAAGTTTTCAAGAACCAAAACACCTTCACCTATTTCTTTTTTAAAAATATTATCTAATATAATTTCTTTGGCTTGAGGACCAAATCTGGAAACAAATTCCTTATCTTCTTTTGGATAATAACCAATAGAAGGCAAAATCTGTGTAATCAAAATAATAACACCAATAGCTGTCATAAAGCCAGAAACCACAGGGTAAGGGATGTATTTGATATATTTACCTAAACCTAACACTCCTAAGCCAATTTGAATTAAACCTGCTAACAAAAAAACAGTTAAAATTGTAGGTAATGATCTAGTTACATCACCATCAAAAGCGGCAACTATTCCTGCTATTAAAACCATACTTATAGCGGTCATAGGAGCTGTTGGGCCAGAAATCTGAGTGTTAGTTCCTCCAAAAAGTGCTGCAAAGAAACTTACAAAAATAGCTCCATATAGACCTGCACTTGGCCCTAACCCTGAGCTAACACCAAACGCTAATGCAAGTGGTAAAGCAACAATACCCGCAGTGATACCTCCAAACAAATCTCCTTTGAGGTGATTAAAATTAAATAGCTTATTCATTTTTATTTACTTTTATTACAAGATCTTTATTAAAGTCTTACATCTCCAACATAAAATTAAAGATTTTTATCATCTAAATTGTATTCAACATAGCTAAAAAAAAAAAATCTAAAATACTATTTTTAAAATTCATTTTGTATAATAAATTCAAGCCATAAATGCAACATTTTCCTTGTTTGTTAATTTTTATAAATATAGTTAATTTAATATTTTAAAACCAAATTTTTTTCTCTG
>NZ_CAWURC010000040.1:0-36351 GCF_963925185.1 uncultured Flavobacterium sp. | reverse complement strand
AATCGTATTCACGACGCAATCAGGAGTTGAGTACAGCATTGACGGCACCACGTACCAATCAAGTGCAACCTTTACTGGTGTTACTGCAGGAAGTTACACAATAAAAGTACGTTCAACAACAGACAATACCTGTACAGCAACTGGAGCAGCAGTAATGCTTTACGATCCTATATGTGCAATTACAGATACTTTGGGACCAATAAATGGTTATACCGGAGCTACAACTTCTAGTGTTTTGGCAAATGATACTTTGAATGGTGTTATAGTTATTCCTTCACAAGTGATTTTGACCGGTTTGACCGTACCAACGGGATTGACTTTGAATGCTGATGGAACAATTACCATTGCCCCTCAAACGCCAGCGGGAACTTACAACGTAATTTATAGAATCTGTGAAACATTAAATCCAACGAATTGTGATACCGTTATTTCAACGGTTATTGTTGGTGGTTGTTTAGATTTTGCAATTAACGATTGCGATAACGACGGCGAAACAAACGGAACGGAAAACACAAACGGAACTGATCCAAATAATCCGTGTTCTTATACTAATGCGCCTGCCACTTCAAGTGCCGCTTATGCCACTTGGTCTGTTTTAGATTGTGATGGTGATGGAACGCCAAACGGATTGGATACAAATCCTCAAGACCCTTGCGTTTTTGTAGCGGGATCAATTCCTGTGGTTTCTAACCCAATTTGGGCGAATGCCGATTGCGATAATGATGGCGAAACAAACGGAACGGAAAACACAAACGGAACTGATCCAAATAATCCGTGTTCTTATACTAATGCGCCTGCCACTTCAAGTGCCGCTTATGCCACTTGGTCTGTTTTAGATTGTGATGGTGATGGAGTAATTAACGGAACAGAACTAGCTGACGGAACCGACGTTAATAATCCGTGTGAATCGATTAATGCTCATGCAACGGCTTTGCCTTCAACATCCTTTTTAGCGGGTGATTGTGATGGCGATGGACTTTCTAATGAAGAAGAAATTGGCGAGAATCCAAACGTTCCAAATGATTCAAATGGAAATGGAATTCCTGATTATTTAGAAATAAACAATCACAATATTTCTGATGACGATTTAGAAATATTTAATGCTGTGACTCCTAATGGAAATGGCGATAATGACATATTCGTGATTCAAAATATTCAAAATTATCCAAATAACACCGTTACTATTTTTAACAGATGGGGAGTTGTAGTTTATGAAATAGAAGGATACGGACAAAATGGAAAGTACTTTAAAGGCGTTTCAGAAGGTAGAATTACAATTAATAAAAATGAAGGGTTACCAATTGGAACTTATTTCTATGTTCTTAGATATGTCAACAATCAAGGTGTTTCTAAAGAACGTTCAGGATATTTATATTTAAACAAATAAAAAAGAAAGCACTTTTGTAAAAAAAAAGAACAAATGAAAAAAATAGTTATCACAAAGATTTTATTTCTACTAAGCCTGTGTATATACGCACAACAAGAGCCTCAATATACTCAATATATGTATAATCCAATATTAGTAAATCCCGCTTATGCTGGATCAAAGGGACATACAAGTGTTTACGGGTTGTATCGAGCACAATGGGTTGGATTGGAAGGAGCTCCCCAAACAATAAATTTTTCTATGAACAAACCAATTAATGCAAGTAAATTGGGATATGGCGTTTCAGTAATAAATGATAGAATTGGACCAAGTGATGAAGCACAGATAGCAATTGATTTATCCTATAGTCTTTTCTTCGGTAATGATTATAGATTGGCATTCGGTATTAAAACAACGGCTAACTTACTTAACATTGACTATAACCGATTAAATCAATACAATCCTGGGGAAGTTGTTTTACAAAACAATATTTCTAATCGATTTTCACCTAATATCGGAGCAGGTTTATTTTTATATAATAAAAAGGGGTATTTTGGAGTATCTACACCGATGTTGTTAGATACAAAAAAATATGATGACATTGCAAATACTGATGTAAATCAAAGATATCATTTGTATTTTATGGGTGGAAAAATATTTGATTTGGGTTCAAATATTAAATTTAAACCTGCTTTTATATCAAAAATAGTTTCAGGATCACCTGTCCAAGTTGATTTATCTACAAATTTTTTAATCAATGAAAAATTCACTCTTGGTGCTGCCTACAGATGGAGTGCGTCTTTGAGTGCTATGGCTGGCTTCCAAATTAATGATAAATTGTTTATTGGATATGGATATGATCGTGAAACTACCAAACTATCAGGATTTAATTCTGGATCTCATGAAATTTTCATGCAATTTGAACTATTTGAAAATTTCTGCAACTGTGAAACTCCTAGATTCTTCTAAAAAATTAATTATGAAAAAATATTTAATAATAGTAATAGTATCACTTTATCCCCTATTTGCGATTTCACAAAAAGCTGAATTAAAAAAGGCTGAAAATCAATTTCGAGAACAAAAATATTTTGAAGCAATTAAAAGCTATACTAATATTTTCAAAAAAGGTACAGAAACCCCTGAAGTAATAGAAAAATTAGCTCAGGCAAATTATTTTAATGCTAATTATGAACAAGCTAATGTTTGGTATTCTAAATTAGTAATGCTTGGACAAGTTATGAATGGCGAAGACTATTATAGGTATGCACAAACCCTAAAATCAGTTGGAAAAACAGACGAAGCTTTGATACAATTGGAAATTTTTAAGAAATCAAATCCAACAGAAATAAGAACCCATTTAATTAATAAAACTTCTAATGAAGAATCTCGCTTTGAGTTTTCTAATATTAAATCAATTTCAATTAATACTCAATTTTCCGACTATGGACCAGCAATAAATGGCAATAAGTTAATTTTTTCTAGCGCAAAAAATGCTTTTTTGAATAATATTACCAACGAAAGAACAAATCAATCGTTTACAAGTTTGTTTCAATCTTCAAAAAGCCCCGATGGGAATTATAGTAAACCAAAATTGTTTTCAAAAGGTAGTTTTTCAATATACAATGAAGCAACTCCTGTTTTTTCTAAAGATGGTAAAACGATGTATTATACCCAAAATCAATTTGTAAAAAAATCGAATACCAAATTAGTTAATGGTAGTTATAAATTATACAAATCCATTTTTGTTAAGAATAAATGGATAAATAAAGGCTCTGTTACTTTTGGACAAAATGATAGCATTAGAATCGCACACCCAGCACTTAGTCCTGACGGAAAGTTTCTTTATTTTGTCTCAGATAACTTAACCAAAAATGGCGAATCGGATCTTTTTAAAGTAGGTATAAACGAAGACGGGACTTTTAATCAAGTTGATAATTTAGGAGAAAAAATTAATACAGAAGGTCGAGATTCCTATCCTTTCATTACAGAAAACAATACCCTAATTTTCGCTTCAGATGGGCGTTCAGGAAAAGGAGGATTCGATTTATATTCTATTGATTTATCTGATACTAATGCACAAATAATTAGCTTAGGAGAAGTCATCAATAGTCCATATGATGATTTTGCAATGGTACTTAACAGTGATATGACTAACGGATATTACACAAGTAATAAGCCAGGTGGAAAAGGAGATGACGATATTTATTCATTTGATTTGTTAATAAAAAAGATTGTTTTAATTTCGATAAAAGGAACGGTTGTCGATGAAGAAACAAATGAAATTCAACCCAATGCCATTTTGAATTTATTAGACAATGAAAAAGTTCTTATAGCTTCAATAAAATCAGATTCAAATGGAATTTTTTTATTCAAAGATTTAAAACCAAATACTTCATATTTAATTTCCGTGAGTAAATTTGATTATCAAGAAAATTCAGTTTCGTTTGTAACCAAAGAAGTTGATTTTGAAAAGCTTATTCCTATAAAAAAGGTGGAATTACAGTTTAAATCTGTTGATGATTTAAATGAGATATTGAAACTACACAAAATTTATTTCGATTTAGGAAAATATACTTTGCGTGAGGAATCTAAAATTGTATTGGACAAAGTTGTTGAATTCCTTAATAAATATAAAACAATTAATATTGAAGTAGGCTCACACAGCGATAGTAGACAATCGGCAGTTTTAAATCAAAAATTATCTCAAAATAGAGCTGTTGCAACATTTAATTATTTAACAAGTAAGGGAATAGAAACAAATAGATTAACCTTAAAAGGTTATGGTGAAACTAAACTAATCAATAGTTGTAGTGATAATGTAAAATGTAGTGAAGAAGAACACCAGCAAAACAGAAGGAGTACATTTATAATTATAAATGTTAAGTAAAATAGTTGTCATAGTTATTAAACCATTTAAATAAATTATTGAATAATAAAAAAATGTTTTGAATTTTCAACAGCATTTTATATAAATAATATCAAATCAAAATATGATTTATTAATAGCCTCTAAAGAAATTTAGGGGTTATTTTAAGAAGTTTTTTCAACAAAATCCGCTAAAAATTCTAAGATTTGATTTGAAAATAAATCAATAGCCTTCACATAAAAACCCACTGAATTCAGTGGGTTTTTTGGTTCTTTAGTACTTCCTTTATTTTTAGCTATATAATGCTACTGCTATGGCAGAAGCCAAACGGGCATTATTTTTTATCAAAGCAATATTAGCTTCCAGACTTTCTCCTTTCGTATTTTCTGAAATAAATTTTAATAAAAATGGTGTCACCTCTTTTCCTTTTACATTTAATTTAGCAGCTTCATTTAATGCGTTTTTTATATGTTTTTCAATAGAATTTTGCTCTATTTCGAATTCTTTAGGTATTGGATTAGCAATTAACACGGCACCATTAATCCCTATATCCCATTTTGATTTCATTAAAAGTGCCATAGATTCTGGTGTGTCTAATCGCAATGGAGATTTGAATCCGCTTTTGGAAGAATAAAAACTTGGAAATTCATCTTGACCATAAGTAACCACAGGAACACCAATAGTTTCTAAATATTCCAATGTTAATCCAATATCTAAAATTGATTTTACACCAGCTGCTACAACGGCTACATTGGTATTAGCCATTTCAGTTAAATCTGCCGAAATATCCATTGTTGTTTCTGCGCCCCTGTGAACTCCACCAATTCCTCCGGTAGCAAATATCTTTATACCAACCATCGAAGCAATTCGCATCGTAGCAGCAACGGTGGTTGCTCCAGGCAATTTTTTTGAAATAACAAACGGCATGTCTCTTAAACTAACTTTCCAAACGTCTTTGGTTTGTCCAAAATATTCAATATCATCTGAAGATAAACCAACCAAACATTTACCGTCCTTTATGGCAATCGTGGCAGGAACAGCACCACATTTTCTTACCTCGTCTTCTACTAATTTTGCAGTAGCAACATTTTGTGGATAAGGCATTCCATGCGAAATAATCGTAGATTCTAATGCAACTATTGGCAAATTATTGTCCAAGGCATATTGAACCTCTGGATGGATAATTATAAAATCATTTTGACTCATTATAATATGTTTTTTTTATTTTATATAGATTTTCTTTGTTGATGGTTAGGTTAACCGATCCTTTAATTTTTAATATTTCCAAAGCTAAAGAGTGACCCAATTGTAGGGAGGTTAATTCCTCTTCATTATTTACATAACCAAATATCCAGCCGGCCAAAGCAGCATCGCCAGCTCCTGTGCTATCTGTAATTCCTATTTTTGGAACCGACAAATAGGTTGGTTTGCCATTATGATGAATCACGGATCCTTGATCTCCTTTTCTAATCCAAATTTTAGCAACACCTCTTTTATACAGATTGTCAATAAGTGTTTCTTCCTTTCCAACTTCAATAGTACTAATAGAAATAAGTTCTTCTTCATTTGGTGTTATCATATAAACGCCATCTAAATTCAAATGCGCTAATTTTGATGCTTTAGTTACCGAAACGGGCTCTATAATTAATGTTTTATTATGCATTTTTGAAAAATTAATTACCCATTGAATCGTTTTTGTTTCAAGATTTGTGTCTATTACTATCAAATCGAAGTCTTTAATAAAATTAACTTTCGATTCTAAAAAAGGTATTGTAATGTATTTTGAACTAATATCCTGACAAGCAGAAATATATAGATTTCCATCTGAATTTAAAATGGATACATATTTTCCGGTAGAATCATTGGCCACAATAGATTGGCTATATCCAATACCCATTTTTTCAAAATTTTTAGAAATAAATTGAGCATCACCATCATTACCCAAAGCAGTTATTAATGACACATTGACATCCAATAAAGCAAGATTTTGTACAATATTGCTAATAACCCCTCCTATACTCATTGACTTTTGAGCAGGATTAGAGGAACCAACAACAATTGTACTTTCACAGAAATACAATTCATCAATAAGTGTAGCACCAATACATAAAACCGATTTTGACATAAAACAAATATAAACTAATTATGCATAAATTGATCTCGATTTGTTATCAATATATTACAATTTTAGAAGATCAAAAATTCCTTAGATAATTTCCCATTTTTTTTCTATTTTTATTAAAAATAGATTTCATGAATTTTTCCACAAAACCATTACTAGTTTTAAGTTTTTTTCTTTGTTTGTTTTCTTGTAAAGCCCAAATTGGAATTCCAGCTAACTCTTCAGGAAATCAAAAAGTAATAAATGACACCGTTTTTGTGAATTTGAAAAATTATAGTAAAGATTTTGTGTATGATATGAAATATGCCACTTCGGATAATTTTTTGAAGGCCAAAGTGTATGATTGTGCGGAATGTTTTTTGCGATTAAAAACCGTTAAATCTTTGATAGATGCCAATGATTCATTTGTGAAAATGGGCTACAAAATTAAAATTTATGATTGTTACAGGCCATTAGATATTCAAAAAAGAATGTGGAAAATTGTACCAGATCCTTCTTATGTAGCTGATCCGAGAAAAGGATCTATTCATAATAGAGGAGGAGCTGTCGATATTACTTTAGTCGATGCTAATGAGACGGAGCTTAATATGGGTACGCCTTTCGATTTTTTTGGCATAGAAGCCAGTCATAATTATTATAATCTTTCACAAGAAATAAAAGACAACAGGGAATTATTAAAAAAAATAATGATACAGAACGGGTTTAATTTCATTGATTCAGAATGGTGGCATTATAACCTAGAAACAGCCTCGAACGACAAGGTTTCTAATGCGAAATGGAACTGCAAATAATTATTCTACACAATGCAAATTATCGATAAAGTAGGTTTCTGGTTCATAAACTAGGTTGTCTAGTTCTGATAGAAATTGTTTTTTGACGACATAATCTTCCATGTCAGTCAAATATTTTATTCGCATCAAGTTAACGGGAGAACTTTTCAATTCCTCAAAAGAACCTTTTAAAAACATAAAAGTGCCGGAAAGAATTCGGTTGTCAAAGCCTTTATCATCCCGAATCATTGTGCCACAATTTTCTTTGTCAATATGAATAAGGGTTATTATTTTGCCATTATTTAACTGTAAAAATAATTTAGAATTCTTGTCGAAACAATTGGCTTTCATAAAATCTTTGCTTTTTTGAAGAAGTTGCAAGTTCAATGTAGGTGTACCATCAGTCAATGCCAAACTATAAAAAATATAGCTGGTATTTCCGCCAAAATTCTTTTCAGAAATTATATATTCCTTGGTCGATTTATAGGTTCCAATGGAATCAGTGACATTGATGCTATATTCACAAGGTTTTTGTGCAAATAAGTGGTTTCCTATCAAGAAAATAATTAGTAAGGTTGCTTGTTTCATTTTTATTTTATTTTAGTACAAATTAAAACTATTTTATTGTTATTTACATCAGTTGTAAAAAAACAATATTGATTTCCGCCATCTTTAATTTTCCATTTTTTACGAATGCTTTCAACGTTGTCTGGAAAATTTCGCGTGGTAATATTTGCTTGCTTATTTTCTAAATGAGATTTCATTTCAATTTTATGGTATGGAATTGTTTTTTCAATCTCGAAAGCTCTTCCCGGAAAAGGAATTAGGGTCGAATTTGTATATAAATGGGAATGTTTATGCAGTTTATTTAGATTGTAAAAAGTTCCAACTTCATCAAACCCCCCCGATTTCATTATGGCACTATTGGGTTCGTATAAATAGTTGCAGGGTAGGCCATAGGTTGGAATTTCGGCATTTTTATCCAAAACAAATTCGAAAGTTTCTTCTTTCCCTTTTAAAATGTTGACGGTTTTAATGATTATTTCTCCAGAATAATCTTTGTGAATTTCCCATAACAATTCTTTTACTTCGTTTTCAACCGCAACAACGTGGATAGTTTTTACATTTTTCAATTCGCTTAAACCTGCGGAAATATCGAGTAGGGGAGCTGTTTTTATTAGAATATTATCAGAATATTGAAATAATAAATCAAGATTTTCGGGAACATTTGGAAAACAATCCTTTAGCATAAAAACCTTTCCTTTGGCATCGTTTCGTCTGGAAGGATCAATATAAATCCAATCCCAATTTGTGTTTGATTCAGATAAAGTTTCTATGCTGTCACCAGAATAGCAAGTAATATTCGGTATTTTTAATTGTTCGAAATTATGTTTTACTATGCTGGAGAGTTCAGGATTTATTTCGCAATGAACAACGGTGTTCATCTTTTTTGAAAAATAATAATCGTCAACACCAAAACCTCCAGTTAAATCAATCAGTCTTTCGCCAGAAACAATAGTAGCTTTATAAGAAGCTGTTTTTTCGGAGGAAGTTTGTTCTACGGAAATTTTGCTTGGATAGATAATGTTTTTGGTCGAAAACCAAGTGGGTAATTTTTCTTTTGCCTTAGTTTTTATCTCAATTTGATTCAAAATAGAAATCCAATCGACTTCTGGAAACGAATTTTTTTGGAGTGCCATTTTCGATATTGACAAACCAATATTTTTGTTTATAAAATCTTGAATTTCATTATTTAATAAAGGATTTGACAACATTAAATATTTTTTGTTACAATTTTAATAATTGCATTTTCGGGAAAGAATTCTTTTGCCACAACCTTTAAAATTGTATAAACAGGTATTGCGATTACCATTCCTATAATACCAAAAAGAAAACCACTAATAAGAATTACCAAAAATATTTCTAATGGGTGCGATTTTACACTTTTAGAAAATATAATGGGTTGCGAGAGGTTATTATCGATGATTTGAACAATCCAAAAACCAATTAATACATAAAGTGTTGTTGGTAAAATTTGAGTCTGAAAATCGCCACCTAAATTGTTGATCATAGTCAGTATAGCTGCCAAGATTGAACTAATTAGTGGGCCAATATATGGAATGATATTCAATACGGCACACAGGAATGCAATTATAAAAGCATTTTCAATACCAAAAATAAGTAATACGGCTAAATAGAAAATAAAAACTATTGATAATTGTATAGATAAACCAATAAAATAACGGCTTAGCAACTCATTTATTTTAAAAATAGAATTTAATATTTTTTCCTCGTGTTGATCTGGAAGTATTCTTTTTACAACACTTAAAAAACGAAATTTATCTTTCAAAAAGAAAAAAGTGATAAACAAAACAGATGCTAATCCCATTCCAAAACTACTCAATGCCTCTAGAATTGAATTTAAAAATTCAGGAATAAAATTAAAATTCAATCTCGAAGATAAATTTGTTTCGTCAAGTAAGTTTTCTGGATCAATAGCGTGACTCACTAAAAAATTATTGATTTCCGCTACTAATTGAGCGAGATTTGATTCGATTTCATCTGTTTTTAACAAAGATAAATTTGCACCTTGGGAGACAATCAGCGGAACAAACATCAAAATAAATCCAACAAGAATCAAAACTAAAAAAAAAACGGTAGTAATTACAGCAAATGTGTTTGAGAATTTCAATCGTCTTTTTAAAAATTCAACAATCGGATTCGTTATTAATGTCAGCACCAGAGAAACCATCAAATAAATAATAACAGTTTGGATTTGGTAAATAAAAAACAGGAGCAAAGAGATCAAAATAACAATTAATATGGTTCTTAGAATTCCGTTTGCAATTATTTTAGAAGTCATCATCTATTTTTTAGAGTATAAAGATAAAAAAACTCGCTAAATAAGTAGCGAGTTTATATTTTAAAAATAAGGAAGGATTATTGTCCTAATTAATAATTCATAACTTGTAAAGTTAAATGTCGCTTGCCATTATAGACTTTTACTGTTTATAAGCTAATTTGTAAATCAGAATTCAAACTTAATTAAAACTCTATTTCTTGATATAACAAATCAATTATTAAAAATGTAATTTATAATATTAGCCCCCATTTTTAAAGCTTTTTCGCGAACTTCAATAGGGTCGTTGTGTACTTCTGAGTCTTCCCAACCATCACCTAAATCACATTCGAAAGTATAAAGTAATACTAGTCTATTTTCTACGAAAACCCCAAAAGCTTGTGGACGTTTGCCATCATGTTCATGAATTTTTGGCAATCCATTCGAAAATAAATAGGGTTTTTCAAATAGGGGGTGATTAGTAGGAATCTCGACCAAATCAATATTTGGAAATAATTTTTTAATTTCCTTTCTAATGTATTCATCCATACCAAAGTTGTCGTCTATGTGCAGAAATCCTCCAGAAGTTAAATAATTCCTTAAATTGCTAACATCAGCATCACTAAAAACGACGTTTCCATGACCTGTAAGGTGAACAAAAGGATAGGAAAATAAATCGGGGCTGCTAGGTTCGACTAATCCTGGCTTCGATTTTATTTTGGTGTTGATATTGGCATTGCAATATTTTATCAAGTTGGATAATGAGGTTGGATTAGCATACCAATCACCACCTCCGCTATATTTTACCAAAGCAATTTCTTGGGAAAATGAAGCGACGGAAGCAAGTAGTAATAGATGAAAAATTCTTTTCATAATTTTTAATAAATAACCAAATTTCAAAAGGTTTTAAAAATCTTAGAGATTTAAAATTACAAATCTTCATTAACGAAAACCACACTATGACATGCCACAATAGCAGCGGTTTCTGTTCGTAATCTCGTGTTCCCCAAAGATACTGGAACATAGTTGTTCGCGAGTGCCAAAGCGATTTCTTTTTCCGAAAAATCCCCTTCAGGACCAATGAGTAAAGTAACACTTTCATTGGGTTTCAAAACCGATTTTAAAGATTTCTTGTCGGTTTCCTCACAATGAGCAATCAGTTGAAACCCTTTATTTTCGAGTTTAATGAACTCTTTGAAACTTATTGCTTCGTTGAGTTTTGGAAGAAACAACACATTCGATTGTTTCATTGCCGTTAATATTATTTTATCTAATCTTTCCAAATTTACTACTTTTCTTTCGGAGCGATCACAGAAAATAGGTGTGATTTCGTGAATCCCAATTTCGGTTGCTTTTTCTAAAAACCATTCAAATCGATCATTCATTTTTGTTGGTGCTACAGCTAAATGTAAATGGTATTTTGAAGGTGTTGCTTTTTCAAAAGAAAGAATTTGTACGGTACATTTATTGTCCGAAGCTAATGTGATTTCAGTTTTAAATAATAATCCTAAACCATTTGTAACATGTAATATATCAGTGTCTTTTTTACGTAATACTTTAATTATATGTTTACTTTCTTCTTTGTCAAAAAAAAAGTTTTCGGTGGTTTCGTTTATTGTTGGATTATAGAATAATTGCATAATTTAAAATTGAATTCGTGCTTTGGAAACTACAGCAGAGGTTTCGAAATTTTGTAATAAAAACTTTTGATAACCTACAATTCCAATCATTGCGGCATTATCGGTGGTGTATTCAAATTTTGGTATGAAGGTTTTCCATCCATATTTTTTTTCGGCTTCCGCCAATGTGTTTCTTATTCCTGAATTTGCCGAAACTCCACCGCCAATAGCGACTTGTTTAATCCCGGTTTCCTTTACGGCTAATTTTAATTTATCCATCAAAATTTCGATAATCGTATATTGGATGGAAGCGCAAATATCGTTTAGGTTTTCGTCAATAAAATTGGGGTTTTCTATTTTTTTCTTCTGAATAAAATACAAAATTGCGGTTTTCAATCCGGAAAAACTAAAATCTAATCCTGGAACTTTTGGTTTAGTAAAAGCAAAAGCTTTTGGATTCCCAAGCTTTGCATATTTATCAACCAAAGGACCGCCAGGATAGGGGAGACCAAGTATTTTTGCACTTTTATCAAAAGCTTCTCCCACAGCATCATCGGTGGTTTCTCCAATAATTTGCATATCAAAAAAGTCGTTGACTTTCACAATTTGGGTATGACCTCCAGAAATGGTCAAGGCCAGAAATGGAAATATTGGCTTTTCGTTTCCGTCATCGTCAATAAAGTGAGCCAATATATGGGCTTGCAAGTGATTCACAGCAATTAATGGAATTTGTAATGCCAATGCCAATGATTTCGCAAAAGAACTCCCCACAAGTAGCGAACCCATTAATCCGGGGCCTTGGGTAAACGCAATTGCTGATAACTGTTCTTTATTAATATTTGCTTTGCGTAATGCAGCATCAATAACTGGAACAATATTTTGTTGGTGTGCACGAGAAGCAAGTTCAGGAACAACACCGCCATATTGATTGTGAATCAGTTGATTGGCAATAACATTCGATAATACTTTATCGTTATATAAAACCGCTGCTGCTGTATCGTCACAAGAACTTTCGATAGCAAGAATAAAAACCTCGGTATTTTGCATAAAACGGCACAAATTTTGAATTATATTTGACAAACCGTATTTTAAAATTTACGGTGGTGGCAAAATTAAAGAATTTTTATTTAAACGGCTCCAGTTTCTTTAGCCAAAATAAATAATGAAAAGAAAAATAAAAAAACAAGCAGTATCAAAAAAATAGATAAAATAGCAACTATTAAAAAAATTTTAAAAATAGCACACCGTTCCTTTCTTGGAATTATACTGCTATTATTGGCACTTGGTATTGCTCTTTCTTTACCTTTCGTTCAAACAAAAATTGCTCAATATTTTACACAAAGCATCAATAAGGACTTTGGAACAAATATTTCTATTGATGAAGTGTCAATCTCTATTTTTGGAGGAGTTAAACTCAAAAAATTCTTGATTTTAGATCACCATAAAGATACTTTAATTTATGTAAATAGAATTAAAACAAATTTATTGGACGGAAAAAAATTGCTTGACGGTGATTTAATTTTTGGTGGTATTGGCTTGGATGGAATGTTACTTAATTTGAAAACTTACAAGAAAGAGAACGAAACGAACATTGATGTTTTTATCAATGCTTTTGACACAGGAAAACCAACCGGGAAACATTTTTTACTGACCGCTATAAATGTTAAGATTACAAATAGCCATTTTATTCTAACTGATGAAAATAGAGTAATCCCCAAGGATGTAGATTTTACTAAACTCAATGCTTCAATTAGTGATTTTAAACTGTATGGGCCAGCCGTAAACACCATAATAAACAAATTATCATTTCTGGATCATCGCGGAATATTTGTAGTTAATTTAAGTTCAAAATTTAGCTACACAAAAAAAAGAATACAATTAGAAAACCTTGATTTGCTGACCAAAGAATCTAAAATAAAGGGAACGGTTTATTTAAATTATAAAATTGAAGATTTTCAGGATTTCAACAATAAAGTTAAGTTCGATGCTAAAATCAATTCTTCATCTATAGGTTCAAATGACATTCGATGCTTTTATAAAGAATTGGGAAAAAACCAGATTTTCAATGTTAAAACGAATATCAAAGGAACTTTGAACGATTTAAATCTATCGAATTTGAGGTTAATTGATTCCAAAAATTCCCAGATAATGGGATTTATAAATTTCAAAAATCTTTTTCCAAAAAATGAGCAGAAATTCTATATGAATGGTAAATTTAAGAAACTTTATTCTACTTATGATGATCTTGTCACTTTGCTTCCGAATATTTTGGGAAAGAAATTACCAAATAATATAAATAAACTTGGGGCCTTTACAATAATTGGAAATACTCAAGTAACACAAGCTTCTGTTACTGCTAATTTTTCTATGACAACTGCTTTAGGAAAAGTACAATCCGATTTTTCAATGAAAAACATTGACTTCATTGACAATGCTTCTTATACCGGGAATGTTGTTTTGGAGAATTTTGATATTGGTACATTTTTGGATAGAAAGGACATTGGAAAAGTAAGTATGAATATCGATGTTGCCGGTGTTGGTTTTTCTGAAAAATATTTGAATTCGTCAGTCATAGGAGCTATTACGCAAATGGATTTTAATAATTATTCCTATAGCAATGTTGTTTTAAACGGTAATTTTAAAAAAGATTTATACAAAGGACAGGTGTCGGTAAACGATCCTAATTTGAACATGACTTTTGATGGATTAGTTGATATGAGCAAAAAAGAAAGTGAATATGATTTTCATGTCAATATTGAAACTGCCGATTTTTATAAATTAAAGTTTGTAAAAGATTCTATTTCTCTTTTTAAGGGTGATGTGGTTGCACAAGTTTCGGGAAACTCAATTGAAAATTTATATGGTGATATAATCATTAAAAAAACTTCCTATCAAAACACAAAAGGAATCTATGACTTTGACGATTTTACTATAAATTCTACTTTAGATAGTAGTCAAATTCGAAATATTGAATTTCATTCCCCTGATATTGTGGAAGGAGAAATTGTTGGAAAATTCCAGTTTAAGCAATTAAATAATTTGATGATTAATTCACTGGGAAGTCTTTATGCCAATTACAAACCAATTAAGGTTAGTAAAGGGCAATTTTTGAAATTCAATTTTACCATTTATAATAAAATCGTAGAGATTTTTTATCCGGAAATTGCCATTGGTTCTAATACGTTTGTCAAAGGAAATATAAATTCTGACAATCAAGAGTTTAAGCTCAATTTTAATTCACCACAAATTGTTGCTTCCGAAAACACTTTTGACAATATTAGAGTTAAAATTGACAACAAAAACCTACTTTATAATGCTTACATAGAACTGGACAGTATTAAAAGTAAGTATTACAAACTTCGTGATTTTAGTTTGATAAATGTCACCATGAAAGACACTTTGTACTTTAGATCAGAGTTTAAAGGAGGCTCAAAAGGAGAAGATTATTTTAATCTGAACTTGTATCATACTATTAATAAGGATAATAATAATGTTGTTGGTATTAGTAAATCTGAAGTGAAAATTAAGGATTATTTATGGTATTTGAATGAAAAAGACGAATCAAATAATCAAATAGTCTTTGATAAGGCATTCGAAAATTTCAATTTTAATGACATAATAATGTCTCATGAAAATCAAGAAATTTCATTTAAAGGTGACATAAAAGGTAGTGCATACAAAGATTTTAAATTAAAGTTAAAGGATGTCGATTTAAATCAAATTACACCTACAGATTATGCATTTACATTTAACGGAAACGTAAATGCAGATGTAATTTATAAACAGAATAATACAATATTTGAGTTGCCAGCTTCTATAAAAATCGATCATTTAAATATAAATAAAACGGATTTAGGTGATTTAAATTTAGATGTTGTTGGAGATGAATCTTTCAAAAAATTCGCTTTGACCGCGAACATCAAGAATGAAAAATTAGAGTCTTTTAATGCCAATGGAAATTTTGAAATTGGGAACAACGAAACAATCTTGGATTTGAAATTAAACTTCGAAAAATTTAATCTAGGAATATTAAGCTCAATTGGTGGCGATGTGTTATCTAAAATAAGGGGATTTGCTTCAGGAAATGCAGCTATTGGAGGAAATCTCAAAAAACCTGAAATAAATGGGCGTCTTTATGTAGATAATGCGGGAATGACAATTCCGTATTTGAATGTTGACTACGCATTAAGCGACAGGACAATTGTTGATTTAACAGAAGAAAGATTCCTATTAAGAAACAATATTCTCACCGACACTAAATATGGCACAAAAGGGACTTTAAACGGTAGTATTGGGCATAATGTTTTTTCGGATTGGAAATTAGATTTAGTAATTAACTCAAAAAGATTATTGGTTCTTGATACAAAAGACCATGAAGATGCAGCCTATTATGGTATAGCATATATAAATGGGAAGGCAACAATCAAAGGGCCAACAGATGGTTTATTTATAAAAGTGGATGCAAAATCGGATAAAGATTCGTCACTAAAAATCCCTATTAATGATGCTGAAAATGTAAGTGAAAATGATTTTATCCATTTTTTGAGTGCTAAAGAAAAATACAACATTAAAAAAGGTATTGTTGATGATGTAAAAAAATACAAAGGACTTGAACTTGAATTTGACCTTGACATTACCCCAAATGCTGAAGTTGAAGTAATCTTGGACCGGACTTCTGGACATGGAATGAAAGGGAGAGGGAATGGAACATTATTATTTAAAATAAATACGCTTGGAAAATTTAATATGTGGGGCGATTTTCAGGCTTATGAAGGAACTTATAATTTTAAATATGGTGGAATTGTCGATAGAAAATTTGACGTGAAAAAAGGAGGTTATATTTCTTGGGAAGGTGATCCAATGAAAGCACGATTGAATTTAGAGTCTGTATATAAAACATCAGCTAATCCTACCGTATTATTAGAAAATTCTTCATTTAATCAAAAAGTGCCTGTTGAATTAATTATAGGTATTAAAGGTGATTTAGCAAGTCCTGAACCCGATTTTAATTTTGAATTTCCAACGGTTAGCAATGTTTTAAAATCGGAGATTCAGTACAAATTGAACGATAAGGATGTAAGACAAACCCAGGCTTTGTATTTATTGTCAACTGGGGGGTTTCTTAGTCCGGAAGGAGTAAGTCAGTCTGATTTTTCTAGAAGTTTGTTTGATACAGCCGCAAACATGTTGGGCAGTATTATTAAAACCAACAACGATAAATTTACAGTAGACCTTAATATTATAGCTGCCGATAAAAGAATAGGAAATGAGACTGATGGTAGATTTGTAGCGTCGATTTCATCTAAGCTCAACGAAAGGTTTACTATAAATGGAAAAGTTGGAGTTCCTTTTGGAGGAATCAGTGAAACCGCAGTTGTGGGTGATCTTGAAATATTGTACAGAGTAAATGAAGACGGAACACTCAACTTGCGAATGTTTAACAAAGAAAACGACATTAGTTACATAGGAGAAGGAATTGGATACACACAAGGGTTTGGGGTGACTTATGAAGTTGATTTTAATACTTTCAAAGAACTTGCAAATAAAATATTTAAAAATATTAAAATCGAAAAAGCTACAAAATCAAATGCAGTTGACCAAGATTCAAGTATTTCTCCAGAAATGATAAATTCGTCTAAATCTAAAAAACCAAACACCAAAAACCAAACATCAAATCTAGATAGATTAGTTCCTGACGAAGATTAAATTAATGGGAAAATCATTTACATATAGGTACTACTTAATTCTTTGGAATGCTAGCACTACTGTTTTTTATTTTTTTATTTACTAATGAATAACATTTATATCTGTTAATAAGAAACTTATTAACGATAACGTTTGAATTCAGCGCGATTTTCTAATTTATTATAAACACAGCCCCAAAAGTGCTTGATGTTTGTTAATTTTACACTTTTAACACCTAAATAATGCCAAAAAAAATAAAAAAAATTGGAGTCCTAACCTCTGGAGGAGATTCACCAGGAATGAACGCAGCTATAAGATCAGTAGTTAGAACTTGTGCTTATCACAATGTACAATGCGTAGGTATTTATAGAGGATACCAAGGGATGATTGAAGGAGACTTCAAAGATATGGGTGCAAGAACAGTGCATAATATTATTAATAAAGGAGGAACCGTACTTAAATCGGCTCGATCTTTAGAATTTATGACTGTCGAAGGTCGTAAAATAGCACACGAACATCTTCTTAAAGCCGGAGTTGACGCCTTAGTAGTTATAGGTGGAGACGGAAGTTTCACAGGTGCAGAAATTTTCAATAAAGAATTTAATTTTCCGGTAATGGGAATTCCAGGAACAATTGACAATGATATTTTTGGAACTAGTCATACACTAGGTTACGACACTGCATT
The DNA here is from genome assembly GCF_963925185.1 of uncultured Flavobacterium sp. Classification (GTDB taxonomy): domain Bacteria; phylum Bacteroidota; class Bacteroidia; order Flavobacteriales; family Flavobacteriaceae; genus Flavobacterium. Next base: position 18,399 of record NZ_CAWURC010000040.1, on the reverse strand, counting down.
AAACACAGTTGTAGATGTAATCGATAAAATTCGTGATACAGCGAGTTCACATAACCGATTATTTTTTGTTGAAGTTATGGGGCGTGATGCTGGTCACATCGCTCTAAACGCAGGAATTGGAGCTGGAGCTGAAGAAATATTAATTCCTGAAGAAAATTTAGGATTAGAAAGATTATTAGAATCACTCAAAAAAAGTAAAGCATCCGGAAAATCATCTAGTATTGTTGTTATTGCCGAAGGAGATAAAATAGGTAAAAACGTTTTCGAATTAAAAGATTATGTGGAAGCAAATTTACCCGAATATGAAGTTCGAGTTTCAGTTTTGGGGCACATGCAACGTGGTGGAGCACCATCCTGTTTCGATAGAGTTCTTGCCAGTAGATTAGGCGTAAAAGCGGTTGAATCTTTACTAGAAGGAAAAACAAATTTTATGGTAGGAATGCTCAATGACAAAGTCGCACTGACACCATTAATACAAGCTATTAAAGGAAACACACAAATTGATAGAGAATTACTAAGGGTTTCTGAAATAATGTCTATATAAAAAATGTTCGAGGTTTAGGTGTTCAAAGTTGAATAGCAAATGAGCCTTAAACTTGATTAAAAAGTAATTAATAAACGATTAAATAAAAAAAGAATGTCAAAAGTAAAATTAGGAATAAATGGTTTTGGAAGAATTGGAAGAATTGTTTTTAGAGAATCTTTCAATAGAGACAACGTAGAAGTTGTTGCAATCAATGATTTATTAGATGTAGATCACTTAGCCTATTTATTAAAATACGATTCAGTCCACGGCCGTTTTAATGGAACAGTTGAAGTAAAAGAAGGTAAATTATTTGTAAACGGAAAAAATATTCGTATTACAGCTGAAAGAAACCCATCTGACTTGAAATGGAATGAAGTAAATGTTGATGTAGTTGCTGAATGTACCGGTTTCTTTACAACTATCGAAACTGCAAACGAGCATATCAAAGGTGGTGCGAAAAAAGTAATTATTTCTGCTCCTTCAGCTGATGCGCCAATGTTTGTAATGGGTGTAAACCATGAATCTGCAAAAGCTTCTGATTTAATCATTTCAAATGCTTCTTGCACAACAAACTGTTTAGCTCCATTAGCTAAAGTTATTAATGATAATTTTGGAATTGTTGAAGCTTTGATGACTACTGTTCATGCTACAACTTCAACTCAAATGACTACCGATGGTCCTTCTAGAAAAGACTGGAGAGGTGGACGTGCTGCTTCATGCAACATCATCCCGTCTTCTACAGGTGCTGCAAAAGCAGTTGGAAAAGTTATTCCAGAATTAAACGGAAAATTAACAGGTATGTCGATGCGTGTTCCTACTACTGACGTTTCTGTTGTTGATTTAACTGTGAAAGTGGCAAAAGAAACTTCTTACGAAGAAATAATGGCTGCTTTAAAATTAGCTGCTGAAACTACAATGAAAGGAGTTATGGGATTCACTGAAGATTTAGTTGTTTCTCAAGATTTCGTTTCCGATTCAAGAACTTCAATTATTGACGCTAATGCTGGAATTGGATTAAACTCTACTTTCTTCAAAATCATTTCTTGGTATGATAATGAATACGGATATTCGAGTAAATTAATCGATTTGTCAGTTCATATTTCAGGATTAAAATAATTTAATATACTTACACAATCCCGTTCACTTATGTTGATAGGATTTTTTTTAACTAACCAAACAACCATTTTTTTTAGCTTTTATTAACACTAAAATCTAAAAATTTAATTCCAAATTAAGATGAGATTATTAGTTGATAGTGGCTCCACAAAAGCCGATTGGATTGCAATTGATGATGATGGAAAAGTATTGTTCACCACCCAAACTTTAGGATTGAATCCTGAAACACTTGATGGAAACGAAATTGTTGAGCGCTTGAACGATCGTTTTGATATTATGCAAAACAAAGACAAAGCAACACACCTTTTCTTTTATGGTGCAGGTTGCGGAACCGATAGAATGAAAATTTCTTTGTCAAGAGTTTTTCAAGAATATTTTTCCAATGCTATTATTTCTGTTCATGAAGATACGTATGCAGCAGTTTATGCAACAACTCCAAAAGGGGAAAAAGCCATAGTAAGCATCCTTGGAACGGGGTCAAATTGTAGTTATTTTGACGGAAAAGTTTTACATCAAAAAGTGCAGTCGTTAGGATATATTGTAATGGATGATTGCAGCGGTAATGTTTTTGGAAAAGAATTAATCAGAAAATATTATTTTAATAAAATGCCAAAGGAATTGGCTGTCGAATTTGAAAAAGAATATAATTTAGATCCGGATTTTATTAAAAATAAATTATACAAAGAACTAAATCCAAACGCTTATTTGGCCACTTTTGCAAAGTTCCTAATCCAAAATAAAGATACCGAATTTTGTAAAAAAATTATTTTCAAGGGAATGAAGTCTTTTGTAAAAAACTACATACGTCAATATGACAATTGCAAAGAAGTTCCTGTACATTTTGTAGGCTCTATAGCTTTCTACTTAAAGGATGAATTACAAATTACATTTGATAAATATGAAATGAAATTAGGAAATGTTTTAAGAAGACCTATAGATGGACTTATTGCTTATCATATCACTAACAAATAAAACGATACAAACCTGGCCTAAAAAGTTAGGTTTTTTTATAAATATATAAATTAAGTAAAATGGAAATTGCAATTATTGCACACGATGGTAAAAAAGCAGACATGGTTCAGTTTTTAAATAAAAACAAAGCCATATTACAGCAAGAAAAAATTAAAATTATTACCACTGGAACTACAGGAATTAAAGCTGAAAATGCAGGTTTTAAAGTTAAAAAAATGCTTTCAGGACCACTAGGAGGCGATGCTCAAATTGCAGCGAGGGTTGCCGAAGGGAAAACCAAGATGGTTTTATTCTTTAAAGACCCACTATCAAGCCACGCACACGAATCTGATGTGAATATGTTAGTACGTGTTTGTGATGTTCATAATGTGCCATTGGCAACAAATGAAGCTTCGGCACAATTGTTTTTAGATGCTATAACACCGCAATCATAGAAATTTCTAAATTTACGTTTTTTGGCAAACAAGCTACTTGAACTGTTTCACGAGCTGGAGCTGTAGTTTCGTTAAAGTAAGAACCATAAACTGTATTTATTGATCCAAAATCATTCATATTCATAATGAATATCGTTGCTTTTACTACGTTTTCAAATGTCATTCCGGCAGCCTCAAGAACGCCTTTCATATTTTGCATTACCTGATCAGTTTCGGCTTCGATGTTTGCCGTAACTAATTCTCCCGTTTTTGGATTAATAGCAATTTGTCCTGAAGTATAAAGTGTATTTCCTTTTAGAACAGCTTGGTTGTATGGCCCAATTGGAGCTGGTGAATTTTCGGTAAAAATTATTTTTTTCATAAGTTTATCTATTTGAATTACTTCGTTTATCCCATTTTATATCACTTAATACACCCGATTTTATACCAATAAAGAAATTCCAATTGGAATTAGTTCCAAATGGTGTCCAATTAAAACTCATTCTCCAACTCAGTAAATCTCTTTCAAAACGAAGTTGAGTAAAAGTAACCCCCTTTTGCACAAAATCATATCCTGTCGATATTCCTGCCTTCCATTTTTTCGATAAATCTGCATTTGCAGAAACCATCAGGGAATTTGAAATAATTTTGTTTTCTCGGTTGTTGTTTCCATAGGTAAGTGAATAGGCGAATGTCATATCCCATGGTAATTTTGAGCTAAAAAATTCTGATATTATATCCTCTCCTTGATCATCACTTTCATCAAATTGACTTTTACTAAGATCGTTTATGTCTGTATTTTTTCCAAACAAATCATCTTCACGTCCTCCATTTCTTGAACCTTGATTATTCGTATCTTTCTTTGAAGATTCATCTTTTTTACTTGTAATCGAATAATTTAAAGTCATATTGGCACTAGTCATTCTCAATAAACTACCGCCATTATCAATATTGAAAACATTCATTCTTTTCCCAGAATTATCAATAGCATAAGGATCTAAAGTTGTTCCGAAATTGACATTCATCTTTTTGTTAAAAATTTGAGTTCCACCGCTAACTCTTACTGGCGACCAAGCAAGTGAAGTTATTCCATCGGCATTGAGGTTATAACTTGTAGAAAGATTCAAGTTGTTAAGAAGCATTATTTTCTTAGCTTCGGTCTTTGTACTGTCTTTATCGGTTACTTTTGCTTCAAAAGTGTTGCTTAAATCAAAACCAAGGGAGTTGGAATTAATTTTTCCGGGTGCTCCAAAAATACCACTTTCAAACCTTGTGTAATCTTTAATCATTGTTCCGCTGGCATCGCTGGCATAAGTGTCATAATATTTTTCAAAACTTGGAGTATAGCCATAAGAAGCAGAAGGTCGCATCACATGTCGAATTGATTTTATTTTTTTATTTTCATCAAAATTGAATGTTCCGTATATAGTAGTACCTATACTGCTTGAAAAATTATAGGTTCTAAAAGCGTCAAAACCTTTTACAATGTTGTCTATAACTTTACTTTGATCTGTATCAAAACTCCTATTGATCGTTTTTAAATACCAAACTTCCTGATAATTTAAGGAAGTCGAAGCACTGAAATATTTAAATAATTTAAAATTAGTACTTAATGGAATGTTATGTTGAACGCCTACCTTTGCGTTTTCAAACATTTGAGGTTTAAAGAATAAAGAATCTGTGGTTACGAAACTGTTTCTGCCGTCTAAATTATATTGCAAATTTATATTTTTAAAAAATCCTTTCTTAACTCCATCTTTACCTACAAAAGGATAAACACGATCAACGCTAAATTGCATATTTGGCAATGTCATATTAATTTGTGAGGTCTGCGTATTCTGTGAATGTGTTGCCGTCAGGGATAATCTTGATTGAGGGATGCTATTAAATGTTTTGCTATAGGAAACAGAAGAACTTAAAGTGTTATTTAAATTAGATCCTATATTTGCTTGATTTATAGATTGTTTGTAGTATTTACTACTTCCAAGATTTACAGAAGCGGAGAAACTAGAATTTGGACTTGATTTCGAATCTTTAGAATGTGACCATTGAATATTATAAATATTTTGTTTTGAATAATCAGGATAACCTCTTTCGCTGTTTATTAAATTTTCGAAACGTATGTTTACATTTCCTCTATACTTATATCGCTTTGCATAACTTGATTCAAAACGCATCGCATAACTTCCGTTTGTGTAATAATCGCCTAAAACGGTTAGATCGTAATTGTCGCTGAGTGCAAAGTAATACCCTCCATTTTGAAGTGAGAAACCTCTGGTATTCGAATCATTATAACTTGGTAAAATTACTCCAGAGATGCTAATTTCTTTGCCCATTGGAAAAAAAGCAAATGGTAATGCTAATGGAGTAGGTACGTTAGCAATGACCATATTAGTTAAACCTGTTACTACTTTTTTTCCTGGAATAAATTTTACTTTATTTGTTTGGAAATAATATTCCGGATTATCTACATCTTTAGAAGTGGTGAATCGTGCCCCTTTCAAGAAATAAACAGAATCATTTTCTTTTTTTGTAATCGCTGCTTTTATTTTAAATTCTCCTTGGTCTGATCTTGAATTCCAAATTAAAGCCTTTTTTGTCTTGAAATTAAACCGAATTGAATCGGGTTCGATTACGTTTTCACCTTGTTTAAAGTTCGGATATTGGGTATATGACCCAGTAGAATCTTTGATTCGCCCGGCATAAACTTCATTTTTCTCATAATCCATTACTATTATTCCTGATTTTAGTTCAATATCTTGATAATAAAGTTCGGCTTTGTCATATAAGGTGATGAGCTTTTTCTTTTGCTCAATTCGGGTATAATTTACAGCTTTGTATTTTAATTTACCCTCAAGAAACACTTGGGGCTTGATGGTATCTTTTTTTATTGTATCTGTTTCCTTTTTTACTATTGGAATTGAAATATTGGAATTTTCAATAATAAATCCAGTAGTTTTTTTTTGTTTATTGGCGGGTATAGCTGTCATTTTTTTTGTTATATCTTGTGAATATAATTTACAAGTTCCCATTGTTAGGAAAATTGATAATAAAACGATATTAAATAAGTTTGTATTCAAAGGTTTTAATGCTATTTTTGTAAAAATATGGCTTGTTTATTGACGTGTCAAACTTACATATAAATTTTTGTCAAAAATAATCAATTAATAAATTTATAACCTTAGTGTTTTAATTAAAATTTTAATTTACAAATGAAATTCAATTATAAGAACCCTATTTTAATAGCGATTTTAACGTTGTTTCTTTATAGTTCCGCATTTTCCCAAAATGATCAATCATTCACAATTATTCTTGATGCTGGTCATGGAGGCAAAGATCCCGGAAATTCATATCATGGGTTTAGTGAAAAAATGATTTCGCTTAAAACAACTCTAAAAGTTGGTGAATTTCTTGAAAAAGAAAAAGATCTAAAAATAATTTACACTCGTAAAACTGATGTTTTTATTGAATTAGCAAATAGACCAAAGATTGCCAACAAAGCAAATGCAAATTTATTCATATCTATTCATTGTAATTCTGTTAAAAATTTTGCGCCTTTTGGTACTGAAACTTTTGTAATGGGTTTGTCTAGAAACGATATGAATTTAGAAGTTGCAAAAAATGAAAACTCAGTTATTTTATTAGAAAATAATTATAAAGAAACCTATCAAGGGTTTGATCCTAATAAACCGGAATCTTTAATAGGACTGACAATGATGCAAGAAGAAAACCTAAATAATAGCATCCTTTTAGCAACAGAAATACAAAATAATTTCACAAATAATTTAAAAAGAAATTCAAGAGGCATTAAGCAACAGCCTTTATGGGTTTTAGATGCCGCTTACATGCCCAGTGTTTTAATTGAATTGGGGTTTTTGTCAAATAAAGAGGAAGGGGAATTTTTAAATTCAGATGAAGGACAAAATAAAATGGCAAAGCAAATAGCAATTGCAATTTTAAATTATAAAAATAAATATTTTGGGGAAGGATTAAATGTCAAATCAAAATACGAACCAAATGAAACCGCTTCTATAAAAACAGAAAATAACGAAAATTTAAAGTCTGTTAATTTTTCTAATGATACTATTTATAAAGTTCAACTTTTTGCTAGTTCGAAAAAAACACAATTGAACTCAAATAAATTCAAAGGATTAAAAGACATATCGAGAACATTTAATAATAATATTTATAGATACATGTATGGCGAAACATCCAGTTTAGAGGAAGCCAAAAAAATGCAAAATGAAGCTCGAAAAACAGGATTTCTAGATGCATTTGTTGTTGTATTTACAGATGATAAAACTAGTAATGCAAACAATAGAGTTAATTAATATTAACTAAATATTACAATTAAAATAAAAATTTTGAAATTAATAAAAGCATTAAGAAAGACCTCTATAATACTATCATTGATGACAATGGTTGTTTGTACTTCCGCTTTAGGTCAGTCTAATCTTTTTAAGGTAACATTGGATGCGGGTCATGGAGCCCATGATTTTGGTGCTACTTATTATGGTCATGTCGAAAAAAATATAAATTTATCCCTTGTACTTAAAGTGGGACAATTGTTAGAAAAATCATCTCAAATTGATGTAATTTATACTCGAAAAACAGATGTGTTTATCGATTTAATTGAAAGAGCTAATATTGCAAATCGGGCAGATTCAAATATTTTTGTCTCCATACATTGCAATGCCAATAAAAATACGGCAGGCGAAGGAACCGAAACCTATGTTATGGGGATGTCTAAAACTGCTTCAAATTTAGAAGCTGCAAAAAAAGAGAATTCTGTTATTACTTTAGAAAAAGATTATAAACAGAAATACGAAGGTTTTGATCCTAATTCACCCGAAACCATGATTGGAATGACCTTGATGCAAGAGGAATATATGGACAATAGTATTTCACTTGCAAGTATGGTACAAGATGCTTTTGGAAAACTTGGAAAAAAGATTAGAGGAGAGGGAGTAAAACAAGCTCCATTTATGGTTCTTCACAAAGCATATATGCCAAGAATATTAATAGAAACAGGGTTTATTTCTAATTATATAGAGGGTAATCTATTGGACTCTGAAGAAGGACAAAACGAAATTGCAAAAGCAATAGCAGACGCCATATTTAGTTATAAAAACGAATATTTTGGGAACAGTAATCCCGATACTACTATTGAGAAACCTTCTCAGAAAGTCATCGGAAATTCTGTTTCAGATACTTCTTCTTCAAAAAATAAATTATAGAAGAAACTGAATTAATTTTTTTTTTAAATGGTAAATAAGCTTCCGCAATTATTTTTAAGGTTCAACTATCCGTAAGGCCTAAAAAAATAGCATTGATACCTAATAATTTTAAAGGGTTGAAAATATTTATATGGAATATGCAGATAAATTATATAAATATATGAAAGGTTGAACATCGGATTATGAGGAATCCAAAAAGCAATTAGAGGAAGCGAAATCAAAAGGATATGATTCAGCCTATTTAATTGCATTCATGAACGGAATTAAGATAAGTATCCAAGATGCAATCAAATAATTAATAACAACAAGTTTGATATTTTTATCTTAAATTTGTAAAAACACTTATATTTTGAAATTAACAAGAGAAAATAAGACCGCAATACTAGTCATTTCGGCAATTTTATTATTTATCTGGGGCTACAGTTTTTTAAAAGGGAGAGATCTCTTTACTAATTATAAAACATTTTATGTCGAATATGATAATGTTGAGGGATTGACCAAGTCAGCTTCGGTTACACTTAACGGTCTTGTAGTGGGTAAAATAAATGAGATCTCTATAGATAAAAAAACAGGAAAACTTTTAGTTGAATTACAATTAAAAACTGATTTTCCTATCTCAAAATCAAGTACAGCCACTATTTATGAACCTGGATTTATAGCCGGTAAACAAATTGCAATTTACCCCAATTACAAAGACCAAAGCTTGGCGGTTGACGGAGATAAACTGCAAGGATCTATAAAATTAGGTCTAACTGCTTCTGTAAGTGAAAAGTTAATTCCAATTCAAGATAAACTAGGGAAGTTAATGATTAACGCTGATAATCTAATTACGGGGATCAACAATGTTTTGGACAAGAAAGGACAGGGAGATTTAAAAAATAGTCTTTCCGAATTAAGCAAAGCCATCGAACAATTTCACAAAGCTTCTGGAAGTCTAAATACAATTTTAGACGATAATAAATCCAAAATCAATGGAGTTGTGTCTAATTTTAATAAAGTGTCAAGCGATTTTGCTAAAATTTCAGATTCCTTAAACAAAGCCGATTTAGGAAAAACTGCTAAAAATCTTCAAAAAACACTCGCAAATGTCGATAAAGTAATGGCTGATCTTCAAGCAGGAAAAGGCACAATGGGCAAAATGTTGAACGACGAAGTTTTATATAATAATTTATCCAAAACTTCAAAAGAGCTAGAATTATTGTTGCAAGATGTGAGACTTTACCCAACACGATATGTTAATGTTTCTCTTTTTGGAAAGAAGAACAAACCTTATGCTGCACCAGTAAACGATTCGGTAACAAAAGTTAAAAACTAGCAATTATGAGCTATTTAGATAACATTTTATTTGTAATACTTTTGATTTTTGGATTTGGATATTTTTATTCCAATATTAAAAAAATCACTAGAAACATAAACCTCGGTAAGGCTATAAACCGCAAGGACAATCCTAAAGCACGTTGGAAAAACATGGCTTTGATTGCTCTTGGACAATCAAAAATGATAAAAAGACCAGTTGCTGGAATACTTCACATTGTTGTTTATGCGGGTTTTATCATCATCAACTTAGAATTGCTGGAAATTTTTATCGATGGTTTATTTGGAACCCATAGAATTTTCGCTTTTTTAGGAAGTATTTATGATGTATTGATTGGCTCTTTCGAGATTTTGGCATTTTTAGTTTTAGTTGCTGTTTTTGTTTTTTGGACAAGAAGAAATATTATAAAACTAAAAAGATTTGCCAACAAAGATTTGATTGGTTTTCCAAAAAATGACGCCAACTATATCCTTTATTTTGAAGTAGTTTTAATGTCCTTGTTTTTATTAATGAATGCTTCCGATTTGCATTTACAAAACATTCCTGGAGGTTTTTCTCATTTTATAAAAGCGGGAAGTTTTCCAATTAGTCAATTTATTGAACCCTTATTTAATGGCGTTTCAAGTGAATTAATAATGTTATTGAATGAATTATTTTGGTGGTTACACATCATTGGAATATTGATATTTATGAACTACTTATATTTTTCAAAACACCTTCATATTCTGCTTGCTTTTCCAAATACTTATTTTGCTGATTTGAATCCAAAAGGACAATTAGACAATTTAGAATCCGTTACCAATGAGGTAAAAATGATGATGGATCCAAACGCAGATCCTTATGCGGCATCACCCACAGATGAAAATTCCGTTCCAAGTAAATTTGGCGCAAGCGACATTCAAGATTTAAATTGGGTACAATTAATGAATGCTTACACCTGTACCGAATGTGGTCGTTGTACTTCATCCTGCCCTGCGAATATTACTGGAAAGAAATTATCGCCACGTAAAATCATGATGGACACTAGAGATCGAATTGAAGAAGTTGGAAAAAATATTGATGCCAATAATGGAATTTTTGTTCCCGACAACAAATCATTATTAAACGATTACATCACTCCCGAAGAATTATGGGCGTGTACTTCGTGCAATGCTTGTGTCGAAGAATGCCCCGTAAACATTAGCCCACTTTCAATTATTATGGATATGCGACGTTACTTGGTTATGGAACAAAGTGCTGCTCCAACTCCAATAAATGCAATGATGACCAATATCGAAAATAACGGTGCACCTTGGCAGTACAACCAGCAAGATCGATTAAATTGGAAAAACGAATAAAAAAGATAGTGCAAAACGAGTTCAGTTCTTAGGTTTTTAAACTTTGAATTTGAAACTATAAACAAAAAAATATGTCAGAAGTTTTAATAGTACCAACAATGGAAGAAATGCTTTCGCAAGGTAAGCAACCCGAAGTTTTGTTTTGGGTAGGTTGTTCCGGAAGTTTTGATGATAGAGCAAAAAAAATTACAAAGGCTTTTGTACGAATTCTAAATCGGGCTAATGTTTCCTTTGCCGTTCTTGGTACCGAAGAAAGTTGCTCTGGAGATCCAGCAAAACGAGCAGGAAATGAGTTTTTATTTCAAATGCAGGCAATGACAAACATTGAAGTTTTGAATGCTTATGAAGTAAAAAAAATTGTAACCGCTTGTCCTCATTGTTTCAATACAATAAAAAATGAATATCCAGAATTAGGAGGGAAATACGAAGTTTTACATCATACTCAATTTTTAAAATCCTTGCTTGACGACGGAAGATTAACTATAGAAGGTGGTCAATTTAAAGGAAAAAGAATTACTTTTCATGATCCTTGTTATTTAGGAAGGGCAAATAACGTGTACGAGGCACCACGTGATTTAATTCAGAAATTAGACGCCGAATTGGTCGAAATGAAACGTTCTAGAGCCAACGGATTATGCTGTGGTGCAGGTGGAGCTCAAATGTTTAAAGATGCCGAACCAGGAAACAAAGAAATAAATGTAGAAAGAACCGAAGATGCTTTAGAAACTCAACCTGATATTATTGCTGCCGGTTGTCCTTTTTGCAATACAATGATGACCGACGGAATTAAAAATAAAGAAAAAGAAGGCACCATTAAAGTGATGGATATCGCCGAACTGATCGCCAATGCACAAGATTTGTAATCTAAAAGAAAACACGGATTTTAGTTTCATAGCTAAAAATTTATAACTCATAACTCATAACTGCAATGCTTGTTCCTTTTGAAAATTTACCCGAAGAATCCAAAATTTGGATTTACCAATCTAACAGAAAATTTTCGGATGCAGAATTTTCTGAAATAGAAACGGATTTGAAATCCTTTCTTCAAAATTGGGAAGCACACAGCGTAGGTCTTGAATCATCATACGAATTAAAATACAATCGATTTATAATTATTGCAGTAAATCAGGAAGTACAAGCAGCCACCGGTTGTTCTATTGATTCTTCTGTACAATTTATTCAAAAATTAGAACAAAAATACAGCGTTGATTTATTAGATAAAATGAACGTTACTTTCAAGAATGGGGAACATATTGCCCACAAATCCCTGATTGATTTCAAAAAAATGGCAAAAGAAAAAGCCGTTACTGAAAACACTATCGTTTTCAATAATTTGGTTAATAATATTCAAGAATATAATGAATCTTGGGAGGTTTCGGCTATGGATAGCTGGCACAGTAGGTTTTTTTAATATACAATTGACTAAATTACAATCGAATGAAATTTATTAGCTGCATATTTTCAATTTATTTAATAGTGCTTTCCTGTTTGCCTTGTGTTGATATGGAAATAAATAGTTCAGTTCAATTCTCAAAAGAAATTTCGTCAAATGACGAAAACCACTCCCACGATAAAAACGGTGATACCTGTTCTCCTTTTTGTATTTGTAACTGTTGTGGAAGCCAAGGATTCGCTTATAGTGCTAATTCCCTATATAATTTCGTAGCTGTCAAAACCCTAATCGACAAAAAAAATCCAGAATATAAATCAGTTCTTACTTCCAATTTCTTCGGAAGTATTTGGCAACCACCTCAAATAGTATAAAGATCACCGAGTAATTTCGGGTTAGGCGATGTAGATTTTTCACATACAAATAAAAGAAGACAAGAAATTGTCTAATTTCTCATTTATTATACTATTACGATGTTAAATAAAATCATAGAATTTTCTATAAAAAACAAACTCATAGTTGGGTTATTTACGCTAGCACTTATTGGTTATGGCCTCTATCAATTGACCAAATTACCTATAGATGCTGTTCCAGACATTACAGACAATCAAGTACAGGTAATTACTTCTGCACCATCATTAGGAGCAACCGATATTGAGCGATTGATAACATTTCCAATCGAACAAGCCAATAGTAATATTTCGGGACTGAAAGAAATTCGTAGTTTTTCTCGTTTCGGTTTATCAGTTGTAACTATAGTTTTTAATGATGCAACAGATGTTTATTGGGCAAGACAACAAGTGAACGAAAGGCTAGGAGCTGTAAAAGACCAAATTCCAAAAGGTATTGGTTCTCCAATATTAGCACCTGTAACCACAGGGTTAGGAGAAATTTATCAATATGTAGTTAGAGCAAAACCGGGATATGAAAAAAAATATGATGAAACGGAATTAAGAACAATACAAGATTGGATAGTTCGCCGTCAGTTATTAGGAGTTGAAGGTGTTGCAGAGGTCAGTAGTTTTGGAGGTAAATTAAAACAATTTGAAATTGCAATTGATCCTAATAAACTACAATCTTACAACATTACAATTTCTGATGTTTTCACGGCTTTAGAAAAAAATAATCAAAATGCAGGTGGTGCATACATCGAAAAAGGACCAACCGTTTTGTATATTAGAAGTGAAGGATTAATTAGTACTATTGAAAACATTAAAGACATTTCTATTAAAAACACCAAAAGTGGAAGTCCTTTGTTTATTCGTGATGTTGCCGATGTTCGTATCGGAAGCGCTATTCGGTATGGAGCAATGACTTTTAACAAAAGAGGTGTTCAGTCTGGTGAAGTTTCGGGTGCAGTTGTAATGATGCTAAAAGGAGCGAATAGTAATGTTGTTATTAAGAATATAAAAGAAAGAATTGAACAAATTAAAAAGACATTACCAGATGGGGTAGTTGTTGAACCATTTTTAGACCGAACTAAAATGGTAAATAATTCAATTTCTACTGTTGGTAAAAATTTAATAGAAGGAGCACTTATTGTGCTTTTAGTATTAATCTTTTTTTTAGGAAATGTAAGAGCAGGATTAATCGTTGCTTCGGTTATTCCATTAGCGATGTTGTTTGCTGTAATCTTTATGAATATTTTTGGTGTAAGCGGTAATTTGATGAGTTTAGGCGCATTAGATTTTGGATTAATTGTAGATGGCTCTGTGATTATTGTCGAAGCGTGTTTGTTTAGTTTACACAGTCAAAAGAAAGGAGAAATTACCCAAAACCAAATGGACGGATTGGTTTTAGAGACTTCAACTCGAATGCGAAATGTAGCTGTTTTTGGAGAATTAATTATTTTGATTGTTTATATTCCAATATTTACATTACGTGGTATCGAGGGAAAAATGTTTTTGCCAATGGCACAAACAATCGCTTTTGCTTTGTTTGGGGCTTTTATTCTGGCGTTAACTTATATTCCTATGATGACAGCTTTATTTTTAAATAAAAAAATAACGCACAAACAAAATTTTTCAGATCGAATGATGGAGAACTTAGAAAATTTCTATCAGCCACTTTTAGAAAAAGCATTAGCAATACCAAGAATCATTATAGCAACAACATTAGCATTATTTGTTTTAGCCATCATTACACTATCGTTTATGGGTGGCGAATTTATGCCATCATTAGAAGAAGGAGATTTTGCTGTAGAAACCCGAGTTTTGCCAGGAAGTAATTTGCAAACTTCAATGACGGCTATTTCACAAGGAGCAAAAATATTACTAGAAAAATTTCCAGAAGTTGAAAAAATTGTTGGAAAAACAGGTAGTTCCGAAGTACCAACTGACCCAATGCCAATTGATGCCAGTGATATGATGGTTATTCTAAAAAACAAATCAGAATGGACATCAGCAACAACTTTTGATGGATTATCCGAGAAAATGGCAAAGGAACTAGAGGCTATTACGGGTGTTTCTTATGGTTTTCAGTATCCAATTCAGATGCGTTTCAACGAATTAATGACTGGAGCAAGACAAGATGTAGTTTGCAAGATATTTGGTGAAAATTTGGATACATTAGCGGTATATGCAACTAAGTTAGGAAAGATTGTAAAAACTGTAAAAGGGACTTCTAACCTTTTTGTTGAGACTGTTACAGGAATGCCACAGATTGTAATTAATTATAATCGTCCAATGATTGCGCAATATAATTTGAATATTGAAGACATCAACAGAATTATAAACACTGCCTTTGCAGGACAAAGCACGGGTTTAATTTATGAAGACGAAAAGCGATTTGATTTAGTGGTTCGCTTAGCAGGAGAAAAAAGGAGAGACCTACTAGATGTTCAAAATTTATTGATTCCAACACCAAATGGCTCACAAATTCCATTATCACAATTAGCAAAAGTAGAGATTGCAGAGGGGCCAAATCAAATACAAAGAGAAGATGCTAAACGCAGAATTGTTGTTGGTTTTAATGTTCGGGGGCGTGATGTACAAAGTATTGTAAAAGAATTGCAAAATAAGGTAGACACACAAATTAAGTTTCCTGCAGGTTATTATCCTACTTATGGCGGCGCTTTTGAAAACTTAAATGCAGCAAAACAACGTTTAATGATTGCCGTTCCTGTTTCGTTATTATTAATTTTCGTCTTACTGTTTTTTGCTTTTAAATCAGTAAAACAAGGATTATTGATTTATTCGGCTATTCCATTATCAATGATTGGTGGGATATTCTTTTTGGCAATGCGAGGAATGCCTTTTAGTATCAGTGCAGGAGTTGGATTTATTGCTTTATTTGGTGTGGCTGTTTTAAATGGTTTAGTCTTAATTGCAGAATTCAACCGTTTAAAAAAATCAGGGGAAACCAATTTAAAAGCAATTGTTTTACAAGGTACAAGAATACGTTTGCGTCCCGTTTTAATGACAGCACTTGTGGCTTCACTCGGTTTTTTGCCAATGGCTTTAAGCAACGGTTCAGGTGCAGAAGTTCAAAAACCATTAGCAACTGTGGTAATTGGAGGGTTAATAGTTGCTACATTCTTAACTTTATTTGTTTTACCAATTTTATATATAATGTTTGAAAAAGGAATTAAATTAAATACAAGAAGGATAAAATCAACTACAACAATTATTCTGTTAGGATTGTTTTTTTCTTTTCAAAATATCAATGCACAAAAAAATATTTCTTTAGATAAAGCAATTGAAACTGCATTACAAAACAATTTGAAAGTTAAAATCCAGAAACTCAATTCCGATTATTTGCAAGAAATGGCTAAAACTGGCTATGATATTCCCAATACAGAAATTAGTAGCGAATACGGTAAGTTTAACAGTAATACGAATGATCTAAAAGTAGGATTTTCGCAAAATTTAAGATTTCCCACAGTATACAAAAGACAAAAACAACTTTTAGTTGAACAAGCAAAAACAGGTGAATGGAATGAATTCTTGCAAAGAAGAGAACTGACCAAGCAAGTTTCAACCGTATTTTATGAAATGTTATATCTCAAAGAAAAAGAAAAACTATTGATTAAAACGGATAGTATTTTTATTGAATTTTTAAGAAAGTCAAGACTTCGTTTTGAAAAAGGTGAAAGTAATATTTTAGAAAAAGTAACTGCCGAAAACCAATCAGGACAAATAAAAATTCAATTACAAGAAGTACAAAGTGATTTTAAAATGCTTCAATCAAAATTCAAGTATTTATTAAATGATGATACTTATTTTACTCTTTTTTCTAATAATTATAAAATGACTTTCGACGAGAATTTAGATAAAAGTACGATTTCAAATCAACCAAGTGTACACCTTAAAGAACAAGAAATAAATAGTAATAAAGCTGAAATTGCTTTAGAAAAATCAAAAAAAATACCTGAATTAGTTGGAGGTGTTTATTGGCAGACTTTTAAATCCAATACTATTTTACAAGATAATTTTAATGGTGTTTATGGACATTTTGGAGTGGCGCTACCCTTATTTAATTCAGCAATTAAAAACAAGCAAAAAGCTTTAGAAATAAACACTCAAATTGCAGAAAATGAATTGGTTAACGAAAAAATAAAACTACAAACTCAGTATCAAGTATTGTTACAAGAATATAAAAAAAATAAAGCAACAATAGACTATTACGAAACTATAGCACTTAAAAATGTAGTTTTAGTAGCCAATGCAGTTAACAAAAAATTTATTAATGGTGACATCAATTATATAGAATGGGTAATGATTATTAACCAAAATACCGAAATTCAAAGTAATTATATTGAATCCATCAGAAAAGGAAATGAAACAATTATTAATATAATGTACTTAACATCTAAATAATATGAAATTAAAAAACAAAGAATTCCAAAATAAATATAGTATTATTAGGAATGTAAATATACTTATCACAATGATAGCTTTTCTATCCCTTTCATCTTGCGGTAACAAAAAAACCGAAGAAGATATAACAGATTCAACAATTATCGAAAACACAGCTACGCTTTCCGATGCGCAAATAAAAAATGCGGGAATTCAAACTGGAAAAATCGTGCAAAAAGAAATATCGGAAACATTAAAATTGAATGGAAAAATAGACGTACCACCCCAAAATTTAGTGTCGATAAGTGTACCAATGGGAGGTTATTTAAAAAGCACTAGTCTTTTAGAAGGAATGCATGTTACTAAGGGAGAAATTTTGTGTGTGGTTGAAGACCAACAATACATTCAACTTCAAGAAGATTATCTTTTAGCAAAAGCTAAAATTGTTTATGCCAAAGCAGAATTTGAACGTCAAAAAGAACTCAATCTAAGCAAAGCTAGTAGCGACAAAGTATATCAAAAAACACAGGCCGAATACAATTCACTTTCAGTAATAGTTCAATCCTATGGCGAAAAACTAAAATTAGCTGGGATTAATCCAAATAACGTAGTAGCAAATGGTATTTCAAAAAGCATCAATGTGTATTCGCCAATAAGTGGATTTATTTCTAAAGTCAATGTAAATACTGGTAAATATGTAAACCCAAGTGATGTTTTATTTGAAATTGTAAATCCATCTGACATTCATTTGGCCCTGACCATTTTTGAAAAAGATATTAATAAATTGGCAATTGATCAATCAGTATTGACTTACACCAACAGCAACCCAGAAAAAAAATATCATTGCACAATCATTTTAATTGGAAAAGATTTTACAGAAAACGGAAGCGCCGAAATGCACTGTCATTTTGATAACTACGATAAGACACTTTTGCCAGGAATGTATATGAATGCCGAAATTGAATTAAAAAGTCAACTATCAAATGTTTTGCCATCAGATGCTATAGTTAGTTATGAAAACAAAAATTATGTTTTTGTAGCCAAACAAAACAATAAATTTGAAATGAAAAAAGTAACCATAGGAAATGCAGAAAATGGATTTACAGAAATTCTTTCAGACGATTTGAATCAGGCAAGTATTGTAATAAAAGGAGCGTACTCCTTATTGATGAAATTTAAAAATATAGAAGATTAAAAAAAAAATCAAACGAAACTAAAAATAATTTCTCTAAATGGAATATAAATAAGGAGTTCTATTTAATTTTTTAATAGGGCTCCTTATTTATTTAAGGTTGTT
>NZ_CAWURC010000039.1:0-7457 GCF_963925185.1 uncultured Flavobacterium sp. | reverse complement strand
TACAAAATTAGTATGGTAAGGTCCTACTTGTTTATGGAAATAAAGTAGCCGAATCCTTATTCGAAAAAGGCTTGTGTTTGCCATCAGGTTCTAATCTTACGGATGAAGAAAGAGAAAGGATAAAAAAAGGTGTACTTGATTTTTTACTACGAGATAAAATAATTTTAATTGTACCGCTTTCTCTTTGAAAACTCGGTCGTAAATTTTTCGCATCTTTTTCATAAATTAAAAGTAAGGTTTTTATTCTTAACTTTTTATGAGGGTAAAGTTAGCAGGTCCACTTTTTTAAGACTTTGAAAACAGAACAGATTTATGGAAATAAACTTATATCAAAAGAGCAAATGGAAAGAGATATACTTGAATTTATTGAAATTTGGTACAATAGAAAAAGAAGGCATTCCGCTTTAGATTACAAAACAATTGAAGAATTCTGGAAACAGAAAAATAATTTTAAAAATGTTGCTTAACTAATACTGCGGGTTTTATTTGCATATCCAGTTGTTGAGAACTAATGAAACTCCACTAAGCAACATCCCATGAACCAACTCAAAAGCAAAACGACTCGTTACGATGGTGCTTTTTGGTAATTATATAAAATTTGTGACGATGCTTTTATGATAAAATGTGAGTTTTGTGGTGGTATATTTCTGTGCATCGGCTAAAATTATCCAACTTATTTATCCAACAACAGCAGTAGCAGTTCCCCTAATTCCAGATTTTAAGAAATCACCACGGCTGCAGTTTTTAGATACGGGTATTCTAAATTATATTTTGGGGATTAGCGCTCAAATGCTGCCTTTGCATGATTTAAGCCAAAGTTATAAAGAGGCCATTATTCCTCACGTTTTTACCCAAGAAATACTTTCGATTCAATCAAAAAAATCAGATTTGCCTCATTTTTGGGTCAGGGAAAAGAAGCAATCTTCTTCGGAAGTAGATTTGGTTTATGCTATTGATGGCAAAGTGATTCCCATTGAAATTAAATCAGGAAGTACAGGATCCTTAAAGTCGCTTCATTAATTTATTGAAAGTGCCAGCCACCCCTATGCAGTTAGAATTTACGCAGGTGAATTTCAAGTTCAAACTACAAAAACACCAAATGGAGTTCCTTATATATTAATGAATCTCCCTTATTATTTAGGTACGCTACTGCCAGAGTATTTGGATTATTTTATTAAAAATTATAGAATATAACCCGTTGCGTGCAATTATTTAAAAACCGCTGTTCGAGTGTCTTTTGTTCCGATTTTCTATCGAAAAGCACTCGAACTGACGGGAATTATCATTAATAGGTCTTCATACACGTCACTTCGAGTGCGAAGCGTATCGAGAAGTTTTGTTCTGTTTTACAATATCATTTTATAGTGATATTCAGACCAAATTTTTAAATTAGGATTAAAAATCAACACTATTAAAAGGGTTATTGTTTATATTTGCGAACTATTAAGATAAAATTATATGAAGTATTTTTCCGGATTAAAAAAAATAATCCCATTCCTTTTTGTTCTGGTATTATTTTCTTGTGCCTCTCGAAAAGAGGTAGTCTACTATCAGAATATTGACGGTATGGCTTCCCAGTCAAAGTCAAACGCCTATGAAATAAAGATTCAACCCGATGATTTGTTGATGATTATTGTCTCGGCCGATGATCCCGAAAGTGCCCTTCCTTTTAATTTAAGTACGGTTAGTGTTCCTTCAGTTTACAATTTAAATGCCTCCCGAGGACAGGAAACCATGCAGTTCTATTTAGTAGATGCTAATGGAATCATCAATTTTCCGGTATTAGGAAAATTAAAAGTAGGTGGCTTAACGCGAACTGAATTATTGGATTTATTTCAAACCAAAATAGCAAAATACATTCGAAACCCCATGATCAACCTTCGCATCATGAATTTTAAAATATCGGTACAAGGCGAAGTTACAGCACCCGGCACATATAACGTAGCTTCGGAACGAATCACGCTAACAGAAGCCTTGAGTATGGCCAAGGATTTAACCATTTACGGCAAACGAAACAACATTTTGATTATTAGAGAAATGGAAGGAGTTAAATCCTATAACCGGGTCGACATTACTAAGGCCGACTTTATCAACTCCCCTTTTTACTATCTCGCTCAGAATGACGTAATCTATGTGGAACCCAATAAAAACAGAATAAATGCTTCGGCTGTGGGCGCCAATACCGGCGTCATCATCTCCGTTAGCTCTTTATTAATTACATTAATCACAGTAATTTTCACGATAACAAAATAAATTTTTACATGGACAATATTTATAGGTCAGACGAAAATCAAGACGAAGATTTAAATTTAAGAACAATTTTAGATAAATATTTGATTCAATGGCACTGGTTTGTATTAGCGGTTGGTGTCAGCCTCATTATTGCCTATACGTATTTAAGATATACGACTCCGCAATATAAGGCTTCTACGACGGTATTAGTAAAAGACGATAGAAAAGGGGGGATGCTTTCTGAATTATCTGCCTTTGCCGATATTGGATTGGGCGGGAATTCGGTAAAAAGTAATGTCGACAATGAAATTGAGATTTTGAAGTCGAGAACCCTAGTAGAAAGTACTGTCAAGAGGTTGAAATTGAATATTGGCTTGTTTGATAAAGGGAATGTCATTACTAGCGAAATTTATGGGAACACTCCCATTACGGTAGATTTTATCAATGTGAAACCGAAATTCTTAACCCAAAAAATGGTTTTCGAATTGGTCGAGTTAACGCCTGACACCTTTACTTTAGAAAATCAATTAGCTACCGATGGTAAATCATTACTTTTAAACGAAATAAACGAATTTAAATACGGGGCACTAGTTGCAACCCAAAACGGAGATTTAATCATTACTAAATCGAAGGAGGATAAAAACCAGTTAAAGGATTTAGACAAAACGATTAGTATCGTAGTAAGTCCAATTGAAAATGTAGTCGCTAGTTTTCAAAGCCGAATAATAGTGAATCCCATTAGTAAAACGAGTAGTGTGGTGGAGCTATCTCTAACCGACCCTGTAATAAAAAAAGCAGAGGATTTTCTGAATAATTTGGTTCAAATTTACAATGATGATGCCGCAGCCGATAAAAATTTCATTTCAGAAAGCACTTCTAAATTTATTGCGAATAGATTAATATTGATAAGAGAAGAATTAGAAGGTGTTGAGCAAAATGTAGAAAGTTTTAAAAGATCGAACAACCTTACCGACATCCAATCAGAAGCCCAATTATTTATCGAAGGTTCCAACGAGTACAATAAAAAATCGGTAGAGACGGAGATTCAGTTGAACGTGGTGGCATCGATGTTGAGTTTTATGAAAAACAGTAGCAATGCTGATTTGTTGCCGCCCAATATTATTACAGGCCAGGGCGATGCTAATGCATTAATCAGTTCCTATAACCAATTGGTTTTGGAACGCAACCGGATTTCAAAATCGGCTACTGCAGCTAATCCATCGGTAATTAAATTAGATCAGCAAATGGCTTCCCTAAAATCAAACGTGGCCGAGAGCCTAGGAAGATTGCAGGCTACTTTAAACATTCAAAAAAGAAATCTGATAAGCCAAGAAGGGCTTTTGGATACTAAAATAGAAAAAATTCCAGTTCAGGAGCGCCAGTTCAGGATAATTGCTAGACAACAAAAAATAAAAGAAGAATTGTATTTGTACTTACTTCAAAAAAGGGAAGAAACCGCTATTTCATTGGCAGCAACGGCCCCAAATGCGAGAGTTGTTGATAGAGCAAAAGCTTCGAAAATTCCGGTGGCTCCTAAAAAGAATATTATTTATTTGGCTGCCTTGTTACTAGGTCTCCTTATCCCTTTCGGAATACTGTATTTAATTGATTTGTTGGATACTAAGGTAAAAACCAGATTTGATATTACGAATAAATTAAATATTCCATTCTTGGGAGATATCCCAAAATCGATGACTCCCAATGAAATAGTAACCGCTACCAGTCGTACTGGTACAGCCGAAGCCCTTCGAATTGTCAGGACAAATCTCGATTTTATGTTGAACCAAGTGCCAGAAGGTATGGCAAAAACCATATTCCTGACCTCGACAATTCCAGGAGAAGGAAAAACATTCGTGTCAGTAAACTTAGGGGCTACTTTTTCGCTTTCAGGGAAAAAAGTACTTTTAATAGGGATGGATATCAGGAATCCCAAAATTCAGGAATACACGGTAACGCCTGATAACAAGGGTTTAACCAATTATTTATCCTCTAATACTACCCCAATAAGTGATTACATTCATAAATTAAAAGGCTTTGATGGTTTGTATGTCCTTCCTGCAGGAAGTATTCCTCCTAATCCTACCGAGTTGTTGATGAATAATAAAATAGAAGAACTATTTGTTCAACTAAAAAAAGAATATGATTTTATTATTGTAGATACAGCCCCAGTGAGTTTGGTTTCAGATACCTTGCTAGTCGCTAAGCATGCTGATACTTTTGTGTATATAGTGCGTGCCAATTATTTGGATAAAAGGATGCTTAATTTAGCCGAAATCATGCACAAAGAAAATAAACTCCCTAATATGGCATTATTGCTTAATGACACCCAGTCTAAAAAAGGCTATGGCTATGGCTATGGCTATGGCTATGGCTATGGCTATGGCTATGGCTATGGGGTTGCGGAAGAAAAAAAACCTTGGTATAAGACGATCTTTAACAAATAAAAAACGAGGCTTTTGCCTCTTTTTTTATTTTATTATGATGGCGTGGAGAATACGATTATGGTATTAATAGGTTTTTTCGAATTAGAAAAATACCCCATGCCCGATACCCAGAAACGATTAAACAAATTACTACATTTGCCCTTATGGAATTTTCATCGAAACTTTTAGAAAAAGCAGTCAACGAAATGGCTCAATTACCAGGAATAGGCAAACGAACAGCCTTGCGACTGGTATTGCATTTGTTGAAACAACCTAAGGAACATACCGGATTTTTGGCACAAGCCTTGACCACCATGCGTGAAGAGGTGAAGTTTTGCATAAGCTGTCACAATATTTCCGATAGGGATGTTTGCGAGATTTGTTCGAATACAAAAAGAGAGCAGCAAATTATTTGTGTTGTCGAAGACATACGCGACGTAATGGCTATTGAGAACACAGGACAATATATTGGGATATACCACGTTTTAGGGGGGAAGATCTCGCCTATTGACGGTGTTGGTCCTAGCCAGTTGAACATTACCACCCTAGTCGAAAAAATAAAATTAGGGATTGTTGCCGAAATAATTTTTGCGTTGAGCTCCACCATGGAAGGAGATACCACTAATTTTTACATCTATAAGCAAATTCAGGATTGCGACATAATTACCTCGACAATTGCTAGAGGAATATCCGTTGGCGACGAGCTAGAATATGCCGATGAGGTGACATTGGGTAGAAGTATAGTGCAGCGGGTACCGTTTGAAAAGTCGTTTAAAAACAATTAATAAAAGATTTATTTATATTTAGTGGGATAAATAACTAAATTGGATGACTGATAAAGTGCAATTAGGGAACACTGTTTTAGGAAAGCTGTAGCGATACCACTTTTGAATAAAGACATAAAAACAATAACAAAGTTTAAAAAAAAGGGAATTCGTTAATTCGATTCTATGATGAAATAATTAAATGAATACAACAAAAAACAGTACCATCTTGATAACTGGTGGAGCAGGATTTATAGGTTCGAACCTATGCGAATATTTTTTGTCCAAGGACTACAAAGTAATATGTCTGGACAATTTTGCCACAGGACACCGACATAATTTGAAGGATTGCATGGACAATAGCAACTTTCAATTGATTGAAGGAGATATTCGCAATTTATCGGATTGCCAAAATGCGGTAAATGGGGTTGATTATGTGTTGCATCAAGCCTCTTTGGGTTCAGTACCGCGTTCACTTAAAGATCCAATTACCACCAATGAGGTGAATGTTTCCGGTTTTTTGAATATGCTTGTGGCTTCTCGCGATGCCAAAGTGAAACGATTTGTATATGCGGCCAGCTCCTCGACTTATGGAGATTCAGAAGGTTTGCCAAAAGTGGAGGACGTTATCGGGAAACCCCTTTCGCCTTATGCCATCACGAAATATGTTAACGAATTGTATGCCGAAATTTTCAGTAGAACCTATGGTATAGAAACCATTGGCTTGCGTTATTTTAATGTTTTCGGAAGGAAACAAGATCCAAAAGGAGCCTATGCCGCGGTTATTCCGAAATTCGTAATGCAGTTGATGCAGCTCGAAAGTCCACTGATAAACGGTGATGGCAATTATTCCCGTGATTTTACCTATATCGACAACGTGATTCAAATGGTCGAGTTGGCGATGACCACTACCAATCCGGACGCTATAAATACGGTTTATAATACCGCTTATGGAGACCGCAACACCTTGAATAATTTGGTGGAATACCTCAAGGAATTTTTGTCGGCGTATGACAAAAGGATAGCCCATGTTGCAATAGCCTATGGGCCTAACAGGGCGGGGGACATTCCCCATTCCTTGGCGAGCATCGACAAAGCAAAAGCATTGTTGGGCTATGATCCAAAGTTTTCCCTACAAGAAGGATTGAAAGAAGCAATAGATTGGTATTGGGAGAATTTGAAGTAGTTATCTGTTGTCCGTTGTCGGTTGTCGGTTATCTGTTGTCCGTTGTCGGTTATCGGTTATCTGTTGTCCGTTATCGGTTATCTGTTGTCGGTTATGGGTTATCGGGAGTTTAAGATAAAAGTCGGGTTATTAATAGAATAGATAATAGAGGAAATAAACAAAAATGATTCCGGAGAACAGGGAAAAGATTATTGAGAAAAGATAATAGAAAAATGAAAATTACAAAAATTTGTTGCATAGGAGCGGGATATGTTGGAGGACCGACGATGGCAGTTATTGCACAAAAATGCCCGCACATCCAGGTAACCGTAGTCGATTTGAATGCCGATCGCATTGCGGCTTGGAATGCCGAAAATGCCGATAATATTCCCATTTATGAACCGGGATTAAGCAAGGTAGTTGCCGAAGCCAGGGGAAGAAATCTTTTTTTCTCGACCGATGTCGAAAAAGCAATTGACGAAGCTCAAGTCATTTTTATATCGGTGAACACGCCTACAAAAACCTATGGAAAGGGGAAAGGAATGGCTGCCGATTTAAAGTACATAGAATTGTGCGCCAGACAAATTGCCAAAATTGCCAAAGACGACAAAATCGTGGTCGAGAAATCGACTTTGCCGGTGCGCACTGCCGAGGCCATCAAGAGTATTTTGGACAATACGGGAAATAAAGTTCAGTTCCAAATTCTTTCGAATCCGGAGTTTCTTGCCGAAGGAACTGCCGTACAGGATTTATTGAATCCTGACCGCATATTGATTGGTGGAGACGAATCCCCGGAAGGGCAAAAAGCCATCCAAGCCTTGGTGGATATCTATTTGAATTGGGTTGCTCCTGAAAAAATATTGACCACCAATG
>NZ_CAWURC010000038.1:0-46989 GCF_963925185.1 uncultured Flavobacterium sp. | reverse complement strand
TACAAACACAACTGCTATTGCAAGCAACGCCGCATCAATTTTATTAAAAGAAGATGTTTTTAACAAAAGTACAAATGTAGCCACAGATGCTGCATCAGATATAAAATACCCGAGTGTAAAAGCTATAAAAACGTATGTTGACAATCAAATAGCATCAGGCAATGCCGCGACCGCAACCCTAGCTACAACCGCAACTACCCTCGCTACCCCAAGAGCCATTAATGGGACAGCCTTTGACGGTAGTGCTCCAATCACCGTAACGGCAGATGCAAGTACGCTTACCGGATCCACGTTAAATGCAACCGTAACAGGATCCAGTTTAACCAGTGTGGGCACCTTAGCCAACCTCATCGTTACCAACCCAATAGCAGGAAGTGTGACCGGAAGTTCCGGATCTACCTCAGGCAATGCCGCAACCGCAACCCTAGCTGCAGCCGCGACTACCCTCGCTACCCCAAGAGCCATTAATGGGACAGCCTTTGATGGAAGTGCTCCAATCACGGTGACTGCTGCTGCGGAGACACTT
This sequence comes from uncultured Flavobacterium sp., assembly GCF_963925185.1. GTDB lineage: Bacteria > Bacteroidota > Bacteroidia > Flavobacteriales > Flavobacteriaceae > Flavobacterium. Next base: position 46,463 of record NZ_CAWURC010000038.1, on the reverse strand, counting down.
ACCGGTACAGTTGGGGTCACATCTGGAGGAACAGGAGCTGCTGATGCTGCAACGGCTAGAACCAATTTGGGTCTTGTAATAGGAACCCATGTGCAAGCTCCTTTAGCTGCTGGAACGGACTATTTAACACCCACAGGCAGTGCGGCTAGTTTAACGAACTTCCCAACTTTAAATCAAAACACAACAGGCAATGCGGCGACAGCAACAAAATTGGCCACGGCAATAAAAATAAATACGATAGATTTTGATGGAAGTGCAGACATCACCGTTACTGCTGCTGCAACGGCAGAAACATTGGAAGGAACGACAATAAAATCAACAGTAACAGGGTCTAGTTTAACCAAAGTGGGAACAATTACTACTGGCGTATGGAACGGAAGTAACATTGCTGTGAATAAAGGTGGCACAGGTGCAACAGCTGTAACAGGAACTGGAAAAAATGTATTGTCAAAAAATCCAATAATGGATGGTCTCACGAGTACTGCAAAAATTTTAGTCGGCCCAACTTCAGGGTCTTCTACTTCAGCAATTATTGAAGGTAATTCTACAACTCAGGGATTTTTACCCCCAAGAATGACTGATTATCAAAGATCTAAAATTTCAAACCCAGTTGCAGGTTTAATTGTATGGTGTAGAAATTGCGGTAGCAATGGAGAACTTAACGTGTATAATGGCAGTAGTTGGACAAATATGACTGGAGGCACTACTGGAGCTGCAGCAGCTGTAAAAGAGGTAGGAGAACCTTATCTTGGAGGAATAATTTTTTATGTTTTAGTATCAGGCGATCCTGGTTATGATGCGGCCACACCTCATGGATTAATAGGAGCTGACCCAGCTCATTATACTGCAACTACAAAGAAATGGTATGACACTACAACTACAAGTGTTTCTGGTACCTCACTTTTAATTGGTCAAGGAGCTGCTAATACAGAAGCTATCATAGGTACCTTAATAAATCCAGCAAATTATGCTGCAGGTTTTGCAGCAGCTTATAGAGACGCAAATAGTTATTCTGACTGGTATTTGCCAAGTAGAAATGAAATAAAAAAGTTTTACGATCAAAGAAGACTTTTTGTGGATATTTCTTTTGATATTGGCGATCCAGCTTTTTGGACTTCTTCTGAGTACGACGCAAGATTGGGATATGTGTTGGATTTTGGTGATGTTAATGATCTTAGTGCTGTTGCTCAGAAAAACAACTCTTTATATGTTTGGCCAATTAAGTCCTTTTAGGAATTTCAATAGGTTTAAAAAAACTCATTCGGACAGGAGATCTCATCTAGTTATCAAGATTACTCTTAACCTATCTAACCACAAACCAGTGCGAAAAATAAACCCAATCCTTATTACGCTTTGTCTCGCTTTAGGTGCGCAAGGACTTCAAGGTGCCGCAGGTAGGATTGGACTTATACCTTGGTACTAACAAGCTCTTCTAATTCCGGATCAGTCACCTTTGCTGCGACTGGATTTACTTTTACATACATGGGTACTGGTGTTATGATCTCCGGCAAAAAATACATCTATTCTTTTATTGTAGTTGGGATTGATATTTATGTAACTATGGCTACCCAAAACTAACTTATATGAAAAAGGCAATATTATTTTGTTTTCTACTAAATTTTTGTTCAATAAATATAATTCATGCGCAACTATTTGGTTGGCTAATAATAAGTTCAAATGCTTCCTCTTTGCCAATAATAACCACCACCGCAGTCAATACGATTTATTCTACTACTGCTAGTAGTGGAGGTGTAATAGTTTCGGCGGGAAATTCTGAAATAACAGCTAAGGGTGTTGTATATAGTACAACCCCACTTCCAACTATAGCGCTAACTACAAAAACAAATAATGGGACAGGCACTAATACATTTACATCAACTATTACTGGACTGCAAAAGGAAACGACATATTATTTACGTGCTTATGCTACAAATAGTTACGGGAGGACAAGTTATGGTGATGAAATCTCATTTACTACACTAGCATTATCAATTGGCGATGCATATCAAGGCGGAATAATTTTTTATATTTTACAGCCTGGTGGGTCTGTCAATAAGGAGACCACCTCGGAAATTAATTATGATCCAAACGTTGTGCATGGGTTAATCGCTGCAAATACAATGAGTAGTGCACAATTTAATAATGTGAAAAATGGGGTGGGGCCTACAGGTAGCCGAAGAGCTATAGGAGATGGACTGAAAAATACACTTGATTTAATAAGTTTAAATCCGGGTTTCCCATTATTCGCAGCGAGTGAGGCTAGACTCTTTAGAGGTGATGGATATGAAGATTGGTATCTTCCATCAAAAGATGAAATGGCAAATATTTATATAAATAGAAGTTTTTTTAATGGAATTTCTGGGGATTCGAAAAATTTTTGGACTTCTTCAGATAAGGGATATAAATTAGAGGGTTATTTATATACCTGGGGGGATAATGCTAGACTGGCGCCAAGAAGTAGTAATGGTTATGTAGTTTATGTACGCTCTTTTTAAAATAATCACCCCTTGCACTTCCAATTTATTTTAATAAGGAGAAGTTAATTAGTATTGAATAAGAAAAAGAATCAAACCAAGAAACTAATGAAAATGACCAAGTTAAACAGAGATTTTAAAAAATTCTAAATCGAACTTAGTTCTAGTGATAATCTCAGGGCAAAGACAGGGGCTGACCTAAGACGTAATGTGAAGATTAATGTATATGATACTAGTAAACGGTTCAGATCGGATAGGAAAGTGAATTATCTCTTTTGGTTATTAGGTAAGATGTAAATGGATATTTTATAAAAAAAGGTATGCTGAGCCCCATTTTTAAACAAAATATCCAATTAAATCAAGATAGTTTTGCACATATAAATTATCGATTATCCTGAATAATTTCTTCCAATAATTTCTTGGCGCGAAGCAGTTTGATTTTGACGTTGTTCAAAGGTTCGTCAATTTTGTTGGCAATTTCCTGATAACTCATCTCCTGAAAATAACGCAGCTGGATTACTTCCTGATAATGGGGCTTGAGTTCTTTAATGAATTGCAATAACTGCGAAAGGTTTTGCTCTGTAATCAATTCATCTTCTGCTGATGGAGTTGTGTCAGCAATATTATAGGCTTTTTGGCTTTCTTCATCAGTAATTTCGATGAAAAGTGATGATTTCTTTTTTCGTAATAAATCGATTTGTACGTTTTTTGCAATGGCAATCAGCCAAGTGTTGAACTGGAATTCAGGATTGTAACCGGCAATTTTGTCAAAGGCTTTGGAGAAAGTTTCAATAGTAATGTCTTCGGCATTGGTTTCATTTTCAGTGCGTTTCAATATAAAACCGTACACTTCATTCCAATAAAAATTCAATAGAAAAGTAAAGGCCGCTTGATTGCCTTTTTTAGCTTTTTCTATTTGTAGATTTATTTCCAATATACGGGTTTTGAGAAAATATTCGTGATAAAAATATTTAACTGTGTGAAGATAAGTACAATTTCAATAATTGGATACCAATACATCACATCTTTTTCTTTTAATTTTCCTGCCGAGAAACCAAGGCTTACCCAAGTAAACAAATATCGAAATCCAATTAAACTTAAAACAAGGATCCATTGGTATTGGAAAGCCAGTAAAACAAGAGCCAAAATCAAAAACAACAATTGTGAGATATAGAAAAGTGCCAGCTGAATTCTGTCAAATGATTTGTATAATTTGGCAGTGGAAACATGTCTTCTTTTTTGGGTAAACCAAGCTTTAAAAGTCGTTTTCGGTTGCGAATAAGTAAAACTTCCTGGTGCATAACAAATCGTCGTGTTCTTGCTTGTTGCTACTTCATTGATGAATAAATCGTCGTCGCCAGAGCGTATTTTTATATGATTTATAAATCCTTTTACATTATAAAATTCTTCTTTTTTGTAAGCCAGATTTCTGCCAATTCCCATATATGGATGTCCTGCTTTTGCCCAAGAAAAATACTGGATTGCAGTTAGCATTGTTTCAAAACGGATGATTTTGTTCAGGAATGAATTAGCCACTTTTTCATAAGCTCCATAACCCAAAACTACTGTTTTGTGCAATGTAAATTGAGAACTCATCGACGTAATCCAGTCATTAGAGGTAGGATAACAATCAGCATCAGTGAATATTAAATAGTCTTTTTGGGCGGCTTTTATTCCAAGTGTTAAGGCGTATTTTTTGTTTCCCCAAAAAGCTTCGTTATTTTCTACTTTCACCAACCTGACATTCGGATATTTTTTTTCGAATTCTTCGAAAATTCCCAAGGTGTCATCGCTTGAAGCGTCGTCAATCAATATAATTTCATAATCAGGATAATCTTGTTCGGCAAGAATTGGAACAAATCGAATAACGTTTTCTGCCTCGTTTTTGGCACAAACTATTACGGAAATAGGGATTCTTTTTGGAGTTATTTTTTGTGCTTTGGCGAAAGAAAATTTCCCAAAAACAAAAAGATAATAGGCAAGTTGAATCACAACTATACCAATAAACGCGTAAAAAATAAAGTTTAACATATGTAGGATCTCCTTTTTTTTAAAATCTGTGCGAAGGTAATTATCAATTGTCACACAAGCAAACATTCTTTTTGCGAACTGGAGAGTAATTATTCATCACCAAACTGCAATTCCTTTTTTTGTTTAAATCACGTTTACTTCGGCTTCAATGTGAATGCCAAAAGTCTTGAAAATTGTCTCCTGAATATCCTTTGAAACATTCAAAATTTCCTTTCCAGTTGCGTTGCCATAATTCACTAAAACCAAAGCTTGATTTTTATGAATTCCTGCATCGCCAAATCGTTTTCCCTTGAAACCGGCTTGTTCTATGAGCCAGCCTGCAGGAACTTTGACTTCGGTTTCAGAAATTTCATAGTATTTCATTTCTGGAAATTGCTGGTGAATTTTCTCGAAATCGGTTTTCAAAATAATTGGATTTTTAAAGAAACTGCCGCTGTTTCCTAATTCTTTGGGATCTGGCAACTTGCTCTGTCTAATGGAAATTACGGCATTGCTCACGTCTTTTAAAGTAGGAGTTACAATGTTATTTTTTGCCAATTCTACAGTAATGTCACCATAGGAAGTATTGATTTTATGATTGCATTTCGCCAGTTTAAAAACCACTGAAGTGATGATGTAATGGTCTTTCGCCTCGTTTTTAAAAACACTTTCTCGGTAACCAAAATGACATTCGGCTTTGGTAAACGTTTTCATTGCTTGGTTTTCAATTATCATAGCTTCACAAGAATCGAAAGTGTCTTTAATTTCGGTTCCGTAAGCGCCAATGTTTTGTATTGGAGTTGTGCCTACATTTCCCGGAATGAGCGACATGTTTTCCAGTCCGCCAAAGTTTTGGTCGATGGTCCAAATCACAAATTCGTGCCAGTTCTCGCCAGCCTGACTTTCGACCCAGACAAAATCATCGGTTTCCTTGATGATTTTTTTGCCTTTCAAATCAATGTGAATGACCAATGCATCAATGTCTTTAGTCAAAAGCATATTGCTTCCGCCGCCAAGAATAAACTTTTTTTGAAATTTATTTTGTTCCAAAACGGCTCTTAAATCAGCCACATTGTGAACGGCAATAAATTGTTTTGCCTTGGCTTCAATGCCAAAAGTATTGTAGTCTTTTAAAGAAAAATTATTTAGTATTTCCATAAAATAATATTTAAAATTAGCAACCGCAATTCAGAAATCTAATATAGGTTAGTCGTTTTTTGTTGTGTTAATTAAATTGCCAAATTTTTTAACCCTTTCATCCTGGCAAGTCCTTCAGCACAATAGGTTTCTTCTAGCAAAAGTATTTTTTTGAGAATTTCATAAATTATTCTTCGGAAGTTAATGCGCGATTAATAAAGTCGTTCAGGGGTTTCAGTAAGATTAGTTTTTCACTCATTTTTAAAACGAAATCTTCTTTGGAAACTTCGTTAATATCAAATTTATGGGAGGTTTCAAAACTTTTTAATTTTAAAAATTCTATTGCTGGATGGTCTTTTTCGTATCCTCTTGGAGGGTTTTTTAAAATATTTTTTTCGTTTCGGTCAAAATCACTAAATTCTTTTTTGAAGTTTTTAGCATTGAGAATTTCTTCTAAATCATCGTAGAAATAAGCAATTTCTTTTCGTACTTTTTTTAAATCTTCGGCTTCGGGGCAATAAAACCCTCCGGCTATAAAACTGTTTCCTTTTTCGATATGAATATAATATCCGGAACGATTCCAGCCTTTTACTCCGCTTGATAGCCAAATGCCTAAATGTGTCTTGTAAGGCGATTTGTCTTTCGAAAACCGAATGTCCCGATTGATTCTGAATGTGCTGTGTTTGATTTCTAGCATTTCCAGTGAAGGGTCCATTGGCTTCATCGTGTCGAGAAAATTACCTACTAATTGATGGTAGTCTTTTTTGAAAACTTCGTATCGTTTTTTGTTGTCTAAAAACCAATCCCGATTGTTATTGACTTTTAAATCTTCTAGAAATTGCAAACTGTCCTTTGAAAGCATATTTCGCTTAGTATTGTAATTGTTTTTTTAAGTCTTCCTCGCTGATATAGCCAGAATGTTTCCATTTTACTTCCTTGTTTTCATATAATATAAGAGTGGGAAGTTCATTAATTTTCATTTCATTAATTAAGGTTTTGTTTTCATCTGCATCTAATCGGATGATAACCACTTTATCGACCAAGTCTTTTTGCATTTGCAAAAGGTAAGGCGCCATTTTTTTGCAAGGGGCACACCATTCGGCATAGAAATCAATCAGTACTTTTTTATCTGTATTTAATAATTCAGCATATTCCTGGCTAAACATTCCGATGATTTGACTACTTGGTTTCGACATTCCGGCAGCATCCCATTTCATTATCCCACCACTTAATTCGTATATTTTTTCGAATCCTAATTCAGTTAATTTAGCAGCTGCTTTTGTACTCCTTCCACCACTTTTACAATAAACAAAAACCCGTTTCGATTTGTCTAATTTTTTAGTACCTGACACAAAATCATCTCCAAGCCAATTTACGTTTATAGCATTTTCAATATGTTCTGATGCAAATTCTTCGGGAGTTCTTACATCTAAAATTTGGGGTTTTGAAGTTTCATTTATTTTTTTTTCGAAAACTTCTGGAGTAACGATCTCGATATTTTTTGATGGTTGTCCATTGCAAGATGAAATTGCAAAGGATATGAAAAGGAAAAATAAGTGTTGAAATTTCATGGTGATTAGGTTTTAAATTTAAAGATGCTAAAATAAGTCATTCTCATTTGTGATCTAGAAAGAATGAGTTAAAGAAATTCTAAATTAGTCTAGTTTGTATTATCCGCTTTTGTTATAGGTACCTTTTTTTTTGTTGCTTTATAGTTTTGGACTCTCATAAGGGAATTTTTATTTATGTCTTCCCAAAACAAATTTACGTCGCCAGTATGGTAATTCCGCATCAAAAAAACTAAATATCTATAAGGAAAATGAGGTGCCGATATCCAGATTACACCATCTGCAAGATGAGTTGCAAAACTATTTTTATACATTTTTCCATTAGAATATAAAAAACCTTTGTGGAGTTCCCTTTCTGCAATTGCTGTTGTGTCCCAAGTCACGGGATTAATCACAGCTTTTCCTTTATACCACTTATAATCGTTCTTGTCATATTTTCGTTTAAAGGTGTTCCAAGTTACAAAACCTCCAATTTGACTGGGTTGATCCATAAAAGGAACTGTGCCAAATTGGTTTTTATCAAACCCAATTCCTGGAACATAAGCTGCAACCAATTGATTTTGCAAAGACTTACCATCAAAAAAATCGTGTAATAATGCTGCAATATGTGTGCTTCCTTGGCTATGTCCTGCCAAAATGATTCCACGACCATGATTATAATGTTCTAAATAATATTCGAATGACGCCTTCACGTCAGAATAAGAGAGTTTTAAAGCCGTGGTTCCACCATTTTTAAGATTGGAATAAGAACGAATGTGCGCTTGTCTATAATAAGGCACATACAAATCACCTGAACTCGCCCATGCCGAAGCTTGAAAACGGACAGCTGAATTGAGTACTTTTGCCTTTTGAATGCTGTCATCTATCGGAACGTTCCATCTTTCGTCCTTGTCCGAAATAATTAAGGTTGGGTAAACATAAAACACATCAATTGAATCCTGTGGATTTTGCACGGGATAATCTTTCAAACTGGCAGGGTAATTTCCAGGTAAAACTGCCCAATTTTCAGCATGAGAATAATCTATTACTCCCAATAACGTGTTTGAAATAGCACTGTTTTTTTCTGTGGAAGTTGTTATGGAATTTTTATTTTTTTGCGACTTGCAACCAGTAAATAGAAAACCGACAAACAGCAATAACAGAATTTTATTTTTCATTTTAGAATGTTTAACTTCACGTAAATATATGAATTATTGAAAAACTATAGATTAAATATCTTATAAGTTTGATGAGTCGATTTTACAATTTTCTCTGTGCGATCTGGATGTGTATCTGAAATAAACAGTTGTCCGAAAGTGTCACTGTTGACCATTTCTATTATTTTAGCAACTCGACTTTCGTCCAATTTGTCGAAAACATCATCAAAAAGTAAAATGGGTTTAAAGCCGCTTTGGGTTTTTAAAAATTCGAATTGCGCCAGTTTCAAGGCAATTAAAAAAGATTTTTGTTGGCCTTGAGAGCCAAATTTCTTTATTGGATAATTATCAATTTCGAACGATAAATCGTCTTTGTGAATTCCCACACTAGTGTAATGCAAAGCTCTGTCTTTATTAATGTTTTCCTGTAAAAGTAGTAACAAATCATTGTCAAATAAGTGACTTTCATAAACGAGTTGAACTTTTTCCTGTGACCCCGTTATGGCTTGGTGATGCGTGTTGAAAATGGGAATAAATTGTTCGATAAATTCTTTTCGTTTTTCGAAAATGTATTTTCCAAAACTATTTAGTTGTTCGTTGTAAATAGAAAGCGTGTCGTTTTCGAAAACATAATTTAGCGCAAAATATTTCAATAAAGCATTACGCTGACTCATTACTTTTTGGTATTGGATAAGCTGTTTCAAGTATTTGGAATCCAATTGTGAAATAACGCTATCCATAAATTTCCTTCGGGTTTCGCTTCCTTCAACAATTAAATCCCTATCGGCAGGAGATATTATTACCAAAGGAATGAAACCAACGTGCTCCGAAAATTTATCGTAGATTTTGCCATTGCGTTTCAGTATTTTTTTTTGTCCTTTTTTTAAACTGCAAATAATTTGTTCGTTCCTTTCGTTGATTTCGAATTCGCCGTCAATCACGAAAAATTCTTCTCCATGTCTTATATTTTGAACTGCTTGTGGGTTGAAATAACTTTTCCCGTAAGATAAATGGTAGATTGCATCAAGCACATTTGTCTTTCCAATTCCGTTTTTGCCTACAAAACAATTTATTTTGCTCACAAATTCAAAACTTGCCTCGGAAAAGTTCTTATAATTGAATAAAGAAATGTTTTTTAAATACATTGGTAAAGCTTGCTGATATTGAAAATCTTCCTGATTTCAGGTATTTTTTTTTAAGTGGGTGCAAATTATTGAAAAATATCGATAAAAGTGGTTTTAGATTTGAATAAATATTATATTTTTGCCACTCACTAAATTAAAATTTAAATGGCTACTTACAATAAAAGAGGATATAAACCCACAAAGGAAAAAGAAGGAAAAGAAGTTACCGAAAATATAAACGTTCTTGAAAAAAACAGCACAACTGCAGGTGTTTTTTCAACATTAGACGAAACTGCTTCAAAAACAGAGGATTTTGTAGCCAAAAACCAAAAAATCATTATTGGGTTCGTTGCAGCGGTTGCTTTAGTAACTATTGGTTATTTAGCGTATGAAAAATTTGTAGCTGCACCAAAACAAGATGAAGCCGCTAACGAAATGTTTGTTGCTCAACAAAACTTTCAAAAAGCTACTGACGGGGTAGCAAGTGATTCTTTATATAAATTATCTTTGAATGGTTCCGAAGGAAAATTTGGTTTTATTAAAATTGCCGACGAATATTCAGGAACTGATGCAGGAAATCTTGCTAATTATTACGCAGGAATTGCTTATTTAAATACTGGAAAATATACAGAAGCTATTGATTATTTAGGTAAATTCAAATCGGAAGATGTTGTTTTAAATGCTTTGTCAAAAGGAGCAATTGGAGACGCTTATTCTCAAAATAACCAGCCAAAAGAAGCTTTGGAAAATTATGTAAAAGCAGCTGAAGCTAATAAAAATGATTTTACTACGCCACGTTTCTTGTTGAAAGCAGGAAAAATGGCTTTGTTAACAGGAAATAAAGAAGATGCACTTAAATATTTCACAGACATTAAAGACAACTTTGAGAACTCTCCAGAAGCTGCCTCGGTAGATGTTTTAATAGGATTAGCACAGTAATATTAATTTAGGATTTTTCATTTAGATTTGGTATTTTTATACTTTAAATTCTGAATGTTTTTCCATATTTTTTATTTCTAAGTAAAATGGCAACTATAAATAAAAACTTATCTGAATACGATAAAAACTCAATCCCAAATGCGAAAAATTTTCGATTTGGGATTGTTGTTTCTGAATGGAATGACACCATAACCGAAGGGCTTTGTTTTGGGGCTGTTACAGGACTTTTGGACAACGAAGTGCCATCAGAACATATAATTCGCTGGAATGTTCCTGGAAGCTTCGAGCTGATTTATGGCGCAAAAAAAATGCTGCAAACCCAAAATGTCGATGCTGTAATCGCCATAGGTTGCGTAATCCAAGGAGAAACCAAACACTTTGATTTTGTATGCGAAGCAGTTTCACAAGGAATAAAAGACTTGAACGTAGAAACCGATGTTCCCGTTATTTTTTGTGTTTTGACTGATAATACAATGCAGCAATCCATCGAAAGAAGTGGAGGAAAACACGGTAATAAAGGAACCGAAGCAGCTGTTGCAGCCATAAAAATGGCTTATTTAAGGCATCAAGCAACCTTTAATCCCGAATTCAAAAACCAACAATTATTGACAACCGGTCCATTGCAAATCGAAGGTTTGAAGATGATAGAAGAATAAAACAAATTATACACATCTAAAGCCCATACTATTCTATTGATGGTATGGGTTTTTTTTTGTTTTATTTATGATTAATCCCAATAGAAATTTATTAAATTTGTGAACTTTGGGTTTAAACTTTAAACCTTAAACTTTAAACCATTTTTTTAATGCCAAGCATCATTCAATTACTTCCTGATCATGTTGCAAATCAAATTGCTGCTGGAGAAGTCGTTCAGCGGCCTGCTTCGGTTGTCAAGGAATTGTTGGAAAATGCTGTTGATGCTGGAGCTAACGACATTAAATTAATTCTGAAAGATGCCGGAAAATCATTGGTTCAGGTCATAGACAATGGTTTGGGAATGAACGACACTGATGCCCGTTTGTGTTTTGAGCGACATGCGACTTCAAAAATTCGCAAAGCCGAAGACTTATTTTCTTTGCATACTAAAGGATTTCGTGGAGAAGCATTGGCATCGATAGCCGCAATTGCCCATGTGGAATTGAAAACTAAGCAAGATCAAGACGAACTGGGAACGCATATCGTTATTGAAGGCAGTAAGTTTGTGTCACAAGACGTAGCAGTTTTACCAAAAGGAACCTCGTTTGGCATCAAAAACTTATTTTTTAATATACCGGCTCGTCGTAATTTTTTGAAGTCAGATACAGTCGAATACCGACATATCATTGATGAGTTTCATCGTGTTGCATTGGCACACCCAAATATATATTTTACTTTTTATCACAACGGAAGCGAAATGTTTAATTTGCATCCGTCAAGTTTGAGACAACGAATCGTCAATGTTTTTTCTGGTAAAACAAATGAAAAATTAGTTCCTGTTAATGAAGAAACCGAAATAGTGAATATTCAGGGCTTTGTTTGCAAACCAGAATTTGCTAAAAAAAATCGTGGTGAGCAGTTTTTCTTTGTCAACGATCGCTTTATAAAAAGTGGGTATTTGCACCACGCCGTAATGGCAGCTTATGACGGAATCCTGAAAGATGGAGCGCAACCCAGTTATTTTTTATATTTGACCGTACCTCCAAACACCATAGATATTAATATTCATCCCACAAAAACGGAGATTAAGTTTGATGACGAATCTACTTTGTATGCGATTTTGCGCTCTTCGATAAAACACAGTTTGGGACAATTTAATGTGGCGCCCATTTTGGATTTTGAGCGTGACTCTAATTTAGACACACCCTATCATTATAAAAATTTGGAAAGTACCACACCAACAATTCAAGTGGATGGTAATTTTAATCCTTTTTCTGAAGAAGATAAAGCCAACAGGCACTTCACGAATTACAGGAAACCGGAAGCCACGGCTAATTGGGAAAGTTTGTATGTAGAGTTAAAACAGGATTCGGAAGAAGAGGGAACTATGACTTTCGAAAATGATGAAGTTACTTCGTCTCTATTCAATAATGACGATGTGGAACAAGCCGTTCATAAAACGCATCAAATCCATAAAAAATATATTGTGAATCCCATAAAATCTGGGATGATAATCGTGGATCAAAATCGGGCGCATCAACGGATTTTGTACGAACAATTTCTTACGAATATTACGGTTAATTTGGCGTCAAGCCAACAATTATTGTTTCCGTTGCATTTGTATTTTTCGAAAAGTGAAATACGATTGATAAAAGAATTAAAACCTTCTTTAACTAATACAGGTTTTGTTTTCGAGGGGACTAACGATGACAGCGTTGTTATTTCAGGATTGCCAGTTAATGTTACGGAAAGCGAGGCTTCGCTGGTTTTAGAACAATTATTAAGCGATTTACAAGATGGGATTCCCGAAAGTAGTTTTAGTCAAAACGACACGATTGCCAAATCTATGGCACGGAGTTTAGCAGTAAAAACAGGGACGTATTTAACACAAAAGGAACAAGAAAACTTGGTAAACGGACTTTTCGCCTGTAAAGACCCCAATGTTTCCCCATTTCAAAAACCCACTTTCATCACGATGCGTGTGGAAGACTTAGACAAAAAATTTGCACTATGAGAAACGTAACCGAAACGGTAAAACAACTATTAATTATTAATGTCCTATTTTTTATTGGAACATTAATATCAGGAGATGTAGCCTATAAATTTCTGGCTCTTTATTTTCCCGAAAATCCAGATTTTCATGCTTGGCAAACCATCTCGCATATGTTTATGCACGGTGGTTATATGCATATTTTTTTCAATATGTTTGCCTTGTATTCGTTTGGATCCGCGTTGGAACATTTTTGGGGTGGTAAAAAGTTTTTATTTTTCTATATTTCTTGTGGTTTGGGAGCTGCAGCAGTAAATACAGCCATAAATTACTATTACTTTCAAGATGGTTTAAACACTCTTGTAGCCAATGGATTTCATAAGGCGGAAATTTTAGAAGTTTTAAACCAAGGAAAAATAAATACTCAATGGCAGGAACTTTTATCAGTTTCTGATTTTAAAAATCTCACATCTGCTTATCTTGGTTCGGTTGTTGGCGCTTCTGGTGCAATTTACGGAACTATTGTGGCTTTTGCTTTTATGTTTCCCAATGCTGAACTTGCTTTAATGTTTATTCCGGTTCCAATAAAAGCAAAATATTTTGTTCCAGGATTGGTTCTAATCGATTTTTATTTAGGAGTTTCGGGTGGTGAATCTATTTTTGGAGGTGGAGGAATCGCTCATTTTGCGCACGTAGGTGGCGCATTATTTGGTTTTATCATTATGTGGTATTGGAAGAAAAATCAGTTTAATAGTAATCGTTGGAATTAGCAACAAAATCTAAACTCTAAAATGAGCAGTATTATTGATGACTTGAAAATGCAGTATAAATTTGGTGGAATAACTCAAAGGTTGATTTATTGGAATGTGACTTGCTTTCTGATTTCATTGGTGTTTTTTTATCAATTCAGTGTTGGGGTTTTTTATTTTCCCAATTGGATTGCACTTTCTTCTGATCCTTCGGTTTTTATTTTAAAACCGTGGACTCTCTTGACATATGCTTTTCTTCACGATGGATTTGGGCATATATTTTTTAATATGATTGTTTTGAATTTCTCTAGCACTTTATTTCTTACTTTTTTTACTCAAAAACAATTGCTAGGTTTGTACGTTTTGAGTTTAATATTTGCTGGTCTTGCCTTTGTTTCTGGGTATTATTTTCTAAATTTTGCAGCTTCTATAGTTGGAGCTTCAGCTGCGATTATGGCAATTTTAGTCGCTACAACGACCTATCAACCCTTGATGAATGTGCGGTTGTTACTCATCGGAAACGTGAAACTTTGGCACATTACTCTAGTGATTCTTGTAATTGACCTAATGCAAATTCGTGTTGAAAATACAGGGGGGCATATTGCGCATTTGGCGGGTGCTTTTTTTGGCTATCTTTTTGTTGTACTACTTCGCAACGGCAATGATTTGAGTACGATAGTTTCAAACATAATAGATTTTTTCGTTAATTTGTTCGGAAAATCCAAATCTACTCCGTTCAAAAAGGTGCATAAAAATTACAAAAAGTCAATAGAGAAACCTATTTCAAAAATAATTACAAAGGACAAAACGCAACAACAAATAGATGAAATATTGGATAAAATTAGTCGTTCTGGATACGAATGTTTAACAAAAGAAGAAAAAGATTTTTTGTTTAAAGCGAGGAAGTAAGTGTTCAGTAATCAGTTTATCAGTAATCAGTAAAAAAATGAAAAACCTTTCTTGGTTTAATAAAGTGATGTTTCTTCTGAATATAGTGTTGACCGTGTCAACATTCATTGCGTACGTTTTACCATTTTTGGCACCGAAACTTTTCCCTTTTATGTCGGTGCTTACCTTGTTTATGCCGCTGTTTCTTATTTTGAATGTGTCGTTTTTTCTTTATTGGGCTATTCAATTCAAAAAGAGAATGATTTTGTCAGGTTTGGTACTTTTAATGGGAATTACCTTTATCAATAAATTTTATAAATTTTCGGCCAAAGATTATCCAAATGACGATAAAGGTTTTGTCGTGATGAGTTATAACGTGCGTTTGTTTAATGTTTTCAGATGGTTGGACAGTGAAGATGTCCCAGAGAACATCCTAGCATTTATTAATGATAAAAACCCCGATGTCCTTTGTATTCAGGAATATTCAAATTCGGCACATATTGATTTAAAAGTTTATCCCCATCGTTATATTTTTATGGAAGGAATTAAAATCAAAACAGGTCAGGCTATTTTTTCCAAATTTCCTATTATTGACCAAGGGCATATCGAGTTTCCTGACTCGAATAACAATGTTGTTTTTGCCGACATTAAAATTGGAAAAGACATTGTCAGAGTTTATAATATGCACTTGCAATCTATAAAAATATCTCCAGATGTAAGCGAAATAAACGAAAACATAGACGGTATAAATCAAGAGAAATCTCAACTGCTTTTTTATAGAATAAGCAAGGCTTTCAAAAAGCAACAGCAACAAGCCGAGATAATAAAAGAGCATAAAAAAGAATGTAAATATCCTATTATCATTTGTGGCGATATGAATAATAGTCCTTTTTCTTATGTTTATCGTAACATAAAAGGGAAGTTAAAAGATAGTTTTGAAGAGGCGGGAAAAGGTTTTGGAGCCACTTATAAATTCAAGTATTATCCCGCCAGAATTGATTATATTTTCGCAAATGAAAAAATGACGGTCAAACATTTTGATAGTTTTTCCGAATTTGAAAACTCTGACCATTACCCAATTATGGCTAAATTGTCAATCGAATAAAATTTTTAAAAATTTATTTAATAATTATTTTTTGCTTTTTTAAATAATCTAAAGCGTATTTTCCCTCATTAAATAATAAGTCCAAAACACTTAAATTATTCAAAAATCCATGTTTTTCTCCAAAAACTTGAGTGTACGATTCAAATTTGGAATCTTCTTTTTTTCCGTTTGCCAAATTTCTAAAATCTATAATTTTTTTAGAATCAATTTCGTGAAAATATTCTTGGGTGTTATTGTAATCTAATTTCATCCTCAGAGATTTTGAAATAAATGCTATGGTTTCGAAATTTAAGTCCAGTAAAAAAGTGTGTTTTTTTTCAAAAAGGGGGCGAATATCATCTTCAAAATATTCAAAAAATGGCGAACTTCTATAGGCTGCTTCCAATGATTTGAAATGCTGTTTTTGCCAGTCAAAATCAGTCTCTATTTTGACGTTCTTTGTTTTTTGGTGACGCTCAGCTGAATGCTTTACGGGAATATTTAATAACTGAATTCCATTTGGACTGTAAATATAAGTCCGGTTGCGATTCGTTTGCTTCTGAAAATTATCTTCTATTTCGAAAGTGATGCTATTTCCCTGAGCCATCGCTACAAAATGACTAATTGAAGGGAAATAAGTGGGATGAAATAAGCCACCTAACCCCAGAAGGGGGAATTCCTCGATTGTGTTGAAATTCGCCATTTTGTTTGTAGTTCTAAAATTGAATCTTTTTAACTTAACAGGGGTTTATTATCAAATGCTAAAACTCCCCCTTAGTGGGTTGGGGTACTTTTTCTTTTTTTCCAAAAATAGTCACCTACAAAAAAGACAAGTAAACCTAGTAAGAATAATTTGAAGTAAGATTGTGGTTGTCCATCACCGTCAACGGTGGTAAACAATCGTTCCCATCGAATTTTACTGAATCCTTTACCATTAGAGTCCCAGCTCATCCAGATGAAAACAGGTTTTCCAACTACATGGTCTTCAGGTGTATAACCAAAATAACGTGCGTCTAATGAATTATGTCGGTTGTCTCCCATCATCCAATAATAATTTTGTTTGAAGGTATAAGTTGTTGTTTTTTGGTCATTGATATAAATAGCATCACCAACTATTTCCAATTTATTCCCTTCATATTCATTAATAATTATTTTATAGAATGACAATGATTCTTTATCCAAAGCAATGGTTTTACCTGCTTGTGGAATATAAATTGGTCCAAAGTTATCACAACTCCAATTGTTTGTCACCGATGATTTCCCATCCTGAAAATCAGGAAAAATACCATCTTCAGGCCCTTTTCTAATTTCTCGTATAACTGCAGTAATCCCCGGTACATTTCTCATCCTTGCAGCATTTGTAAAGGTTAGGGCTGTTATTCCAATGGTATCCTTTTGCGTACTTACATAATTAACCCCGTCAGTAACATTCATATCTTTGAATAGATAGTCAAAATTAATTGGCGTTTTTCCATCTAAAACAAGTTTATAAGAATATTGAGGTTTTGCTCTATCAGGCACAATCAATTCTTTGCCATTAATAAAAACAATTCCATCTTTTATTTGCAAACTGTCACCAGGAATACCTACACAACGTTTAACATAGTTTGTTTTTTTGTCAACCGGCTTATCATATCTCTTGTCAGCTGCAATGTACATATTGAACAAAGTGTCTCTTGGCCAATTGAAAACAACGATATCATTATTTTTTATTTTTTCAAAACCTAGAAACCTACAATACGGCATTTGAGGCCAACTTAAATATGATTTTATTTTGGCAAACGGAATCGAATCGTGAACCATTGGCAAAGCAACCGCAGTCATAGGTACTCGTGGACCATAATTTATTTTGCTCACGAATAAAAAGTCGCCAACTAATAATGATTTTTCTAAAGAGGAAGAAGGAATCGTATAGGGTTGTATCAGATATGTGTGAACCAATGTGGCAACAATAATCGCAAAAAGCAAGGAGTTTATTGTATCGGCTGTTTTACTTTCTGGGTTCAAACTTCTATCAGAAATGTGTTTTAATTCCTGGGTATAATTAACATAAATAATATATAAACCACAAGTAATTATTCCTAAAAAAGTGTCTAAACTTGACCTTTTTCCAAAACTTCTTAAAGTTTCGACCCAAATAACCGGAAACATAATCAGGTTGATAATAGGAATGAAAAGCAACAGCGTCCACCAAGTAGGGCGTCCGATAATTTTCATTAAAACAATAGCATTATATACTGGAATTGCTCCCTCCCAGCTTTTTCTTCCGGCAGCTACATATAATTTCCAAGTTCCTAAAAAGTGAATTACTTGAACCATCAAGAAAAACACAAACCATTGATATAACGTCATATTATTTTTGTTTAAAGTTTAAAGTTTAGGTAGTTCAATTTAAAATTTCAAACCTAAAACGTGAAACAAGTTTATTTTAAGTCTAATACATCTTTCATAGTGAAAACACCTTGTTTTCCCAAAATCCATTCTGCAGCAATCACGGCGCCAAGAGCAAAACCATCTCGATTTTGTGCGGTATGTTTTATTTCAATTTCATCCACGGTGGACTTGTAAGTAACGGTGTGCGTTCCCGGAACATTTTCGGTTCTTATGGCTTCAATATGAATCTCGTTTGTTTTTGGGTGTTCTAATGTCCAATTAGTGTAACTGCTGTTTTCTATAACACTTTTCGCCAATGAAATTGCCGTTCCACTAGGGGCATCCAGTTTTTGGGTATGGTGAATTTCTTCCATTTCAACTTTATAAGAATCGAGTTTGGCCATCATTTTTGCTAAATATTCATTGAGTTCAAAGAAAACATTCACTCCTAAACTAAAATTAGAACTCGATAGAAAGGCACCTTTTGTTGCTCCACAAAGCGAAACCATTTCGTCATAACGATTCAGCCAACCCGTTGTTCCGGAAACTACTGGCAAATTATCATAAAAACAACTCGATATGTTATCAACAGCAACGGTTGGAATACTAAAATCGATGGCGACATCAGCATTCGAAAGTCCTTCATACGTATTGAATTCGTCTTTTCTTAAAACAATTTCATGTCCTCTTTCTATAGCAATTCTTTCGATTGTTTGCCCCATCTTACCGTATCCTAAAAGCGCTATTTTCATTCTTTTATTTCTAAAAATTATAATTAAATGTTAGACCCAAATTTGTATTTAATGTTACATCATTCCTATATAAATTTGGGCTAACCGATAAATTTTCGTTTACATTAAACTGAATCAAAGCTGCATCAACATTCGCATCTATAATATTTAAGACATAAAATCCAACAGCTATTAAAGCGGATAAATCTCGATTTCTCTGATAAAATTTTTGACCTGATATTAGCCGGCTATTGTCCAAATAGGAAAATTTATCATCAGTGTAACCTTCTAATCTTCTTTTGTAGGCATTCCTGTATTGGTTGTATTTTTTGTAGCTGTCAGAATAAAAATAAAGACTGGTTCCAATGGCGCCATAAACTAATGGAATTTTCCAATATTTTTTGTTATAAGCCTGACCTAGTCCTGGTAAAATAGCTGAATAGAAGGCGGCTTTTGCTGGCGTCAAAGGGTCAATATCATTTGATTTCAAAGTGTCTTTTGTGGCTAGGACAGTGTCAGTTTTCTTTTGTGAAAAAACGTCAGCATTTCCTGAAAAGAAAAGAATTAACATTATGAAAGCGATTTTATTCACTACTCTTTAATTAATTTAATTATCCTGTCGAAGTCTTCTTTAGAATGAAAAGGAATGGTGATTTTACCTTTACCATTTCCAGCTATTTTCACATCTACTTTTGTCCCAAAATAATTATTGAAATTTTTTTTCTCTGAATCAGAAATTTCAAATGATGTTGAATTTGTTTTAGCGGTGGGTTTCGGTTTTAGACTTTCTTGGTAATTTTTCACCAAGGCTTCGGTTTCACGTACTGATAAATTTTGGCTTACTATTTTTTGGTAGATATTGGTTTGAACGTCTTGATCTTCAATATTGATTATTGCTCGACCGTGACCCATACTGATAAATCCGTCACGAATTCCAGTTTGGATAATTGGATCCAGTTTCAAAAGTCTCAAATAATTGGCAATTGTCGAACGTTTTTTTCCCACGCGTTCGCTCATTTGCTCCTGTGTCAATTGAATTTCATCAATCAATCTTTGGTATGAAAGCGCTATTTCTATTGGATCTAAATCGTGGCGTTGAATATTTTCAACCAAGGCCATAATCAGGGATTCGTTGTCGTTTGCAATTCTGATATAAGCAGGAATGGTAGTCAATCCTACCATTGTAGAA
This sequence comes from uncultured Flavobacterium sp., assembly GCF_963925185.1. GTDB lineage: Bacteria > Bacteroidota > Bacteroidia > Flavobacteriales > Flavobacteriaceae > Flavobacterium. The sequence continues at coordinate 26,435 of NZ_CAWURC010000038.1, read as the reverse complement.
GCACGAAGACGTCTTTCTCCCGAAATTAATTGGTATTTGTTAAAGGCTAATTTTCGAACGGTAATGGGTTGAATAACGCCCAATTCCTTAATGGAAGAACCTAATTCGCGCAAAGAATCTTCATTGAAATTGCTTCTAGGCTGAAACGGATTGATCTCGATGGTATCAATCTCAAGTTCAATTATATTCCCAACAACTTTGTCGGCATTTTTATCGTTTACAGATTTTATATCGTTGTCCGGATCTTTCAATAAAGCCGATAATCCTCTTCCTAACGCTTGTTTTTTTATTGCTTTTGCCATAAAATTATTTGCTGTTTTTCTTAATAACTTCTTGTGCCAAATGTAGGTAATTTGTAGCTCCTTTACTCGTAGCGTCGTAGTTTATGATGCTTTCGCCAAAACTTGGAGCCTCACTCAGTTTCACGTTTCTCTGAATTATCGTTTCAAAAACCATATCGTTGAAGTGTTTTTGTACCTCCTCGACCACTTGATTAGACAAACGCAATCTGGAATCAAACATCGTTAAAAGCAATCCTTCAATGTCCAAATCTGGATTGTGAATTTTCTGAATACTTTTTATAGTGTTCAACAATTTTCCTAAACCTTCGAGTGCAAAATATTCACATTGAATTGGAATTATTACGGAATCGGCTGCAGTCAAAGCATTCAAAGTAAGTAAACCAAGCGATGGCGCACAATCGATAATGATATAATCGTAATCATCTTTGATACTTTCTAATGCTTGTTTTAGCATATATTCCCTATCATCCTTGTCAATCAATTCGATTTCGATGGCAACAAGGTCAATATGAGATGGAATCACGTCCACATTTGGTGCCGAACATTTTATAATAGCTTCCTTAGGAGTGTTACTATGTTCGATTATTTGATAAGTTCCAATTTCGACTGTTTCAATGTCAATTCCCAATCCAGAAGTGGCATTAGCCTGAGGATCAGCATCGATAAGCAACACTTTTTTTTCTAAAACACCCAGTGAAGCAGCTAGATTTATCGACGTTGTAGTCTTTCCAACACCACCTTTTTGATTAGCAATCGCAATGATTTTGCCCATTTGTTTTTTCTAAATTTTGAATGGTAAAAATACAATTATTTATCGTTACTGAAAATCTATTTTGTTAACATTTGTTAAGGCTTGGTAAGCAGTTGTTTTTAGGAATAGAGTTATTTCGTTTTTAATTTTTTTTTCTGGAGCTTTTTCCTGCTTTTCGCTGCAATCTTTTTAAGGCTTCCAGCCTTTCAAAGGCTGAAAGCCTTAAAAAAAAAGAGGACCCAATGAGCTCTCCTTTTTTTCAATTATATTTCCTCTGCCGTCTGCAATCGAAACTTGCTAACTTCTCTTTTTCGCTTTAATCATCATTTCCAATTGATCCCAAAGTTCCTCCGGAATAGCTTCTAACATATTAAATTCCCCGGCACCTTTCAACCATTCTCCTCCATCGATAACTACAACTTCACCATTCATATAGGCTGAAAAATCGGAAACTAAATAAGCAGCTAAATTGGCCAATTCTTGATGATTTCCTACCCTTCCTAAAGGCACTTTTTTAGCCATATCAAATTTTTCAGCTAAGTCGCCAGGCATCAATCTGTCCCAAGCTCCTTTTGTTGGGAATGGTCCCGGAGCAATCGCATTGGATCTAATTCCGTATTTTGCCCATTCCACGGCAAGACTTCGAGTCATTGCCAAAACTCCCGCTTTTGCGGCAGCACTCGGCACTACATAAGCGGAACCGGTAAAGGCATACGTCGTCACGATATTCAATATTGTCGAAGTGGTTTGTTTGGTGTCAATCCAATGTTTTCCGAAAGCGAGCGTGCAGTTTTTGGAACCCTTCAACACGATGTCAATCACCGTATCAAAAGCGTTGGCCGACAATCTTTCGGTTGGCGAAATAAAATTTCCTGCCGCATTGTTCAATAAAACATCTACTTTTCCATAGACTTTCAAAACTTCTTTTAGCATATTTTCGACTTGGTCATAATGACGCACGTCACATTGAACCGCAAGACACGTTCCGCCAGTTTCGGTTTCCAGTTCCTTGGCCGTATTTTGCAGTTTTTCTAAATCACGCGAACTGATGGCTACTTTAGCACCCAGTTCCATAAAATATTTTGTCATTGCTTTGCCAAGACCACTTCCGCCACCTGTTACTACAATCACTTTGCCTTCGAGGGCATTATCACGAAGCATTTTTGCTGATAAATCCATAAGTTAGTTTTTAGAATTGTAAATATAAGGAAAAATAATTAGTATGCACGCATAGTAAAAACAGAAAAACGTATAACGATTTTCGGCTAGGCTATTTGGTGTTTTTTTTAGTACAAACGTTAAATAGAATTCCTAATGTTGAGCCTTGCACAAATATTTCATAGAAGCACTTCAGCTGCCATATTGAAAAAATGCTGTTTTGCGTTTGTTTTTCTTTATTTTTTTTTAAATATCATAGTCAAAATTCTTGGAATTGTATTTTTGTCGTTTTCGTCAAAATATTCGTTGATGTCTATTAACTGAAAATTATGTTTTTTGGCTGAATTTATATAGTCTGTAATGTTGTGATTAAAGCAAGTTACTACTTGAAGTCCATCAGCTGTTTCAAATCTTGCTTTTGTTCCGTTGTATTGTTTGAATGGATGCAATTCTCCAATGTAAATTATTCCATTTAAATTGATGGCTTCATTAAGTCTTTGAAATATTATATCTAAGTTTTCAATATGTTCTAATACAAGACTAAAAGTCGCTAAGTCATATTTTTTGTTGTCTGTGAAGCTCCATTCTTTGTTTATGTCAGCTTGAACAAATTTTACATTTTCTGAATTAATTTTCTGTTTAGCTTTCGACAACATTTCTTCCGATAAGTCAATAGCTAAAATGTTTTCAGCAATAGATATTAACCATTCTGTATTTTTTCCTGTTCCACAGCCTATTTCTAAACAATTACCAAATTTTTGTTCTTTTAAGTTTTGTCTAAGTGAAATTGCTTCTAAATCTCTGGTTTTATTTTCATTTGTGTCATATAATTCTGACCAAATTTTGTACGCTTCTTTTACGTTCATTTTTCTCTTTTTAGTTCTATAACGATTTGGTTTTACAATGAAGTATAACATCTCCCGGCTAAGCCGGGAGATGTTGGTAGAGAAGCCCGGAAGGATTTTCTACCATCTCGTTTATATGTATTATAGAATCATACAAAGACACCCAAATAGGGGTAGGTATGTATGACGAGCTTCATACTTTATTTTACTTCAAAAATATAAATAATTATTTATAAATGATCAAACTGTGCACAATCTTTTAGCAGCGTTTTCTAGCGTTTTATCATCTTTCGCAAAGCAAAACCGAATCAGTTTTAAGTCTTTGCCATCGGCATAAAAAGTAGAAATTGGAATGGCAGCCACACCGTGTTCAACGACTAAGCGCTTGCAAAAATCTAGATCATTTTCATCTGAAATAGCAGCATAAGAAACGACCTGAAAATATGTTCCCTCACAAGGCATCAATTCAAATCGGCTGTTTTTGAGTAATTTTCTAAAATAGTCTCTTTTTTTCTGATAGAATTTTCCAAGTTTATCTACCGAAATCACATCTATATAGTCGCTTATTGCCGCTTGAGCGATACCATTTACACTAAAAACCATATATTGGTGTACTTTTTTAATTTCTTTCATTAAATATTCTGGAGCAACGAGATAACCTATTCTCCAGCCAGTTATATGGAAAGATTTTCCAAAAGAGGAAACAATAATACTTCTATCTGCTATTTTTTTTCTTGAATGTATGGAAATGTGCTTTTGCTCGAATGTGATGAATTCATAGACTTCATCGGATAACAACAAAATGCGTGGGTTTTTTTCGAGCAAATTTTCCAAAGCTAAAAAGTCATTTTCTTTCCAAACTTTCCCCGTGGGATTGTGAGGGCTATTTATGATTAACATTCTGGTTTTGGTGGTGATTGCTTTTTCAATTCGCTCCCAATTGGGCGAATAATCATCGTTTAATTCTATACGAACGGCTTTGGCATTACACAATAAAGTGGGTGCTTCATAATTATCAAAACTAGGATCAAGAATGATGACTTCATCATCTGTTTTTATTAATGCCAAAATTGTTGTAAAAAGGGCTTGTGTTGCTCCAGTTGTAACTAAAATTTCGGTTTCGATCAATACTTTTCGTTGATAGAAATCTAGAATTAGTTTTGCAATTTTGGTCAAAAGCGGCGAATAACCTGCAATTGGCAAATATTGATGCACGTCTTTTTTAACAACTTCGGCCACGATAGTAGCTAATTTTTCATCCACAGCAAAATTTGGAAATCCTTGTGCTAAGTTTATAGCATTGTGTTCCGTTGCCAATTTAGTCATTGCAGCGAAAATGCTGGGGGTTACGTTGGGGAGTTTAGACATAATCTGATTTTAATACACCTGACAGTTTTTTTAGAACCCGTCAGGTGTGGTATATTTAATTTAGCAATATCTCCAAAATACTAATCGCGGCCTCACTAATTTTTGTTCCGGGACCAAAAACAGCTACTGCTCCGGCATCGAACAAGAACTGGTAATCTTGGACAGGAATCACGCCTCCCACGATGACCATAATATCTTCTCGCCCATATTTTTTGAGTTCTTCAATAACTTGTGGCACGAGGGTTTTGTGTCCTGCGGCTAGTGAGGAAATTCCAAGAATATGCACATCGTTTTCTACAGCTTGCTTGGCGGCTTCGGATGGTGTTTGAAAAAGAGGACCTATATCGACATCAAAACCCAAATCGGCATAACCCGTAGCGACTACTTTCGCTCCACGATCGTGTCCGTCTTGCCCCATTTTGGCAATCATAATTCTAGGGCGACGGCCTTCTTTTTTGGCAAATTCGTCGGCTAGTTGTTTTGCTTTTTCGAAGCTGCTGTCGTCTTTTATTTCTTTGCTATACACGCCGCTAAAGGATTTAATTTGTGCTTTATATCTTCCGAAAACCGTTTCTAAGGCTGTGCTAATTTCGCCAAGAGTTGCTCTATTTCTAGCAGCTTCAACGGCTAATTCTAGTAAATTGCCTTCGCCGGTTTTGGCACAAAAGGTTAATTTTTCGAGTGAAAGTTGTGTGTTTTTGTTGTCACGATTTGCTTTTATTTTTTCTAATTGTTCGATTTGTTGCCTACGAACCATTTGGTTATCAACATCCAATATTTGCAATGGATCTTCTTTTTCCAATCTAAATTTGTTGACACCCACAATAATATCTTGACCACTATCAATTCGTGCTTGTTTTCTGGCTGCTGCTTCTTCAATCCGCAATTTAGGAATTCCGGATTCAATCGCTTTGGTCATTCCGCCCAATTCTTCGACTTCTTCGATGAGTTTCCAGGCCTTTTGCGCAATTTCGTTGGTTAAACTTTCCACATAAAAACTACCTGCCCAAGGGTCTACAGTTTTGGTTATTTTGGTTTCTTCCTGTAAATAGATTTGGGTATTTCGGGCAATTCTTGCCGAGAAATCCGTTGGCAATGCAATGGCTTCGTCCAAGGCATTGGTGTGTAACGATTGTGTTCCGCCTAATGCAGCAGCTAAACCTTCGATGGTTGTTCGCGCCACGTTGTTAAAAGGATCTTGCATTGTTAAACTCCAACCCGAAGTTTGGCAATGGGTTCGTAAAGCCAATGATTTTTCGTCTTTGGGGTTAAATTGTTTGACCAATTTTGCCCAAATCATTCGACCGGCACGCAACTTGGCAATTTCCATAAAATGGTTCATTCCTATCCCCCAGAAAAAAGATAGGCGAGGAGCGAAGTCGTCGATTTTCATTCCTGTTGCCAGTCCAGTTCGGATGTATTCTAAACCATCAGCAAGTGTATATGCCAACTCAATATCAGCAGTTCCTCCGGCTTCTTGTATATGATAACCCGAAATGGAAATCGAGTTGAATTTCGGCATTTTTTTACTGGTATATTCGAAAATATCGGCAACAATTTTCATCGATTTCGCTGGCGGATAGATGTAGGTATTTCGAACCATAAATTCCTTCAAAATGTCATTTTGAATGGTGCCCAAAAGTTGTTCTGGTTTCACTCCTTGCTCTTCGGCAGCTACAATATAGAAAGCCATAATAGGCAGAACCGCTCCGTTCATTGTCATCGAAACAGACATTTCTCCTAACGGAATCTGATCGAATAATACTTTCATATCTTCGACAGAATCGATGGCGACTCCCGCTTTCCCAACATCTCCCACCACGCGTTCGTGGTCTGAATCATAGCCACGATGTGTAGGTAAATCAAAAGCTATGGAAAGCCCTTTTTGTCCTGCGGCAAGGTTTCTTCTATAAAAAGCGTTGCTTTCCTCTGCAGTCGAAAACCCTGCATATTGACGTATTGTCCAGGGACGGCGCACGTACATAGTGGTGTATGGACCGCGTAAATTTGGTGAAAAACCAGCTCCAAAATTAAGATATTCGAGATTTTCGATGTCTTGTTCTGTGTAAGTTTTTTTTAATGAAATTCCTTCGGCAGTTGCAAACACGTCAGTTTGTGTTTGTGTTTTTTTAGCAAATAACTTTTCAATTTTGATATGCTGTAATTTTTTTCGCATTACTGTTCAATAATTTTAAAAGTCCATCGATTGTCCGAATAATTAGAATTGAGTCCTTCAAGCAAACCAGCACTAATTGTTACGCTAGAGCCAGTTGTAAAAAGTAAGAACGCCCAATTACTTCCGCTTGAGGCAGCAACTAATAAACTACCCACAACAGCTAGTCCTGCAACCAAGACTACTGTTTTGATTGTTGCCAAGACTTTTGGTTGTTTTTTTATACTTTGTATGCTGTCAATTTCTATAGATTGATTCTTGATGACAATGGTTAAACTATCCGAAAACTTTAGGTTTCCAATGTATTTTTTACCGTCCAAAGTTCTTATTTTGCCGCGTTGATTTTCTTCGAAAATTTTTACTTTCGAAGTCTTGATGTTGGTGATTTCAACAACTTTTTGCTGTGAAAAAACGGCAAATAAAATAAAAAAAATCAATAAATATAATATGCTTTTCATTGTAAATAGATTTAATTATTTTTCTTCTTTAACTCTGTCATATTCCATTTGTTCGGCCAAACGTTTTTCGATTATGGGCGTAATTAAGGTTTTTCTTGGTTTTATTTTAACGAAAGGGAACAGTTCTAAATCTTCTTTCATTCTGTCATTTTTGTTTGGATATTTATTGGTTCCCAGGAGGATTTCTTTTCCGGAATCGAATAATTCCTGTTCCTTGTCGGCACTTTCTTGGATTTTTCTTTTGATGACACCTTCGTTAAGTTGTTTGAGAAAACCACCATTGGCTTCGATATCTTTGAATAAAGTTAATGCTTTTTCGGCTAATTGATTCGTTAAACTTTCTATGTAATAACTTCCGTCGGCAGGATTGTTGACTTTGTCGAAATAGCTTTCATGTTTGAGAATCAACAACTGGTTTCTGGATATTCTGTCGCCAAATTCGTTATCTTTATGATATAAGGCATCGTAAGGCAGATTAGCAACGGCATTAGCTCCGCCAAGAATGGCACTCATGCATTCAGTTGTGGTGCGCAGCATATTTACGTTATAATCGTAGATTGTTTTGTTTCGTTTTGTGGGTAAAACCAGCAAATGACAATCTAATTTGTGGTTGTATTCCTTGGCAATTAGTTTAAAAAGCAGTCGTAAGGCACGGAGTTTTGCAATTTCGAAAAAGTAATTAGATCCTACCGAAACTTCAAAAACAATGGGTTTGTTTATTGTCGAAATTTTGTTAAAATATTCGTTGGCGTGAGCGAGGCTATAGGCAATTTGCTGAACCATATTGGCACCGGCATTTTGATATAAACCACCATCAATACTGATAAACGAAACGGAAGATGTTGCCGCTGAAATCAAATTGAGTGTGTCGAAGTTGTTTTTTTCTTTGTTTGTAAACCAGTTTCCTTCTTTGGCTAATTGCCCAATAGGATCTAGATTACAGAATATCGTAGCGTTTTTTTGTTTGGCAATTGCGTCGATTTTCTTCATGAAATCGATTGAAATAAACGATAAATTTAAGTACGTGATTGCTTTTTCTAATGGTAGATTTTCTAGTAATTTTTTAATGTCAGTTTTTTCGTCTTCAATCGTAAATCGGATGCTTTCTGCACCACGATTAATGCTGTCGACGGCTCGAAGAATTGATTTTTTAAGGTCGTGAACGAATATGTTTTGGCAAATATTAAATTTTTGGGCTTTTGTATTTACATCTACAATTCCTTGAAATTCATCTTTGTGGTAAAAGGGTTTAACCTGAATGTCTTCTGGTGAATTCCAAATCAAGGTTTCATTATAGTCGGCACCATCGAGCTCAAACTGGATGCGTTGTTTCCACTGTTTGGAGGAAATTGGGTTAAAATCTTGGAATAGTTTTTCCATTTTTTAAAAATCTATTTTTTAATATTTTTTTCAATTGTGTCGCCTTCGAATTCGATTAAATAGATGTCTTCGCTATCTTTTTTCATATAGTATTTTTCCCGGGCATATTTCTCTATTTGCTCTGGGTTTTTGAGCTGTTTGATGTTTAGCTGGTCTTTCTTAATTTCGTCCTGATAGTATTTTTTGTTGTCCTGAAGTTCCTCGATTTGTTTGTCCAAAATGTGATGGTCAAAATAGGAATAGTTGTCCAAGAAAATCATCCAGGTCGAAAAAAATAACAAAACCCAAATGTATTTGTTGCTAATAAATTTGAACCAGGATTTGTCTTTATAGGATTTCGTCATTTGTAATTATTTTTATTTAAGCCCCCGATTACGGTAAAAATAGATTTTTGTGGTTTTTACCAATAAAATTATTACTTCACTTAATTTTTATTTTTACTGGAGTTAGCAAACTTCATTTGTAGCGTAAAACGGGAACTAGCTCCTGAGAAAACTACGCAATAAATTTACAATAATTTTATAGAATCCGTTGGTTTATTACTGCACGAACCACATCGATGGCGACAGTGTTGAATTTGTCATTTGGGATGATAATGTCGGCAAAGGCTTTAGTAGATTCTATAAATTGCTGGTGCATAGGTTTTAAGGTAGTTTGATAACGGTTTAAAACCTCTTCCATGTCGCGCCCACGTTCTGCAATATCACGCTTTAAACGACGGATTAAACGCTCGTCAGAATCGGCATGTACAAATATTTTAATATCAAATAAATCGCGAAGTTCAGGGTTAGAAAGAATCAAAATTCCTTCTACAATCATTACTTTTCGTGGATGTGTCACTATAGTATCGTCGGTTCTGTTATGTGTGGCAAAGGAATAAACAGGCTGGTTGATCGTGTTTCCAGCTTTGAGTTCCTTGAGATGTTCGACCAGTAACTCGAAATCGATTGCTCTGGGATGGTCAAAATTTGTTTTAGAGCGTTCTTCGTAGCTCTGGTTTTTGGATTCTTTATAGTAGGAATCTTGGGCAATAATCCCAACTTCGGTATGTGGTAATTCATTCATTATCTGATGAACTACAGTTGATTTTCCTGATCCTGTTCCGCCGGCAATTCCAATTATTAGCATAAAATAGTTATATTGTGTTTTTCTGTTAACAAAAATAGGGTTTTATCTTTTTAGATTTATATATTTTTACAAATTACAAAAACGGGTTTTTTATTGTTTTATAAAAACAAAGTCCCTTTTGCTGAAAAAAAGGGACTTTATGGATTTTTTCTTTTTGGTTTAAAAAGAAATACGTTTAGATTGTAAGATCTTTCTCAATATTAGAAAAAAGCTTTTTTTATTTATTCCAAAACTTTTAATATAAGTTTCCCCAATTTATTACCGCTAAAAAGGCGCAGAAAGGTTTCGTGAAAATTTTCAATTCCGTCATATATGTCTTCATTACTTTTAAGTTTTCCGTCTTTCATCCATTGTAAATAATCGATAATAGCTTCATCATATTGTTTTGCGTAATCAAAAACAACCATTCCTTTCATAGTTGCTCTATTTACTAATAATGACATATAATTACCTGGTCCTTTTGGTTTTTCAGTAACATTATATTGTGAAATGGCTCCGCAAATTACAACACGCGCATGCATTCGTAATTTTAATAGGGCTGCATCTAAAATTTCTCCACCCACGTTATCAAAGAAGATGTCAATTCCATCTGGGCAGTGTTTTTTTAAGCCACTATAAATATTTTCACTTTTATAGTCGATAGCTGCATCAAAGCCCAATTCATTTACCAGATAATCACATTTGTCTTTGCCGCCAGCTATTCCAACTACACGACAGCCTTTTATTTTAGCAATTTGACCTACCAAACTTCCTACTGCACCGGCTGCTCCAGAAACCAGTACTATGTCCCCTTCTTTTAATTCCCCTACTTTAAGAATTCCAAAATAGGCTGTCATGCCTGGCATTCCCATAGTACCTAGATACATTGGTAATGGAGCTATTGTCGGGTCTATTTTATGATATCCTTTTGCATTGGTAGTAGTAAATTGTTGCACTCCGCCCCAACCTGAAATAAAATCCCCCACTTTAAACTTTGGATGGTTATGTGCTTTTATAACTTCTCCTACTGTTCCAGCACGCATGACGTCTCCAACTACTACTGGCTCTATGTACGATTTTCCGTCTCTCATCCAGCCTCTCATAGCGGGATCTAAAGAAATGTAATGCTGCTTAATTACCACTTCGCCTTCTTTTGGTTCTTGGATTTCAACTTCTTGAAATATCCACGTTGATTTAGTTGGAAGCCCATCTGGGCGTTGTGCTAAGAGTACTTGCTTGTTCATTAGATTTTGTCTTTAAAATTCGTTTAATTATGTTTTTTATCCGATGGCACCATTTTGTCATTTTGTTCAAAAGCTAAATTGACTTTTAAAGTAGGTTTGCTTTGTGGATATAATTTTTTTTTCTAAAATAGTCGTTTTAAATTTATTGCTTTCAATTTGACAAACTGCTTCTCAATTCCTTCAAACTATATCAAAACTTGAAGAAAAGTAAATCAAGCAGCAATTTACAATAATTAATGAATTATCTACAAATATTTGAAACTCTAATAGGGCTATTTATATTTGAGTTTCAATAAAATGGATTATGGGTAAATAATTTGGGCGCTAATTTAGTAACTAAGGGGAAGAAATATTTAAAAAGCTGAAGACACTGTTTGCATTTATCTTGAATTTGTTTGTGTCGTAGTATGCTGTACCCATTTTTCCGACAGAAATCTCAACGATTTAAGATAGGTTTTTAGTTTAATATTCCATCATCTTGGCTGAACCCAACGTTTTAGCGACATTTCTACTCTTTGGCTGTCTACGGTTATCCGGACATAGATTGGAACTGTATCGTCTTTGGTTTTATTAACCCGAATAATAAACTGTATTCCGAAGGTGTTTTTTGAAATCATAACTCATTTAATTTAAGTTGTTTTAAAGCGATTTAATCGCTCTTGAAGAGAACAGCACGAAACAGTTCACCCAAATGATTCCAAAACAGTGCAAATGAGTACAAAAATGGGAGGAGTCTAATTCTCAGCAACCCTGTTATTTAAAGGAGTTTGCATCGTTCTGGTGACCTAAAAGTAGGTTTTAATTTGGTTCACCGTTTAGGTCTCATTTTATTTGAAATAACTTAAATTAGTTTAAATTACAAAAAATAGAAAAGGCTGTAAATCATACGATTTACAGCCTTTTGATATGGATTGACAACATAGTTGTCGGGGTGGCAGGATTCGAACCTGCGGCCTCCTGCTCCCAAAGCAGGCGCGATAACCGAGCTACGCTACACCCCGAAAGCGAGTGCAAATATAAAACTAATTTTGGGTTTGACAAGAGATAATATAAAATGAATGTTATTATTTTTAAATAGTAAAAAGGGATTGTTTTTTGACCTAAAAATTTAATAAAAAACATACATTTGTAGCTTTAAAAAAGCTAAAAAATACATTATGTCTATTACAATCGAAAAAATTAAATGCCTTATTATAGGTTCTGGCCCAGCAGGTTATACAGCTGCCATTTATGCTGCAAGAGCTAATATGAATCCGGTTTTATACCAAGGAATGCAACCTGGCGGGCAACTGACGACCACTAACGAGGTAGAAAATTTCCCAGGTTATGTTGATGGAGTTTCAGGTCCAGAAATGATGGTTCAATTGCAAGCTCAAGCGGAACGTTTTGGTGCTGATATTCGTGATGGCTGGGCAACCAAGGTTGATTTTAGCGGTGATGTGCATAAAGTGTGGATTAATGACACCATCGAATTGCATTGTGAAACCGTAATTATTTCAACTGGTGCATCGGCTAAATATCTAGGATTGCCATCAGAACAACATTATTTAAAAATGGGTGGCGGAGTTTCGGCTTGTGCGGTTTGCGACGGGTTTTTCTACAGAAACCAAGATGTTGTAATTGTAGGTGCGGGAGACTCCGCTTGCGAAGAAGCTCATTACTTGTCTAAATTATGTTCAAAAGTCACGATGCTCGTTCGAAGCGAGAAGTTCAGGGCTTCAAAAATTATGGAAGCTCGCGTTCGCAAAACCGAAAATATTACAATTTTAATGAACCACGATACCGTTGAGGTTCTAGGAGACGGTCAAGTAGTTACTGGCGTGAAAGCAAAAAATAAAACTACGGGAGCTATTTTTGATATTCCTGCCACCGGTTTCTTTGCAGCCATTGGACACAAACCTAATACGGATATTTTCAAGGACTTTCTAACTCTTGATGAAACGGGATATATTATCAATGTTCCAGGAACTTCAAAAACAGCTGTCGAAGGAGTTTTTGTGGCTGGTGATGCTGCTGACCATGTTTACCGTCAGGCGATTACTGCTGCTGGGACAGGATGTATGGCAGCTCTGGATGCCGAAAGATATTTGGCTTCAAAAGAATAATTCAAAATAAAAGAAGTCTCAATGTAATGATTGAGACTTCTTTGTTTGTGTTTATTTTGTTGGTTTCTTAATCAAGATCGCAGAATCAATAAATCGTTTGATTTCGATTTTAGGGTTACCATAGATTTTGATTTCTGAATTTCCCGAAACATCAATATTTAGATTTCTATTGACATTGACACTGCCACTTGAAAAGCTTTCGGCAATTAATTCGGCATTTTTTAAAACAAGATTGTTTGCTGTGAAATCAGCATTATTATCGAGGCGAATAATGGCATTAGTCACATCGCCTTCCAGATTTGCTTTCGATTTTTGGTACAAATCACACTTTAGATCTATGGCGTTAATCAAAGCTTTTAAAGAAGCATTTTTACTCAATTCGATGGTTGCGTTTTCAGATTTTAAGTTCAATTCCGTTTTCGATTTCCCGTCTGAATACAAGATGAAATTTCTTGAATTAACGTTTAAATTTAATTTAGAATTATCGAAAGTTTTAAATGTAATGTCATCCAATTGAATTTCCTGAATGGCATTTATAACAGATTCGTTTTTAGATATCACCAGATTCAAATCCTTTGTATAGGTAATTCGCACGATTAGTTTTTTGTAATTTATAGCTTCTTTTGATGTATTTATTCGAAGCGTATTCGAGCTTGAATCTATGACAATAATACTTTGAAGATTGTCGTCAGCTTCGATTTTTAATTCGCTTTTTTCGCCTCTATCCAGAAACACTTCAATATTATCGCCCACTTCGAGCGCATCAAAATTGTTAATTTTCTTTTGTTCAATGGTGACAATTTTGGATCCTTTTACCTTTTCTTTTTTTTGCGCTAATGCAACTGTGGAAATTAATAGAATTAGAAGTAGAGAAGTGTATTTTTTCATTTTTGGTTGAATTAAGTATTATACAAATATAGAAAAATCATCCACTTTTGATGAATGATTTCCCTGATTTTTGGTAAATTAAATTCTTATTCTTGTTCGACGCTTCCGCCAGAACTTGTTCTTTTTTCTATTCTTTTTGGCGTGACATTATAGTTTATGTCTCCACCACTCGAAGCTTTCGCATCCAAATTTACAATTGGATGTACATTTATCGAACCCCCACTCGATGCTTTGGCAATCACCTCATTGACCAACAAATCTTTGGCATCAATAGTACTTCCACTAGAAGAATTTGTCTCCAATTTCAATGCTTTTCCATCAATATTTATGGAGCTTCCGCTGCTTGCTTTGCAATAAATGGCATCAAATTCGAGACTCAAATTAACATCAGCTGCGCTCGATGCTTTTAAATCAATGTTTTCACCTTTTAAGGTATTCCTGCTTTTAATAGTAGAAGCACTTGAAGCTTGTAATCCATTAATTATTGGCATTTTTACGATAACTTTTCTAGATTCAACATCGATTAAAGAACTGTATTTACAGGCGATGATTAGGACTCCATTTTCTACTTTTGTAGTAATCTCATTTTGTAAATTGTCATCGGCTTCTACAATAATTTCGGTTTTTCCGGACTGTTCCACCTCAAGATCAATAGCGTTGCTAACTTCAATGCTCTTGAAACTTCCTTGTACCATTCGATTTTCTGAGGTCACGTGACCACTTCCTGTTATTGATTTCAAATCTCTTGAAAAGATACAAGAAGAAAAAAATAAAGCAATCAACGTAACAATAATAAATTTTGTAATAATCGTGATGACTTTTATCATGGCTAATTGGTTTTGATTATAACTCCGTTTTCATCAATACTTAAACTGCTTGAATTAGTTCTTGTTTCAATTATATTTTTTCCGTTTATTTTTAAAATAACTTCTTTTATGGTGTCATTTTCGTTGCCATCCTCAAGGTCATTGTATTCGTTTTCAGGACAATTTTGGCATTTTATTTTATTGCTTTTGACTTTGTAAACTGCGTCTGTGTAATCAGGATTCCATAAAAAATAGTTTCCATCTGTACGGTCATAATTTGCCATTGATTTGTCAATTCTTAAAATAGTTTCTTGTGGCAAAAATAATGTAATTTCTATTTCTTGGTCTCGAAATTTATTTTTCAAATCCGTCAATAGATAATTATCAAAAATTAATTGGTTTCCAATGATTTTGTAACCGTATTTTATTTGTTCGGCCCTTTGTTTTGCTTCGGACATAGTTTTTCCATTTGCCTCTTTTTCAATTTTTATATAAGGTAACTTCGCCTCTGTTTTTTCTATTTTAAAGCTTATATTGTTCGAATAGATTACATCTGTTTTAGTAGAATCTTGGGTTAATTTGAAATCAGTATGTTCCTCTACATTTTTAGCAAAATAATCATTGTGCTTGAATTTGATATAAAGGGTGTCAGTTGGTTTCAGGTTAAGATTTTCTTTTTGAACCACTCTTCCATCAATTGCAAAGGCTGATGCTTGCTTTATTCCAATGGCAATTGCTAATGAAACCGATATTAACCAAACAGCGAGCAAGGTATATTTCGCAATAGTTCCAATTGATTTCATATTTGGCGACAATAGTTTGAAACCCAATATAGCTAAGAAAAAGAAAGGAATTCCAACCGCAAAAAACATCAATAATCCAAAAGTCCAAACGGGATAATCTGTAAAATTACCTGCTTCAATAAAGTCTTGCCACGGCACACTAATAAAAGATGATGAGCCCAAAGTGAATACACCAATGAATAAGGCAACAAGTGTTATTAACCCTGTCATTATCAAAATTACTCCAAGAAATTTAGAAAAAGCTCTCAAAACCGCAATGATGAAATCACCAAAATAACTTCCTATTTTTTCAGCTCCCGTTTTTATCTGATTGCCATATTTGTCATAATCTACATTTTTTAGTTTTTCGGAAACGGTATCAAATTCTTCACGAACCTTTTTTTCTATGTTCGAAATAGTTACTGGTTCCCCAGTCATTTCTAGTTTTTGGGCAGTTGTTTTAGCTTCTGGTATTACAATCCAAAGAATTATATAGGCTAAGAAACCTGTTCCTCCAGCAAAAAGTAATATCAAAATAAAAATTCGTAACCAAACTTTATCTATTCCAAAATAATATCCCAAACCGGCAAGAACACCACCAATCATCCCGTGTTCTGTATCTCGATACAGTTTTCTTGTTTTTGAAGAAGAATAATTTGTTGAAGGATTTTCCGTTCCTTCTTCATCAATTCTATAATCTTCGGGTTGACCCATTACCGTAATAACTTCATCAACGTCTTTCATCGCCACAACATGTTTCTCCGATTTTTGTTTTTCAGTCAACAATTCAGAAACACGCATTTCAATGTCTTTTATGATTTCGTCTTGTCCAGAAGAATTAGATAACGAACGTTTTATGGCATCAAAATACCGTGTTAACTTTTGATATGCATCTTCATCAATATGGAAGAACATTCCGCCTAAGTTTATGTTTACAGTTTTGTTCATGACTATTTTTTTTGTTTTGTGATTAGGTTTACGGCATCGGACAATTCAGTCCAGGTACCATTTAATTCGTTTAAAAATGCGTGTCCAATTTCGGTCAGGCCATAATATTTTCTTGGCGGACCTGATAAAGATTCTTCCCAACGATAGTTGAGTAATCCGTCATTTTTTAATCGGGTGAGCAACGGATAAACCGTTCCTTCCACAACCAGTAATTTTGCGGTTTTCAAGGTGTCCAATATTTCCGATGTATATGCTTCTTTATCTTTTAATACAGACAAGATACAAAACTCGAGAACACCTTTACGCATTTGGGCTTTTGTATTTTCAATGTTCATGATTCTCTCTTTGTTTTTTGTATTTAATTAAACTGTTCATTTATTGATTGATGATTTTTTATTGCGAGGCACGAAGCAATCTTTTAATTGTAATGCCTAGTTTATTGAGCTTTATCCAGCTTTCCGTTGCAATCTTTTTATTTTTTAAAGAAAAAAAATAAAAAGGATTTTCACTTCAATCTGGGCTATTTTATATAGTATCGACCCGTTTTATTTTATAAATTTAATGGTCAACGGATAGTTGTATTTTTCTCCATTCGATGTTTTTACCGCGGCATAAATGATCAAGAAGAATTCCGTAACCTTCAAACCAATAAAAGTGAAAATTGCAATTAATGCCACAATTATAATTCCACTTATGTTCTCTAAACTCAAATGATCAACAAAAAAGTCATGGTCTTTTAGTATTGCGTCGAAAGAAATGTTGCTAAAAACTGTAAGTATAAAAATAGGGATTGCAATCATGGCAAGAACTAATGAATATAATAACAAACTCAATTGAAAATTAAGTACTTGTTTCCCATTATAATCTATAAATTCTGATTCCTCTTTTTTTGAACTCCAGATCAATATTGGAAAAATATAATTCCCAAACGGAAAAAAAATACTGACTTAAAGTGCTCAAATGAATGAAGGTTGCTGTGTTATTCTGACTTGTTGTTTCCATGATGTAAAAATATATAGTAATTTCTTATGCAAATATATATCTATTAGACGGTATCTTGTATTGCATAGTATTATATATTAACAAAAATTTAACGTTTTTATTAGGCTAAATATTTAATGTTTTTTTTTAAAATCTCATAGAATAATGTGTTTAAGTAGAATTTTATAAATAATAGTAGTGTCTAAAACTTATTATTTTTTTTGTTATTTTTACAAAAAAAATATAAATAATGAAAATTTCAGTTTCTAGTTTAAATAAATTCCTGCTCTTCAAACTCCCATCCGCATTTATTTGTGGTGTTAGGGTGAAACAAATGGATGAAGAAAAGTGTACAGTAACAGTCAAACATCGCTGGATTAACCAAAACCCATACAAATCTATGTATTGGGTCGTTCAAGGCATGGCCGCAGAGCTAGCTACAGGCGCTTTGGTTATGCTTCAAATTCAAAAAAGTGGTAAAAAAATATCGATGTTGGTAGCCAACAATAAAAGTAACTTTAGTAAAAAAGCTACAGGGAGAATAACTTTTGTTTGTAATGACGGCCTATTAGCACAACAATCCATTCAAGAAGCAATTGCAACAGGAGAAGGTCAAGCGTTTTGGATGAAATCTATTGGAACGAATGAAAAAGGAGAAAAAGTTTCCGAAATGGATTTTGAATGGACCGTCAAGATGAAAATGGAATAAGGAGGAATTCTGCTTCAAATAAAAAAAGCTTCGTTAATTAAACGAAGCTTTTTTAATATTAAGGTATAGTGAATTAATAATTATTTAGAAGCCTGCAAGCTAACCTTAAGTTCAAATTTAAAATCTATTAAATAATTGAATCTGTACAAATTTATACAAACAAAAACGTGTTAGTCTTAAAATTATATTAAATTTTCCGCAAATAAAAAACTTCTTTTTTCTACCCCAAATATTAAATTGTAGCCCTCAAATAAAAACAGTGACAATTTGACATTTTTAAAGATTTGGCAGTACTTTTGCAATCTAAACGAAAGTATAAAAATGAAGTTTAAGAATATTTTTAAAAATAATACGAGAATGACTACTGAAAACACTATAAATGAAGAAATTGTTGATCAAGCCCCAATTGATAACAATGAAAATAATTCCGATACCTTAGACTCCACTATTGAAGAGAAAGTAGAAGAAATAACAAGAGAAGAGCAATTGTCTCAAGATTTAGTTTCCGAAAGAGATAAATTTCTTCGTCTATTTGCTGAATTTGAAAACTACAAACGAAGAACTACAAAAGAGCGTATCGAGCTGTTTAAAACTGCAAACCAAGAAGTTTTGTCTGCCATGCTTCCAGTTTTGGATGATTTTGACAGAGCATTGACCGAAATCAAAAAAACCGATGACAATATTTTAATTCAGGGTGTTGAGCTCATTCAAGAAAAGCTAAAAAACACTTTGGTTTCAAAAGGCTTAGAAGAAGTAGACATAAAAGCGGGAGACACTTTCGATGCTGATTTTGCCGAAGCAATTACTCAAATTCCTGCTCCATCTGCCAAGATGAAAGGAAAAATTGTAGATGTAATAGAAAAAGGATACAAATTAGGCGATAAAATCATTCGTTTTCCAAAGGTTGTAATTGGAAATTAAATCCTAAATCAAAAAATGAAAAAAGATTTTTACGAAATACTAGGCATTAGTAAAAGTGCAGATGCTGCCGAAATAAAAAAAGCATACAGAAAAAAAGCGCTCGAATTTCATCCTGACAAAAATCCTGGAAATGCTGCTGCAGAAGAGAAATTTAAATTGGCTGCCGAAGCTTATGAAATATTAAGTGATTCTAATAAAAAAGCAAAATATGATCAATACGGTCATCAAGCTTTTGATAATGGTGGCGGTGGCGGTCACGGAGGTTTTGGTGGTGGCGGAATGAATATGGATGATATTTTCAGTCAATTTGGAGATATTTTTGGCGGAGGATTCGGCGGAGGTAGTTTTAGAGGTGGCGGATCACGTCGTGTGAAAGGAAGTAATCTTCGCATAAAAGTGAAGCTGACTCTCGAAGAAATTGCCAATGGCGTCGAGAAAAAAGTAAAAGTAAAAAGAAAAGTCCAAGCTCCCGGAGTATCCTATAAAACGTGTTCTACCTGTAACGGTCAAGGTCAAGTAATGCGAGTAACAAACACCATTTTAGGCCGTATGCAATCCGCTTCAACATGTCCTACTTGTGGAGGTTCAGGTCAAATATTGGACAGAAAACCAGCAGATGCAGACTCGCAAGGAATGATTCTTGAAGACGAAACAGTTGCTATAAAAATTCCTGCAGGTGTGGTTGATGGAATGCAATTGAAAGTTTCCAACAAAGGAAATGACGCCCCTGGAAATAGTGTTCCCGGTGATTTAATTGTTGCCATCGAAGAAATTGAACATGAGTTTCTGAAACGTGAAGGCGAGAATTTACATTACGATTTGTATATTAGTTTTGCCGAAGCAGTTCTCGGAATATCAAAAGACATCGAAGCTATAAACGGAAAAGTGAGAATTAAACTCGAAGAAGGAATTCAATCCGGTAAAATCCTAAGATTAAAAGGAAAAGGAATTCCTAATATCAACGGTTATGGAACAGGAGATTTGTTAGTTCACGTAAATGTTTGGACACCTAAAATACTTAACAAAGACCAAAAACAATTTTTTGAAAAAAATATTGCCGATGAGAATTTCATTCCAAATCCTGAAAAAGGCGACAAATCCTTTTTTGAGAAAGTCAAAGATATGTTCTCATAATTTTTAATTATGTGAATTTTTCCCATCCTTGTGAAAATAGGGGTGGGTTTTTTTGTTTTATTTAACAGCTTATTAGCGCTATTTTCCTATTTTTACAGACCCGAGATCATAAGGCCAAACAGATGAAATAAATCATAAATTAGAATGGGTAATATACTTGAAGTTAAAAACGTTTTCAAAAAATATGGTGATTATGTGGCGCTTAACGAAGTTTCACTTACGGTTCCAAAAGGAAGTATTTATGGACTTCTGGGGCCAAATGGAGCTGGTAAAACATCACTAATCCGAATTATCAATCAAATCACAATGCCCGATAGCGGCGAAATCATCCTTGATGGCGAAAAATTAAGCCCAAATCACATTCAACACATTGGCTATTTGCCAGAAGAACGAGGATTGTACAAATCTATGAAGGTAGGCGAACAATGCTTGTATTTAGCTCAAATGAAAGGACTATCTAAAGCCGAAGCAAAAAAGCAATTAGAATATTGGTTCGAAAGATTGGGAATTCAAGGTTGGTGGAACAAGAAAATTCAGGAACTTTCAAAGGGAATGGCGCAGAAAGTACAATTCGTAGTTTGCGTTTTGCATAAACCAAAATTATTGATTTTCGACGAGCCTTTTTCAGGATTTGATCCTGTAAATGCCAATATAATCAAGGATGAAATCCTCGAATTAAGAAACCAAGGTTCTACCATAATCTTCTCCACGCACCGGATGGAAAGTGTCGAAGAATTGTGCGACCACATTGCATTAATTCATAAATCGAATAAACTAATTGAAGGAAGATTAAATGATATTAAACGTAAATTTAGAACCAATAGTTTTGAAGTAGGTATTTTGTCTGATAACATTGAAGGGTTGATGTACGATATCACACAGAAATTTAAAGTGGGTCAAACTAATTTTAAATCATTAAACAATGAATTAAAATTAGAAATTCAGCTAGGAAATGCAACCCCAAATGAACTATTGAATGTTCTTGTACAAAGAGGTCAAGTCACTCATTTTATGGAAAAAATTCCAAGTGTAACCGATATTTTCATTCAAGCAGTTAGCGAAAAGTAATTATTCTATGACTCTAAACTTATAACCCTTTTTAATGAGCATCATATCACTAATAATACAAAGAGAATTTGTCGCTAAAGTGCGCAATAAATCATTTATAGTAATGACTTTCTTGAGTCCGTTACTTTTTGTGGGAATTGCTGCTTTTGTAGGCTATTTGAGTACGATGAAAGCGGATACAAAACGAGTTGCTATTCACGACGAAAGCGGTTTGTTTATTAATGAATTTAAAGCCCTGAACAGCAAAGATGGAGAATATGTTTACCAAGATTTATCATCAATTGACGTCAAATCTTTAAAGGATAGCATCACAAAAGAGAGCTTCGAAGGATTGCTTTATATCCCAAAAGTGGCAAGCGCAAAGGAATTAGAAAATAAAATTCAGTTCATATCAAACGAAAGTCCAAGTATTTCATTCATAGAAAGCGTGCAAGGAATAATTGCAAAAAAACTTACCCACGATAATTTTGAAAAAGCCAAATTAGACACGTTAGCAATTAAAAATGCCCAAGCTAAAGTTAGCATAAGCCTTGCAAAAGCTTCTGGGGAAGAAAGTCTAAAAGGACTCAACGAAATCAAAATTGCTATTGGTGGCGCATTTGGCTATCTCATTATGATGTTTATCATTATTTACGGAAATATGGTAATGCGTAGCGTTATCGAAGAAAAAACGAATCGCATTGTCGAAATCATTATTTCCTCGGTAAAACCGTTCCAATTAATGATGGGGAAAATCATAGGAACATCATTAGCAGGATTGCTACAATTCTTTATTTGGGCAATTCTTGGATTGATATTTATGTTTGCCGCTTCCGCTTTTTTAGAAATTGATGCTAGTCCAGCAGCTAAACTTCCACCAGATGTGATTCAAGCCGCACATCAAGAATTTGCAGGAACCGCACAAATGTACATTAAGGAATTATGGGGATTGCCCATCGCTACAATTCTGATATGTTTCGTGATATATTTCATAGGAGGCTATTTTTTATACAGCTCGTTTTATGCTTCAATTGGAGCCGCAGTTGATAGTGAAACCGACTCGCAACAGTTTCTTTTGCCAATAATAATGCCATTAGTTTTGGCAGTTTACATTGGGTTTTTTACCGTTATGAACGATCCACACGGCACAGTCGCTACTGTATTTTCGATGATTCCACTTACGTCTCCCATTGTCATGTTGATGCGAATTCCGTTTGGCGTACCTTGGTGGCAGTTGGCCATTTCCATCACCTTGCTTTTTGCAACCTTCTTTTTCGTGGTTTGGTTTGCATCAAAAATATATCGAGTAGGAATATTAATGTACGGCAAAAAACCAACTTGGAAAGAATTATACAAATGGTTGAAATATTAAATAATCAAAAATGAGCAAGATACTTATAATAGAAGACGAAGCCGCCATTCGAAGAGTACTCACAAAAATACTTTCCGAAGAAAGTGACACCTATATTGTAGAAGATGCCGAAGATGGAGTTCAAGGTTTGGAAAAAATAAAAAACAACGATTACGATCTTGTGCTGTGTGACATCAAAATGCCAAAAATGGACGGAGTAGAAGTGCTTGAAGCTGTCAAAAAAATAAAACCCGAAATCCCAATGGTTATGATTTCCGGTCATGGAGACATGGAAACTGCCATTCAAACGATGCGTTTGGGTGCTTTTGACTACATCTCGAAACCGCCTGATTTAAATCGATTATTGAATACCGTTCGTAATGCTTTGGACAAAAAACAACTCGTTGTTGAGAATAAATTTCTCAAGAAAAAAGTTAGCAAAAATTATGAAATGATTGGCGAAAGCGAACCCATAAATCATATCAAATTGATGATTGAAAAAGTCGCTCAAACTGAAGCCAGAGTTTTGATTACGGGACCCAACGGAACCGGAAAAGAACTAGTTGCTCATCAATTGCACGAAAAAAGTCAAAGAGCTATTTTTCCTTTAATCGAGGTAAATTGTGCTGCAATTCCTAGTGAATTGATCGAAAGTGAATTGTTTGGTCACGTAAAAGGCGCATTTACATCGGCGGTGAAAGATCGTGCCGGTAAATTTGAAGCTGCTGATAAAGGAACTATTTTCTTGGATGAAATTGGCGATATGAGTCTTTCGGCTCAAGCCAAAGTGTTACGTGCTTTACAGGAAAGTGTGATTACTCGCGTTGGTGCAGATAAAGACATCAAAGTCGATGTTCGCGTGATTGCCGCCACTAATAAAGACTTAAAAAAAGAAATTACCGAAGGTAGGTTCCGGGAGGATTTGTATCATCGATTGGCAGTGATTCTGATTAATGTTCCTTCGTTGAATGAAAGACGAAATGATATTCCAATACTGATTTCACATTTTGCCGAAAAAATTGCTACAGAACAAGGAAATGTGATCAAACATTTCTCGGCAGCAGCAGTCAAATTGTTGCAAGAATACGATTGGACAGGAAACATCCGCGAATTGCGTAATGTGGTTGAACGATTAATTATCCTTGGTGGAAACGAAATTTCTGAGAATGATGTACAGCTATTTGCATCTAAGTAGACCAGCTAATAACCAAAAGGCATTAGTTTTAGAATAATGTCGATGAATTTAAATTTCACTAATGGCTTATGCCTTTTGCCAAATTACTAAATAATGAAACTAAAAAAAATAAACGAAAATCTTCAACAAGCACTTATTGAAAACGGTCTGACCGAAGCTAATGAAATGCAACAAGAAACATTTTCGACACTAAAAAGTGGCGCCGATTGTATTATAATTGCTCCACAAGGAAGTGGAAAAACGACAACCATTGTGCTAAATGTAATTCAAAAATTAACAGGTGCAAATGAGGAATCACCTCGTGCCTTGATTATTGTTGAAGACAAAACCAAGGTTTTAGAAATGGAAACACTTTTCGAAAAATATGGAAAGCATTCTAATTTAGAAGTTTATGGTGTTCATGACAAAGGCGATATGGAATACGATAAGAATTATATTTCGACCGGAATCGACGTTTTGATTGGTACGCCAAACAAATTGGGTGAAATGTTTACCACGGCAGGTTTTAACATAAACCGATTGCGTATGTTTATTCTTGATGATGCCGATCCCATTTTGAAACTGCGTCACGAAACCAAAATCATGCGTATTTCGAATAGTATTACCAAGACACAACGCATTATTTTTTCGGATGTTTACACAGAAAGAATAGAAATTCTTGCCGAAAAAATGCTCGTCGAGCCTTTTGAATTCGATTTTGAGGAAGACGAAGAAATAGAAGAATAAATTTAAAAATAAAATAGTATGGGATTGATGAAAGTGTTTTCGGGAAGTGAAATTTTGGCGCTAGCCTTACAACAAAAAATAGAAGAAATATCTGTGAATACTGTAATTAGAAACAATAATCAATCCAATGTTTTGCCAAGTATATCAAGTACAAAACCAGTTGAATTGTTTATTCAAGAAACAGATTTCTCAAAAGCAAATGAAGTGATTGAAGAATTTAGGTTGAGTTTATAAGAATTTAGCAACATATCACAAAGTAAATCGAAAACTTTTTGGATTGAATAACTTGGGTCAGTAAAATTTATTTTATTCTTAAAATGGATGGAGAGATTCTTATTTCTTTGAACTTTTATCCTTTTTTTTACTATTTATAATCAATTCTTTTTCTGGAATAGCTGTTATAAAACTTATTTTTTGTAATAATGTTACTAAAGTAATTTCTCTTCTTTTTACAATTGATGAAAAATTTTCTGAGTTGTTTCCATTCACAAATAAATGATTGAGATCATTTAGCGATTCAAATCGCAATGCGTTTTTTGCCAAATAGTTTAATAAGAGAAACTCTGGTTCCTCCAGATTTACTATCAATTTTTTTGTATTAGTACTTACCCGTTTCTTTTATTAAAGCGATTCCGTTAAAGGGTAGTAATCTATACTCTTTGTTTTTATTAAAAAAGATTGCAATTCCTAATACCAAAAAAGTTTTTCCTTATATGGAATAACTTACATAATGCCATAATTTATCAGGATATCCAGTATGATTGTATTTTGTTTTTCTTGGAGGTTTCCTTTGTAAAGGATAGAATCCTTAAGAATTAATATTGACAAGGTGGGTTTTGCGTCTTGAAATAAAACGCAATTCTCATCAAACTGAATGTCTTGAGCTTCGATTTTATTGACGAAAAGTAAAAGAATACAAAAGAATAGAAACCTAATCATAAAATTATTTTGCTTTAAATAATTGTACCCAACGGGTTATATTAATCAATATAAAGTCTTAATAGTTTTAAGGAAATTCGATTTTTTTTATTTAAAGATTAGTTACAAAGGGTATTATAATAAACCCATATCTTTGACTATAGCAATAAGGTGTGCCGAATTCTTTGCATTAAATGAAATTCTAAGTTTATTAATGTTTTTCTCTATACTACTTTCGCCAAAGGGTTTTATTTTCAATTTTTTGAAGTCTTTTGAGATTTCATCTAATCTATAGCCAAAAGACACTAATTTTAGAAGGGAATGGTCATACTCTGTAATATTAACTGAATACTTATGGTATAATAGTGCTTCAAATTCTGATACAGGTTTAATTTTCTCAACAAAAGTAGCTTGAATCGCCTTCTCTAATTCAATCAGGCTGTTTCTTCCTTTGTAAACAAAGGCGTTGATGTTATAATTATTAAAAAGGGACTGTATTCTATATGTTTTTACTTCTTCTGAGAATACAATTATTTTAATATCTGGTTGTATTTTTTTTATTGCCGATATTAATTCCTCACCTGAATTCAATTTAGAATTTCTGTAATCATCTTTGAAGTTCAAACTGCTAATTAATAATTTATAGGGTTTATTATCATAAATTGCTTTTTTAATTTTCAAAAAAGCATCATCGCAACATTTAGCCTCATTAGTCTCAAAAAAATTATTTTTGTTAAGAGTTTGCTGAACTGATAAACTGATGCAGTCAAAATAATCTGCTATTAAAACTTTATTATTCATAATTATTGGGGATTAATTATAGTTTTTTTTCAAAATTTTCAAGTCTTTTGGATAGTCATTTTATTATTTCAAATTTCAAAAAAATTATCTAAAGCTTATAAAATAACATGCGAAAATGTACTTTCTTGTATTTTAAATAATATAAAAATGTAACTATTAACCCGTTGGGTGTAATTATTAAAAACGTCTATTCGATTGTTTTTTGTGCAGTAAAACGGAACAAAAAATGTATCGAGAATCGTTTTTAACGAAATTTTTCTTGTTCTCGATACGATTTTCATACAAAAACTAATCACACCGACTAAAAATTCCCATTAAAAACTAATTACACCCAACG
>NZ_CAWURC010000037.1:0-44699 GCF_963925185.1 uncultured Flavobacterium sp. | reverse complement strand
GACCAGCTAATGGTGCTGGAAAAGGAATCGTAGCGGATGCTTTTGACTCATCTAAAAGCCATACTCCAGTGATGTTGACTACAGATTTATCATTGCGATTTGATCCTATTTATGAAAAAATTTCTAAACGTTTCCTCGAAAATTCAGCTGAATTTGACGATGCATTTGCTAGAGCTTGGTTCAAATTAACGCACCGTGATATGGGACCTAAAGCACTGTATTTAGGTACTGAAGTTCCCGCCGAAGACTTGATTTGGCAAGACCCAATTCCTAAAGTTTCCTATAAAACTATAGATAGCAATGATATTGCTTCGTTAAAAGAAAAAATACAAGCATCCGGTTTATCAGTTTCTCAATTAGTTTCAACTGCTTGGGCATCAGCATCGACTTTCCGTGGTTCAGATAAACGTGGCGGAGCAAATGGAGGCCGAATTCGATTAGCGCCACAAAAAGATTGGAAAGTAAATAATCCAAGTCAATTGGCTACCGTTTTAGGGGTTTTAGAAAGTATTCAAAGCGATTTTAATGCTTCTCAATCAGATAAAAAAGTTTCCATTTCCGACTTGATTGTACTTGGTGGAAATGTAGGAATAGAAAAAGCAGCTGCAACTGCTGGTCTTTCTATAAATGTGCCTTTTATTGCAGGAAGAAATGATGCTTTACTAGAACAAACCGAAGTAAAATCTTTTCAATATTTAGAACCTTTAGCCGATGGTTTCCGTAATTATTCTAAAACTAAATATATTGTTTCTGCAGAGGAAATGTTACTTGATAAAGCACAATTGTTGACATTAACAGCTCCAGAAATGACAGTTCTAGTTGGAGGTATGCGGGTATTGAATACAAATTTTGATCAATCTCAAAATGGGGTTTTTACAAAACGTCCTGAATCATTAACAAATGACTTTTTTGTAAATTTATTGGATTTATCAACAACTTGGAAAGCCGTTTCAGATGCTGATGATGCCTTTATTGGGACTGATAGAAATTCCGGTTCAATCAAATGGTTTGGAACTCGTGTTGACCTTATTTTTGGTTCTAACACTGAGTTAAGAGCAATTGCTGAAGTTTATGGCTCTAGCGATTCGAAAGAAAAATTTGTAAAAGACTTTATTGCTGCTTGGAATAAAGTAATGAACCTAGATCGTTTCGACTTGGCTTAATAACAGCAATTTATAATTGAATTCTAAAAGGTGGTCTAGTAATAGGTCACCTTTTTTATTATATAAATTAGTCAATAATCACGGGTAAGCTTCCCTTGCAAGCCGAGTTTTCTAGCAATTGATGCGCTGCACTTTCTTGAAATTCAGCAAAGTCTTGATAGACTTGGATGATTCCTAAAGTAGCTTCTATATTTGGAATCACTTGCAAAACAAAAGGATTACCAAAAACATATAAAACGCATTTTTTGGTGGTAAATAAAGTTCCCAAAAATGCTAAAACGGAGTCTTCAATATCAAAATTATGCAATGGCTTGGCTTTTGGTACAAACAAAGAAATGAGTATAGTATCAAAATTAGTCAACTCTCTTTGTAGCTCATAAATCAACTGTTTATCTGCCTTTTCAAGGGAAAATTCAGGAGCCGGAAGCGCAAGTGTCATCGCCTTAAAAAATTCATTGTCCGTGTTTTTATAAAGGCTTATTTTAGCCAATTTATTATGATTTTTAGCTTCAAAAATAGATAAACTATTTTGGTTATCCTTAATTTTAGTAATGCTATTATTTGCAATTTTACGGTTTAAAGTAGAAGTGGTTTCAAAATTAAAACTTCCTCGCGGAGCCGTGTTTCTATCTATTATTCCTGCTTTTTGTTTTAATTTCCACAGTCGGTTGAAACTAGCCTCAATCCTTTCAGGAGTAGCATTTTTAAGAATTTCCTGAATCCCTTCGGCTACGTTTTCGGCGAAACACAACACATCATTTCCGGCATTAAAGGCTTCCCATTCGAGTTGTCCTTTCGTTTCATACAATTTGGAAACACTGTGCATATTTAATGCATCTGAAATAACCAAACCATCATAGCCCAATTGCGTTCGCAAGAGGTCTTCAATCACGGATTTCGACAAGGTTGCCGAAGTATTTTTGCCATCGTTCAAGGCTGGAACTGCCAAATGCCCTATCATTATAGAGTCAACATTGTTCTCAATCCCTTTTATAAATGGAACCAATTCATTTTCTAACAATTGTTCTAAAGTTTCTTCCAATACCGGTAATCCCAAATGCGAATCAACGCTGGTATTTCCGTGTCCCGGAAAATGTTTCAAACAGCCTAAAACACCAACATCATTCATTCCACGTAAATATTCTAGTGCAAATAGCGCTACTTTTTCTTTGTTTTGACCAAAGGAACGATAGCCAATGACAGGATTATTGGGATTGTTGTTGATGTCTGCCAAAGGAGCCAAATTGTAATGGATTCCCACCGATTTCAAGTCTAAACCAGTTTGTTTTCCCACTTCGTAAACCAACTCGATTTCGCTTTCCGGCAAAGCCCCTAATGTTATGGCGTAAGGATATTGCGGTGTTTTTTCGACCCGCATGGCCAAACCCCATTCGGCATCAATGCTCATCAAGAGTGGAGTGGTGGCGCATTTCTGGAATCGGACTACTAGTTCCTTTAAACGTTCAAAACTATTGTCGTTGAAGGTAACTTTTTTTTTGATTTCATAATTGGTTGCCGCACTGGCTCGACTGTGAAAAAATGTCAGTCCGCCAATGTTGTGTTTCTTGATTAAACGCTCCATTTCCTGAATGTTTTCCTCGGTATCATTGATGAAAACGGCTGGAAAAAAGAATTGTCCTATTTTTTGTTCTGCTGTCATTAGTTAGAAATTTATGCTTCTGTTTTCTTTCCAAAATCACTTGGGTAAATTAAAAATCGTGACAAAATTAATCCTGGAATTGTTGCCATGAATACCCAAATAAAGAAGTTTCCATAACCCAAATATTCCTGTATATAACCGCTCAACATTCCGGGAAGCATCATTCCCAAAGCCATAAATCCGGTAGCGATAGAGTAGTGGGAGGTTTTCGATTCGCCATCAGCAACGTAAATTAAGAACATCATAAAGGCAGCAAAACCAAATCCATAACCAAATTGTTCGCAAATTACAGTAGCGTAAATATAATATATTGATTCAGGATGAAAATGAGAAAGCAAGATAAACCCAATTATTGGCAAATGCATTGTCAAAATCATTGGCAACATCCATTTGCCAAGACCGTCTTTAGAGATGACAATTCCGCCTAAAATCCCACCAATAACAAGTGCGATAACACCAAAGGTGCCATATATGAGTCCAATGTCTTCAGTAGTTAATCCCATTCCGCCCACTGATTTATCATCAAGAAGAAAAGGAGTCAGCATTTTTAATAATTGAGATTCTCCTAATCGAAATAACAAGATAAAAGATAGAATTAAGCCAATTTGTTTCTTTTGAAAAAAAGAAGAAAAAACCGCTCCAAAACTAACTTTCGGAGTCGATTGGGATTTTTTTTCTGTATTTGTAGTTTCAATTTTTGGAGTAGAAAAATAATTGTAAATTGTAATAACCGCCATAATGAAACCAACAATTACCATTGTATATGACCAAGCTTTGGTTTTGTCTCCGTATTTATCTTCTAAAAAACCGGCAATAATCACGATTAATCCATTTCCTGTAAGTAAGGAAAGACGGTAAAAGGTACTTCTAATTCCTAAGAAAAAGGATTGTTGTTCTTTGGCTAAAGCCAACATATAAAAACCATCGCTTGCCACATCATTCGAAGCAGAAGCAAACGCGGCAACCCAAAAAATTGCCAGACTCAGTACAAAAAAATTGCTCATTGGAATTGTAAACCCGACAATTAGAAAGGCAATTGAAATCAATAGTTGCATAGCCAAAAACCACTTTCTTTTAGTAGAATATAAATCTATAAAAGGGCTCCACAATGGTTTGATGACCCAAGGCAAATACAATAAGCTTGTGTAAATTCCAATGTCTTCGTTACTGATTCCCAGATTCTTGTACATAATCACAGAAACTGAAATTATGATTGCATAAGGCAAGCCAGAGGCAAAGTTTAAAACAGGTATCCAATACCAAGGCTTAGCGTCTGTTTTCATTGTAATTTTTTTTGGTTGGTTAGTTTATTATTGTTGCTGCGCTTTCGTTGCCATAATAATCGATGAAAGTAATTGCACAAGCGCTCTCTTCATCTACTTTTTTCATTGGAATAGTGACCAAAATAGAATCGGTTTTTGCTGCCAAATTTATCTTTTCAATGATTTGACTCGGATTATTGATATCAATAGTAAATGTCTTTTTGGCACGATACACCATAATATAGCGCACCTTTAAATCCGTTGGATATTTGATGGTACAACTAGAATTAAGGCTGTCTTTCGAAATGATTTTTACTGCTGGGCAATCAATGAGTACCTTTTTTGAATTAGGCACGGCATAAGGAAGCGCCGGATATTTGTATTGATTTGTCAGCAAAAGATCGGCTACAACCTGATTTTTTTTCACAAATGACTTGGCACTAAAAAAGGCATTTCCCTGAATGTTTTTATAGGATCTGGTAATGTTTATTTGATTCGGAATTTCGTTAGGGTTACTCCATTTTTTGTCGGAATCGCTGTTAATTTTATAGGTACTGTTACCAATGTAAATAGCCGTGTTTTTCGAGTTTTCCGACCACCATTTTAACAATTTTGAGTACGAAGCCTTTGGGTGATCGATACTCCAATACAGTTGCGGCACCAGATAATCAATCCAACTGTTTTCCATCCAAGCCAATGGATCTGCATATAAATCATCATAATTGGTTTGACCAGCTTGTGTGTCAGAACCTTTTGGATCAATCGATTTATTACGCCAAACTCCAAACGGACTGATACCAAATTGTACCCAAGGTTTGATGTTTTTTATGGAAAGAGAAACATATTTTACTAGATTATTTACGTTCGAGCGTCTCCAGTCATCTATGCTTAGTCCGGCACCATATTTTTCAAAAGATTCGGCATCGTTGAATATTTCTCCTTTTACCTTGTAAGGATAAAAATAATCGTCAAAATGAATGGCATCAATGTCATAATTTTGCACGACCTCATTCACAACCGAAATCAATAGTGTTTGAACTTCAGGTAAAGCAGGATTGTAATAGTATTTTCCACCATATTTAATCATCCAGTCGGGATGCTTAAAAAAATCGTGGTTGGGACTTAATATTTCTGTTTTCAAATCCATCGTGGCGCGATACGGATTTAACCACGCATGAAACTCGAAACCTCTGGCGTGTGCTTCAGTAATCATCCATTGCAAAGGGTCGAAATAAGGACTTGGCGCTTGTCCTTCTTTTCCAGTTAAATATCGGGACCAAGGCGCTAATTGGGTAGGGTAAAAGGCATCACCAACACTGCGAATTTGAACAATTACAGCGTTATAATTCATTTTTTTATAGGTGTCCAAAATCTCGATAAAATCGGATTTTTCTTTTTCGACAGCATCAATATTACTTTTTGGCCAGTCAATATTAGCAACGGTGGCAATCCAAATCGCTCGGAATTCATTCTTTGGATAGGTTGCTATTTCTTGTGCACTTCCATTCGAAAACGACAGCATAAAAAAGGAAATCAGTAATATCAAGCACTTGTATTGATTCATTTGTATTGTAATTATGTAAAAATCAAAAGTAGTTTTTTTAGATAAGTTTATCCAATAAAATTTTGATAAAATTCAATTTTGTAGTAGTTGTAATTTCTTCACCAAATTACTTTCGAATTATAATATACTCCTTTACCTAATGTTTTTGAATATTTCTATCTTTCTTGTCTAATTTATAAAATTTTTAACCGCTATATTTTTATATTTGTCAATAATATTATTTATTTATGCCAACCCAATCTCAATTACAACTATTATCCGAATCATTAGAAGGAAAACTTCTATTTGACGACCTCCATAAAACTATTTATTCTACTGATGCTTCTGCCTACAGGATCATGCCTATTGCGGTAGCTTATCCCAAAAACTACGAAGATATTGGTAAACTAATTCGTTTTGCGACCCAAAAAAAAATTTCATTAACGCCAAGGACTGCCGGAACTTCACTGGCAGGACAAACCGTTGGAAGTGGAATTATCGTGGATGTTTCGAAGCATTTCACCAAGATTGTTTCATTTGATGCCAATAAAAAGACAATAACGGTGCAACCTGGAGTAATTCGTGATGAGCTAAATTTATATTTAAAACCTTATGGGTTGTTTTTTGGACCCAATACATCCACTTCAAATCGCTGTATGATGGGAGGAATGGTGGGCAACAATTCATCAGGAACGACATCTATTCGATATGGTGTGACACGGGATAAAATCGTCGAGATTAAAGCCATTTTGAGTGATGGTTCTATGGTAGTTTTTAACGAACTTTTTTCAGATGAATTTATCGAAAAAACAAAAGGAAGTTCACTCGAGAGTGAAATTTATAATACTATTTACAAAGAACTTTCGAATGTTGAAAACCAAAAAGAAATTGTTGCCGAGTTTCCAAAACCGGAGATTCACAGAAGAAATACAGGATATGCAGTAGATTTATTGTTGAAATCGGAATTGTTTTCAGGAACGGAACCCACAATAAATCTTGGAAAATTGCTTTGCGGAAGCGAAGGAACTTTAGCTTTTACCACGGAAATTACCTTGAAATTAGATGATTTACCTCCATCAAATAACATTATGGTTGTGGCTCATTTTCATACTATTCAAGAAAGCTTGGAAGCCGTTGTTGTAGCAATGAAACATCATTTGTACACTTGCGAAATGATGGATGACACTATATTGGACTGTACTAAAAACAATCGGGAACAAGCTAAAAACAGACTTTTTATAGAAGGAAATCCCAAGGCGATTATGATGTTTGAAGTAGCTTCAAATTCAATGGAAGATGCCGAAAATCAAGCCAATGCTTTAGTAGAAGATTTACAAAAAAACAATTTTGGTTATGCGTTAATAAAATTATATGGAGCCGATATTGATAAAATTATCGAACTTAGAAAAGCAGGATTAGGACTTTTAGGAAGTATCGTTGGCGATAATAAAGCTGCCGATTCCATCGAAGATACCGCAGTTGAATTGAGCGATTTACCTAATTACATTGCCGAATTTGCAGCAATGATGAAAAAACACAATCAAGAAGCGATTTATTATGCACACGCCGGAGCGGGCGAAATACATTTGCGTCCGGTTTTGAATTTAAAGAAAAAAGAAGATTTAGTCTTATTTAGGACTATTGCCACTGAAGTAGCGCATTTGGTAAAAAAATATCGAGGTTCATTGAGCGGGGAACACGGTGACGGAATAGTGCGTGGCGAGTTTTTGCCGTTTATGATTGGGGATAAAAATTATGAATTGCTCAAACGCATCAAAATAGCCTTTGATCCTAATGCTATTTTAAACATTGGAAAAATCGTAAACACTTCAAAAATGGACGAAAACCTTCGGGTAGAATCCGGCAGGGAGGAACCTAATATTCAAACTATTCAGGATTTTTCAGATAGTTTAGGAGTTTTACGTTTGGCTGAAAAATGCAATGGTTCTGGTGATTGTAGAAAATTGCCTTCGGCAGGAGGTACTTTGTGTCCGAGTTATCGCGCCACCAGAAACGAGAAAGACACGACTCGGGCTAGAGCCAATGCGCTGCGAGAATATTTGACAAATTCTGAAAAAGACAATAAATTCAATCATAAAGAGCTATACGACGTTTTCGATTTGTGTGTGAGTTGCAAAGCTTGTGCCAGCGAATGTCCCAGTAATGTGGATGTTGCTGCTTTGAAATCGGAATTCTTGTACCAATATCAAAAATCAAATGGTTTTTCTATCCGAAATAGAATCTTTGCCAATAATGCCAATTTAAACAAGTTGGGAAGTCTTTTTCCGAGTTTCACAAATTTTGTTTTAAACCAATCTTTGGTAAAGAAAAGTATGGGAATTGCTCCAAAAAGAGAAGTCCCATTATTGGCAAAAACTACTTTTAGAAAATGGTATCAAGATAATCACAAAGGCAATTTAAACGGCAATTTAAAAGACAAAGTCTATTTGTTTTGTGATGAGTTCACTAATTATTATGATGTTTCAGTAGGAATTGACACTTATGAATTATTGACAGGATTGGGCTATGAAGTTGAAATGATCCATCACGAAGAAAGTGGAAGAGCTTATATTTCCAAAGGTTTTCTAGAAGAAGCACAGGCTATTGCCAATAAAAACGTGGCCATTTTTAAGGATTTAATTTCTGAAAACACACCCTTAATTGGAGTTGAACCTTCTGCAATATTGACTTTTAGGGACGAATACATCCGATTAGCAAAAGACAACGAAAGTGCTGCGAAAATTGCTAAAAACACACTCACTATCGAAGAGTTTTTCAAAAGAGAAATTACGTCAGGAAAAATTCGTTCGGATCAATTCTCCGAGATTAAAAAATCTATAAAAATTCACGGGCATTGTCATCAAAAATCTTTGAGTACTGTAGAAGCAACATTTGTAATGTTAAATGTACCAAAAAACAGCGAAGTGACAATATACAATTCGGGTTGTTGTGGAATGGCAGGGTCTTTTGGTTACGAAAATGAGCATTACGATATTAGTATGCAAATGGGTGAGGATACTTTATTTCCAAAAATTCGAGCAACTGATATTGAAACAGCAATTGCAGCAGCCGGAACAAGTTGTCGTCATCAAATTTTTGACGGAACCAATCGAAAAGCACTTCATCCAGCAACTATTTTGAGGGCTTGTTTGAAATTATGAATGAAACTGTCCAAACTATAATTTGCATCTAAAATATTTATAGTTTTAGTGAAATTTTAATGGTAAGCAAAAAAATAGATTTTAAAAACAGAATTTGACTAAAAGACACATCTGATTTTGAGACCTTTGCCAAAGTTTAAAACTTTGGCAAAGGGATAAGCAAAATTTATCATTAAAATTATAGGAAAACCACATTTATTTGTTGGATAATTGTCTAATTTTAATATTAAATGCTGCGAAAATTAATGTCATAAATGGACTTAATATATTGAAGAATGCGTAAGGTAAATAATCAAAGGTGTCTACACCTAAAGTTCCTGATTGATATGCACCACAAGTATTCCAGGGCACTAATACAGAAGTAACTGTTCCAGAATCTTCTAATGTTCTACTTAAGTTTTCAGGAGCTAAACCCTTGTCTTTATATGCTTTTGCAAACATTTTTCCTGGAACGACAATAGCTAAATATTGGTCAGAAGCAGTTATATTTAGTGCTAAACAACTTCCTACCGTTGAAGCAAATAATCCAAAGGTAGTTTTTGCCATTTTTAATAAAGCTTGACTTATTCTTGATAAAGCACCAATGGAATCCATAACGCCACCAAAAACCATGGCACAAAGAATTAGCCAAATAGTTCCAAGCATTCCACTCATTCCTTTTGCCTTGAAAAGTTTTACTAAACTTTCATTTTCTGTTGGTATGATAGTTTCGTTAGTAATAGCATTTATGACACCTTTGTAGCCAGATTTAAATGTCATACTGTCTACACTAGAAATGTGATTGATAATTTGGGGTTGAAAAATTAAAGCAAAAATCCCCCCTAAAAGAACTCCAACAAATAGAGCAATTAGAGGTTCTGTTTTTTTGAAGATTAATCCAATAACAATAAGAGGAACTAAAAATAACCAACCCGAAATATTAAATGATTTTTCAATGTCTAAAAGTATTTGAGAGGTATCTGCATTTCCATGAATTTCAACCGTTAACCCTAATATTATAAATAAGATTAAAGAAATAATAAATGTTGGAATAGTGGTTAAAGTCATGTATTTAATATGAGTAAACAAATCGGTACCAGCCATGGCAGGAGCAAGGTTTGTTGTGTCTGACATAGGAGAAAGCTTATCACCAAAATAAGCACCAGAAATTACCGCTCCAGCAACCATTCCTAATGGAAAGCCAATGGTGCCGCCAATTCCAATTAAAGCAATACCCACTGTGGCAGAAGTTGTCCAAGAACTTCCAGTCGCTATTGATATTATAGCGCAAATAACCATTGTTGCGGGTAAAAATATTGCAGGACTTAATATTTGTAAACCATAATAAATCATTGATGGAATAATACCACTAATCAACCAAGTACCAGCTAATGCTCCAACCATCAGAAGAATTAGAAAGGCACTGGAGGTTGATTTAATGTTTTCAGCGACTTCATCTAACATTTTTTTAAAAGGCACTTTATTAAAAAGTCCAACGATAACTGCGACAGCTGCACCCAGTAGTAATACAAACTGATTACTACCTGCTAATGGATCATCGTCTGGACCACTAAAAGCTATTAGTACATTGTAAGCAAGGATTGCGATTAACGCAACAACTGGTATTAAGGCTTCCCAAATAGTTAGTTCTTTATTATTTATGATTTTTGTATCCATTGTTTTTTTTTGCAATATATAAAAAAAATGATTAATAATTTATTTTGAAATTGTTGACAAATTTTTTAAGGTTAAAAGTTAATTTAATTTTAATGAATTGTTTTTAACTATATTTGAAATTAATAAAATATCAAAAATGGAAAAATTATCAAAAGGAAGTCCTAAATTAATCAATGCTTGGGCTTTTTACGACTGGGCAAATTCGGTTTATTCATTAGTAATTGCCACTGCAGTATTTCCCATTTATTACGAGTCTGTAACAAGTTCGAATGGTGGAATGGTAAATTTTTTAGGCACCTCATTTCATAATTCCACATTGCTTTCGTATTCTTTGTCATTTTCGTTTTTGATAGTTGCTTTTTTGTCTCCAATATTATCTGGGATTGCAGATTATACGGGAAATAAAAAGCGATTTATGCAGTTTTTTTGTTATTTAGGTTCGCTCTCTGTGATGGTTTTATTTTTCTTCAAAGACCAAGATACTTTGTGGATAGGGATTTTGGGAACAATATTCGCAAGCATTGGTTTTTGGGGCAGTATTGTTTTTTACAATTCGTATTTGCCAGAAATTGCTTTTCCTGAACAACACGATAGAGTGAGTGCAAAGGGATTTATCTTCGGCTATTTTGGGTCGGTAATTTTACTCACTTTTAACTTAACAATGGTAATGAAACCAGAATGGTATGGGATATCTGATCCAACATTACCAGCGAGAATTTCGTTTTTATCTGTTGGAATTTGGTGGATGTCTTTTGCACAAGTCACATTTTATTATCTTCCTAATAATGTATTTAATAAAAAACCACGAAAAGATTATATTTTTAAAGGGATAAGAGAACTGAAAGAAGTTCTAAAAAGTTTAAAACACCATACTTTTTTAAAACAATTTTTGACAGCTTTTTTCTTTTACAGCATAGGTGTTCAAACCATCATTTTATTTGCTGGAATTTATGGAAAAATTGAATTGGGAATTGAAACGAGTCAATTGATAATTACCATTTTAGTAATTCAGTTAGTTGCTATATTTGGAGCCTATCTCTTTTCAAGAATTTCCGAAAGTATTGGAAACATTAAAACACTAAAACTTATTATTGCAATATGGGGTTTAATTTGTTTTGCAGTATATTTATTAGACAAGGAAAGCAAATATATTGATTTGCAATTTTATTCAGTTGCAGCCTCTATAGGAATGGTATTTGGCGCAATACAATCTTTATCACGCTCCACTTATTCAAAATTATTGCCGGAAACTGAAGATCACGCTACTTACTTTAGTTTTTATGATGTTACCGAAAAAATGGCCATTGTTTTAGGAACTTTTATTTTTGGTTTTGTGGGTTCCATAACTAATTCGATGCGGAATTCTATTTTTATTCTAGCAATTTTCTTTTTGCTCGGTTACTTTGTGCTCAGTTTTATGAAAAAAACGAAACCTACGAATCATTAATATTTTTTAATACATAATTCATTGATGGCAGAATTTGTCTAATGTTAAATTTTGGCACAATGATTGTCTCTTTTTAGTCTTAAACATATATACTGTGTCTTACATCGATTTTAATTAATATTGATGTGTTCCTAACTTATATTTGTTTTAAAATGAATAAATCTAATGACAAAAAGACTTAAATAAAATATGTCAAATCATAAAATACTTACCCTTGACAATTTGTCACTTCAGGAATTTGATACTGAAACAGATTTAATACCTTTATTGACTCCTGAAGACGAGGAGGAAATGAATAACGAAAAATTGCCGGATTCACTATCCATTTTGCCTTTGCGCAACATGGTATTATTTCCAGGAGTTGTTATTCCTATTACAGCTGGTCGTGATAAATCTATAAAATTAATTAATGATGCTTATGCAGCTGGAAAGATAATTGGTGTTGTAGCTCAAAAGAATGAAGAAATTGAAGATCCAACTAAAAACGATGTGCATAATATAGGTACTGTTGCTCGAATTTTGAGAGTTCTAAAAATGCCTGACGGAAATATTACCGTTATTCTCCAAGGAAAAAAACGATTCCGAATCGATTCAGTGATTTCTGAAACACCATATATTAAGGCAAATATCAAAGAAGTCGTAGAAAAAAGACCTACTAAAATTGACACGGAATTTGTGGCAATTATTGATTCAATCAAAGAATTAGCAATTCAAATAATAAAGGAAAGTCCAAACATTCCGAGCGAAGCTACTTTTGCCATCAAAAATATTGAAAGCCAATCGTTTTTAATCAATTTTGTTACTTCTAATATGAACTTATCTGTTCAGGAAAAACAGGATTTATTATCGATCAATACTTTAAAAGAACGAGCGCTTGAAACACTTCGTTATATGAATTTTGAGTTACAAAAACTCGAATTGAAAAATGACATTCAATCAAAAGTACGTTTTGATTTAGACCAGCAACAGCGTGAATATTTTCTTCATCAGCAAATGAAAACCATTCAAGAAGAATTGGGTGGCGCTTCGCAAGAAGAGGAAATGGACGAAATGAGCTTGAAAGCCAAGACAAAAAAATGGGACGTAAAAACACAAGCACATTTCGAAAAAGAATTATCCAAAATGCGTCGAATGAATCCACAAGCGCCTGATTTTGGTATTCAAAGAAATTATTTGGATCTGTTTTTAGAATTGCCTTGGAATGAATATTCCAAAGATAATTTTGATTTAAAACGAGCCCAAAAAATTCTGGACAGAGATCACTTTGGATTGGAAGATGTCAAGAAAAGAATGATTGAACATTTGGCAGTTTTAAAATTGCGAAACGATATGAAATCTCCAATTATCTGTTTGACAGGACCTCCGGGTGTTGGTAAAACCTCCATTGGAAAATCAGTTGCTGAAGCTTTGGGAAGAGAATATGTGAGAATATCACTAGGTGGTTTGCGTGACGAAGCAGAAATTCGAGGTCATCGAAAAACTTACATTGGCGCAATGCCAGGACGAATCATTCAAAGTTTGAAAAAGGCAGGAACTTCGAATCCTGTATTTGTTTTGGACGAAATCGATAAATTATCAAACAGTCATCAAGGCGATCCCTCATCAGCATTATTGGAGGTTTTGGATCCGGAGCAAAACAATTCTTTTTATGATAATTTCCTCGAAATGGGTTACGATTTGTCGAAAGTGATGTTCATCGCAACCTCAAATAATATGTCGGAGATTCAACCTGCATTGCGCGATCGAATGGAGATTATAAGAATGTCGGGTTATACGATCGAAGAAAAAGTAGAAATTGCCCGTCAGCATTTGTTACCACGACAATTGAAAGAACACGGTTTGAATACCAAGGATTTAATCCTTGGAAAAAAACAATTGGAAAAAATAGTTGAAGGTTATACTCGTGAATCTGGTGTCCGTGGTTTAGAAGCAAAAATTGCACAAGTGATTCGTAATGCTGCAAAATCAATTGCGATGGAGGAGGAGTACAATAAGAAAGTAACTGACGAAGATATTGTGAAAGTTCTTGGGGTTCCAAGATTGGAAAGAGATAAATACGAAAGCAATGATGTTGCTGGCGTTGTTACTGGATTGGCTTGGACTAGCGTTGGTGGTGATATTCTTTTTATAGAATCCTTAATTTCTCCGGGAAAAGGAGCAATGACTATCACAGGAAATTTGGGCACGGTAATGAAAGAATCGGCTACTATAGCTTTAGAATACATAAAAGCCAATACAGCACCTATGGGTTTAAACCCTGATATGTTGTCAAAATACAATATCCATTTACACGTTCCTGAAGGAGCAACTCCAAAAGACGGACCAAGCGCAGGAATTGCAATGTTGACATCCTTAGTTTCAGTGCTAACTCAAAAGAGAGTAAAAAAAAGTTTGGCAATGACAGGTGAAATCACCTTGCGTGGAAAAGTATTGCCAGTGGGCGGAATAAAAGAAAAGATTTTGGCAGCGAAAAGAGCCAATATTAAGGAGATTATCTTATGCCATGAAAATAAAAGTGATATAGATGAAATAAAACCAGAATATATTGCAGGGCTTACTTTTCATTATGTCAAGGAAATGAACGAAGTTTTAAAAATTGCCATAACGGATCAAAAGGTGAAAAACGCAAAAATAGTTTAGTCAATATATTTTATAAAATTATTCCATCCTGAATTACTAGGATGGAATTTTTATTTTATACTAATCTATTCCAAAACTTCGAAAGTAAAACAGGAAATTATACCATTATAATTTTATCTTCGCATTTGCGTTTTATTATACAGAATAGTTATTTCAAGTATGCAAAAGAATCTTTTATTTTTCTTTTTATTTTCGTTTTGTACCGTATCCTATGGTCAAATTGGAGGGAAGTATGTATATCAGTTTCTAAACTTGGTAACATCACCAAGACAAGCCGCTTTGGGAGGAAAAACGATTACGATTTATGACGATGATGTTAATCAAGCTCATTTTAATCCGGCGACAATAAATGCAGATATGGACAATCATTTAGCACTCAATTACGGGAGTTATTATGGAGAAGTTGCCTATGGTACAGCCTCTTACGCCTATACATATGATCGTCATTTACAAACTTTTCAAGCTGGAATTAATTATGTAAATTACGGAAAATTCGAAGGTTATGACGAAAATGGTCAGCCTACGGCTCAATTTTCTGGAAGTGAAACGGCACTTTCTTTTGGATATGCTTTTAATGTTCCCAATTCGAATCTCTTTATCGGAGCCAATGCAAAACTAATTTCATCGACTCTCGAGAGTTATAGTTCTTTTGGGGGGGCAATTGATATTGGAGCAATTTTTATAGATGACGAAAATGATGTCAATTGGGCTTTTGTAGTGCGAAATATAGGAACACAGTTTACGACCTATAATA
The DNA here is from genome assembly GCF_963925185.1 of uncultured Flavobacterium sp. Taxonomy (GTDB): domain Bacteria; phylum Bacteroidota; class Bacteroidia; order Flavobacteriales; family Flavobacteriaceae; genus Flavobacterium. The sequence goes on along the minus strand of NZ_CAWURC010000037.1, from coordinate 29,413 downwards.
GTATTACTGAAAAACTACCATTGGAAATAATGGTTGGAGTTTCTCAAGAACTTGAAAACGTTCCTATTCGTTGGCATCTTACCCTTGATAATTTACAGCAATGGAATGTTTCTTTTTCTAATCCCAATCAAGATAAGACTTCGCTTGATGGTACTTTGAGTCAGAAAAAAACTTCTATTTTCGGAAATGCATTGCAACACGCCATTTTTGGAGTGGAGCTTTTTCCCAAAAGAACATTTAATTTTAGATTGGGATATAATTTTAGACGTGCAAAAGAATTACTAATTTTGGATCAACGGAATTTCTCCGGAATTTCGGTTGGTTTTGGATTAAAATTGAATAAATTAAAATTTAATTATTCCTATTCAAGATATACTTTGGCTGGAAACACAAGCTTATTTGGTCTAACCATTAACTTTCAGGAATAATTTTTTTGCTAATTATTACAACTTTAAATTTTATATTTTGAAAAAAATTACTATAGCAATTGATGGATTCTCCTCTACTGGGAAAAGCACCTTGGCAAAGGAATTAGCCAAGCATTTAGGATACGTTTATGTTGACACTGGTGCAATGTATCGAGCAGTAGCTATGTTCGCAATGCAAAATGGTTATATTAACAAAGATTTTTTTGATAAACAATCGCTTATAAATAGTTTGCCGTTTATAAAATTAGTGTTCAAATTCAATCCAGATATGGGTTTTGCCGAAATGTATTTGAATGGTGTGAATGTGGAAAAGGAAATTCGGACTCTCGAAGTTTCTAATTTTGTGAGCAAGGTAGCCGAAATACCAGAAGTGCGATTAAAACTAGTTGAACAACAAAAGGAAATGGGAAAAAACAAAGGCATCGTGATGGATGGGAGAGATATAGGAACAGTAGTATTTCCTGATGCCGATATTAAAATATTTATGACTGCAACCGCAAATACTCGTGCGCAAAGACGTTATGACGAACTTATTATAAAAGGGGATAAGGTTAGTTTTGAAGAAGTTTTTAAAAATGTTTTAGAACGTGATTATATTGACACTCATCGTGAAGATTCACCGCTAGTAAAGGCGGCAGATGCATTAGAATTTGATAATTCAAATATTTCAAAACAAGAACAATTTGAAAAAGTACTACAATTTTTAAAAAGTTAACTATTTTTTCATTTTTACTTTTTTTTATTAACCCTGCATTATGCTGCTCCCCAAAAACCATACAAAACATTCACATAATTTAAGATGGAAAATAGTAACCTAAATTAGCAAAATTCTGCTAAGAAGTAGAAGAGTATTTAGTAAATAATTTAACGCTAAAGTTGTTTTAAAAGCTTTGAAATAAAAAAACCACATTGAGATTTTAGTCAATAAATAGGAGATTTTACCCAATCAAATTTAGATTTGAAAATCTGAAGCCATAAAGAATATTTCATCAGTTTTTAGTGTAGAGAAGCAAAAGGGAAGAAAAATGGAATTCCCTCGGTAATGCTTTATGCTGCAATTGGAGATTTAACATTGGAGATGTGTTTTCTAAAAAAAAAAGGCATTCTAATTTGTAAAAGTCAAAGAAGCAAAAGGATAGATTTTAATGAAAAGAGTTGGGACAGCCTCGGGTTCACGAGGAAAAGATTAGTATATTTGTTTGATGAGTGTATATATTTTTAAACGGCATAATAATAGCTAGTAGTTTTAACATTTATTTTGTCCGACAAAGTATCGGAGAAGTATTTTTGTCTGAGGAGGTTGAACTGAGTTTAGTTAAAGTGTGTAAAAATATTTTAGATCGTTACGAAATTCATTTTGTTGAAATAGTGGTAGATGAGAATCACGTATATTTTTTGATACAAAGTGTTTCAAAGATTTTTGTTGAAATTGCTTTTAGGATGGTAAAAGTATCACTGCAAAAGAAATTTTCAGATTGCATGCATAAGTTAAAAGTAAGCTGTGGGTGGTAATTTTTGGACGAGGGAATATTATGTAAATACGGTTGGTTAATAAGGGAATGATGATGTGATTCAGAAATACATTGAAAATTAAGGAGAAAAAATGAATGTTTGCAACTCGTTTAACAAAAATAAGCTGCGGCTATCTTTCGAGTAATACGATTCCTCGACGCTCTGCCTCTGGGGTTCTCCTTTTTTAGTTATTTGTAGTTTAAAAAACCAAGAATTGATATAACTTCTTGAAAATAAAAATTATTACAAATGAAAAATATAATATTAATTCGGCATGCAAAATCCAGTTGGGAAGCACCTTTAAAAGATATTGACCGACCATTGGAGCGAAAAGGAATTTATGATGCTCATCTTGTCGCTGTAAACTGTATCAAGTCTCTCCCTTCAACATACATGATATGGACAAGTCCAGCAAAAAGAGCTTTAGAAACGGCAATAATCTTTGCCCAAAATATTTTATATCCCATTGATAGCATCATTATTAAAGAGGAACTTTATACTTTTGATGAAAACCAATTGGAAAAAATAATCAAATCATGTAGTAATGTTTTTGAAAGTGTTATTCTTTTTGGACATAATGGTGCCATTACAAATTTTGTTAATAAATTTGGAGACATTTTTATTGCTAATGTTCCTACATCTGGATTTGTTTCGATACAATTCGAAACCGATAGTTGGGAAAAGATAAAAAAAGGTAAAATAAAAAAAATAATATTTCCAAAAAAAATAATATAATCATAGTGCATAAATATAAATATATAGATCGAGAGAAAAGCTGGTTAACCTTTAATGCAAGAGTTCTTCAAGAAGCAGCTGACAATTCAGTTCCACTTCTAGACAGGTTACGTTTTCTAGGCATTTTTTCCAATAATTTAGATGAATTTTTCAGAGTTCGATTTGCAGCAATCAGACGATTGAGTTTATCCGGAATATCTGGCGAAAAATTGCTTGGCGGTATTTCGGCTAATCAATTATTGAAAGAGATCATCGAAATTGTTATTCAACAACAATCCGAAAGTTTGAGAATATTAAGTGTAATTGAAAAAAAATTAAAAACTGAAAATATTTTTATTATAAACGAAAATGATATTTCTGAGGAACAGGAGGTTTTTTTGAAAGACTTTTTTATTCAAAAGCTGAGTCCTGAACTAGTAACGATTATCTTGAATGATCTTGCCGAATTTCCAATGTTAAAAGATTCCATTGGCTATTTGGCAGTCAAATTGGTTATGAAAAAAAAATCAGAAATTCGATACGCAATGATCGAAATCCCCAAAACAATTAACCGTTTTGTGGTCTTGCCTTCAAATGACAATAAACAATACATCATCCTTTTAGACGACGTTATACGACACAACTTAAGTAGTATTTTTAATATTTTTGACTATGAAAGTGTATCTGCTCATATGATAAAAATTACCCGCGACGCTCAATTAGATATAGACAGTGATTTAAGCAAGAGTATGTTGGAGAAAATCGCTACAAGTGTTAAGGATAGAAGGATTGGCGAACCAGTTCGTTTTATTTATGACCAATTAATCGAAAAAGACACTCTCGATTTTTTTCTCGACAAAATGCTTATTTTTTCAACAGACAGTATTATCCCAGGCGGTAGATACCATAATAGACGCGATTATATGAATTTTCCAGATCTTGGAAGGTTCGATTTATTATACAAAACTAATGTTCCGTTACCCATAACTGGACTGGATCTTAAAGGAAGTATCTTGGAAAAAATCAGTAAAAAAGATTACTTATTAAATGCTCCTTACCAATCTTTTTCCTATCTAACCAAGTTTTTGCGTGAAGCAGCTTTAGATCCAAAGGTTACTTCGATTAAAATTACCTTATACCGTTTGGCTAAAAATTCTCAAATTATAAGTTCTCTTATAAACGCTGCCAAAAATGGAAAAAAAGTAATCGTTCAAATCGAATTGCAAGCTCGTTTCGATGAAACCTCTAATATTTCATATGCAGAGCAAATGCAAACCGAAGGTATAGAACTTATTTTTGGAATAAAAGGGCTAAAAGTACACAGCAAAGTATGTGTAATCGAAAGAATTGAAGAAGGAAAAACAAAACGGTATGGCTTTATCTCCACCGGAAATTTTAATGAAGTAACAGCCAAAATTTATACCGATGTCACTCTATTTACGAGTCACCAACAAATTCTAAAGGATATTTCTAAAATTTTTGAATTTTTCGAAATCAATTATCGATTATACCGCTACAAACATCTTATTGTTTCTCCACATTATACACGTTTCCGATTTTACAAATTAATCGAAAGAGAAATCGCTAATTCGATAGAAGGCAAAGAAGCATTCATAAAACTAAAAATGAATAGTTTGTCTGATTTTGAAATGATTGATAAACTATATGATGCCAGTAATGCTGGAGTTAAAATACAACTAGAAGTAAGAGGAATATGCTCTTTGATTCCAGGTGTTCCTGGAATGAGCGAAAATATCGAAGCTATTAGCATAGTAGATAGCTATCTGGAACACTCCAGAATCTATATTTTCGGCAATGCTGGAAATACAGATGTTTATATTTCATCGGCCGATTTTATGACTAGAAACCTCGATGGAAGAGTAGAAGTTACTTGCCCAATTTATGACCAAGAAATTAAAAATGAATTGATTGATAATTTTAATTTAGGTTGGAAAGGAAATGTAAAAGCTCGAATACTTTCTGAAAAGATGGATAATAAATATAGAACTAGAAATAACCAACCCATTTTCAGGGCACAATTAGAAACCTATAAATATTATCAAAATAAGTTGGAACAGTTTGAAAACGGTATTTAGTAGTTTATAAATTACAATATCATTCAATATTCCAATTAACCAAATAAAATATAGTAGAGGAATCACCTAGGATATGATTAGAATTAAAAAATATGCCGCGATTGATATAGGTTCAAATGCTATGCGTTTGTTAATTACAAATATCGTCGAACAGGATTCAAAAGTAGCTCAATTCAATAAAAATGCCTTAGTTCGTGTTCCAATTCGTTTAGGGCAAGATTCCTTTACTGTTGGTGAAATTTCTCAAGAAAATATCGAAAGAATGACTGATGCCATGAAAGCATTTAGCCTTTTGATGAAAGTACACAAAGTCGAAAAATATATGGCTTTTGCTACATCGGCGATGCGCGAAGCTAATAATGCTTTCGAAGTTGTTGCTATTATCAAGAGAGAAGCCGATATTAAAATTGAAATTATTGATGGTAAAAAAGAAGCGGTAATAATAGCTTCGACAGATTTACACCATTTATTGAAAACAGATAACACCTATCTTTATATGGATGTTGGAGGTGGAAGCACCGAATTTTCACTTTTTTCCAATGGAAAAATTGTTATTTCAAAATCATTCAAAGCAGGAACCGTTCGATTATTAAACGAAATGGTGAGTGATATTGTTTGGCAAGAAATGGAAAATTGGATTAGAACAAATACTCTAGAATATGACGAAGTTATACTTATAGGCTCTGGAGGTAACATCAATAAGTTGTTTAAAATGTCTGGAAAACTCCAAGACAAGCCCTTGTCATTTATTTATTTGAATTCGCAATATGCATTGTTAAACGCACTCACTTACGAACAAAGAATATCGGAATTAGGATTAAATCCTGATCGTGCCGATGTAATTATTCCGGCAACACAAATCTACCTCAACGCAATGAAATGGAGTGGTGCCAGAAATATTTATGTCCCAAAAATTGGTCTTTCCGACGGAATTGTGAAGGCAATGTATTACGGGAAGATCTAATCAAAAAGATGATATTCTGAAAGTGTTAAATAATTAGTACCGTAGTATCGTGTTTTTTTAGTTAAGTCATAAAAAAAATCAGTGAATCTGCGGTATTTTTTTAAAATTAAAGGAAGTCGAATGTATTCAAGGTTTAAATATCCAAATCGAAAGTTTTTCTCAACAACTCTAAATTAGGGTTTATTTCATTCAATCTATTGTATTTGTCTAAAGCTGTAAAAGCAAATTTATTTTCCAAAACTTCATTTACTATAACTTTAATTATAATATTGTGATTGTGTAAGTGTCCTTTCAAATAGCCCAAAAGTCCAGACAATTCCGTTTCGAAATCAATCTTAGAACCATCGTTGGGTAATTCATGAATAATAGTAGTTCCTTCTAATTTTGGATCACTTATTAATAAAAGGGATTCCATTATTTTGTGTCCTTTATCTCCCAATCGTTGGGCGTATTTGTTCCATTGCAACAACATTTCGTTTTCTGTAAATATTTCCGTAGGAAGATGAATTTCCTCTTTTATAAATCCCTTTGTACTTTCCTGTAATTCTCTTTTGGCACGAATACTCGAAATAGAAAATGCTGAAACTTTTGGTTCCTCAGAAAGCTTTGTGGTTTGTGATTTGGGGTTTGGGGTTATAACTGAATTGTTAGGTACGGGATTTTCTAATTCAACTTTTGGTTCTTCAACATTTTTAATTTCAATTTTTTTATTGCCATAGCCATTGATATTGCCATTGACTTTTTCAACAATCGAATAATCAGTTCTTCTAAAATAAGTGGGTGTAATTATAAATTGGTCAACTTTTTTTTTTCTCCATCAAAGGTGATGGAGGCTAATTGCATTAAGCAAAGTTCAACGAGCAATCGCTGGTTCTGGCTTACTTTGTATTTCAAATCACAGTCGTTGGCAATTTCAATTCCTTTCAATAAAAACTCTTGAGAAGCTTTTTGGGATTGAATTCCATATAACTTCTGGGCTTGTTCGCCCACTTCCAGTAAGGATAATGTAGAAGGCGTTTTTGACACCAATAAATCTCTGAAATGTGTAGCCAGTCCAGATACAAAATGGTGGGCATCAAAACCTTTGGCAAGAATATCGTTGAAAGCAATCAGTAATTCTGGGATTTTGTTTTCCAAAACCAAATCCGTTACTGTTATATAGGTTTCATAATCCAGCACATTCAGGTTTTCGGTAACCGCTTGTCGCGTTAAATTATTTCCACAATACGAAACTACTCGGTCAAAAATAGACAAAGCATCTCGCATCGCGCCATCAGCTTTTTGGGCAATAATATGCAAAGCATCGTCTTCGCAAATTACGCCTTGGCTGGCAGCGACTTCGGCAAGATGTTCTTTGGCGTCTTTTACGGAGATTCGTTTGAAATCAAATATCTGGCAACGAGAAAGTATCGTTGGAATTATCTTGTGTTTTTCGGTCGTTGCCAATATAAAAATGGCGTGTTTTGGTGGTTCTTCTAATGTTTTCAAAAAAGCATTAAAAGCTGCCGAAGACAACATATGTACCTCGTCAATAATATAAACCTTGTATTTTCCGGTTTGTGGCGGAATGCGAACTTGGTCAATCAAACTCCTGATGTCGTCCACGGAATTGTTTGACGCGGCGTCCAATTCGAAAACATTGAAAGCAAAATCTTCATTCGGGTCGTCGTAACCGGGTTGATTGATTTTGCGAGCAAGAATCCGGGCGCAAGTCGTTTTCCCAACGCCTCGAGGACCGGTAAACAATAGGGCAGAGGCAAGGTGATTGCTTTCTATGGCGTGCAATAAAGTATTGGTAATGGCTTTTTGTCCCACAACATCATTAAATGTTTGTGGACGATATTTACGTGCCGATACTACAAATTGTTCCATAGAATTTTTCTTCGAAAGCAAATATAGTTTTTAATTCAAAGACTCAAAAATTTATGGATTGAAAGATTTTATAATTTATCAAGAGTTTGTTAATAACGAAATGTCATAGCCCTGATCGAAGTGGAAATCCTTTTTTTAATTGTCATCTTGAGCGCAGTCGAAAGACTTATTGACAATTAAAGAAAGATTGAAGCGTAGAGCAGGATAAAGCTCCTAAAAAAAATAAAATACTAGAATGATTACTTATAGAACTCTATTTTTAATACTTATTTCATTCAAAACCTGAATAACGTCACTATTTGAATTTGCCGAATATCCCGCCACAAAAACTCCTTTTTCGCCAGAAGAAGATTGTATACCATAAACTACAGCTTCATCTCCAGGATCAGTATTGCCTTCGTAACGGTAAATATGGAGAATTTTATATAGATGTGGATTTGTTTTAATGTGTTCATCCGGAAGATTAAAATCCTTTATAAAGCCATTTTTTCTGAGCTCTTCTAAAGCTACGGAAACGGAGGCATAATGATAGATAGGTTTCATAATATATGATTTACAGTTAATACTTAAAGGTAACTATATTATTATTAAGTAGTTGTGAAATAGTTGTTAAAGTGAAGCGACTAAAATAGGAAACAGAATTAATTGTAGTAAATTTGCACTGCAGACCGCCTTATCGCCTCGATTTATCGAGGAGGAAAGTCCGGACACCACAGAGAAACATAGCGGGTAACGCCCGTCGGTTCAAGAAATTGGATTAGGACAAGTGCAACAGAAAGCAGGTACAGGTAATGCTGTAGTGAAACCAGGTAAACTCTATGCGGTGAAATTTCAAGTATATCGGCATTTAAGGGTTCTCGCCCGTTGTCGAAGGGTAGAAAGATGGAGCACGTGAGTAATTGCGTGCCTAGATAAATGATAAGGCCACGCTCCGGCGTGGACAGAACCCGGCTTATAGGTCTGCATTTTTTTATTAAACCACAGATTCACATATTTTTAATCATTTTTAAAATCTGTGAATCTATGGCTAATATTTTTTTTGAATAGGGCTGTCTAAAATTATTCTTCTTCTGATTCCAAAAACAATTCTTCATCGTCAATCTCTACTTCATTTGTTTTTCCAATTTCAAAAAAGCTAAAGATAGAGCCTCCATAGGTTTTCTTGAAAGAAAAGTGAATCAAATGGTCTAGTTTTGTGTATTTTGAATGCTCAATAATCATCATTCCATCTTCTTGAAGCGTGTCTTTTTCGAATATCAGCAAGACAATTTTATCGAAGGTTTTCTGGTCTAATGCATAAGGAGGATCGGCAAAAATGATGTCGTAAGTAGCTTTATTTCTTTCCAAAAAAGTAAAGACATCACTCTTAGTAGCCGCAATGTTAAAGTCGTATTCGGTAGCAACTTGTTTAATGAATTTAACGCAACCAAAATCAGCATCAACTGAGGTAATTGGAGTGCTGCCGCGAGAGGCAAATTCGAAACTGATATTTCCCGTTCCCGCAAATAAGTCCAATATTTTTAAGCCTTCAAAACTAAAATGATTGTTTAAAACATTGAATAATGCTTCTTTACTCATATCGGTTGTGGGACGAACAGGAAGTCCTTTGGGAGGAAAAATGCGTCTTCCTTTGTATTTACCTGAAATGATTCTCACGATTGGAACAAGATAAAATGTTTCTGATTTTGGGCAGTTGAAAAAGTGTTGTTTTTTTGTAAATCGGAAACATCTAAAAAAGATACATTCCGAATATATTGGAAAGCCATTTTATAAAAATCATCCTCTTCGACTATAGTTCCCAGTAATTCCAATTTGAAATTCTCGGGATTCATATTCAATTGTTCGGCAGTGAAAAGTAAATAGTAAAGAAAATCTTCCGGTGTTTGATAATCGAAAGAATTGAACAAATGTAATTTCTGGTTTTGGACTACAATAATCTCAAAATGACCCGGATTGAAGTTTACAATCATCTTCTTGTCGTCATTATTTTTGGAGACATCTAAAAGCTTTGTGACCAAAACGCTATTGGTATGTTTGTAATCAAAAGAGCCGAATTGATCAATAAAAAAATTATTGATATTCACATACGGAATGTAAACCGCATTCAACTGGTAATTCGGAATTTCGTCGAAAGCAAAAAAATCGGTATCGAAAACTTTGGTATTGTATTGCAAATAACTTCCTAAGAAGTGCTCATCAAAAAGCGGTTCAGGTACAAAGGTTGAAAGATTATTGTTATGAATGACCAATATCTCGTCATAAGAATCATTTAATTCCGGATTGTCATTGAAAGCATCGGCAAACAATTCCTCAATTTTTCTGGCTTTATGAAAGCTGTCAAAATGCACTTCCTTTACAAAAAGTATCTTGTTATTCAAAGTATCAAAAACACAAAAAGAAAGTCCAGTCAAGGAAACTTGAAGCGAGAGTTTTTTGTATTTTTTATCGGTAATGGTAGCGTTAATCGACATAGTTGCAAACTTACAAATTAAATATTCAATAGCAATGGCAAAGGCAAAAATCAATAACAATATCAATATAAAAAATTCAGTTTAACAATTGAAAATTGCCATTGCTATTGTAATTGATATTGAAATTCTTTCCTTACTTTGCAGTCAAATAACACTAAATGAATTCCTCCCTGTTTTATAGCCTTTTACGAAAAAAATTCCCTTTTACGCCAACGTACAAACAGGATATATTTTTTCAAAAAATTGCTATTTTTTTAACTGAAACTGATAACAATACTATTTTTGTATTAAAAGGGTATGCAGGAACGGGAAAAACGACGGTAATTTCGACTATCGTAAATAATCTATTAGACATTAATAAAAAGTATGTTTTGCTGGCGCCAACGGGTCGTGCGGCTAAGGTGATTGCTAATTATTCGAACAAGCCCGCTTTTACCATTCACAAGAAAATCTATTTTCCAAAGAAATCTTCGGGAGGTGGCGTTTCTTTTACTTTGCAACAAAACAAACACACGAATACTATTTTTATCGTTGATGAAGCTTCTATGATATCGGATACGAATTCTGATTCTAAGTTATATGAAAACGGTTCTTTGCTCGATGATTTGATTTCCTATGTCTATTCTGGAACCAATTGCAAGATGATTTTTTTGGGAGATACGGCCCAATTACCGCCCGTAAATTTGGATATTAGTCCTGCTTTGGACATTCAAACTTTGGGATTGAATTACAATAAAGAAGTTGAACATATCGAACTGGACGAAGTAATGCGTCAAGAAGAAAACTCCGGAATTTTGTATAATGCCACGGAACTTCGGGAGTTGTTGAAGGATTCTTTTATCGACGAATTTAAATTTGATCTCAAAAAATTTAAGGACATTGTCCGTTTGACGGATGGTTACGACATTCAGGATGCCATTAATTCGGCTTACAGTAATTATAGTATTGAGGACACAGCCTTCATCGTTAGATCGAATAAAAGAGCCAATCAATACAATGAGCAAATTCGCTCTAAAATATTGGACAAGGAAAACGAATTATCCACTGGAGATTTCTTGATGGTCGTAAAAAATAATTATTTCTGGTTGAAAGATTCCGATGAAGCCGGTTTTATTGCCAATGGTGACATCATCGAAGTTTTGGAAATTTTCAATATTAAAGAATTATACGGTTTTAATTTTGCCAAAGTAAAAATACGAATGGTCGATTATCCCAATCAGATTCCATTTGAAACCGTCCTATTATTAGACACCATAAAAAGCGAATCACCATCCTTGAGCTACGAAGAATCCAACCGATTGTATCAAGAAGTTTTGAAAGATTATGAAGGAGAAACCAAGTTTAAAAAATTCCAAAAAGTGAAAGCCAACGAGTATTTTAATGGATTACAAGTCAAGTTTTCGTATGCCATAACCTGTCACAAATCGCAAGGAGGACAATGGAATACGGTGTTTATTGAGCAGCCGTATTTGCCTGATGGCATCAACAGAGATTACATTCGATGGTTGTATACGGCGATGACGAGAGCCAAAAATAAGTTGTATTTGATAGGTTTTAAGGATGATAATTTTGTGGAATAAATTTTATATTTATAGGTTAAAAAAATAAAAAATTGCAACTTTGTTCTGGTGGAAAATAAAATATACAAAATGAAAATAATAGCATTCATTCCCGCACGTTACGCCTCAACAAGATTTCCTGCCAAATTGATGCAGGATTTGGGAGGAAAAACAGTGATTTTAAGAACTTATGAAGCCGCACAAAAATCCCATCTTTTTGATGCTGTTTTTGTGGTTACAGATTCCGATTTAATTTTTGATGAAATTGTTTCCAATGGAGGCAAAGCCATAATGAGTATCAAGGAACACGAATCAGGAAGCGATAGAATTACCGAAGCTGTCGAGAATATGGAGGTAGATATAGTGGTCAATGTACAAGGCGACGAACCGTTTATTAACACAGCAGCTTTGGAAAAACTGATTTCAATTTATAAAAATGACACCGAAAACAAAGTCGATTTAGCTTCATTAATGTTTGAGATTACCGATGAAGCCGAAATCAATAATCCCAATAATGTGAAAGTAGTGGTAGACCAAAATGGTTTTGCATTATACTTTTCCCGTTCGGTGATTCCATATCCGAGAACGGTAAACGTGGGCGTTCGCTATATGCAGCACATTGGGATTTATGCTTTCAGGAAACAAGCCCTTTTGGATTTCTACAGTTTGCCGATGAAATCATTGGAAGCCTCCGAAAAACTGGAGCAGTTGCGTTATTTAGAATTTGGAAAACGCATCAAAATGGTCGAAACAGCAGATAAAAGCATTGGCATCGACACACCAGAAGATTTGGAAAAGGCGAGGAGAATGTTTCAATAAATATTAAAATATTTTTATTAATTTTAACACGATAATTAAAATCACATGAAAAAAATAACGCTCCTGTTTATTCTTTTGCTGACCTATCTGGGGAATGCACAAATGAAAGTAGACGATGTAAAATCGTTCACTTTAACAAATGGAATGAAGTTTTTAGTAGTAGAAGATTTTTCTATTCCAAATGCTAATATGTACTTGTTTTACAAAGTAGGAAGCCGAAATGAGCATCAGGGAATTACTGGTCTTTCTCATTTTTTTGAGCATATGATGTTTAATGGAGCCAGCAAATATGGTCCAAAACAATTTGACAGAACAATGGAATTTCATGGAGGAGCTAATAATGCCTATACAACTGAAAATGTAACGGTTTATACTGATTGGTTTCCATCAGCTTCAGCAGAAATTATGTTTGATCTTGAAGGTGATCGAATTTCAAGTTTAAGTATTGATCCAAAGATGGTCGAAAGTGAAAGAGGAGTCGTTTTGAGTGAACGACGTACTGGTCTTGAAAACTCGCCTTGGCGGCTTTTATCAGAATCTGTTCAAGCAACAGCTTTTCAGGAACATCCGTATCATTGGCCTGTAATTGGGTATGAAGATGATATGAAAAATTGGACCCAACAAGATTTGGAACTTTATTTTAAAACTTATTATGCTCCAAACAATTGTGTAGTTGTGGTTTCTGGGGCAATAAAATTTGAAAAAGTAAAGGAATTTGCTAAGAAATATTTGGAGTCCATTCCTGTACAACCAGTTCCTCCAGTCGTCCATATAGTTGAACCGGTTCAAAATGGAGAAAGAAGAATTACCGTAAAAAAGGAAGTGGAAACACCGTATATAATGATTGGATATCACACTCCAAATTCTAAAAATGAAGATTATTATGCCTTGAATATTCTGAGTTCAATACTTTCTAGTGGAAACTCCTCCCGTTTGTATGCTTCACTCGTAGATCAAAATGAACTAGCCACACAGATTCAAACGGATTATGGTGATACTTTAGATCCTTATCTTTTTAATGTATATGCTGTCGCTAATAAAGATGTAAATGAAGCCGATTTAGAAGAGGCTATTTATGTAGAGATTGAAAAAGTAAAAAAAGAAGGAATTACCGAAAACGAGCTTCAAAAAATCAAAAATCAAAAACTAATGGAGTTCTACAATCAAGTAGAAACCATTAATGGAAAATCAAATAACATAGGAACTTACGAAGTGTTTTTTGGGAATTATAAAAAAATGTTTGATGCTCCGGCTAATTATAATAAGGTTACCGTAGCCGATGTACAAAAAGTAGCTCAAAAATATTTAACAAAGAGCAACAGAACTGTAGGGGTATTAAAAACTAATGTAGAATAATAAAGTTATGAAAAATAGTATTAAAAAAATCCTGTTGTTAAGCTTATTGATTTCAACCATTAATCTCTCGGCGCAAAGCTTTATACTACCCAATTATACTACGTTTAAATTACCAAATGGGCTTACCGTTTCCTTAATGGAGCAGCACGATGTGCCTATTATTAGTGTTTCGGTAATTCTGCCCGCTGGTGCAATTTATGACAATGATAAAGCAGGATTAGCTTCATTAACCGCGATTGCTCTCAAACACGGTACTGAAAATTACCCGAAAGCAAAATTAGATGAAGAGTTAGACTTTATTGGCGCCAATATAGATACTTATGCAACCAAGGAATATTTTGGTCTTTCTTCCAATTTTGCATCAAAGGATAAAACAAAAGTACTAAAAATCATAAAAGAAGTTTTACTAAATCCTATTTTTGATACCGACGAATTCGAAAAAGAAAAAAGTCGTTTGTTAGTTACACTAGGGCAACAAAAAGAAAGTCCACGATCTGTAATTGGAGCTTATTTTGATACACTATTGTTCGGAAATCACGTATATGGCAATGTTAAAAATGGTACTAAAACCACGGTAAGCAAATTGACAGTGAATGATATTAAGGATTTTTACAAAACAAATTACAAATCCAATGAAGCTGTAATTTGTCTTGTAGGAGATTTTTCTAGTAAAGAAATAAAAGCAACAATTACAAAGTTATTTTCTAGTTGGGATAAGTCCAAAATAAAAACGGAAAACCTAGCCTCAAAATCAATTTCTAGTCCTAAAGAAAGTAGCGTTTTATTAGTTAATAAAGAAGATGCAAAGGAAACTACTTTCTACATAGGTTCCCCCGGTGTGAGTAGAAACAACCCTGATTATGTTGCTATCGAAGTAGTTAACACACTTTTTGGAGGTCGTTTTACCTCGATGTTAAATGATGAGCTTAGAGTAAATTCTGGTTTAACATATGGAGCGGGCAGTAGATTTAATAATTTAAAGAATGGTGGTTCTTTTTACATTAGCACTTTCACGGCCGTTAAAACGACTGAAGCAGCTATTGACAAGGCTTTGGATGTATTAAATAAATTACACACCAAAGGAATTGATAAAAATTCGTTGAGCTCTGCTAAAAATTATGTCAAAGGCCAATTTCCTCCTCGTTATGAAACTAATGAACAATTAGCTGGTTTGTTGTCACAAATGTTTTGGTATAATTTTGACAAATCATTTATCGAAAATTTTGAAAAAAATGTAGATGGATTGGATTTGGCTAAAGCCAACCAAATTATTGAGAACTATTTTCCTAAGGATAAATTACAATTTGTATTGATAGGTAAATCAGAAGACATCAAAAAGATTGCTGAGAAATATGGCAAAGTTATCGAGGTAGAAATTAAGGATGATATCAATAAGATGTTTTAATACTAAAATGGGGGCTTGTCTCCCTTTTTTTCGTTAAAAAATTTATCCAATCATTTGCTACTAAATAGTTACGAATCATTTTCTTAAAATACGCTGCAAACTTCCATAAGAATAATAGCATTTCCACTATCCAAAACTAATTTACCATTTTCCAAAGTAACTTCCAATGTTTTGTTGACAGTGGATTTTTGTTTGAAGGTGTTGAGAGGAATAAAATAACTTAGGAACTTTTTGAACATTAAGAAATATTTTTTCCAAAAACAGGAGATAAGTGCTAATTTTACAAAAATGTATCAAATGAAAAAATATATATACGAATTTATATTGTATAAATTAATGGGTTGGAAAATTGAAGGCACTATTGATGAAAACGTCAAAAAATGTGTGCTGATGGTTTTACCTCATACGAGCTGGCATGATTTCTATTTGGGGATATTTACAAGAGGGATTACGGGTTATAAAATGAATTTCATTGGAAAAAAAGAATTATTTGGTTTTCCTCTTGGATATTATTTTCGTTGGATGGGTGGCGCTCCAATTGATAGATCTGGAAGTTTGAACAAAGTAGAAGCGATTGCAAAAATATTTAAAAACCATAAGGAGTTTAGACTTGCCATTGCTCCCGAAGGAACCAGGAAAAAAGTTACGGAATTAAAAACGGGCTTTTATTACATTGCTTTGAAAGCAAATGTTCCAATAATTCCTATTGCATTTGATTTTAGTAGTAAAGAGGTGAAAATTGGCAGACCTTTTTATCCGACCTCAGATTATAAAAATGACTTAAAAATTTTATTGAACCATTTTGAAGGTGCAATAGGAAAAGTTTCTGAATATAGTTTTACTCCCGAAAAATAATTATTCAGAGGAATAGGTTCGAAAAGTTCCATTTTTATAAAAAAATACGATTCGGTCAATTTCAGAGCTATTCTTCTGGATTGAAACACCATCCGAATTTGTAATAGTATTTATAAAATTTTCCTCAACCTTAATTTTTGGTTCTGCAATTTTTTCTGAAAACAAATCTGCTGTCTTTTCAATCTTGGTTTCTAAAACTGGATTGTCAAAAGTTGGAGTAGGAGTTGGAACAGTTGCAGCAATTTTATTTTCCGATTTAGGAAAAGTTCCTTTGCCATTTAAAATCCAATACAAATCCACGTCTGGAAAAACCTCAATGATTTTTAATATAAAATCCAAGCTCGGCTTGTTTCTACCAGAAAGTAGATGAGACAAACTAGAACGCTGTACTCCAATTTTATCGGCAAATCCGGAAGCGTTTACACTGTAATAATCGAATATAATTTCTAATCTTTTTATGAAATCGTCTGTGTTTACCATTGTAAATTATGATTTAAAATAATAGAGTTACAAATGTAATCAAATGGAATGAAAATGCCAAAATTACAGATGTAAATCATTATATTTAGCATAATTATCAATAATTAAAACATAAAGTAATAGTATATAAAAAACTGATAAATAGATATTTGAATATTTAAAAAGATAAAGCAAACAAATAGCTACACAGCCTAAGATATAGGACTCATTACACATTAAAATGCTGTTTACATTTTTAAATAATTGCAAATATTTACGGTTTACAAATGTAAATACAAAGATGTTTACTTTTGTGAAAGAAAATAAACCCATGGATTTAGAACAATTATTCAATCAATTTAAAGAGCAATCTCTGCAAGGCAGATACATAACTTTAGAGTCCATTGAGCCAGTTTTAAAAAGCTTCAACACTAACAATCAACTAAAAATTATTGGAAAATCAGTCCTTGATAAACCCATTTATAAATATGAAATTGGGGTTGGAAAAATTCGAATTCTGCTTTGGTCTCAAATGCACGGAAATGAAAGTACAACGACAAAAGCCCTTTTTGACTTTATAAATTTGTTAAATGATAGTTCCGAATTAGCAAAACGCTTTCTCAATACATTCACATTTTGTTGCATTCCAATGTTAAATCCTGATGGTGCAAAGCTATATACTCGTGAAAACGCAAATAAAATTGACTTAAACAGAGATTCTCAAAATCTTTCACAGCCTGAAAGTAATATTTTGAGAGCGACTTTGGAGAGTTTTAAACCTGATTTTTGTTATAATCTTCATGATCAACGCACTATTTTTGGAGTGGGGAATACGGGAAAGCCTACAACATTGTCTTTTTTGGCTCCCTCTTATAATGAGGCAAGAGAGGTAAATGTATCTCGATTGAAAGCAATCAACTTGATTGCGAGAATTAACACTGTTTTGCAAAAATATATTCCAGGGCAAGTGGGGCGTTTTGACGATACGTTCAACATAAACTGTATTGGAGATACTTTTCAAAATTTAGGAGTTCCTACTATTTTGTTCGAAGCCGGACATTTTCAAAATGATTATTTTAGAGAAAAAACTCGAAAATTTGTTTTTATATCTCTAATTTCGAGTTTTATCATAATTGACGAAAACGATGTAGTTGTCAATGAAATTGACAATTACTTGAATATTCCTCAAAATAATATTGTTTTTTATGATTTTATATATAAAAATATCAAAATAAATTATGATGGTATTGAAATAATCACCAATTTTGCTGCACAATATAAAGAAGAACTAATAGAAGGTAATCTTTGTTTTAATGCATATATCGTTAAGATAGGAGAATTGGAAAATTATTTCGGACATTATGAGTATGATTCTAAAGGTGCTTTATACCAAGATACTTTTAATAATGTTCCTAGATTAGATCAAAAAGCTGATTTTCATTTAGATAACAACATCGAGTTTGTTAATGGTTTAATGAAGGAATAAAATTGAATCTAATATTTATGTTGATTTTTTCTAATTACAATTAATAATATTAATTTAAGAATTATGAGTAAGTTTCGTTTAGATGAAGTAGATCACCAGATTTTGGACATGTTGATAGACAACACAAGAATTCCGTTTACAGATATTGCAAAAAAATTATTAATTTCTGCAGGAACGGTGCATGTTAGAGTAAAAAAAATGGAAGATGCAGGAATCATAATGGGTTCGTCTTTAGCTCTTGATTATGATAAATTAGGATATTCTTTTATAGCATACGTTGGCGTTTTTCTTAATAACACATCACAAACAAAGTTTGTTTTGCAACGAATTAATGAAATCCCATTTGTAACAGTGGCTTCTGTAACGACTGGAAAATTTAATATTTTCTGTAAAATTAGAGCTAAAGATACGAAACATGCAAAAGATGTTATTTTTATGATTGATGATATTGAAGGAGTTTATAGAACCGAGACAATGATTTCATTAGAAGAAAGTATAAACGATAAGAAGCGCTTGATGCATACTATTTTTAAGAATATGTAATCACTTGAAAACTATATTATAAAATAGCCTCAAGTTTATTCTTGGGGTTTTTTTATGAATTAACTATTACCAACAACAATTAATACGCTACTATGTACACACTTCCAAAAATAGAACGTTTCAATCAAGAGGTTCTTTCAAAATATCATATTTATAATAGTGTTTTTATAACCTTGCCTTTTGATTCTATTGATAATACAGGGGTTTTACTACCCCTATTTACCGAAGTTTGCGATACTGGTTTCAAAAAACAAGAAAATCCAAAAGAGATTGTTAATTTCTTTGCCGAAAAATACCTGCACAATGCTTCCGAAAAAGAAAAAATCGATTTAATGTTCCGTTTTATTCAATATATCGAACGTCAGATTGTACTTTTTGACGCTATTGAGGATGCCGCTTTTCCAATCGTAAATAATATGGAAGGGAGAGGTTCGTTGCGAGACATCAAAGAAAAAGCAGATGCTAAAAATAAGAAAGAAGAGTTAATTGATTTCTTAGAAGATTTTAATGTAAGAACTGTATTAACAGCTCATCCAACACAATTTTACCCAGGTGCCGTTCTTGGTATTATCAATGATTTAACTAATGCTATTCGTGAGAATAACTTACTTGACATTAAACAATTATTAGCACAATTAGGTAAAACACCTTTTATTCAAGCCGTAAAACCCAATCCATTTGATGAAGCAGTAAGCTTAATTTGGTATCTCGAAAATGTATTTTATGAGACTTCAGGAGAGATGGTGCATTATCTTGAAAAAAACATATTGAACGGAAGCTCCATTCAAAACCCATTAATTAAACTCGGTTTTTGGCCTGGTGGAGATCGTGACGGAAATCCTTTTGTAACAACCGAAATCACTCTTAAAGTCGCAGAAAGATTAAGAAATTCGATATTGAAATGTTATTATATCGAGATGAGAAATCTAAAAAGAAAATTAACTTTCTTTGATGTAGATGTCCTGGTTGCAGAACTGGAATATAAATTATATCGTTCTGTATTTTATTCAAAAGGTGAAATTTATATCACCTTAGATGAATTCAAAACACAATTAAATAAAATTAAAACCATAATAATTGAACGTCACCAATCTTTATATTTAGACGAATTAGATGCACTTTTGATCAAAGTAAATTTGTTTGGATTTCATTTTGCGTCTTTAGATATTCGTCAAAATAGTAGAGTTCATGATTCCGTATTTAAAGATGTTGTTGATTATTTCGTAAATTCAAATTCTACTATCTTTCCAACGAATTATTATGAGCTTTCTGAAAATGATAAAATTAAAGTTCTCTCCAATGCTTTAGGCGATATAGATTCAAACGTATTTGAAGATGAAATGACAAAATCGACTATCGAGTCTATACAGGCCATCAAACAAATTCAAGAAAGAAATGGAGAATTTGGAGCAAATCGTTATATCATAAGCAATAATGAAAGTGCGCTTAATGTGATGGAAACTTTTGCACTTATCCGATTAAACAATTGGGAAAATCCTTTGGTTGACATAATTCCGCTATTTGAATCAGTTGATGATTTGCAAAAAGCGCATATCATAATGGAAAAGTTATACACGAACCCTGCTTATGCCAAACATTTAAAAAACAGAAATAATAAGCAAACAATAATGCTTGGTTTTTCTGATGGTACAAAAGATGGGGGGTATTTAATGGCAAATTGGAGTATTTATGAAGCTAAGGAGCAACTTACTGCCATTTCCAGAAAATACGGAATTAAAGCTATTTTCTTTGATGGTCGGGGTGGTCCACCAGCTCGTGGTGGTGGAAAAACACATAAATTTTATGCTTCTTTGGGGCCAAACATAGAAAACAAAGAAATTCAAGTTACGGTACAAGGGCAAACCATAAGTTCTAATTTTGGAACTTTGGATTCTTGTCGGAATAACTTAGAAAATTTATTAAGTGCTGGCGTTACAAATCAAGTTTTTAGTAAAGGTAAAAATGAGCTGAATGCTGGTGAAAAAGAAGTTTTGGGGCAATTAGCAGAATTAGGATATCAAAAATATTTGGATTTCAAGAATCATCCAAAGTTCATTCCATACCTAGAGCAAATGAGCACAATTAAGTATTATGCTAAAACAAATATAGGGAGTCGTCCTTCAAAAAGAAATAAGTCGGATGTTCTAGATTTCAAAGATTTACGAGCCATTCCATTTGTTGGTTCTTGGAGTCAATTGAAGCAGAATGTGCCAGGATTTTTTGGCGTAGGTTCGGCATTAAAACACTTTGAAGATAACAATAAATGGGAAAAAGTTCAGGATTTATATGATAATTCTTTGTTCTTTAAAACATTATTGGAAAACAGTATGATGTCTTTGGCGAAGTCCTTTTTCCCATTGACCGCTTATATGAAAAATGACCCTGAATTTGGTCCGTTTTGGCAAATTATTTACGACGAATTCTTGGAAACAAAAAGATTGTTGTTAAAAATTGCGGGTCATAAAGAGCTTATGGAAAATTATCCTGACGGTAAGGCTTCGATTGATATAAGAGAGCGTATTGTATTGCCTTTGTTGACAATACAACAATATGCCTTGTTGAAAATTAATGAAATGAATAGAGAGAAAAATCCTGATTTGGACTTGATAAAAACGTACGAAAAGATTGTTACTCGTTCTCTTTTTGGAAACACAAATGCCAGTCGAAACTCAGCATAATTTCTAATTTATGAAACCTAACGAATTATTAAAAATGGAATATTCTTCTTTCAACACTACTTATATAGATGCATTAGAAGATATAAGTTTGATAGAAGGCTTGGAAAAAGGATTAAATCAAATGATTTCTTTTATTTCAATTATTCCATTAGAAAAAATGGAATATCGGTATGCAGAAAATAAATGGACAATCAAGGATATTTTATTGCATCTCATTGATTCAGAACGCATTTTTGCCTATCGAGCTCTAAGAATTGGGCGAGGAGACAAAACACCCTTGCCTGGATTTGAAGAAAACGATTATGTACCCAATGCTATGGCAAATAATCGAACATTGGAAAGTTTGATTGTAGAGTTTCAATTCGTCAGAAAATCTACATTAAGTTTGTTCAAAAATTTTTCGGGGGAACAGCTTTTATATTTAGGTACTTCTTCTGATAGTGCTATTTCTGTTCGTGCGTTAGGGTTTATAATTTCAGGACATCAAAATCATCATTTGAGAATAATTAAAGAACGCTATTTGAAGTAGTTTGGTTTATTTAAAAAAAAAAAGGAACTTCTTTCGGAGTTCCTTTTTTTAATAAATTTAATTAATTGTCGTCCTCGTCCTCGTCTTCATCATCATCAAACTCCTTTTCATCGGAGTTATCATCATCATCATCATCATCATCATTGTCATTGTCAGTATAGGGTTTGTCAAAATCATCATCATCCTCGCTATCATCAAAACCTTTTGCAGGTATAATTGGCTCGATTTCAGAAGCAATTTCATCATCTTCATCATAATTTTCAATACGATCTGCAAGATTAGTGCTGATTTTTACTAAAAAAACAGTGTCTTCAGTTTTGACTTCAACAGCTTCGATTAATTCGTTTTGTGCATTTCTAAAGCGGATAGTGTTTGAATCGTCATAGCCATCAGGAAATTTTTCGACCAAAAGATTTAAAATTTCGTGGGTAAGTTTAGTATAATCAACAATAATTCTGTTCATAAAAATAATTTTATAAATCTAACAAATAAGCAAAAATTAATGGAGCAACAATCGTAGCATCCGACTCAATAATAAATTTAGGTGTTTTTATATCTAATTTTCCCCAAGTAATTTTTTCATTTGGAACTGCTCCAGAATAAGAACCATAACTGGTTGTAGAATCTGAAATTTGACAAAAATAACTCCAAAAAGGAATATTGTGCATTTCCATATCTTGATACAACATTGGGACAACACAAATTGGAAAATCGCCAGCAATACCCCCACCTATTTGAAAAAATCCAATTCCATTGGCACTATTTTTCGGGTACCAATCTGACAAGTAAACCATATATTCTATACCTGACTTCACTGTAGAAGCTTTTAATTCACCTTTGATAACATATGAGGCAAATATATTTCCCATCGTACTATCTTCCCATCCCGGTACAATAATAGGTAAATTTTTCTCTGCTGCAGCATACATCCAGCTGTCTTTTAAGTCTATTTCGTAATATTCTTCAAGAACCCCTGAAAGCAACATTTTATACATAAATTCGTGAGGAAAATATCTTTCTCCTTTATCGTCGGCATCTTTCCAAATTTTATAAATATGTTTTTGCAGTCTACGGAACGCTTCGTGCTCTGGAATACAAGTATCGGTTACTCGATTTAATCCTCGTTCCAGTAAAGCCCATTCGTCTTCTGGTGTCAAATCACGATAATGAGGCACTCTTTCATAGTGCGAGTGTGCAACTAAATTCATTATATCTTCCTCAAGATTTGCCCCAGTGCAAGAAATTATTTGAACTTTATCTTTACGGATTATCTCTGCAAAAATCTTCCCGATTTCCGCAGTACTCATTGCGCCAGCCATACTAACCATCATTTTTGCCCCGTTGGCTAATTGTTGTTCGTATGCTTTTGCAGCATCTACCAAAGAAGCAGAGTTGAAATGCAAATAATGCTTTTCGATAAATTGGCTTATTGGACCTTTACTCATTTTTTTAAATTTAAATATTTAAAAATTGAAAAAATTGAAAAACATATTCAAAATTAACGAATTTTAAATAGACTAATTATTAATTTATTATTTTGCGTAACCTAATATTTTTAAAACATCCTCGGCAGTTTGTTGTTCAGAGAATACTTCAGTTGCTAAGATTCCGTTTTCATCCTTATCAATCAATATGTGTTTGGGTTGCGGAATCAAACAGTGATGTAAACCACCATAACCACCAATGGTTTCTTGATAAGCTCCAGTATTGAAAAAACCAATATATAATGGTTTTTCTTTATTGTATTTTGGCAAATAAATAGCATTCATATTCTGCTCTGAGTTATAATAGTCATCGCTATCACAGGTCAAGCCACCAAGCAAAACTCTTTCATAAGTATCATTCCAGCGGTTGATTGCCAGCATAATAAACCGCTTGTTAATTGCCCAAGTATCTGGTAAAGTAGTAATAAACGAGGAATCAATCATGTTCCATTTTTCCCTATCATTTTGTTGTTTTTGATACAAAATTTGGTAAATAGCGCCGCCACTTTCGCCAACAGTATAAGAACCAAATTCAGTAAAAATATTGGGAACATCAACTTCGGCTTCGTCACAAGCGATCTTAATTTGATTGATAATTTCGTCAATCATATATTGATAATCGTATTCAAAAGCCAATGAATTTTTTATTGGAAAACCTCCACCAATATTCAATCCATCAAGTGTTGGACATTCTTTTTTTAGTGCCACATATACTTTGATACATTTTACCAATTCGTTCCAATAATAGGCATTGTCATTAATACCAGTATTAATAAAAAAGTGTAACATTTTAAGTTCTAACTTTTTATTATCCTGAATTTGCTTTTTATAAAACTGGACGATATTTTTATAGCCAATTCCAAGACGGGAAGTATAAAATTCAAATTTTGGTTCTTCCTCAGCAGCAATACGAATTCCTATTTTGAATTTCCTTTTGATTTTATCTTGTAAAATGTCAAGCTCTTCATAGTTATCAATAATTGGTATCGTATTTTTATGACCGTTATTTATTAATCGAGCAATGTTTTCAATATATTGGTCTCTTTTAAAACCATTACAAATTACATAAGTACTTTTGTTAATTTTCCCTGAAGCCATTAAATTTTCAACGATATTTATGTCAAAAGCGGATGAAGTTTCAATGTGAATGTTATTTTTGAATGCTTCGTTCATTACATATTCAAAATGGGAACTTTTGGTACAATAACAGTAGAAATACTTAGCATCATATTTGTTTTTCTCCATCGATTTACGAAACCAATTCTTGGCTTTGTTGATGTTATTTGAGATTTGTGGTAAGTAGGTAAACTTTAATGGGGTGCCGTATTGTTCTACTAATTTCATCAAATCAATATTGTGAAACTGAAGGTTGTCTTTATCTAAAGTAAATTCTTCTTGTGGGAAATAATAGGTTTGATTTATTAGATCAGAGTATTTTGTATTCATTAGGTTTTTAGTGTTTTATGTTATTTATAAAGTAAAATAAATCCAACTAAATTCAAACTCTAATGTTTGCATATATAATTTGAAGTTTCTCGTGATCCGCTTTCAAATATTGAAAAGTGTCATAACTATAAATATCTTTAATCGTATAAAAACGTTTCAATATTCTTAAAAAAGAGGTATTGCTTTCGTTTTTAATGGAACTATAATTTTTCTGGTTTTGATTTTTTTTCATTGCTGCAAATGTAAAAAATATTATATACGTAAAGCAATCCTTTTTAGTAAAAAAATTAAGATTTATAATCTTCGAAAGCTTTTATAATTAATTCATTTTCAACAGATTGATTGATTTTTATTTTTCCGATGCCGTCAATCAGTGCAAATTGTATGTTTCCGTACTCATTTTTTTTGTCATGAATCAATAATTCTAATATGGGGTCAATGTCATTATTTTCAAAAACGACGTCATCATAAATAGTCTTTATCGCTTTTTTTATTTGCTGATATTCCGATGGGCTAATCAAATCTTTTCCTAATGAAATATAACTTTCCAAAATCATTCCAATGGCAATTGCTTCACCGTGCAACAAGGATTCCTTGTTTTCATTTTCTAAATAATAGCTTTCGATAGCGTGGCCAAGAGTATGTCCAAAGTTCAATGCTTTTCGAATATTTTTTTCGGTTGGATCTTGTATTACAATTTCGTTCTTTATTTCGACCGAACGATAAATCAATTCATCAAAATCGGCAAAATCTATGACTTTTAAATCTAAGAACTTTTCCCAATAGCCTTTATCATATATTAAACCGTGTTTGAGCATTTCGGCAAGTCCGGAACGCATTTCTTTTTTAGAAAGTGTTTCTAAATATTGGGTGTCAATAAGTACCATTTTTGGTACATTGATAACGCCAATTTGGTTTTTTAAATTTCCTAGGTCTACACCCGTTTTTCCACCTACAGAAGCATCGACCATCGAAAGTAAAGTGGTTGGAATATGGATAAAATCGATTCCTCGTTTGAATGTCGAAGCCACAAAACCACCCAAATCAGTAACAACGCCACCGCCAAGATTGATAACAAGACTTTTTCTGTCGGCTCCAAGTTCTGTTAAAACATTCCAAATTTGAACACAAGTTTCAATGTTTTTATTGGGTTCTCCTGCTTCAAATTCAATAATTTCTATGGAAAGATCCGTAGCTAAATAAGGCAAAAATTTAGACAAACAAAGCTCCTCCGTATTGTTATCTACAACAATAAATAAGTTTGAATAGTTACTTTCGTTTAGGAACGAATTTAAGGCGTCATATCCTTTTTCGTTGAAATGAATTGAATAATTATTGGCTTGAATTGTTTGCATTTTATTTTATTGATTGAAAGCGCAAAATAAGGTAAATTTTGCTGAATAATATTTAAAACTCTTTTTATATTTGCACAAAAATATAACAAATAATGAAGAATTTATTCAATAATACACAAATTGCCTTTTCACTAAAAAGCGATACTGAACTTGATAGAGCTTATTTCCTTTTTAAATTAATTGATAATCAACCCCTAGTTCGCATAGGAACTGCAGTTACAAATTTTGCAATAAAAGCAAATTTACCCGTCGAAGGTTTAATTCGCGCCACTGTTTTTGACCATTTTTGTGGCGGTATTAATGAAGACGATTGTATTTCTGTAGTAGATAAAATGTATGACAAAGGAGTTTCTTCTGTTTTAGATTATTCTGTTGAAGGAAAAGAAGAGGAAGATCAGTTTGATGCTGTTTTGGAAAAAACCTTGAAACTTATTGATTTTGCCAAAGAAAAAAAGACAATTCCGTTTGCCGTTTTTAAACCATCTGGTTTTGGTCGCATCGATTTGTATCAAGTTATTGGAGAAGAGAAAAAACTGACGTCGGCTGAAACGGAAGAATGGAATAGGGTAGTGGCTCGATTTAATAAAGTCTGTAAAGCGGCGTTCGACAATGATATTGCACTTTTGATAGACAGCGAAGAAAGTTGGATGCAAGGTGCAGTCGATGATTTGATTGTTGAAATGATGCAAAAATACAATAAATCGAAATCCATTGTTTTTAATACATTACAAATGTACCGTTGGGATCGATTGGATTATTTGAAAAAACTGAACGAAAAAGCAAAAGCGGAAGGTTTTTTTATTGGAATGAAATTAGTACGTGGCGCTTATATGGAAAAAGAAAATGAACGCGCTCAAGAAATGGGTTACCCAACACCGATTTGTTCTGATAAAGAAGCTACGGATAAGAATTATGATGCAGCTGTTAAATATATGATTGATAATATCGACAGAATGTCTGTTTTTGCAGGAACTCACAATGAATTGAGTACTTATTTATTGATGGATTTGATGGAAGAAAAAGGTTTAAAAGCTAATGATTCTAGAATTTGGTTTGGTCAATTATATGGAATGAGTGACAACATTAGTTTTAATTTAGCCGAAAACGGTTACAATGTTGCCAAGTATTTGCCTTTTGGACCTGTAAAAGATGTGATGCCCTACTTAATTCGTCGGGCCGAAGAGAATACTTCTGTCGCTGGACAAACGAGTCGTGAATTATCAATGATAAAAGCGGAACGAAATAGGAGGAAAGGAAAGTAGCGTTTATTGGTAAGTATAGACCTGACAGGTTTTTAAAACCTGACAGGTCTTTTCTACTCAAACCTTTTTATGAATCGCTAAACTGTAAGTTACTTAAGTTTTTGTAAATACCGTTTTCTAAAATAATCAATTCCTTATGTGTTCCTTGTTCTGCAATTATACCTTTATCAAGAACCAAAATTTGATCAGCACTGCGAATAGTTGAAAGACGATGCGCTATAATAATACTCGTTCTTCCTTCCATTAAAATTTCTAAGGCTTCTTGAACCAGTTTTTCACTTTCGCTGTCTAATGATGATGTAGCTTCGTCCAGTATCAAAATACTTGGATTTTTGAGTAAGGCTCTTGCAATGGCAATTCGTTGTCTTTGTCCACCAGACAATTTAATTCCTCTTTCGCCAACCATAGTTTCAAATTTTTCTGGAAAACTTTCAATAAAATTCAAAGCATTGGCTTGTTTTGCTGCAACAAGAATTTCGTCATCGGTAGCATCTGGTTTTCCGTAAGCAATGTTTTCTTTGATAGTTCCGCCAAATAAAATCACATCTTGGGGAACAATACTCATATTGCCGCGGAGATTTCCCAAATCAAAATCGTAAATGTTTTTTCCGTCAATCAATATTTCACCACCTTCAATATCGTAAAAGCGCAACAATAAGGAAGCAATGGTTGATTTACCAACACCACTTGGTCCTACGATGGCAATTTTTTGACCAAAATTAGCTGTAAAACTTACACCCTTCAATACTTTTATTTCTTTTCTAGAAGGGTAACTAAAGGCCACATTTTTGAAAGTGACATTCCCATTAATTTTTTGGATAGATAATGAATTTTGTGCAGAATTTATTTTTTCTGGAGTTTCTTCCAATAGTTCAAAAACGCGTTCTGTTGCCCCGATAGCTTTTTGAATTTGGGCATAAAGCTCTGCAATTCCGCCAAAAGAAGCTCCAACGAAAGTCGAATACAAAACAAAGGAGATTAATTGCCCTATGCTCATTTCGCCACTAATGCTTAATCGAACACCAAACCAAACCACCGCAACAATGGCTCCAAAGAGACAGAAAATAATAAACGACGCAAAGTATCCTCTATATTTTCCTCCTTTGATGGCCAATTTTACAACTTCTTTTATTTTTCCATCATAGCGAGCGATTTCGTACCATTCATTGGCGAAAGCCTTCACAATGCTAATTCCTTGCATTGTTTCTTCGACTATAACCTGACTTTCGGCAACTTGATCTTGAACTTTTTTTGAATACTTCCTGATAAATCTTCCAAAAATGACGGCAGCAACTGCTACAAGAGGAACAACTGATAGCATTAGTAAAGTTAGTTTGATACTTTGTGTTGCTAGTAAAATTACACCGCCAATAATCAAAATAAATTGTCGTAAGAATTCGGCAATAGTGGAAGTTAATGTGTCTTGTATTTGAGTAATATCAGAACTGATTCGGCTATTTAATTCACCCACACGTTTATGGGAGAAAAACAACATGGGTAATTTAACTAAATTACTGTATAAAGAAAGGCGAAGATTAGCTAGTGTATGTTCGGTGAAATTGATAAATAAATACAATCTAAAAAAAGAAAATATAGATTGAAAAAACAATATTATAATTAATAACAATGCAATATTATTAGCTTGATCATAACTTCCTCCCTTTACGCTATCAATTAACATTCCCATTAATTTAGGAAATGCCAAGGCTGTAGCGCCTGTAAATAAGAGGAAAATTAACCCAACATAAAATTTCCAACGATGATTTCCGGCATATTTGAATATGAGTATTGCTTTATTCAGTGAACTTGCGGTAATCTTTGATTTTGGCAAATCATTTTCTTTAAATCGAGCCATTGCTATTTTTTTAATTATACAAATGTAAGGTTATACCTTTTGAACACAAATAAATCAAGTCTTATTTTACCTACTATTTTTTGCGTTCTTAGTAGTTAATAATTATAAATTTTATTTTTTACATTTTGTTTGTAAATGCAATATCTACAATGTATATTTGCACTCCTATTAAGGGCGATTAGCTCAGCTGGTTCAGAGCACCTCGTTTACACCGAGGGGGTCGGGGGTTCGAACCCCTCATCGCCCACAAGTAGTACCCATGACC
>NZ_CAWURC010000036.1:0-27745 GCF_963925185.1 uncultured Flavobacterium sp. | reverse complement strand
AATTGTTGTCAACGAAACCGGAACGGCGAAAGCTTCCGGTAAATCATCAACGATAAATTGTATGGTGGTTTCGTCAAAACAGTTTAATGAGGTATTATTGGTTACAACCGCTTTTATGGTTTGTGAAGTTGTTGCAAAAGTGTTTGGAAAGGGGCTTGGCAACGGGTCATTTGCTTGGTCAAAATAAGTAACCGTTACGTTTGTTTGTCCATTTAATAAAGTAGATTGTAAACTTGTAGTGTTGAAAACAAAAATCCCATCTTGATTGTCATCGCATTGTCTTGGAATGGAGACGGGATTTGCAAAAGGTAATTTCTCGACAGTTAGTTTAATATAATCACCAAAGCCATAACCACAATCAGAAGATAAATTGTTATTGACTCTTACCCAAATATTTTGAGCATAAGGGATGTCATTCCTAAAATTAGTATATTCGGTTGGTTTTATAGCTAAAGAATTCCCATTAACATCATTTTGAGTTAAAGCATCTACTTTGTTTCTATAATATTTGATTGTGTAATTAGATAATGGTGGAGGTAGTTGGGATTCTACAACATTAATAGCAGTGGTTAAATCAAATGCGGATATTCCATCCCTTTTATTTGTATTGGGGTCGCCTGTTGCTGTTCCCTCTGCGGCTAAAGTATCATCGCAAACAGGAGGTACTGGATAACTATATGTTGTTGGAAATTGTGAAGCCACAACAAGAAGTGTTAATTTTGCAACACTAAAACAATCAGTAATTTTATTAGAAACTCTTGTCCAAACATACATTAATCCTTGAGGAGATGGTAAAGGAGGGTTTGTATTTTGAAAGGCTTGTGGAGTTGAAATCAATTCTAAAGGATCTTCGGTATTGGCTCCAGCCAAAGAAGTGTAATAGGTGAAATTTTCATTGATGAAATTGCTGGAAATTACATCATTTTTCACTGTTAAATTGAAATATGTTTTGGCATCTAAATCATCGTCACATTGTATAATAGTGATCTCTTTTACTACAGGTAATTCATAAACAGTCAAAGTAGTTTCATCTGAAGTCAAACCACAGGAATTTCCTATTTTACTCAATTGCACCCGATATTTGTAGCCATTCATCGAATTGGTCACGCTAGTTAATAACAAGGTGTTTGTTGTAGATCCGGAATAAGTTGCATTATTCGAAATGTCAGTCCAATTTGTACCATTATCAATTGAAACGTGCCATTGATACGTATCTACATCATTGTCAACTATAGTTATAGTGGCATTTTGTAATTCGCAAGTTGGTGTAACTGCAGGTTGTGTTGTTATCACAATTGGTGCCGAAATTAAATAATTGGGATTTGGATTTGTATAAGATGCTCCAATCACAAGTCCATTTGAATCAACAGTTATTGGCGAATTTCCAAATTTTCCATCATTATCAGCATCAGTAAAACCCGCTTCAAAAACATCTGAACATAAATCTTTGTCACTGTCTAAATCTCGAAAATTTCGAATTCCATCAGCATCCAAATCATTTCCTGTTTCTACTGAATCTAAAACACCGTCATTGTCACTATCTAAATCTAAATAATCTGCAATTCCGTCCATATCAGAATCAACAGGATTTAATCCAGGTTCAAAAGCATTATCTAGTCCATTTGTATTGGTGTCAGCATTCGATAAAATAACCGAATTATTAACTTGCGCTTCAATAATATCAGGAATCCCATCATTGTCGCTGTCTATATCCAATTGATCGGGGATTGCATCCCCATCAGAATCTTTTGGAACACATACTGCAAAGAATTTCAAGGTTGATTTATTTGGATTCGTATCGGATAGATTTTTATGGGTAAAACTGATAGAGTTTGCTAAATAGCTCAAGAACTTGAAAGTTCCAGTTCCTACTTTCAAAGGAGTGACACTATTTAATCTAAATCGAATTTCAAATGAAGAAAATTCCGTTACTCCACTTTCGTAAATTCCATCGTAGTCAGTGTCAATCAATAATTGATTGTTTGGGTTAATAACAGTTATCGTTTTGTCGATATCTGAATTTATAACGTATTCAGCATCAGCATTCAATAAATCAGAGGGATTGCCACTAGAAATATATTCTATTCCTAAACTTATTGGTTTTGTAAAATTCATGGTATAAGTCACACTACTTTCTTTGCCAGCAGGTATTTCGGTTATAAAACTACCGTCGGCATTTCCTGTAAATGTTCCTATTGACAATCCAGTTTCTGAAGTTGAGACGGCTCCTATAAAAGAATTGGAATAGTTGTCGACTGCAATGCTTCCAGCAGCAGAATTTGAAAGGGCTATATTTAAATTGCCATACGATTCTGTACAATTCGTTATTCCATCATTGTCATTGTCTAAATCAATGTTGTCATTAGCTTTGTCATTGTCTAAATTAGTGGGACAACTGCTAACAGGAATTTTATCTGAAAAAACAAAATCATTATTCGGACATCCAGAAATACTCCCACTAGCTTGATAGTAGCCTGGAACAGTAGGTGTGTATTGGTTGCTTGTTTCTCCTGAAATTTCTATGTCATTTTTATACCATTTAAAGGTGTCGTAGGAAGACAAGCTGTTGATTTTTAAAACTACATTGGGAATACACGATGAACTTGTTACTGAAAGTTTATCAGTCACGATTTCAGGTTTAAGGTCAAAGCCAGAGTAGTAACCGCCATAAGTTGCTGCTCCATTTGTTCCAAAATAGGAAACATAAACTTGTTTAGTTGATTTTATGGTAATATTTCCAGATAAACCATTGATTGTATATCTCTCAAAACCAGGACTTCCTGTTATCGCCACTGCTGAAGCGGTGGTGTTTATCCCGTTTATTTTGACCAAAGCACCTGTTTCTGTGACAATATTTAAACCACCATTAAAAGTAATACTGCCAACTGATTGTATTAAAGGAATATTATCGACAGAATTTGGTGTGGCACAATTTAATGGTGGTACAAAGAACAAGTTTTGATTCGCTGGAGAGTTCGATCCTCCAATGCTTTGATAGGCAAACACTTTGTCGGAAGTAGTAACATATAAATTTCCATTACTAAATTCGCTGCCGTCAATGGCTACATTATCTCCAGGATTTGCTAAAGTGGTAAATGGAATTGCACTACCATTTAAATAAATAATAGTATTTGGATTATGGGCAATTAGTAAAACCCGCTCTAAATCATTAGCGCCAATACCTTTAACAAAAATGTATTCTTTGCCTGTTTTTTCAAAAGAAACGATTTGGTCAAATCCAATGTCTCTTCCATTGATGCTGGAGCTATTGCTCCCTCCAAAGGAACCCGAATTGACTACCACCGATTTGTCAGATTCAACCAATGTACCAATCATCTTGGAACTATTAGAAGGAGTATTATTGCCCGCATAGTTTTCTAGGGCCAATACATAACTTTCATTCTTATTTAAGGTGACTACAATTGGAACAGTATATATTGAGCCATCTGAGAATATTGTACCTATTGGAATATTTGAAATGGTAACGCTTGTGTTATTCTCAGTGGATAAAATAGAAGCAAAATTTAATAAAGTTGAGTCTACATTTGGATTCAACATAGCTCCTAATCTAAATGAGGTACCAAGAGCACTATTTCCTTTTGAAACGAGACCTCCAGCATGATTATAACCACCGTTGTTGTTTAAGCCAGAATTCACTCGTACACTAACGTAAACTAGATCTTCTGCTTCGACAATAAAACCTTTATTTTGAATTATCCCAATATTGGTTTTGGGGGTAAATAATTGCGAAGTGTTTCCTTGTCCAATATCATGTATATAGGGAACGTTATTGCTCACAACACCGGGCAGTATGGTTCCGCCAATTTCAATAATTTTAAAATTAACGTTACTGGTATTGGGTGTAGAGATATATAAATATTGATCTTCGGCCAAATTATTTTGCGCAGTCAACGGCGGGATATAATGCGTTTTGCTAAACTGTGCAAAACAACTTATGGATAAGAAAACAAATAAAAAAAGAGCCGATTTTTTCATGCGCTAAAAGTAATGATTATTAGCTATCGTTTAAGCGAAAAATGGCCTTTTATTATTTTACCGTCTCCAAAGTTTAAATTGAACCAGTAATCGGTTGCTGGTAATTCATTTCCAATGTATGTGCCGTTCCAGGTGGCATTAATTGCGTTAAGTTCTTTTAATAATTTGCCGTAACGGTCGTAAATAGTTATGGTTGCTTGGGGAAATAAATCAAGATTTTTAATTTTCCAAACATCGTTGTAACCATCACCGTTTGGTGTGAAATAACGGGGGTAATCCAAAACAGAAATGGCATAAGGAAGCGATAATCCACAATAGTTTTTGTCTCGTGCATAAGCATAATAATTTTCTGGAGCAATTCCCGTAAATAATGGGTTATCCTGAAAATAGGAACCGTCAAGTGAAAATTCGTAGTTGCCAATTCCAGTTCCAGTATATTCTATTAAAACCGAATTTTCGTTTCCTGCAAAATCATTTATGACAACTCCCGTTATGGTTGCAATTCCTGATTCTTCAACAGTGAATTTTTTTGATTTACTACATCCATTTGTATCGGTGACAACTACGGAATAATTTTCTGGAGTCGTAACAATAATCGAATTTGAAGTGTCTCCCGTGTTCCATAAATAACTCGAAAAACCCGTTGCAACAGAAATAGTAGTTGTATTTCCGTTACACAAAACAGCAATTTCCTCCTGAAAATTTGGCGGGTCAAATGTGTTTACGTCAAGCGTTATTGGAATTATTCCGTAACAATCTGGTCCGTTTACGACTCGAGCTTGGATAATTTGTTGGTTTGGAATTGTATTTTTGAAAATATTAGAGAAAGGATTTTTTTGAGAAATAGCATCGGCAGTGTTCAGATAATATTCGACAATCATTCCCATAGGTAATCCTGTCAAAACTTGTGGGGTAACTTGTGCAAATAAATCAAATTGATATAAACCGTCTTGCGCCGTATCACCATCACAAGTTGAAATGGGGTTTTGTGGTGCAATTGCGTTGTTAGCAATAACAAGATCAACTTGGGCATAGTTTGCACAACCAAAAGAATTGGAAACCCTTGCGAAAAGAGGCGGGTTTGCAAGCATATTTTGATAAGTTGCGGGATTCAAAATCGGGTTAATTGGTACTTGCGCGTTTGGCAATGATTCATAATAGGTGACCAAACTTAAACTCGGGTCATTTCTTTTAATGATATTGTCCAACTTGGTCAAGTCAAAAATGGTTGCGCCATCGCCATTGTCGTCACATTGTATTAATGTTGCATCTGATAATACAATTTCTGGAGCGAATTCTAATTTTATTTCTCCCGTTGCCATACAGCTTGCAGGAGTGAAAACAACTTCGACAGTATAAGTACCTGAATCCGTAACAAGGTATGAAGGACTATTTTCTCCAAGGATGGGAGTTGGCGAACCGTCTTTAAACCAATTGTAATCATAACTTGGAGATAAATTCGTATCAATTAAGTAGCTTTCGCCAAAACAAATGGGGTTAGTTGGAGCTAATCGATCTGTACCCAGGTCTATTTTTGGAGCAAAACTCCCCGCTTTTAAGAAAACCGCTGAATCGTATAACTCATTCAAATCATTAGCAATCACTAATTTTATGTGGTAGCTTGCTCCTGCAACAACAGTTGTTTGGGCATTCATAACTATAGTTTGGCCGGCATAGTTTATAGGACTTGAAAAGGTGTTAAATCGATCAAAATAATTTTCGTTTACAGCAGGACAGCCATTGTAATTCCCAGACGGAGGAATTGTAGGACGAATATTTGTTGAGGAAACAGGTGTAGATGTTCCAGGCAAGACGGCTAAATTTTGATAGGAGGCACCAGGAATATTTTCTTTGATCAAAAAGGCAAATGAATCGGTATACCGACAAGATCCAGTATCCTTATATTCATTAGAAGCAAAAATATAGTCAAAACTCAAAAAATTAGTTAAAGGGACAAAATCGAATTCTAAAACGGTTGCGGTTACAGACGGAATACTGAATATTTGGTTTAAATCAGTATCTCCAAGCCAAGAAGAATCATTATTGTTGCCGTTGCTAAAAACATAAGGTCCTTCAGAAAGTTTTGCGCTCCAAGTACTCAATACGACACCTTCGTTAAATGGAAAGTCGCTTCCGGTGTAAGTAAATGAACCATAACTGTTTTGACCAGTGGGTATGGCGTCTCCAGTTGCAGAATAATTTAAAACTGTTGCACAAGAACTGTTTACCAATAGATTTTCGACAAGTTCTTGGGCTGTTTTGGTATCGTCAACAGTAATATATTGAGCGGTTGCAATAAAAGAATTACAACATAAGAAAGCAAGAAATAATATTGTGTTTGCCCATTTCATAGTAGACAAATATACTACAAATCTCTATTTTTTAATAATTTATAGGATAGCAACATAAAAAGAGATGTCCAAATCAAAACAATGATAATCGAAGAGAAAGGAACTCCATAATCTTTGATATTATCAACTCCCATTTGTGTCCCAATGGTTTTCACAACCGAAAGTCTAGTGAAAGGTTCTACAATTAAATTTGAAATCGATTCCATTGGAAAAAATTGTTCAATGTTTGCTGCTGTATTGCCTTCGGGAAATAATCTAAAGTTTAAAATTCCTTTCATAATACTTTCGGCAATATACCAAACCAAAAGAAATCCGATTGCAAATGCAGAGCGTTTTACTAAGATTCCAAGAAATAAACAGAAAGAGAAAAAACCGACCAGTTTAACAAAGAAAGCCAAGAGATATTCTAAATTTGAAAAAATAATCCCAAATTCAGTATAAGACGAAAAGCTGAAACCTAAAGCCAAACTCATCACAAAAACAAAAACAGTGGAGCAAAAAGCAAATAAAACAACAGTCAAAAATTTAGACAATATCAACTCTTTTTTGCTCATTCCATCAATCAAATTTTGCTTCAATGTGCCATAACTATATTCGTTTGCCATCATTGAAACGATAACAATAGCCAAAAAGAATTTTAGCCAAGCGGCAATGTACGTATTGAAATGCCATATAAACGGAAAATTAAAAATGCCCATTTCGGCAAGATGAAATTTAAAAATTCCGAGATCAAATTTTATCGAAGCTATTAAAGCAATAAAAGAAAGTAAAATAAAATAGGTCAAAGTCAATATTCGGCTGGCTTTGTTCAACCAAATTTTCTGAAGTTCTATAGAGAGTAATCGTTTCATTTTTAATTTTAGATTTTAGATTTTTTAAAAATTTATTTGCCATTGAAATCGCCATTGTCATTGATTGTTTGTCAATTCCAAGAACTGCTCTTCCAGACTATTTTTGCGTTTTACCAAATGGCTTAAAACAATGTTGTTTTCAAATAGGAACCGGTTTAAATCTTTAGATTCTAATGGTTTTTTTAAATACACTAAAACTTTGCCATCCATAATTTTAACCTTGTCAACCGCGGGATGCGTTTTCAAAACAGTCATCAAGGTTTCGAGATCATTGGCTTGTAATTCGAAAAAACCTTCATTCGCTGACATTCCATCTACTAAACCCGAATATAGAATTTCGCCTTTTCTTAAAATTATGACATGAGAACACACTTTTTCGACTTCGTCAAGCAAATGAGAAGCGATTAAAATGGTGGTTCCTTCGGCAGCAATTTGTTTGATAATATCCCTAATTTGGTGAATTCCTTGTGGATCTAATCCGTTTGTAGGTTCGTCTAAAATCAATATTTCGGGATCATTCAATAAGGCAGAGGCAATTGCCAGCCGCTGTTTCATCCCCAGTGAAAAAGTACTGAATTTACTTTTTTTTCGTTCAGTTAAACCCACCAAATCTAGTTTTTCATCTATTTTTGAATAGTTGATATTCTTGATTTTACAAACTAATTTTAGGTTTTCTTCAGCAGTCATATACGGATAGAAATTAGGTCTTTCGATAATGGCTCCTACTTTTTTTAAAGCATCGTGCGTTTGCATCGCTCCGCCAAACCAACTGTATTGTCCCGAAGTTTTATTTATAACATTTAGAACAATACCTAATGTTGTCGATTTTCCGCTTCCGTTTGGACCAAGAATGCCGTAAACATTGCCTTTTTGTATTTCGAAAGAAATATTTTTTAAGGCTTGTATGTTGCCATACCGTTTGTATAGATTATCAATAGTAAGGATCTTTTCCAATTTATTTGGGTTTTTAATTTGTAATAGGACGGTCAAGTATTGTTTTTGTTACTTTCGAAATATAATTTAATGTAAATTTGTATTAAAAGTAATCATAATGAGCGAAGAACCATTAATGGTTTTTAAAAAACCTACGTATCCAGTAAACAATACACTATTAGAATATTTAGAGCGATACGACCGTATATCAAAAGTTCCAATTTTCTACGATGATTTATTACGTTTTTCGGGATCTATAAATGTGTTTGATAAGAACGATCAGGATACCTTATGGATAAGGGTTTATTATAGCGAACATGAAAGAAAAGAAATTGATTTAAATTTAAAAAAATTATATTCTTACTTGTATTCAGATGGAAATCTGGATACCATAAAGTTCTTGAATGTTGATGCAATAGACTATTGTACTTTCGGAAATTCAAAACCTTTTCGAATAAAAGTACGAAACATCCTGAATGATAATTACGTTTATTTTTATGTCAAAAAAGCGGATGCTTCTCGTGTTTATGGTTTAGAATTAGAGCATATTCTCTCCCCAGATAAAATACAATTTTTAATATACAAAGACACTTTGATAGAAGAACATATTATGGGAATTCCTGGCGATGTCTTTATGAAAATTCATTTAATAAATTGTACTGAGGCTGAAAAATCCCAGATTTCAAAAGAGTTTGTGAAGTTTAATGAGCGCTGTTTTATAAGGCTTCTTGGCGATATGAGAGCCTATAATTACGTAATTGTACCCATTCACGATTTTGACCAAGTGGTCTATCGAATTCGCCCAATAGATTTTGACCAACAATGTTACGAAGGTAATTTGAAAACATATCGTCCACAGTTTTTTAAGGAAAATTACCCAATGGTTAAAATGGTAGAAGATAAATTAGAGGAAAGTTCGATAGAACAATATAAAAATGAAGAAAGAGCCGTTTTGGCCAAAAGAATTCATTCATCAGAAAACCGCATTAAAAAATTATTGACTATTATGGGTAATGATACTATTGCTCCATTAGAAAATGTCCTAAAATTAAAATTAGGATTGTTTAATTATACACATGACTTGAACTTTAAAAAAGCAAAATCTATGGGAAATGTGCTGAACGCTACGTTTGATTTTATCATAAGAAATTTTAAAAATAGTAATGACTTAAGTAATAATTTTGAATAAGAATAAACAAAAATAATATTTTGCATTAGCATAGTTATATCTTGGCTAATCGAATAACTCTTTTTTGAATGTCCGTTTGTCGTAATTTTATTAAGCTTTTAATTAATTGAGGATTTCTTTTTTTTCGTTTAAAGCTATAATTCGAATACTTTAGCTACTTAATTTTTTCTAAAATTTTATTTGGATCATATCCGAAAAGTTCTTGTTTTTTGATGACTTCAGCAACACCTATAGGCAACATAGATTCCCATCCCGGTTTGTTTTCACTGATCATTTTTAACACTTCCCGAGAAAAAACTTCCAAATTGGCTGGATTATAGTTTTTAATATCAACAACTTTTCCGTTGAATTTGAAAAATTTATACAATTCCTTCATTCTAGGATGAACTCTCAATGTTTCGGAATTTATTATTTCTCCGTTTTCATCTATCATTGGGTACAAATATACTTTCATGTCGCGGTAAAATAATTTACCGAAAGCTTCTAGAATTCCACCGCTTAAATGACGGTAGTATTTCTCATCAAAAATGTCCACCAAATTATTTACACCCATTGCCAATCCCATTCTAGCTTTGGTATATTTGGCAAAATATTCAACAACTTTATAGTATTCTTGAAAATTTGAAATCATTACCGTTTGGCCAAGTGAACAGAGTAATTCAGCTCTATCCATAAAATCTCTTTCATCGATTTCACCGTCAGAACGTAAGTTTGACAAGGTAATCTCAAAGATAACTAAGGTGTTATTAGCATCTACTTTGTGCTCTTGTAAAAACATTTTTAATGATTCTTCATACATATTCATATTTACCTTTGTCACTGGGCGAAAACTTCCTCTTAAGGTTAGGATATTTTTTTTGTACAATATGGCTGCAGGAAGTATGTTTCTACCTTCTGGATCAAATATTACAGCATCAGTCATTCCATTTTTTACTAATTGCAAACTCATCAAACGGTTGTCAATATCGATAAATCGTGGCCCCGAAAAATTAATGGTGTCTATTTCAAGTTGATCTTTATCTAGATGGTCGTATAGATAACGCAACAATCGTTTTGGATCGTTGTATTTATAAAAAGCACCATAAATTAGATTTACCCCAAGAATACCAAGCGTTTCTTGTTGTAAACGAACGTCTGTTTCCTTAAAACGAATGTGTATTATAATTTCGTTGTAATCTTCTTCAGGTTCGATTTGATATCGAATGCCAACCCATCCATGTCCTTTGAATTGTTTGGCAAAGTCAATGGTAGCGACTGTATTTGCATAACTAAAAAATATTTTATTAGGATGTGTTTTTCTGCTTAACCGGTTTTCCATTAGACCTGCTTCATGCGAAAGCATTTTTTTAAGACGACTTTCAGTTACATAACGCCCATCTTCTTCAACTCCATATATAGCATCACTAAAGTCTTTATCATAAGCCGACATTGCCTTTGCAATAGTTCCAGAAGACCCCCCAGCCCTAAAAAAATGCCTTACAGTTTCTTGTCCCGCTCCAATTTCTGCAAAGGTTCCGTAAATATTTTCGTTTAAATTAATACGAAGTGCTTTGTCTTTTATTGAAGGAATTTGTTCGATGACTTTATCACCTTTCAATTTTATTTCTGTATCCATATTATTTTAGGTAGGGCTATTTATTGCAAAGTTAATTAAATAGGTTTCTAATGAAAGATAATTAATCCTATTTTTGTAAAATAATTAACAAAAATCGTGCTTAATGAATGTATATTTTTTAGGAACCGGTACTTCACAAGGAATTCCTGTAATTGGAAGCAATCATTCGGTATGTCAAAGTGTTGATTTTAAGGACAAAAGACTCCGGGTTTCGGTATGGATTTCATGGGATAATCATTCTTACTTAATCGATTGCGGACCCGACTTTAGACAGCAAATGTTAGCCTCAAGTTGTCAAAAAGTGGACGGAATTTTATACACTCATGAACACTCTGATCATACTGCCGGATTGGATGATATTCGTCCCTTTAATTTCAAACAAGGTGAAATTCCAATATATGCACACCAGCGAGTTCTTGAAAACCTAAAAAAAAGATTTGATTATATTTTTGAGTTCAAGAATAAATACCCAGGAGCACCATCGGTAAAAACTATTGAAGTAGTCAATAATCAATCTTTTTCTATTGGAGATAAAATGGCAATTCCTATCAATGTGATGCATGGAAATTTACAAGTTTTTGGATACAGGATTGATGATTTTGCTTATTTAACTGACGTGAAAACTATAGAAAAAGCCGAAACTGAAAAGTTAAAAAATCTGAAAGTTTTGGTTGTAAATGCTTTACGTGAAGAACCTCACGCCACACATTTTAATTTACAGGAAGCTTTAGATTTTATTACTTTGATTAAACCTCAAAAAGCATATATTACACACATCAGCCATATTCTAGGTTTTCATAAAGAGATACAACAAAAACTCCCCAAGAACGTTTATCTAGCTTATGACAACTTAGAAATAACGATTTAATAACACTTAAAAATGAAAAAATCATTACTGCTTTATCTATTTATTCTTGTGATACTTTTGAATTTTTTTACTTATATGTATTTTACTAAGGAATTAACTTTTGAACAAAATCAATTCGCAAAAAAAGAAAAATTTTTGAATGATAGCCTAAATATGACTAGAAATAAACTGGCTGATGCCAATTATTTTTCTTTAGCATTAGATGAAAATGCCCAAAATTATTTTAATCCTGATAATGCTACAAAAACGATTCAAATCGAAATATTAGTTCCTTTTGTAACCGAAAAACTATTAGATTTAAATGCTAATCCTAAAGGAAATCCATACACGGGGCAAGATCAAATTGGAGCTAATAAATTCATCATCAATAAGGTGAAAATTTTGAATCACCGCTGGATTATTGCCGATTTTAATGATGGAGAATATTGGGGAGAAGTGCTCTTGAAGTATTTTATCAATAATGATGATACGGTTTCTTTTGAGACAATTCAATCCTTGATTTACCAGAAATAGTCTAATTTTGAAGCAACCAATTCTTGAAGTCATAAAAGTTTTGTGGTGAAACTCCATGTCCAATTGGGTATTCTTTATAAGTCGTGTTAATGCCTAATTTATCCAAAAAGGGCTTTGCTTTTCTTCCCCATTCCACAGGAATTACTTGGTCGACTGTTCCGTGTGAAGCAAATATTTTAAGATTGGTAAACGATTTTTTTAAATAGTTTTCTTCCAGAATTTCTTCATTCACATAACCACTCATCGCCACCACTCTTTGCGCTTTTTCAGGATGCGAAAGAGCCACAGCATAACTCAAAATAGTTCCTTGGCTAAAGCCAATTAAGGTCACGTTTTCAGGATCAATTGAATGATTTGAGACTAACTCGTCTATAAATACAGCTATTAAATCTCTCGAAATTTTTGCTTGTTCATTGTCAGAAAACCGGTTTTGATCGGCATCAAAGTTGATGGCATACCAGGCATAACTTCCATGTTGCATTGTGTAAGGAGCACGAGCCGAAACAATATAATATGCATCAGGAAGTTCCGCTTCAAACGAAAATAAATCTTCTTCGTTGCTGCCATAACCATGAAGTAATAGTAATAATGGATTTTTCCCCAACTTTGTTTTAGGTTCTCTAACGCGATATTCGAGTGATAATTTCATTTAACTATGATATGTTTGAAAACCATTTTTGGAAATAATTTCCCAATAAAGGAATCGGTTTTGTTTCAC
The DNA here is from genome assembly GCF_963925185.1 of uncultured Flavobacterium sp. Classification (GTDB taxonomy): domain Bacteria; phylum Bacteroidota; class Bacteroidia; order Flavobacteriales; family Flavobacteriaceae; genus Flavobacterium. Next base: position 14,711 of record NZ_CAWURC010000036.1, on the reverse strand, counting down.
CATTGATGGCGCTAAAAATTCCGTAAGTCCACAAAACAGAGAGGGAAATCCACATTGAAATTGAAATCATTGGGCTATCAAAATTGCTTATGATTAATCCCAAGGAGATAAAAGTAATGGATAAACCCAATGCTTGGCGAATGTGAAAGGAAGCAAACGGGCTTTTGTTTTCAGAATTCATCGACATAGCAATAAAGACTCCAATGATTAAAATATAGCTTGTTATTGCGGCTGTTTTTCCGTTTTCGTTGTCCATAAATTATTTAATTACAAAACTAATTTTCCCTGATTAAAAATACCATACACTTTCCCTTTCATTTCTAACCCTAGAAAAGCTGAATTCTTCGATTTTGATAAAATGTTTTCTTTTGTAAAAATGCTTTTTCCTTCGGGATTGTATAAAGTAATATTTGCCTTTTGACCTTCATCTATACTCTGCTTTTCAATTCCGAAAGTTGTTTTTCCAGAAGTCAATTTTTCGATTATTTTTTCTAAAGGCAGCACGGTTAATAAAGCACCAAAAGCACTTTCCAAACCGATTGTCCCGTCTTTAGCCAAATCAAATTCCATTTTTTTATGTTCAATATCTATCGGATTATGGTCAGACGTAATCATATCGATTGTATTGTCGAGAACTCCCGCTAGCAAAGCTTTCCTGTCAGTTTCTGTACGCAGCGGTGGCGAAACCTTATATCTTGTGTCGAAACCTTCTAATGTAGCATCGGTTAAAACTAAATGATGCACGGCAACACTACAAGTCACCTTTAATCCTTTGGATTTAGCATCTTTAATTAATTGCACCGATTTTGCACTAGAAATTGTAGGAATGTGTAGTTTTCCACCAGTATATTCCAGTAAGAACAAGTTTCTGGCGATTTGCAATTCCTCGGCTAGATTTGGAATTCCTTTTAAACCTAATTTTGTCGAAACAAGACTTTCATTGGCAACTCCGTTTCCTTTTATGTTAGAATCTTGGGCAAAAGCAATGACTAATCCATCAAAATCCTGTACATATTGCAAGGCTATTTTAAGTAAATTGGCATTATCTAAACTTTTATTGTAATCTCCAAAAGCGACAGCACCAGCATTTTTCATGTCGAATAATTCGGTCATATCTTTTCCTTCGCTTCCTTTAGTTAAAGCCCCAATTGGGAAAAGTTGCGTGGCAAAACCATTTGCTTTAGTTTTTACAAAATTAATTTGGGATTGATTGTCGATAATCGGGTAGGAGTTGGATTGCAATGCTATGGCGGTAAAACCACTTTGTGCGGCAACATTTAGTCCGTTTTCAATGGTTTCCCTTTCTTCAAAACCAGGTTCACCAAGTGAAACACTACTATCGAACCATCCTTGTGAAAGATGGAGATTTTCGAGTTTTATTTCTTTTGCATTTTCTAAATTAGGAAGTAAAGTTCCTATTTTTTTGATGCTGTCATCAACAATTAAAACATCCACTGTTTTGTTGTGAAAAGGACTTTCGGAATCGATAATTTTGGCGCCCCGGATTATTATTTTCATAGTGTTTATTTAATTATTTGACTTTCGTTTTACTTTACGAATCGTATAATTGCTATTTCGGTTACCAGAAATAGTAATGCAAAGATAACAAACCATTTCCAAATTTGATTGTCGTTTCTGTTGGTTTGTAAAGTATCGAAAACGGCGGCAATGGAATTAATTTTTTTATAGTTTGAAAGTATGTTTTTATTGGCTTGAGCCAAATCACTTTCGGTACGATTATAATTGAAACTGATATTTTGCAACCAATCCTTTTGTTTGTAAACTGCAAAATTTCCAGCTTGGACCGGATAATCATTAAAAGTCAATTTCACCTTGTTATTCAAAATTTGTTGAATCGGGATAAAAGTTTCATTGTTGTTTTTTACATTCAAAATTTCGTCTTTAGACAAAGTTACGTCTGTTAAAAATGGATTATTATTTCCAATAATCAGTGTATTTATTTCCTTATTTCTACTGCATATTGCCATTTTGTAAAAAGTTGGTACAATCAGTGGCGATTGTTGAAAATTGGAATTTTCCAAATTTATTGGTGCACCAAAAATATAGACTGACGAGATTGGATTATTTATTGAAGTCAAAAAAGAACTTTGGTCTTCATAATACAACACCGCTGGATTGGAACTTGATATTGCAAACGATTTTTTTGTTTTTGGATATTGAAAATTATCGATTTTGTTTTCGAAAACGCCAGAAAATAGAGGGTGGTTGAAGTTAATCTTCGTTACTAACTTTTCCTTATTTTCTAAATATTTGAATTGGATGGAACCAAAATTCATCAGAAACTGATTCAGGTTTGCAACAGAATTTGTAGCCGAAGGAATTACCATCAAATTTCCGCCTTTTTCTGCAAAAAATTTCAAGGTGGTTTGAAGTGCTTGTGGTATTTTGTCTAATTCGTTCAACACAATGGCATCTTGTTTTTCGATGGAATTATAGTCTAAATTTCCAATATCAAAATTCCTGAACATGAATTCGTCATTCGTATAAATTCGGTAAAGAAAGTTGCTTTTTTCGGGCGTACCAATACTGATTACTTTACTTTTCTCAGATTTTGAAATGCTGAAATACAAGGTGTTGTCGTATTCTAATCCGTTGTCTATTATCGAGGCATAACCGTGAAAATCTTTTTTAGGAATAGTAAAATAAATAAATTTATCCTTGCGTTCAACTTTCGTCAAAGTCTTTGCAATCAGTTTATTTTGATTGTACAAACCCACGGAAATTTTCTTTGAGACAGCACCATATGCTCTTAATTTTAGTCCAATTTCATAGAAATCGTCTAAAGTTTGATGCATAAAAACACTATCTATAGAAACATTATTTTTGTTTTCGGCTTTTGGGACAATAAAATACGTATTGTAGTTGCTGTCGATACTTTTTAACTGTCTTGGCTCTAAGCCAACAGCATCCGTAATCACAACAACATCCTTATTGAAAATTGATTTTATCGATTTAATTTTTGCCATGGCGCTTTCTAATTGAAACGGTAAAGCATTGTATTTTAGGTTTTGTAATTCTTTTTGAATGGATTTTATATCTGTATTCCAAAAAGTTTGAGAATTAGTTATCAGGGAAAAAATTTGGTTTTCAGGAATGTTTTCGAGCAATTCCTGTACGGATCTTTTTAGGAGTTCGCCTTTTTGACCTTTAGCTTGCATCGAGAAGGAATTGTCTAAAACGATATACATTTCGTTCGAACTGTTTTCGCTGTTTTTGGCTTTGAAAAAAGGTTTTGCAAACGATATGATGAGGCATGTTAACAATAACAAACGCGATGCCAAAAGCAACCATTTTTTTATTTCGGAACTCTTCCTAGTTTGTATGGAAAGTTCTTTTAAGAATTTAACATTCGTGAAATATTCTTTTTTGAAACGGCGTAATTGAAACAAATGAATCAGAACCGGTAGGGCTAGCAATAGGAGGAAATAGAGAATTTCTGGGTATTTAAATTGCATTCCGTCATTTAGTTTGTCAAAAATACAAATTTGTATATAATTGTAAGTTCATATTACTGTATTTTTGTTTGGGACAATTGAATTGGAAAAAAAAGTCAATATTAAAGAAGGACTCTTTCCATTTTTACTTTAAAGAACTGGAAAGCACAAGTAAAAAAAGTTTAATTTGGTTATTTTGACTTATACAAATAGTTGCGTCACCTAAGGAACTTATATTTATATATTCGATATTAATATTAGAAGAAAAGTAGTTGCTAATTTTTTACTAAAACATTTTTACAAGAATAAAATCAGGGATAAACAATTACCTTTTTTTAAAGTTTATAAATAGAATTTCTAAAAGAAAAGAGTTGTTTTTAACAGAGTACTATTTTTTATTGTCTTTCCTTTTCTTGTCTCGGGTTTTCAACATATTTCTATTAACAGAACCATGTGTTTTTTTCTTAGTTACGCCAGGCCCACCTAGATTGACTTTTTTATTCTTTTTGCTTTTTTCTTGAAATGCACCATCACCGTCTAATTTTTGTTTCTTCATTAAAAACTTGATCTGCTGTCTATCTTTTTCAGGTTCGATAAGTTTTAATGAAATTTCTACAGTTTCTGGGAATGCCTCGACAGATAATTCCATATTCATTAATACTTCAATAGCCACTTTTGATTCTTCTTCACGGGGAGCAATTAAACTTATTGCTGTTCCTGAAGCGTCAGCACGACCAGTTCTTCCGATACGGTGCATATATAATTCAGGAAGTTCGGGCATTTCAAAGTTGATAACGTGCGTAATATTGGATATGTCCAATCCTCTCGCCATTATATCAGTAGTGATTAGTCCTCGAAGATTACCCTCTTGAAAAGAGGCCATTGTGCTCAAACGATAATTTTGAGATTTATTCGAGTGAATAACTCCAAACTGACCTTCAAAATCTTCTTCAATACGTTCGTGAACCATATCTGAAATTTTCTTGTTATTCACAAAAACTAAAACACGACTCATAGCTGAATTAGTCTGCAATAAATGTTTCAGTAGATTTATTTTGGTATTAAAATTAGGAGCTAAATAAGTAAATTGTTTGATATTTTCTAATGGTGTTCCTGATGCCGAAAGTGTAACTTCTTCAGGATAGTCAAAATAGTCGTTCAAAATTGCATCAACCTCTTCAGTCATAGTGGCAGAAAAAAGGATGTTTTGTCTTTTTTTAGGCATCATTGCCAAAATAGCTGTCAATTGGGTGCGAAAACCTAAATTTAGCATTTCGTCAAACTCATCGATAACCAATTTTTGCATTTCTTCAAAACGAATTACGTTGTCTAACGTTAAATCCATTATCCTTCCAGGGGTTCCCACTAGGATATCACAGCCTTTATAAACAGTTGTTTTTTGAGTATTAATATTGACACCCCCAAAAATTGCAACGGTACGAACGGACATATATTTGGTCAATTTTTCAACTTCCTCAGCAACTTGCACCACAAGTTCACGTGTGGGAACTAGAATTACTATTTTCGGAGTATGACCAGGTGTAAATTTATATAATTTTAATAAGGGTAATAAATAAGCAAATGTTTTACCTGTTCCCGTTTGTGCAATTCCCATCATATCACGTCCCGACATTATCACAGAAAAAGTTTTTTCCTGAATGGGTGTTGGTGTTACAAATCCTAAATCATCGATTGCTTTTTGAACTGATTTTGGAAGATTGAATTGCTCGAAAGTGGTCATAAAACGTAAATTTTGTGCAAAGGTACGTTAAATTGATGGTTAGATGGTCAGATTGTTTAACGTTTCCAGTAATATATGATTTCAATACTCTAATAATCAATGTTAAAACCCTTCAAAAACACCTAATCCAAATAAAGCGAAATCGTACTTTACAGGATCATTAGGGTCTAATTCGCGGAGTTTCATGTCTAATTCAGCCAATGCCTTTCCGTCATTTTGTTTCCGGGTAAGCAAACCAAGTTTTCGAGCTACATTCCCAGAGTGTACGTCCAAAGGACAAGATAGGAGCGAAGGTGAAATGCTTTTCCAAATGCCAAGATCGACACCTTTGTTGTCTTGGCGACACATCCATCTCAGGTACATATTGATGCGTTTCGCCGCTGAACCATTCATGGGATCTGAAATGTGTTTTTGAGTCCGGTTTTGATGTGGAATTTCGAAGAATGTTTTCTTGAATTCAGAAATGCTTTTTTGCATCGAATTTGGTTCTAGGTGTTTGGCAAAAACAGCTTCAAGTCCGCCGTGATTTTTGTAAATATGCTGTAACCCTTTTATAAAACTAGCAAAATCCTGTCCGTTAAACGTTCGATGCACAAAGGATTCCATTCGTTCCAAATCATTTTCAGTGTGCGACATCACAAAATCGAAAGGTGAATTTCCCATCAAATCGATCATTCTATGGGAGTTTTTGATAATCATTTTCCGATTTCCCCAAGCAATGGTCGCGCTAAGAAATCCAGCAATTTCGATATCTTCTTTTTGCGAAAACAAATGCGGAATTTGCACGGGATCAGTTTCGATAAAATCAAGTGTATTGTATTGCAAGACTTTTTCGTCAAGGAAGGGTTTGAGTTCGGATTGATTCATTTTTTGTTTAACATTTAATAGATGAAGTGTTGTTTTGGTTCAAATAAACTTTAAACCAGATAAACTTTAAAATTTTAATTGCTAATCAAGCCATCTACCATAAACAGTTTTCTATCAGCCATATTGGCCAATTCTTCATTATGAGTTACAATCACGAAAGTTTGTCCTAATTCGTCCCGCAATTTGAAAAACAATTGGTGCAAATTTTCGGCAGAATGGGTATCGAGATTTCCCGAAGGTTCGTCGGCAAAAATGATAGCTGGTTTATTTATTAAAGCTCTTGCAACTGCAACACGTTGCTGTTCTCCGCCCGAAAGTTCGTTCGGTTTATGGTTTATTCGGTGTGAAAGTCCGAGATAGTCCAATAATTTTTTGGCTTCGGTTTCAGTTTCGTGTCGCGATTTATTAGCAATATAGGCAGGAATACAAACATTTTCTAATGCGGTAAACTCAGGTAATAATTGATGAAATTGAAAAATAAACCCCAAATTTAAGTTTCTAAATTTGGATAATGTTTTGTCATTCATGGTCAAAATATCCTGGTCATTGATGCGCAATTCAATTCCGTTTTCGATTGTTGGTTTGTCCAATGTTCCAAGTATTTGCAAAAGCGTTGTTTTCCCTGCGCCTGAAGCACCCACAATGGAAACGATTTCACCTTTTTGGATGTGTAAATCAACCCCTTTTAGTACGTGAAGTTGGTCGTAATATTTATGAATGTTTTTTGCGTGAATCATTATTAGAACAGTTTCCACAAAGAAACAAAGATTTTCTATATTTTAATGTAATTTTAATTCTAATATCTATAGCGAAAACTTTTTGGACTAAAATCTAAAATGTTTCCGGCATTAGAGTTGTATATTTGTTTTGAAAATCTTTAGAAAATGTCCAAAGAAATTGAGGTGGAGGCCGTGAATAACAAAAACAGAAATCTTATTCTGGGAATATTATTTGATGGTATTGGAATGTTGTCATTTACTATCCCATTTTTTGGATAATTTTCAGATGTGGTATGGGCACCATTAGCTGGATTTTTAATGACTTGGATGTACAAAGGAAGAGTTGGAAAGGTTGCAGGTGTTTTTGCTTTCCTGGAAGAAATTATTCCGTTTTCGGATGTAATTCCATCTTTTACATTGACTTGGATTTACAATTATTGGATAAAAAAAGAAAAATAATTTTCCGTTTTATTTTTTGAAAATAAAACCCAATCCCATACTTTGTAGCATTTTTTTTGAAAAGGGGAAGAAGAATTTTGATTGTCCAAAAAGGTAACCAAAGAACATTAACAAAAAGGGATAAACGGGTAAAACTAATAGTATTAAAACTAAATAATAAAGAATCCAATGGGTATTTTCATTATTTATACCAAAATAATTCATTGCAAAGCCAGAAATTTTTGCAGACAATGAACCATTTATGGCAAAAACCACAAAAATGATTGCCAATTGATAATTGGAAGTAATTCCCCAGCGTTTCTTTAAATTCCCCATCTTCTTTTAAATGATTAACAAATATAGTGACATTATCTTATTGGTCATAACCGAATGGTTTTTGTTTGTGGGTATTTTTAAATAAATCTATTGTTGCATATATAAAATTTACTTCATAGACATAGTCAATATTAGGTTCATAATTGATTTTGTTTATTTTATATAAATCAGGATAGTGTCCAATGTTTACCAGCATTTTTTTTAATTGTTTTGGATCTTTTTGAAATAAAAAAAGCTGTCTTTTTAGAGACAGCTTTTTGCAATATAATTTTTATTCTAGCTTAATAAACTAATTATTTGACTAGCTAATTCGGTACCAATTCTATCTTGGGCTTCTCCTGTTGCAGCTCCAATATGAGGAGTCAATGAAATTTTTGGATGCATCAAAATCGACATTTCTGGTTTAGGTTCGCTTTCAAAAACGTCTAATCCTGCAAATAAAACTTTTCCGTTGTCTAATGCTTTTACCAATGCTACTTCGTCAATAACACCGCCACGAGCACAATTTACGATACCCACGCCGTCTTTCATAATTGCTAATGCTGCTTCGTCAACGATATATCCGTCTTGAGCAGGAACATGCAAGGTAATGAAATCAGCTTCTTTGAATAAAGATTCTAAAGATTGTGAAACAATAGAAGTTGTTACAGCTTGCCCGTCAAAAAATACTACTTTCACATCTACTTTTGGGATAAACATATCGGCAGCAATTACTTTCATCCCTAATCCAAGCGCCATTTTTGCGGTAGCTTGACCAATACGTCCAATACCAACAATTCCAAGTGTTTTTCCTCTTAACTCAACTCCGTCAGCATACGCTTTCTTCAAACCATTAAAGTTTGAATCTCCTTCTAGAGGCATATTTCTGTTAGAATCGTGTAAGAAACGAACACCAGAAAGTAAATGAGCAAAAACTAATTCAGCTACTGATTCTGACGAAGAAGCAGGTGTGTTAATAACGTGAATCCCCTTGCTTTTAGCATAATCAACATCGATGTTATCCATCCCAACGCCGCCACGACCAATGATTTTCAATCCTGGACAAGCATCGATAATTTCCTTGCGAACTTTAGTTGCGCTTCGCACCAAAACTACGCTTACGTTGTTTTCGTTAACGAAATTCGCCACTTGTTCTTGTGCTACTTTTGTAGTTATAACTTCAAATCCTCCTTTTTCTAAAGCTAGAATTCCACTTTTTGAAATTCCGTCATTGGCTAATACTTTCATTTTTTAAGTCATTGCGAGAAACGAAACAATCTCGTCCTCATATTATTTTTTTTTTTGAGCTATTTCCTGCACCCGAGGCTGAAAACCGAACTGGCGAAGCAATCCGGTACAATCTTTTTTTCGGTAAAAACCTCAAAAAAGGATTTTCACTGCTATCGGGGCTAGGAATTTTTGTGTTTAATAACTAAACGTTTCCTTCTAATTCTTGCATTACGTCAACTAAAACTTGTACACTTTCTAATGGTAAAGCATTGTACATAGAAGCTCTATAACCACCAACTGATCGGTGTCCAGGCAATCCAATGATTCCAGCTTCTTTCAACATAGCGTTAAAAATATCTGCGTGTAATGGGTCATTCAACAAGAAAGTAGCATTCATATTAGAACGATCTTCAACAACCGCAGCTCCTTTGAATAGTGGATTTCTATCAATTTCTGAATAAATCAAAGCTGCTTTAGCATTGTTTATTTTTTCGATTGCAGCAATTCCGCCAAGGTTTTTCAACCATTTCAAAGTCTGCAAAGAGGCATAAACCGGAAAAACAGGTGGCGTATTATACATGCTTTCTGCTTTGATATGTTTAGCATAATCCAACATACTTGGAATTACACGACCATTTTTGCCAAGAATATCTTCTTTGATTATTACCAAAGTGGTTCCTGCTGGACCCATATTTTTTTGTGCGCCGGCATAGATAATGTCAAATTTTGAAAAATCCAAAACTCTCGAAAAGATATCCGAACTCATATCGCAAACGATTGGCATATCTAAACTTGGAAATTCCTTCATTTGAGTTCCAAAAATAGTGTTGTTACTTGTGCAGTGGAAATAATCTGCATCTGCCGGAACAGAATAGCCTTTAGGCACATAATTATAATTTTCGTCTTTTGAAGAAGCTACAACAACAGTTTCTCCAAAAAATTTGGCTTCTTTTATTGCTGCACTTGCCCATGTTCCGGAGTCAAGATAAGCCGCTTTCCCGTTTTCCTGCATTAGATTATACGGAGTCATCAAGAATTCTAGACTAGCTCCACCAGCAAGAAAAAGCGCTTGATACCCTTTACCCTCCAAACCTAAAAGTTCAATTGCCAATGCACGAGCTTCGTCCATAACAGCAACAAAGTCTTTGCTTCGGTGAGAAATTTCTAAAATTGACAATCCAGAATTATTGAAATCCAATATTGCTTGTGCCGATTTTTCGAAAACTTCTTGTGGTAAAATACAAGGTCCTGCGCTGTAGTTGTGTTTTTTCATGGTGTTTTTTATATCCAAAAAATTAAGTTGCAAATTTCGGAAATCAGAGTTGAATAAGTGTTAAATAATTCGGAATAATTTTCTGTTTTTGTTTTATATTGTTAACAAAAACGTTATAGTATCTACATTATCCGCATAATCCCATAAATTCGGGCTTTGTGTTTTACCAAAATCAATGCTATTTTCAACAAGATTATTACTTACAATACATTGAATTTGCTCGCTTTCCGTTTGTAGGCGAATTTGTAGTCCAGGCATGTTTTCATAATATTCATAAAAAACACTAGAAATTGGCGAAGCATAACTTGCGTCTTCTTTAATTGTCAGAAAACCATTATCCAGTAGTTTAAAATTACTCATCAGGAAAACCGCCTTGTTATAATCGTAGTTATTGGCATATTTTTCATAATGAATAACGTCTTGATATTCGAAAATGGCTTCAAAAAAAGCTATAAATGAATATCCTTTGGGAACAAATAATTTCGAAACATTGCGACAACCAAGGCCAAAATACCTAAAAATATCCTCGCCCAAAGCAGCTAATTGTTCCTTGGTTTCGTCTCCTTTTAAAACAGCAACCGAATTTCTATTTTTTCTTATAATAGTCGGTTTGTCTTTAAAATAATATTCAAAATAACGTGCCGTATTGTTGCTTCCGGTGGCAATCACAGCATCGAAATTTTCTAGTTTGCCTTCTACGAAAGTGATTTTATTAGAAAATTCGGGTTCAATAGCAATTAGGTATTTTGCTATAAAAGGCAGTAAATATTGATCGTTTGATGATGTTTTTATTAAAACGTTGTGACCGGAAATTAAAATAGATAAGAAATCGTGAAAGCCAACTAACGGAATGTTTCCGGCTAGAATTAGACCTACATTTTTTGATTTTACTTCGTTGAAATTATATAAGGAAAACCATTTTTCCAAATTTTCTTCAGTTAAGGATTTTGCCCATGATTGAATAGAAAAATATACATTTTCCGGAGTGTACCAACCGTTATGGGATTGCGAAAGTTGGATTAAATTAATAAATGCTTCAAAAAAAAAGTCATTGTGTAAAACTACTTGGTTTTTTACATTTTTTTCTTCTGAAAACTGGCTTAAAAATTTTCCTAATTCAATAAAACATCTTTTTTTATTGTTTTCGAACATAAGTAACTTGTATATGAATAGTTTTGATTGTAATTTTGTGCAAAAATAAGCTTTAATTAGTTATAAGTCAAAAGAGAAAACGTTAAGCGCTTACTCTTTGTTTTATAACATCTAACATAAAAAAAATGGCAATAATAATAACAGATGAATGCATCAACTGTGGTGCTTGTGAACCAGAATGTCCAAACACTGCAATATATGAAGGAGCAGACGATTGGAGATATAAAGATGGAACCAAAGTTAAAGGAAAAATAATTTTACCTTCAGGCGAAGAAGTAGATGCTGATGCTGCTCAAACACCAATTTCGGACGATCTTTATTATATTGTTCCAGGAAAGTGTACGGAGTGCAAAGGATTTCATGATGAACCTCAATGTGCTGCGGTTTGCCCGGTTGATTGTTGTATTCCAGATGGAGAACACGTTGAAAGTGAAGAAACGTTGTTAAACAGACAAGCTTTTTTACACAACGAATAAGTTGTAATTAAAAATTTATAATTAAAAATTAAAAATCCTGAATGCGAGTTCAGGATTTTTTTATGAAAAGATTTTTATTTCGAATTGTTTTTTAAAAAAAGGGCTGTCGTAAGACAGCCCTTTTAAAATTAAATTCGATAATCGAATTAGAATTTATAGTTCAAAGATAAGTTGAACATTGATCCTAATTGGCTAAAGTGAAAACCATCGTATGTCATTTGAGAATAACGTTGGTTGAAAGTAATTAAATTAGATTGATTTTTTACTTGTGCAGCGTCTGCTAATAAAGCAGCCCCAGTAGCATTTTCTGCTTTGAAACTCCATTCAGGAAGTACATTCAATAAATTGTTAGCATTAAAAGATAAAGTTAATTTGTCAGTTGCAGAGTAAGAAATCCCTAAATCAGTTACAATTTTTGGAGTAAATTCAGTTCTTAAGTTAGAATCCATACCATCTTGTCTAAATGTAGTTTTTCCAAAATAAGTATTGTTTAAAGAGAATGTATATTTCCCGATTTCATAATTAGCTCCTAAAATCCATTTTGTGTCAGGTCTTGAAGTAAACATCATAGCATCAATTGGTGCACCAAAATTATTACTTCTAACTGGAGATATTCTTTCATTTTGAAAAGTAACATTTCCAGACAAGTTGAATCCTAATTTACCTGTTCCAACTTCAATGTTGTTATAATTAGCAACCACGTCTAAACCTGAGGTTCTTGAGTCAAATGAATTTTCGAACCAACTTACTGTTCCAAATTCAGTTTCTACTTTATCTCCTAAAACAATTCTATCAGCTACTTTAATATTATAGTAGTCTAGAGTAAAGTTGAAGTTTCTTGAAGGTTTAGCACCAATACCAAAAGTTATGTTTGTTGATTTTTCAGCATCTAATTCAGGAACACCTAAAACACGAGCTTGTGGAGAATTGTTACTGATTAAACCACTAACTTGAATTCCTTGACCAGGAACAAAAGAGTATTGAGATTTTTGAGTATAAATTTGGTGCAAGGTTGGTGCTCTGAAACCAGTAGAAACAGATCCTCTTAATGTAATCTTGTCATCAGAAAATTTATAACGAGAGCTTAATTTCCATACTGTTGCTCCACCAAAATCACTATAATCTTCGTAACGAACAGTACCATTGATTAAAAAGTCTTCAGTTACATCATAAGCAAGGTCAAAATAACCACCTAAGTTGTAACGATTCCATTTACCTGAATTTTCTGGTCTGTTACCAGCAAATGAATCAGCTCCAATTCCATCCCAAGATGCTTTGTCTCCTTCGATAACTTCAAAAGTTTCTGTTCTGATCTCAGATCCAAAACCAATACTAACTTTGTCAGATACTACTTTAGATATGTCTAAATTCCCAACAACATGGTTAAAAGATGTTCCTCCTGGTTTGAAAGATATTGGGCTATTTTCTCTGTAAATATCAGCTCCATTTCCATCTAGAAAAGAACTTCTGTTATGAGAATTTTCTACAGCATATGTTTGGGTGTTACCACCTACAGTAATACTAGCATCTGTATTCCATCCATTTTTAACAGTTTTGTAACCCAATGAACCATTGTAATCATTCAAATCTCCTGTAAATGTAGGAACATAACCTTGGTAAGAACCTGGAGTACCATTACCAAAAAAGTCTTTTAAGTAAGGAAAGTCAGATACTGTTCTCCAATATGGAGTTCTGTAGTTAGCGAACGAATTTACTTTTTTGTAAACATATGCTGCGTTGTAGTAAATTTGCGAATTTTCACTTAAATCACTACCGCCATTTACTAAGAATTTAGCAGCAGCTGTTTCTGGTGAGCCGTTAATGTTTCCTGCATCTGGATGTTTTGAAAGGAAAGATTGTACATCAGATAATGAAGCACCAAAATCTCCAGCCTCACCAGCTGCATCAACATTTCCAGGTCTGTTTGATAAATTTACTTTAGAAAAATCTACAGTATAATTTACAAAACCTTTATCTCCAACAGTTGATCCGTTGTTTAAGCTAACTCCTAACATTTCTCCATCACCTTTAGAAGTCATTCCACTTCTTACAGTTACAGATCCTCCGTTAGTGCTTTTCTTCAAGATAATATTCATTACCCCTGCAATCGCATCAGAACCATATTGAGCTGATGCACCATCACGAAGAATTTCCACTCTTTCAATAGCATCAGTAGGAATTGCAGATATATCTGCACCTGTTTCACCACGTCCTGGAGAAGTTTGCACATAAAGCAATGAGCTTAAATTTTTACGTTTTCCGTTGATAAGAATTAAAGTTCTACTTGGTCCCATGTTTCTAATTTCATAAGGATCTAGTAAAGAAGTCGCATCATTAACTGGTGTTTGTACCGTGTTAAAAGATGGAATTTTGTACTGTAAAGCTTTGTCAAAAGTAGCCTGACCTGTTGAAGTCAAATCTTTTGATGACAAAACGTCAATAGGGAGTGCAGTAGTTGTGTTACTTCTAGGAGCAGTTCTTGTTCCTGTAACTACAACTTCATCAAGATTTTGCCCACCATCTTCAGATAATGTAACATTAATAGAAGAACTGTTAGCCGTTTTTTCAACATTAGAATACCCAACATAACTAAATACTAAAGTAGCTCCTTCAGCAACGCTTATTTTGTAAGTTCCGTTGATGTCAGTAGAAACACCGTTTCTAGTTCCCTTTTCAACAATGTTTACTCCTGGTAAAGCATTTCCAGTGTTGTCATTTACGACACCAGTGATCTCTTTTTGAGCAAAAATAAAGCTGACGTTCAGCAATAATAACAATAAAATAATTTTTTTCATAATAATTTGATTTGTGTTTTTAGTTTAGTTTTAAATCGGGCGCAATATAAATTTTTTTTAACAAAAACTTCTTAAAAACGTATTTTTTTGTAAAATAGTTATTAAAGAGTTTGATTGTCCGTAATCACCCATAATTAAATAAAAAGTCTTATATTTGATAAAAAAAGCGATGAATCTATTCAATTTTACGGCAAATTTTGGGAGTGAAGAATCTTGTAGACTTCATTTTAAAGAAGAAAGAGACAAAATC
>NZ_CAWURC010000035.1:0-44466 GCF_963925185.1 uncultured Flavobacterium sp. | reverse complement strand
AGATTGGAGCCATTTTATGGCACCTATATACAAGTTGGCGGTAATTGCACTAAAACAAAATTGAAAATAAAAGGAAAATGTTGTTATTAAATAGCTGGAAAGGGGAAAATGGTTCTAAAAATTCAACGTACGTGTATATTTTTAAAGATTCAATAATTTAACATCATGTCGCACAGGGAAAAAATACTAAATAGTCTAAAAAAGCACGGTGACGTCAGGCAAGTACAAAGATTGGATGACATTCCAGCGACCGATTATGTCTACACTGTAATTAATGGTGACAATGTCTTGCAAATTGGAAAATCCAGTCCAGGAAACAGAGGCCGCCTCAAGCTGCTTTTTAATGGTAGCATTCTAGGTAAACATAACAAGGCCTTTATCTGCGGCCTGTACCCATCTCTCGTGGCTTCTGATAATGAGTATTATGCCATCGCTCTAAAAGAAGGCCATGACAAGTCAATAGTCGAAAGCGCCATTCATAAAGATATGGGCATCACTACAAACGTAGAGGCTGCTACTTTCATTGATGACATAACCAATGAAGGTATTCCTGAATTCCATCTCTTACTTTGGGAAAGATTCAAAGAGCATCCTAGGTACGAACAAATGGATGCAATCGAAAAACTTATGGCACTTGAACTATATGAGCTGGTCACTTTTGGAACCAGCCAAATCACTCGGACTAGTGGTAAAATAAAGCCCAGTAAGCAGGCTGACAATCTTGAAGGTAATATCCTCAAGTGTTTAGACAAGCTATACCTCACCACCATCTGGCTCAAGATGTGCAACAGCTACTTTCGTTACGGCAATGCCCACTCCATTTCTAATGCTGAGTTTCAGGCAGCCAAAGAAAAATACCAGTATAAAGAGCGTAGAGTTCCATTTCAAGTGTTTGGTGAATCTAGGTAAAACAGATGTATAAAAATTTGATTCATTACAATTATGAAATGGGTCTCAACATAATTCAAGAATAGATTCAATTAGAGCGTACATGAAGTTCTTATTAATAATGTATAAAACAAAATGATAAAACTACCGCCAACAAAGCCTAAACTGCATTAAAACGCCGTTTAGCCAAAACCGATGGTAGGCAATCCCTCCGGGCTTGCCTACCATCGGCCCCCGGCTACGCCGGCGATGACGTCCGCCCCTTTCAGGGACTGCCGACATCACCGCCTTGGACGCATTCCTTTCGGGAGAAAACTCCCTCAGGAACGACGACCAAGCCGGGGGCCGACGTTAAAATAAAACTAAAAATTTAACAAATGGAAAAAAAATGGATACTATTAATCGCAATACTGATTTTCTTAATATTCACTTTTCTGTTTTGGAGGCTGACTAGTGGTTATGCTAAAAAAGGATATGGTACAAAGATTTGGAATCTTTGGCCAACCAGATTATACTATTGGCAAGCTGCAATTTTATATAGTATTGGATTTACAGCTATAACAATGTTTCTTTTAAAATGGGGAAATGTTTTGAAGTTTTAGAAGTTTAAAACAGAATGACATAACTTGAAGTCGCAACCGATTTTAAAACTTTTGCTGAATCCGAAAAATATGCCACGGTTGACGGACAAACTTTAAAAATCAAAAACAAAATCAAAAACTAATATTGGATATACCGATTGGGATAAAGGGAGTCAATTTGGTGTTATGCTTCAAAATATGTAAAATTTTGAAGAAATAATGTGCTTATCTACTTCTAGAAAATTCTATATATAAGTTGTTCTTTTCCGGAATTTCACTCCTGAAAAATTGATTATATTTGTATAAAAAATATAAAATGCAAAATATCATTGACCGCTTCATTAGTTACGTAATTATTGACACCGAATCCGATTCGAATTCAAAAACAACTCCCAGCACAAAAAAACAATGGGTTCTTGCCGAAAAGCTAGTAGAGGAATTAAAAGCCATCGGAATGCAAGAGGTAACCATTGACAAAAAGGCTTATATAATGGCGACTTTGCCTTCTAATGTTGACCACGATGTGCCAACAATTGGATTTATTTCGCACTTTGATACCACGCCAGATTTTACAGGTGCCAATGTAAAGCCACAAATTATTCCGAATTATGACGGCAAAGACATCATTTTAAATGCCGACCAAAATATTATTTTATCGCCAAAATATTTCAAGGATTTATTGCAATACAAAGGACAAACTTTGATTACAACAGACGGAACCACACTCCTTGGCGCAGACGATAAAGCCGGAATCACCGAAATTATGACCGCAATGGAATTCCTGATAAAAAATCCAGAAATAAAACACGGAAAAATAAGAGTTGGATTCACACCCGATGAAGAAATTGGTCGTGGCGCACATCATTTCGACGTAGAAAAATTTGGATGCGATTGGGCTTACACCATGGACGGAAGCCAAGTGGGCGAACTCGAATATGAAAATTTTAATGCAGCTGGAGCTAAAATTACTTTCAAAGGAAAAAGCGTTCATCCTGGTTATGCCAAAGGGAAGATGATAAATTCGATGCTTATTGCTACTGATTTTATCAACGAATTACCAAAGGGTGAAACTCCACAAGAAACAAGAGGTTATGAAGGTTTTTTTCATGTACATCATTTAACAGGAAGCATCGAAGAAACCATTTTAGAATTAATTATTAGAGATCACAGCAAGAAAAAATTCGAAAAACGCAAAGAATTAATTGCCAAAATCACCAAGAAATTGAATAAGAAATTTGCAAAGCAATTTGGCGAAGACATTGTAATTAGTGAAGTAAAAGACCAATATTACAATATGAAAGAAAAGGTTTTGCCTGTAAAACACATAGTTGATATTGCCGAAATTGCGATGAAACAATTGGGAATTAAACCACTCATAAAACCCATTCGTGGTGGAACTGATGGTTGCCAATTATCGTATAAAGGTTTGCCATGTCCAAACATTTTTGCCGGAGGACACAATTTTCACGGAAAATACGAGTATGTCCCTGTCGAAAGTATGCAAAAAGCAATTGACGTGATTGTAAAAATCGCGGAGTTAACAGCTTTAAAAGAGAAATAGAAATAATTTACCTTAAAAAAACCGCAAATTTGCAAATTAGATCAAATGATTTGATATCTATAATTTGCAAATTTGCGGTTACTATTTTTTCTGAATCTAATCCAGAATTATTTTTTGTTCAACGTGGCGCTCATTTCCATAGAAATAGCAGAACGCTCCATTTTAAGTTTTCCAGCCATAGTTTCGATTACAACAGTTGTATCAGAAAGCTCAGCAACTTTTCCGTGAAGTCCACTTTTTGTGATGACTTTGTCACCTACTTTTAAAGCGCTTTCGAAAGCTTTTTCTTGTTTGGCTCTTTTTTGTTGTGGTCTAATCATAAAGAAATAGATTACCACAAACATTAATAAAAACGGTGCAAATTGTCCTAATTGTCCTAATCCTTCCATAATTTTAATCTTTTTTTGTTTATTATTTATATTACATTAATCCACGACCCACTTTAATAATCCTATTGTTGGCCTGTAGTTCTTTTACTAAATTGTCTAAAATTCCGTTGATAAAAATACTGCTTTTTGGCGTAGAATATTCTTTGGCAAGCTCTAAATATTCATTTAAAGTTACTTTTACAGGAATCGAAGGAAATTTCAAGAATTCGCAAATCGCCATTTTAAGAATAATGGTGTCAATTTCTGCAATTCTATCGCTATCCCAGTTAGGGGTTTTGTCTATGTATTCTTTCGCTAATTCTGATTCGTTTAAGGCTGTTTTTCTATATAAATCCTTGACAAAATCCCTATCTTCATTGTCTTTATATAATTTTGGAACCCTGAAATTTCCTTCTTCAACAGGTTTTATAGCTTTTAATTGCTTAATAATCTCTGTATTTACTAAAGGAATATCGTCAACCCAAGTCAACTTGTTATCTTCTAAATATTCATACAGTTTGTCATTGGGAACAATAACATCCATAAACAAATTAACAATAAATTCCTTGTCTTCTTCAAAAGTATTAATGGCATTACTCATGTATTTTGCGTACAATTTACTTTGCTTTATGTCATTAAGAAGAATTAGAATGTAATCATCGTTTAACGTCCAATTGTTGATTTTACGGTTTTCCAATGCCGTACTTAGAGAATTATTTTCGGCAAGAATTTGAAAAATACTATTCTTGATAAACTTCTCGTTTGGTTTGCGTTCCTGAGGAGTGGCAAGATGTTTTTGACTTGATTTATGCAAAAAGATGGTTTCTTTTTTACAAATTTCTATCAACGATGAAATCATAATAAGATATAAATCTTGGATGGCATCAATACTGTGAAAAAGAAATTTTTCTTCTTTTTCTAAATCATCTGATCCATTTTGATGCATCGCATAAATGGATTGCATGACCTTAACACGAATATGTCTTCTATTTACCACCTTGTAAGAACTTTTATTAATTAGTTGGCAAAAATATGAATTTCATTTTTTAAAATATAATTAAACTTGAAAAATATCTTAATTTCATCTTACCTTTGAATTTCTAAAGAATCTTTAATCCACATGAAAGAATTAAGTTACTTAAATAAATATTTCGTCAAATATAAATTCAGTTTTTTGCTGGGCATTTTTATAACCATTATTGCCCAGATATTTTCTTTGTTTACACCAAAATTAATCAGCAAATCATTTAAAATAATTGAAAGTTTTTCCACAGACAATACTACTGGAAAAGCTATTGTTCAACAGGAATTAATTTCAAACATTTTATGGATAATTGCCACGACAATGATAGCTGGTTTTCTTTCCTTTTTGATGAGACAAACTCTTATTGTAATGTCACGTCATATCGAATTTGATTTGAAAAATGAAGTTTTTAGACAATATGAAAATCTTTCGCAGAATTTTTACAAACAAAATCGAACTGGAGATTTGATGAGCCGGATTAGCGAAGATGTTTCAAAAGTAAGAATGTACGTGGGGCCTGCGGTGATGTACTCTATAAATACGTTTGTCCGATTTGCCATCGTGATTATATATATGTTCAACGTTTCGCCACGACTAACTTTTTACACCTTGATTCCTTTGCCTATTTTGTCTTATGCTATTTATAAAATAAGTTCAGAAATCAACAACAGAAGTACAGTTTTTCAACAATATTTATCCAAAATTTCCAGTTTCACCCAAGAAATATTTTCGGGAATTCGGGTAATTAAAGCCTATTCATTAGAAGACCAATACCAAAAAAATCTTGGAGAATTAGCCAATGAAAGCAAAAGCAAGAGTTTAAATTTGGCAAGAATACAGGCATTATTTGGACCCCTGATGATTGCACTTATCGGAATTAGCAACTTGATTGTTATTTATTTTGGCGGATTAATGTACATTGACGGAACCATAAAAAGTATTGGAACCATCGCTGAATTTATCCTATATGTAAATATGCTTACCTGGCCAGTGGCTTCCCTAGGTTGGGTTTCGTCTATGGTTCAAGAAGCAGAAGCTTCTCAAAAAAGGATTAATGAATTCTTAAAAATCGAACCCGAAATACAAAACAAGAACCCCGAAAAATCAATTATAGAAGGTGCCATTTCTTTCGAAAATGTTTGTTACACTTACGAAGACACGAATATAAAAGCACTACAAGGCGTTAGCTTTAAAGTTAATAAAGGGGAAACTTTGGCTATTTTAGGAAAAACAGGTTCTGGGAAATCAACCGTCATTTCACTAATTTCTCGTCTGTACGAAGTAACCGAAGGGCAAATCACCATTGACGGAAACGAAATTAGTAAGATTAACTTATCCGATTTGAGAAATAGCATTGGAATCGTGCCACAAGATGCTTTTTTGTTTTCAGACTCTATTAAAAATAACATCAAGTTTGGCAAAGAAGAGGCCAGTGATGAGGAAGTTGAAGCTGCTGCTAAAAGTGCCGAAGTTCACGATAATATTATTGGTTTCAACAAGCAATACAATACAATTCTTGGCGAAAGAGGAATCACGCTTTCTGGCGGACAAAAACAACGAGTTTCTATTGCTAGGGCAATCATTAAAGACCCAAAAATATTACTTTTCGACGATTGTTTGTCAGCTATTGATACGGAAACCGAAGAAGCTATTTTGAATAATTTACAGGGGATTTGCAAGAGCAAAACAACCATTATTGTGAGTCACAGAGTCTCTTCAGCTAAAAATGCAGATAGAATTATTATCCTCGATGAAGGGAAAATAATCGAACAAGGCTCTCATAATCAATTGATAAATAAAAATGGCTATTATGCCGCCTTATATTTGAAACAACTTTCTGAAAAAGAATTGCAATAATAGTTGTGTAATACAACTATTTTTTAGATTTTTGATTACTGCTTAACAACACACACTTGACAGAAAGATTATGAGAGAAAATGATATGTTAGAAAAAGAAGAGATATTTTCTAAAGTTTTACGAGCTGGAAGAAGAACCTATTTCTTTGATGTAAGAGCCACAAAAGCGGACGATTACTATATTACCATTACTGAAAGCAAAAAATTTACCGAAGCCGATGGTTCTTTTCACTTCAAGAAACACAAAATTTATTTATACAAAGAAGATTTTACCTCTTTCGCCGAAATTCTTGACGAAATGACTTCCTACGTTTTGAACCATAAAGGCGAGGAAGTAATCTCTGAAAGACACCAAAAAGATTTCAAAAAAGAATACACTTCTGACAAAACAGAAGAAGATGAATTACCTTCAACATCAAGTTTCACTGATATCGAATTTGATGACATTTAATTAGCATACAAAACCAAAAAACTAACCAAACCAAAAAAGTCCAGAAATCTTTCGATTTTTGGACTTTTACTTTATAATTCGGTCGTTACTTTTTTAATATTTTGCGGGTTGACCTGGTTTTTGCAAGGATTCTTTAATAAACTGTCTAATATCCTCATTAGCATTTATTAAATCTTCATATCGAAGATACATCATGTGCCCGCTGCGATAGCCTTTCCAGGAAATCCGTTCTTTCAATTTGCCACTAGGATCCATTTGCCAAAGATTATACTTCGCATTAAAGTAATCACAAGCTCCATCATAATAACCTGATTGCACCATTAAATGCATATATGGATTTTGTGCCATCGCTTTGCGTAGATTTTCACCCGTGTTATCGCCCGTATTATCCCAAGGACGAACTGCCCCGAACATATTGTATTTTAAATCCGTTTTAAAATTCAAATTATTACGAAGATAGATGTTGATTGCAGGCGTAAATGAATGAAGCCAAGAAGTTAATTCTGGATTAAAATCAGGACTATCGCCAGCGGCTTTAGCATCAATACCTCTATAACGCGAATCTAAACGACCAATTGTAAATCCTTTATCACGCAATAATTCCTTCCAAAAATAATTTAATGGAACGTTCAAGTTATTATCCAAAATTACTTTTTCAGATAAACCAGAATAGCGAGACATCCTTGCGGCAATTTCATTCCGTTTTTGATCTTCTAGAAAACTTCCTTTACTTATGGCTGGAAGAAGTTCATTTATAGTGAAATTCTCCACTTCTGGTAACATGTCGGTTAAGTCTTTATTCTGTAAATCAGAAGCTAACATTTTATGAAACCAAGCAGTGGCTGCAAAATAAGGCAGTTTTAGTGCTGCTTGAGAAGCAACGCCGCGTTCAATTCCTAATGTTGTAGGAGAAACTAAAATAATCCCATTAAGATACATCCATTCATTTTCTTGTAATTCAAGTGCAAGTCCTGAGACCCGTGTAGTTCCATAGCTTTCGCCAATAAGATATTTAGGTGAAGCCCAACGATTATTTCGGGTTACAAAACTATTGATCCAATCTGCCAAATATTTAATATCGGCATTGACCCCGAAAAATTTTGTCTTTGGAATGTCTTTACTAATAGGTCTAGAATAGGCGGTATTAACTGGATTAACAAAAACAATATCGGCAACATCAAGAATGGATTCCGGATTTTCTTTAATTCCGTAGGGCTGAACCGGATACCCCTCATCGTCAATATTAAGCAAATGGGGACCTGTATAAGCAATTTGCATCCAAACAGAAGCAGAACCTGGTCCACCATTAAATGAAATAATCAAAGGACGCGTGGAACGGTCTTTAACATCCGAACGTTCATAATACGTATAAAACAAACCTGCTATAGTCTTACCTTCTTCGTCCCAAACCGGCATTGTTCCAGTAATAGCTTGAAAAGGAACCCGTTGACCTTTAATTGTAGTGATGTGTTGTGTAATTACATTTGAATCAGGATTGAATTTAATATCTGATTCAAAACTTGCTTCTTTAGCCGCGGGAACTTTTGCCGCTGCTGCTTGGTTTTTAGACTCTTGTGCATAAGCCAAGGATAAAAAACCAGTAAAAATAAAAGAAATCAACAATTTTTTCATAATGGTATTTGTTAGCTATTATTTATAAATGTATTCTTCAAAATATTCGTGAGTACTTATTAACCAATTCGCAAACCATTTTCTATCTTAAAATTGGGCGCTAATAAAATAACATCCCCATCCTCTCCCATTGCTCCTAAAATAAGACATTCGCTCCAGAATTTTCCAATTTGCTTTTTGGGAAAATTTACTACAGCAACAATTTGTCTTTGAATTAATTCTTCTTTTTGATAGCGTTTAGTGATTTGCGCCGATGTTTTTCGAATACCAATTTCAGAACCAAAATCAATCGTAAGTTGATAGGCGGGCTTTCTTGCTTCAGGAAACTCATTGACTTCCAGTATTGTACCCACACGCATTTCTACTTTTTCGAATTCAGTCCAAGTTAAATCCATTCAAAATTTAAGGTTTTAGTATTAAAATTTATGGACTAAATTACTGTTTTTTGCCTAAAAAACAATCCTTTTTTAGTAACTTTAAACTTTAAACACAAAAAACACAATTTATGTCACGGACCCCATCGAATATGCTGGAACTTGAAACAATTGCTCCTGAGTTTTATATAAAAGACACCGCTATTGACAATGCTTATTTCTCTTTTGCGGATATAAAAGGAGAAAAAGGAACTTTGGTAATGTTTATTTGTAACCATTGCCCGTTTGTGCATCACGTTATTGATGAAGTAGTGCGAATTGCAAATGATTACAGAGTGCAGGGTCTTGGCGTTTTAGCAATTTCCAGTAATGATGTCATAAATTTTCCACAGGATTCCCCTGAATTAATGACCGAATTCGCTTTCGAAAACAATTTTGAATTTCCCTATTTATACGACGAAAGTCAGGAAGTAGCAAAAGCATATGATGCTGCCTGCACGCCTGATTTCTTTTTATTCGACAGACAAAATAAATTAGTTTATCGCGGTCAACTTGATGACAGCAGACCAGGAAACGGAATCCCGTTGAGTGGAAATGATTTGCGTGGTGCGATTGACAGCGTTGTTTATAACCGAATTAGCAATCCCAATCAAAAACCGAGTATTGGATGTAATATTAAGTGGAAAAAATAAAAGTTTTCTAAAAAAAAAGCTTCCAGCCTTTGAAAGACTGGAAGTTTTAAAATAAGATTGCTCCTTATATTAAGATTATTTTACGTCCATTAATTCAACGTCAAAAATCAAAGTAGCGTTAGGTGGAATTGCTCCTCCAGCTCCTGCAGGACCGTAGCCTAAATCGGATGGAATTACAAAACGAGCTTTATCTCCCACTCTTAACAAAGCTATACCTTCATCCCAACCTTCGATAACTTGACCTATTCCTAATTTAAATTCGATTGGTTTTTTTCTTGGATAAGAAGAGTCAAAAACTTTTCCGTTCTCTAATGAACCTTCATAATGAACAGCAACTGTTTTCCCTTTTTCGGCTTGTTTTCCATCGCCTTTTTGGATGAATTGGTAACGCAAACCGCTTTCTGTTTTTTCGAAACCAGCAGCCAATTTTTCCATTTTTGCTTCCGATTCTGCTTTTAAAGTTGCTTGTTTTTTTAAACGAGCTCCTTTTAAACCAACATAAGCTTCAATTGCATTCCAATTTTTAGCTTCCTCACCTACTCTAATAATTTCAAGCGTTTCTAATGTATCGCCTTGAGCAATTGCATCAACAACACCTTGACCTTCAATTACATTTCCAAAAACGGTGTGTTTATCATCTAACCAAGGTGTTGCCACGTGCGTGATAAAAAATTGAGATCCGTTTGAACCTGGACCTGAGTTTGCCATAGACAATACACCTGGCGTATCGTGACGCAAATCTTGGTGAAATTCATCATCAAATTTGTATCCTGGATCTCCAGTTCCAGTTCCTTGAGGACAACCCCCTTGAATCATAAAATTCGGAATTACTCTATGAAAATTTAAACCATCGTAGAATTTAACTCCTTGAGGTTTAATTTTATTTTCCATATTTCCTTCGGCAAGAGCTACAAAGTTTCCTACAGTTCCTGGTGTTAAATCATGTGATAGTTTTACTAAAATTGCACCTTTTGTGGTGTTGAATTTAGCGTATATTCCGTTTTCCATTTTTTATTTTTATTTATTGAAATGCAAATTTACGAATTAAATAGAGAATTTGAAAATTTGGAAACCTTGAACTTTTCAATCTACAAAACTTCGTACCTTTGTAACCTAGAAAATAAATTATGCGCATCGATATTATTACCGTTTTACCTGAATTATTACGAAGTCCGTTTGAGGCTTCGATGATGAAACGTGCTATTGACAAAGAAATCGTAGAAGTACATTTTCACAATTTACGGGATTACACAACTAACAAGCAGAAGAGTGTAGATGATTACCCTTATGGAGGTGGTGCCGGAATGGTAATGAATATACAACCTATTGATGATTGTATAACCCATTTGAAAAGCGAAAGAACCTACGACGAAATCATTTATATGTCGCCTGACGGAGAAACTTTGAATCAGAAAATGGCCAATACCATGTCGATGTATGAAAATATAATCATTCTTTGCGGACATTATAAAGGTGTAGATCAACGCGTTCGTGATCATTTTATCACCAGAGAAATCTCGATTGGTGATTATGTTTTAAGCGGTGGCGAATTAGGTGCTTTGGTTTTATGCGATACTTTAATTCGTTTAATTCCCGGAGTTTTAAGCGATGAAACCTCCGCTTTGACAGATAGTTTTCAGGACAATTTATTGTCAGGTCCAATATATACAAGACCTGCCGACTACAAAGGCTGGAAAGTCCCCGAAGTTTTAACCAGCGGAAATTTTGCCAAAATCGATAAATGGCGTGAAGACATGGCTTATGAACATACGAAGAATCGACGACCGGATTTATTAGAAGAATAAGCCCCTTAACTCCCAAAGGGGAAACTAAAAGTTGATGTAAAAAACTTTTTGAACTTTAAACTTTAAACTTTGAACATTTTTTTTTACATTTGCGCCCACATTAGACCAACCTCTGGCGAAAACCGTGAATGTTGCTCCGATTTAAAACCATAATTATACAATAAAATGGCAGATTTAATGAAATTCGTTAAAGACGAATTAGTTGCAAAAAAAGATTTCCCTGTTTTCGGAGCTGGTGATACCATCACCGTTTATTACGAAATTAAAGAGGGTGAAAAAACAAGAACACAGTTTTTTAAAGGTGTTGTTATTCAAAGAAGAGGTTCTGGAAACACAGAAACTTTTACCATTCGTAAAATGTCAGGTGCAATTGGAGTAGAGCGTATCTTCCCAGTAAACTTACCCGCTTTACAAAAAGTTGAAATAAACAAAAAAGGTGCTGTTCGTAGAGCTAGAATTTTCTACTTTAGAGAACTTACTGGTAAAAAAGCTAAGATTAGAGATAAAAGAAGATAGTCAAACATCTCTTTATAATAAAGTCCCGATGTTTTTCGGGACTTTTTTTTGATAAAAATTAGACTGTCGAATTCATAATTTGACAATAAAAATCATTCTATTTTTTTTATTCTCATTTATGAAAGCAAAAAACAAAGAATTCATAATTTTATAAGTGGGATTAATAAACTTAATAAAAACGCATTCCATTTTACGATAACGTTTTATTACCTTTGCCGCGCACATTATAAAATATAATATTTACATCAATACATTATGACAAAAATTAAAGTAGCTAATCCAGTAGTTGAATTGGATGGAGATGAAATGACTCGAATTATTTGGTCTTTTATAAAAGAAAAATTAATCCTTCCTTTCTTGGAATTAGATATCAAGTATTATGATTTAGGAATTGAAAGCCGCGAAGCTACTAAAGATCAAATAACGATTGACTCGGCGGAAGCCATCAAAAAATACAATGTTGGAATCAAATGTGCCACCATTACTCCTGATGAAGATCGTGTCAAAGAATTTAATCTTTCTAAAATGTGGAAATCTCCAAACGGAACTATTCGTAACATCGTAGGAGGAACCGTTTTCCGGGAGCCAATCATTATGAAAAATGTACCTAGATACGTTCAAGGCTGGACAAAACCAATCGTTATTGGTCGTCATGCTTTTGGAGATCAGTATAAAGCCACCGATACCGTTATCAAAGGAAAAGGAAAATTAACAATGACTTTCGTTCCTGAAGAAGGGGAAACCAAAACCTGGGAAGTTTATGATTATCAAGGCGATGGGGTTGCAATGGCAATGTACAACACCGATGAAAGCATATACGGATTTGCACATTCTTCGTTCCAAATGGCTTTGACTAAAAAATGGCCCTTGTTTCTTTCGACAAAAAATACGATTTTGAAAGCATATGATGGGCGTTTTAAAGATATTTTCGAAGAAGTTTTCCAAGGACATTATAAAGCACAATTCGAAGCTGTCGGAATTACTTACGAACACAGGCTTATTGATGACATGGTTGCATCTTGTATGAAATGGAATGGTGGATTTGTTTGGGCTTGCAAAAATTATGATGGCGATGTTCAGTCTGATACCGTTGCACAAGGATTTGGTTCTTTAGGCCTAATGACTTCTGTCTTAGTAACTCCTGATGGAAAAACTGTAGAAGCAGAAGCAGCACATGGAACGGTAACACGTCACTATAGAGAACACCAAAAAGGAAGAGCTACTTCTACAAACCCAATTGCTAGTATTTTTGCTTGGACTAGAGGTTTAGAACACAGAGGAAAATTGGACGGAAATCAAGAATTAATAGATTTTTGCCATACTTTAGAACAAGTTTGTATTGATACCGTTGAAAGTGGAAAAATGACTAAAGATTTAGCAATTCTAGTGAAACCAGAAGGAATGACAGAAGCTGACTATTTGACTACCGAAGCTTTCTTAGCAGCAATAAAAGAAAATTTGGAAGCGAAACTAGCTTAATTTTTTCTATTATAAATACTTCTA
This sequence comes from uncultured Flavobacterium sp., assembly GCF_963925185.1. Classification (GTDB taxonomy): domain Bacteria; phylum Bacteroidota; class Bacteroidia; order Flavobacteriales; family Flavobacteriaceae; genus Flavobacterium. The sequence goes on along the minus strand of NZ_CAWURC010000035.1, from coordinate 31,214 downwards.
AAAAGACAACTGGAAGCAGTTGTCTTTTTTACTTAATAACATTTTAACACTTGTTAACTCTCGATATAGTTTTAAATTAGCGAAATTTGCAGTTAAAATTTCATCCATGGTTTTAAAGAAAATTCTCCCGTTATTTCTCGTTATAGTTTCGAGTCTGTCTTCTTTTTCTCAGGAAAAATTTACGCTTAGTGGAACAATTACCGATGCTAATAGCAACGAAACTTTGATTGGCGTAAATGTTTCGATTCCCGAATTAAAAACAGTAATTCCCACAAATGAATATGGGTTTTATTCGCTTACGCTGCCAAAAGGTATTTATAAAGTTCAGATAACTTCCTTGGGGTATCAAACTATAGAAGAAACCATAAATTTGAATAATAACATAAAAAACAATTTCAAACTTATTGGCGACGAAACCGTTTTACAAGAAGTCGTTATTCTTGACAATAAGAATGCTGCCGTAATTCGAAGACCGGAAATGAGTGTAAATAAACTCTCTATTTCAAACATCAAAAAAATGCCAGTTATTCTTGGAGAAGTCGATGTTTTAAAATCTATTTTATTACTCCCTGGAATTACTAATGCTGGAGAAGGCGCTTCCGGTTTCAATGTTCGTGGTGGCGGTGCCGACCAGAATTTAATTTTACTAGATGAAGCCACAATCTTTAATTCTTCCCATGTTTTTGGTTTATTCTCCGTTTTTAATCCCGATGCTATCAAAGATTTAAAATTATATAAAGGTGGTATTCCCGCTCGTTTTGGAGGAAGAGCCTCCTCGGTTTTAGATATTTACCAAAAGGATGGGAGCAGCAAAGAATTTCACGTAAATGGAGGAATTGGTTTGATTTCTAGCAGGCTTTTGGCTGAAGGACCAATCGTGAAAGACAAGGGTTCTTTTCTAATTGGCGGTCGGGCTTCCTATGCCCATTTGTTCCTAAAATTATCCGAAAAACAAAAAAATAATTCTGCCTATTTTTATGATTTAAACACCAAATTAAGTTACAAAATTAACCCAAACAACAATCTATACTTGTCGGGATATTTTGGTAGAGATGTTTTTTCTTTGAACAAGAGTTTTACAAATACCTATGGGAATTCTACCTTAAATCTGAGATGGAGTCATTTATTTTCCGATAAATTATTTTCGAATTTATCTCTAATTTACAGTGATTATTATTATGGTTTAAACTTGGATTTTGTAGGTTTCAAATGGGATTCGGGCATCAAAAATTACAATATTAAATATGATTTTAAGAATTATATTTCCGATAAATTCAAATTGAATTATGGTGTAAATGTCATTTATTATGAATTTAATCCAGGAGTTATTCAACCATCAAATCTGAATTCAGGTATTAATTTTCTACAATTGGACAAAAAATATGCATTTGAACCCGCTCTATACATCAATGCTGAACAGGAAATATCGCAAAAAATATCACTTTCTTATGGACTTCGATACAGCCAGTTTTATCGTCTTGGACAATCAACCCTGAATATCTATGCCAACAATAATCCCGTGATTTTCAATCCGGATATGCAGATTTATGAAAAAGCAACTCCTATTGAAACTAAATTCTACGGCAAAAATCAAGTAATTCAAAGCTATGGCAACTTGGAACCAAGATTTTCTATCGGATTTGAACTCCATGAAAACCAGTCTGTAAAGGCAAGCTACAATCGAATGGTTCAGTATTTACAACTCATTTCGAACACCTCGTCTCCTACTCCATTAGATGTATGGACACCAATCGATAATTTTATCAAACCGCAAATTGCCGATCAAGTGGCGTTGGGCTATTTCAGGAATTTCAAGGAAAATTTGTATTCCCTCGAAATAGAAACCTATTATAAAGAAGTGCAAAACCGATTGGATTATATTGACGGAGCCAATTTAGTTGCCAACAACGCCATCGAACAAGTTATCTTGAATGGACAGTTAAGATCATATGGTTTGGAAATTATGTTTCGAAAAAATGAAGGAAAATGGAATGGCTGGATTTCGTATACTTTATCAAAATCAGAACAACAAACCCCCGGAAGAACTCCAAGCGAAACAGGAATCAACAACGGAAATTGGTATAATTCTGTTTATGACAAAACACATAATATAGCCATCACAGGCTCTTATAATTTAAATAAAAAATGGTCTTTTGCTTCCAATTTCATTTACCAAACGGGTCAACCTGTAACGTACCCGAACGGCCAATATGAATATCTAGAAATGACCATTCCAAGCTATGGATTAAGAAATGAAAACCGCCTTCCCGCCTATCATCACTTGGATGTATCGGCTTCTTTGACACCTCACAAAAATGACAAACGAAACTGGAAAAGCGAATGGGTTTTTAGCATTTATAATCTCTATAATCGAAAAAATGCAGCATCAATAAATTTCAGACAAAATATCGACACTGGCGAAAACGAAGCTGTGAAAACTTCCATCTTTGGGATGGTCCCTGCCGTTAGTTATAATTTTAAATTTTAAGAAAATGAAAAAAGCAACCCTCTTTTTCGTGGTTTTAATTGCTATTCTCTTCAATAGTTGTGAAGATGTCGTTTCTGTAAATTTGAATACGGCTCCTCCAAAACTAGTTATAGAAGCCTCTATAAACTGGTTAAGAGGAACTGCTGGAAATGAACAAAAAATAAAATTATCAACGACTACTGACTATTACAGCAATGTAATTCCAAAATTTTCGGGAGCCACCGTATTTATCAAAAATGGCTTCAATGCCGTTTTTAATTTTGTTGAAAAACCCAACTCAGGTGAATATATTTGCAGCAATTTTGTTCCTATAATCAACGAAACTTATATCTTAACCATCATTAGCGATGGACAAACCTACACGGCCACCGAAACACTTAAGGCAGTTGCACCCATCACAAAAATCGTTCAAAACTACCAAGAAGGATTTAATGGAAGCACCATTGAAATTAAAGCGTTCTACAATGACCCTTCAAATGAAAATAATTATTATTTGTTCAAATACCTGTATTCAAACCAAGTGAAATCGAATTATAATGTAAATGAAGATACGTTTTATCAAGGAAACGAATTCTTCAGCATTTCCCGAAATAGCGAATTAAAAATAGGAGACACCGTGCAAATAAGCCATTTAGGGGTTTCAAAAACATATTACAACTATATGAGTGTTTTAGTAAGCCTTGCTGGAAACAGCGGAGGGAGACCGTTTCAATCTCCGCAGTCAACCATTAGGGGAAACATAATTAACACAACAAATATAGACAACTATGCCTTGGGTTATTTTTCTTTAAGCGAAGTAGATACCCGAAATTACGTAATACAGTAAGAATCATTTTCTATCCTGGCTAAAATAATTACGAATTAAAAATTACGAATTATGAAACACTATCTTTGCAATCGTAATTTTCAATTTGTAATTCATAATAAACTATGTCTTCACACCACATTGTTCGCGACGACCAAGAACCAGCATTAATAATAGCTAATGGTGCTTCCTGTAATATTGAATTGTTAGGGCAATTGCTCGAATGGTCACCTTTAGTAATCGTTCTCGACTCGGCAATGGATCGGGTTTTGGAATTGGGTATCAAAGTAGATGTTTTACTTGGTGATTTCGACCGAGGTTTTGATCCCAATTATTACAAGGAAAAACAATATCCACTAGAAATTGTCCACACTTTAGATCAAAACAAAACGGATTTAGAAAAAGCTTTCGACTATTTAATAGAGAGAAAAATTCCTGCGGTGAATGTGGTTTGGGCAACCGGGAAGCGAGCTGATCACACCATAACTAACATCACGAATATTACTCAATACAGGGACACCTTAAAGATTGTGGTTCTCGACGATCACTCCAAAATATTCTTATTGCCAAAAAAGTTCGAAAAATGGTATCCCGCAAATACGCCCATTTCATTGATTCCCATTGGGAATGTGACGGGAATTCATTCCAAGAATTTATTTTATCCTTTAGAAAATGACACTTTAACCATTGGCTACCGAACCGGAAGCAGCAATCACGTTACAGCAGATGGATTAGTAAGAATAGAACATAAAGGCGGCGACTTACTGTTGATGGAATGTTGGGATTAAATTTTAGATTGCAGATTTTTGATCCCATAAATCAATAATCTTTTTTATTTATCAACACCAAATCTAAAATCCGAGCTCTAAAATCTAAAATTCTTATTTTACAACTATCTTTGTCTCGAAATGGAAAAAATGAAACCGAAAACGATTACCGAAAAAACCAATTTACATCCCAGAAATCTGCATCGATTAGGATATAATTTTGAACAATTGATTGCCATTTATCCTGAACTGCAAAAATTTGTCGGCAACAATATACACAATCCAGAAGATTCGGTACAAACCATTGATTTCAGCAATCCCAAAGCTGTAAAAGCACTCAATAAAGCATTATTGATGGCAGATTACGACATCCAAAATTGGGATATTCCAGAAAATTATCTTTGCCCTCCAATTCCGGGACGAGTTGATTACATTCATTATATCGCTGATTTATTGGCTTCGACCAATAACGGAATTATTCCTGAAGGCGAAAACGTACAAGTTTTGGATATTGGTATTGGTGCCAATTGCATTTATCCAATTTTGGGAAATTCTGTTTATGGATGGTCATTCGTAGGAACGGAAATCGATGAAAAAGCCATTCAAAATTGCAAAAAAATCATTGAAGATAATCCGAAATTGATGGATGCAATAAGCTTGCAACTGCAAATAGAATCCCGTTTTATATTCAAAAACATAATCACTCCCGAAGATAAATTTGCTCTCACTATATGCAATCCTCCTTTTCATAATTCCAAGGAAGAAGCTACAAAAGCGGCTATTCGCAAAGTCAATAATTTAGAAAATACCCGAACTAAAGACCCAGTCCTAAATTTTGGCGGACAAAACGCCGAATTGTGGTGTGATGGAGGTGAATTCGGTTTCGTTACTCAAATGATTTTCGAAAGTGCCAAATACCCAATGCAAATCCTTTGGTTTACTACATTAGTTTCTAAGAAAGAAAATCTTTCTAGTTTTTACAAAACCTTGAATAAAGTAAATGTCGCCGAAGTAAAAACAATTGACATGGCACAAGGTCAAAAAACAAGCCGAATCCTGGCATGGACTTTCCTAACAGAAGCCCAAAAAAAAGCGTGGAAGTTTTAAAAATAACTAGTTCTCTGATTAATATTAAACTAATTTAAGCATTGTAAACTTGGTAACTTATTCGCTTATTTTTTATCAAAAAGTTATTAAAAAACAACATTTTTTTAACTTTATGTTTTTATTTACATAGATATTAGGAAAGACTAATTAATTGTTTACTTTCGTGTCTTAAACTCAAAAAAAAAAAAAAAATGAAAAAATTATTTTTTATTCTAACTTTAATTTTCACGGCAAGTATTACTGCCCAAGAAATTAAAGTTTCTGGAGTCGTTACTGACGACTCAAAAGCACCATTAGCAGGTGCATCAATCAATGTAAAAGGAACTCAAAATGGAGCTTCAGCTGATTTTGACGGAAAATTTACAATCAATGCAAAAATTGGAGATGTCCTACTTGTTTCTTTTATTGGCTTTGAAACTAAATCAATCACTGTAAAAGGTTCAACAGTAAATGTTAGCTTAGTAACAAGTGGCGAATTGCTTCAAGATGTTGTTGTTATAGGTTCTCGTAGCTCTGCAAGAACAATTACCGAATCTGCAGTGCCAATTGATGTGATTAGCATGAAAGATATTGCTTCACAAGGGCCACAGGTCAATTTAAATCAAATTTTGAACATGGTAGCGCCTTCGTTTACTTCAAACACTACAACAGTAGCGGATGGAACAGACCACATTGACCCAGCTCAATTAAGAGGTTTAGGACCAGATCAAGTTTTAGTATTAGTGAATGGAAAAAGAAGACATAATTCTTCCTTAGTAAACATTAATGGATCACCAGGAAGAGGAGCTGTAGGAACAGATTTAAACGCTATTCCAGCATTTGCAATAGACAGAATTGAGGTTCTTAGAGATGGTGCTTCTGCTCAATATGGTTCTGATGCTATTGCTGGTGTTATCAACATCAATGTAAAAAAAGCTACCAACAAATTAGACATTGCTCTTTTTGGAGGAAGTCATTATTCTAAAAATGCAAACGACCATACCGGCGGGAATGATGGTAACAATATCCAACTTGATTTGAACTACGGAACTGGTCTTGGTAAAGATAAAAGTTTCATCAATGTTACTGGTAGTTTTCAGCTAAGAGACCAAACTAGTAGAACAAGAGATGTAACAGGAGAATTATTAAGTGCTTTTAATGCTGTTGAACAAAGAGCATCTCAAGCTGGAACAAACATTAACGCTTTATGGGGAAATATTACAAACACTCCCAATTCTGCTCAAATCCTTTCAGCTATTCATACTTATGCTCCTCAAGTAAGTTATTTTACAAGTGCACAACAAACTGCAATTAGCAACGCTTCAACTATTGGGGCAATGCAAGCAGCATTAAAATTTGACGCTACTGAAGGAGAATTAGCCTATAGAGGATTAGAAAGAAGCAATTTTAACATGAAAGTGGGACAATCTTCTCTAGAAAGTGCGCAGTTTTTTGTAAATGGTGCTTACCCTATCAATGAAGATCTTGAAGTGTATGCTTTTGGAGGAACTAGTCATAGAACTGGTCAAGCGGAAGGTTTTTTCAGAAAACCAAATCAATCTAGAGCTTATACCGCTATATTTCCAAATGGTTTCTTACCTGAAATTCATTCTACTATCAAAGATTTATCTGTTGCTGCTGGTTTAAGAGGTAAAATATTCAAAACTTGGAACTTTGATTTAAGTAATACTTACGGTAAAAATAGTTTTGATTACAACATCGAAAACACATTAAATACCACACTAAGAGAAGACTCTCCAACTGAATTTGATGCTGGTGGATTGGCATTTTCTCAAAACACAACCAATTTTGATATTAACAAAAAATTCGACAAATTAAATGTAGCTTTTGGTTCAGAATACCGTCATGAAAACTTTACCATTAATGCGGGGGTTCCAGATTCATACAATCAATATGATATCAATGGAAATGTTGCTTCTGGAATTCCTTCAGAAAGTAATCTTTTGCCAACTGATTTCTATGGTGCCGTTAGACCAGGTGGTGCGCAAGTATTTCCAGGTTTTAGACCTGCAAATGCAATTGATAATGGACGTAACAGTGTTGCTTTATACACTGATTTAGAATATGATGTTACTGAAAAATGGTTGTTGAACGGAGCGCTTCGTTATGAAAACTATTCTGATTTTGGTAATACAACCAATTACAAATTGGCAACTCGTTATAAATTAACAGATAACATTAACCTACGTGGTGCGGTATCAACAGGATTTAGAGCGCCTTCGTTACACCAAATTTATTTTAATTCCACTTCCACTTTATTTACAAACGGAGTTCCATCAGAAGTGGGTACGTTTAGTAATGATTCTCAAGTGGCTAAACTGTTGGGTATCCCACAATTGAAACAAGAAGAATCTCAAAGTGCGAGTGTTGGTTTTACTGCTAAAATTCCAGATGCAAAAATCACTTTAACTGCTGATGCTTATATCGTGAGAATTGATGACAGAGTAGTACTTACAGATCAGTTCGTTCCAAACACTCCTGAATTAGTAACTCTTTTTAATCAAGCTGGAGCGACTAAAGCCTCTTTCTTTTCCAATGCAATTGATACTGAATCAAAAGGAATTGATATCGTTATTAGCCATAAAGCTAACATCGGAAATGGATTGACTTTGAAAACTGATTTATCAGGAACGCTTTCTAGTACAAAAAGAGTAGGTTCTATTCATGCCTCTAAAATATTAGAAGATGCAGGTCAAATAAACAGTTACTATTCTGAATCAAGTAGAGTATATCTTCAAGAAGCTATACCAAGAGTTAAGGCTAATTTAACTAACTCTATGACCGTTAAAAAATTCGATTTCTTTTTAAGAAACGTATATTTCGGTCAAGTTACAGATCCTAATACAGGTGATGCTAATGGAGATGGAAAAGTAGATACTGCAATAATTAATGGTAAAACAGTTAATGTTGAACACCCAGTTTGGGGAGCAAAAGTAATAACTGACCTATCTGTAGGATATAAATTTACAGAAAGTGCTAAAATTGTAGTTGGTGCAAATAATCTTTTTGATGTTTATCCAGATGAAAATCTAGAATCATTAAAAAGTTCAAACCAATTTATATATTCAAGAAACGTATCTCAATTTGGACAAAACGGTCGTTTTGTGTTCGCTAGATTAAGTTATAATTTCTAAAATATATTTTCTTTTTATTGAAGAGGCTGTCCTAAACGGGCAGCCTCTTTTTTTTGGATTTAACTTTCGATTACAATGATAATAAACTTTGTAACTTTGCAACTCTGAATCTTTTTAAATGAAATTCCAAGTTGTATCCGATTATCTACCAAAAGGCGACCAACCACAAGCCATTGAAAAATTAACTCAAGGCATTGAGGCGGGCGAACGCTATCAAACTTTATTGGGTGTTACCGGTTCCGGGAAAACTTTTACAGTGGCCAACGTCATTCAGGAAGTCCAAAAACCAACTTTGATTTTGGCACACAACAAAACCCTGGCAGCGCAATTATATTCCGAATTCAAGCAATTTTTTCCAAATAATGCCGTAGAATATTTTGTTTCTTACTACGATTATTACCAACCTGAAGCTTTTATGCCTGTTTCCGGTGTCTTCATTGAAAAGGACTTATCCATCAATGAAGAATTGGAAAAAATGCGTCTGAGCACTACCTCTTCCCTACTTTCGGGACGAAGAGACATCATAGTTGTGGCATCGGTTTCTTGTATTTACGGTATTGGAAATCCCGTAGAATTTCAGAAAAATGTCATTGCAATAGAGAAAAACCAAATTATTTCCCGTACCAAATTATTACATAGTTTGGTTCAAAGTTTATATTCCAGAACCGAAGCCGATTTCAATCCAGGAAATTTTAGAATAAAAGGCGACACGCTCGAGGTTTATCCGAGTTATGCCGACGATGCATTTCGAATTCACTTCTTTGGCGATGAGATTGAAGAAATAGAATCTTTTGACGTAAAGAATTCACGAGTAATCGAAAAGCACGAGCAACTCACGATTTATCCTGCAAATATGTTTGTTACTTCGCCCGATGTTTTGCAAAATGCCATTTGGGAAATCCAACAGGACTTGGTCAAACAAGTCGATTATTTCAAGGAAATCGGCAAATATTTAGAAGCCAAAAGACTGGAAGAACGCACCAATTTCGATTTAGAAATGATTCGGGAACTAGGGTATTGTTCCGGTATCGAAAACTATTCCCGTTACCTCGACGGAAGACAAGCCGGCACGAGACCGTTTTGTTTGTTGGATTATTTTCCAAAGGACTTCTTGATGGTCGTTGACGAAAGTCATGTCACACTTTCTCAAGTGCATGCCATGTATGGAGGCGACAGAAGCCGAAAGGAAAACTTGGTAGAATATGGTTTTAGGCTTCCAGCTGCAATGGACAATCGCCCGTTGAAGTTTGAGGAATTTGAAGCAATGCAAAACCAGGTCATCTATGTTTCGGCAACACCGGCAGATTATGAATTACAAAAAACCGACGGTGTTTATATAGAACAAGTCATTCGACCTACGGGATTATTGGATCCCATTATCGAAATTCGCCCAAGCCTGAATCAAATTGATGATTTGATAGAGGAAATTCAAGCCAGAGCCGAGATTGACGAACGTGTTTTAGTCACCACTTTGACTAAAAGAATGGCAGAAGAATTGGCAAAATATTTGGCAAAAGTAAGCATTCGTTGCAGTTATATCCATTCGGATGTGGACACATTGGAACGCATCGAAATCATGCAGGACTTGCGAAAAGGAATTTTTGATGTTTTGATTGGCGTCAACTTATTGCGTGAAGGACTAGATTTACCCGAAGTTTCCTTGGTCGCGATTCTCGATGCCGACAAAGAGGGTTTTCTACGAAGTCATCGCTCGCTTACACAAACCATAGGGCGTGCGGCGAGAAACCTCAACGGAAAGGCGATTATGTATGCGGACAAGATTACGGCGAGTATGCAAAAGACGATTGATGAAACTAATTATCGCAGAACGAAACAAATTAATTTCAACATTGAAAACAACCAAGTTCCGGAATCTTTAAACAAGAAAATAGAAAGTGCCTTTACCAAAAATCCTTTGGTGGATTATGAATTGGGCTACACAACTTCAATAGCAGCAGAGCCCAAAACGGAATATCTTTCTAAACCTGAAATCGAAAAAAGAATTCGCGAAAAACGAAAATTAATGGAGAAAGCCGCAAAAGACTTGGATTTTATGCAAGCCGCAAAATTGCGAGATGCCATAAAATCATTGCAAGAAAAAATCTAAAGATGAAAAAAGTCCTTTTGTATTTATTTCTATTTTTATATCATTCAAATGTATTGAAGGCTCAAGAAAGTTCTGTTTCAAAACAAATAACAACCTTTGTGATTTAAGCGCCACAATTAAAAACTATGAAATAATTTGGTTATACCATACTAAAAATTATGGAGAGATGGTTTTGTAAAAGCGTATCTTTGCCTTTTTTAAATTAGGTTTTAAACCTTTTATCTTTAAACTTATTACATTATGAAAATGACAAACAACGATATACTCAAAAAACTACGTGTTGCCTTGATGTTACGAGACGATCAAATAGTTGAAATACTAGAATTAGTAGATTTCAGGATTTCGAAATCGGAGTTGGGTGCTTTTTTCCGTGCCGAAGACCACGAAAATTACGTGGAATGTGGCGACCAAGTATTACGGAATTTCCTAAACGGATTGGTGATTCACCTTCGTGGAACCAAGGAAAATCCGAAAAATCCAACAGCCGTTTTGGCAAAACATAAAGCCCAGATTCCAGTAAAAGAAGGAGCTTCAGAAAGAGCTGAATTCAAACCAAAACCAAAAGACGAAGATAAAGCGAGAGGCGATCAAAGTCCTTCTAAATCGAAACCTGCTGCCAAAAGAACTTCAAAAAAAGAATTTCCAAAAGGAAATAACAAAATTAAAGTGGTAGAAAAAGTGAAATATAATTTCGGAAAAAACAAGAAATCATAGTAGAGACCACTGCAGTATGTTTCTATAGCTTATATTCATATAACTATTTCTATAATTAAGAAAGCGCTACTTTTACTTGATCCGCTGCTTCTTGAAACTCAACAGCCGATAAAATTGGCATTCCAGAATTATCAATTAATTCTTTTGCGATTACCGCATTAGTTCCTTGTAAACGAACAATAATTGGCACTTTAATCGCATCACCCATATTTTTGTAAGCATCAACAACTCCTTGTGCCACACGATCACAACGAACTATACCACCAAAAATATTGATCAAAATTGCTTTCACATTTGGATCTTTCAAAATGATACGAAAAGCCAATTCTACCCGTTTTGCATCGGCAGTTCCACCAACGTCTAAGAAGTTTGCTGGTTCAAAACCTGCATATTTTATCAAATCCATCGTTGCCATAGCAAGTCCGGCTCCATTTACCATACAACCTACAGTTCCATCAAGATCAACGTAATTTAATCCTGCTTCTTTTGCTTCAACCTCAATTGCATTTTCCTCACGAACGTCCCGCATTTCGGCTAATTTCGGATGACGATACAAAGCGTTGTCATCTAAATTTACTTTGGCATCAACAGCTATAATCTTGTTATCTGAAGTTTTTAAAACTGGATTAATTTCAAACATGGAAGCATCAGAACCAATGTAAGCATTATACAAAGAAGTTGCAAATTGAGTCATTTCTTTAAAAGCATTTCCAGAAAGACCTAAATTAAAGGCGATTCTTCTAGCTTGAAAACCTTGTAATCCTAAAGAAGGATCAATTTCTTCGGTAAAAATTAAATGTGGTGTGTGTTCAGCTACATGTTCAATATCCATTCCACCTTCGGTAGAGTACATAATCATATTGCGACCTTTACTTCTATTCAATAAAACCGACATATAAAACTCAGAAGTTTCACTTTCTCCAGGGTAATAAACGTCCTCAGCAACTAAAACTTTGTGCACTTTTTTACCTTCAGCAGATGTTTGAGGTGTAATTAAATTCATCCCTATAATTTGTCCTGCAATTTCCTCAACTTGTTGAAGATTTTTTGCAAGCTTAACGCCACCCCCTTTCCCACGACCACCTGCGTGAACTTGAGCTTTTATAACATGCCAACCCGTTCCTGTTTCGGCCGTTAATTGTTTTGCAGCAGCAACTGCTTCTTGGGGATTGTTTGCAACATAACCACGTTGCACTTTTACGCCATAACTGGCAAGTATTTCTTTTCCTTGGTATTCGTGTATATCCATATTAAAATATTTGACAAGATTCTGAATTTATTCCAGAAATAAAGTGCCACAAAAATAACAAATTCATCCTAAACTAAAATCTTTTTCTATTAATAAAACTGAAATAATATTTATGGCTAATTATTTGGATTTGGTTATTTATGAAATATGGAATTTAGGAAGCTAAAAATAAGAATTATTGAATTCAAAACTACTATAACGATTGAGAATCCTTTATGAAAACAGGAATTTTTCTAGTTTAATGCTAAAATAAAAAAAATAAACTAAAATGAATTGTGAATTTGACAATTTCAATGTGTCAAAATGATTTATCACTATTTAATATACGTTTTTCTATTATTACAATAAAAATACAGGAAACATGACCTTTAAAATCCATAATAATTAATGAAATCTTTATTTTTGTAAAAAATAATTAAGGATGAAAGTTAAAGAACAAGGCCTCTATTTGCCCGAATTTGAACACGACAACTGTGGCGCAGGATTTATTTGCAATTTAAATGGAATCAAGTCGAATGACATTATTCATAAAGCACTCGATATTTTAATTAACCTGGATCATCGTGGTGCCGTAAGTTCTGACGGAAGAACTGGAGATGGAGCAGGAATATTATTTGATATACCTCATGTATTTTTCAAGAAAGTTTGCGATTTTGAAATTCCAGAACCAAGAGAATATGCCGTAGGAATGGTTTTTATGCCAAAAAGCATAAACCAGACTGTTTTTTGCAAAACTACTTTTGAAGACTCGATACGAAATCAAAATCTTCAAATTTTAGGATGGAGAGACGTTCCTGTTGACGCATCTAACTTAGGACAAATTGCCGGTGAAAAAGAACCTACCGTAAAACAGGTTTTCGTTGGCAAAAACGGATTAGAACTTACAGAGCAACAATTCAATGCCAAAATGTTTGCCGCAAGAAAATTTGCAGAACATACGATCCGAAATTCGAAAATTTCTGAATGCCATATGTTCTATTTTTCAAGTTTTTCTACAACTACCATCATATATAAAGGGTTACTGAGACCTGAAGATATTAGTCCTTATTATATTGATTTGTTGGATAGCGATTTAGTCACAAGACTAGCCTTGGTTCACCAACGTTTTTCTACCAATACTTTTCCTTCATGGGAATTGGCACAACCATTTAGATATATGTGCCATAATGGTGAAATCAACACGCTTCGCGGAAACATTAGTCGCATGCGCGCTCGGGAAGAATTGATGCAAAGTGATGTTTTTGGTGACGATATCAAAAAATTATTTCCAATAATATTAGAAGGAAAATCAGATTCTGCTTCGATGGATATGGTTGTCGAATTGTTATTGATGACCGGACGTTCCTTGCCAGAAGCAATGATGATGGTGGTTCCCGAAGCATGGGAAAGACACCAAACCATGTCAGCAGAAAAGAAAGCGTTTTACGAATACAATGCTTGTATCATGGAACCATGGGATGGACCAGCTTCTATTCCGTTTACGGATGGAAATGTGATTGGAGCATTGTTAGACAGAAATGGATTGAGACCTTCACGCTACACCCTTACAAAAGATGGCTTTGTGATTATGTCATCAGAAATTGGTGTCCTTGACATTAAACCAGAAAATGTTGTTCAGCACGGTCGTTTAGAGCCAGGAAAAATGTTCCTTGTCGATATGAATGAAGGAAGAATTATTGAAGATGATGAAATAAAAAATTCAATCGTAAGTAAACATCCATACAAAGAATGGCTAGACGAAAACTTGCTTAATTTGTCACAAATTCCATATACTGACAATGTTATCCCTGTTGAAACCGCAGATTTCGAAACGCGTCAAAGAATGTTTGGCTATACAATAGAAGATTTGAAAACCATAATAAATCCAATGGGGGCTATTGGTTATGAAGCAATTAGCTCAATGGGAAATGATACGCCGCTAGCTATTTTATCAGATCAACCCCAACTCTTATACAATTATTTCAAACAATTATTTGCACAAGTTACAAATCCACCTTTAGATGGAATTCGTGAAGAAATCATAACCGACATCAGTTTGGCAATTGGTGGTGACTACAATATTTTTGATATTGCACCAAAACACTGCAAGAAATTAAAAATCCAAAATCCAGTTATTTCAAACGAAGATTTGGACAAAATAAGCAACATCAATCATCCCGACTTCAAATCAACAACTATTTCTACATTATACGAAATAGAAAAAGGAGTTAATGGATTGGAAAGAGCGTTAGAAAAATGTGTGAATGCCACTTTCAAAGCGGTATCAGAGGGTTGCAACATTGTTATTCTTTCTGATAGGAGCGTTAGTGAAAAAATGGCGCCAATCCCAATGTTATTAGCCTGTTCATACATTCATCATTCTTTAAATTCGTTAAAAGCTCGTTCGAAATTCGGAATTATAATCGAATCCGCAGAACCTCGCGAACCACATCATTTTGCTTTATTATTTGGTTATGGAGCAAGTGCTATTAATCCTTACATGGTAAACGAAATCATACGTGACCAAGTTAACAAAGGGTTTATTACCAATGTAAATGCTGATTATGCAATTAAAAATTTCAACAAAGCAATCGCAAAAGGAATCCTTAAAATTATGAATAAAATTGGTATCTCTACCTTACATTCTTACAGAGGGGCACAAATTTTTGAAATTTTGGGATTAAATAAAACATTATCTTCTAAATATTTTCCGAACACTCCATCCCGAATCGAAGGAATTGGCTTGATGGAAGTAGAAAAAGAAGTCAAAAAAAGATACCAGAAAGCTTTTCCAAATTCAAAAGTTGCCAGTTTATTGCCTTTAGAAATTGGAGGGATTTACAGATGGAGACGTAATGGCGAAAAACACATGTTTAACCCTACCACGATTGCAAAATTACAGCAAGCGGTTCGATTGAACAGTCCTGAAAGTTATAAGGAATATGCCGATATGGTCAATGACCAAAGCAAAAACTTAATGACCATCAGAGGGTTATTTGAATTTAATAATCTCGATCCTATTCCAATCGATGAAGTAGAACCTTGGACAGAAATTGTAAAAAGATTCAAAACTGGCGCGATGTCTTATGGATCTATCAGTCTAGAGGCTCATGAGAATTTAGCAATTGCCATGAACAGAATTGGTGGAAAAAGTAATTCTGGAGAAGGTGGAGAAGATCCAAAACGCTTTCAAAAAGACTTGAATGGTGATTCTAGAAATAGCGCCATCAAACAAGTGGCTTCGGGAAGATTTGGTGTTTCCATCAATTATTTAACGAATGCCAAAGAGATTCAAATAAAAATGGCCCAGGGTGCAAAACCTGGAGAAGGTGGACAATTACCTGGCGAAAAAGTGTATCCTTGGATTGCTAAAGTGAGAAATTCAACACCTTATGTTGGACTGATTTCACCTCCACCGCATCACGATATTTATTCTATTGAGGATTTATCCCAATTAATTTTCGATTTAAAAAATGCCAATCGTGAAGCTAGAATTAACGTTAAGTTAGTTTCCGAAGTTGGGGTTGGAACAATCGCTGCCGGTGTTGCCAAAGCAAAAGCCGACGTGATTTTGATTTCTGGATACGATGGAGGAACAGGTGCTGCACCTTTAACTTCCTTACAACATACCGGAATTCCTTGGGAACTTGGATTAGCCGAAGCACAGCAAACCCTAATTTTGAATGATTTAAGAAGCCGTGTAGTTTTAGAATGTGACGGCCAGCTAAAAACCGGTCGTGATGTAGCTATCGCTGCTTTACTTGGAGCGGAAGAATTTGGTTTTGCAACAGCACCATTAGTGGCTTCAGGATGTATTATGATGAGAGCTTGTCACTTGAATACTTGCCCAGTAGGTATTGCAACACAAGATCCTGAATTAAGAAAAAACTTCAAAGGAACTCCAGAACACGTCATCAACTTTATGTATTTTATTGCCGAAGAGTTGAGACAAATTATGGCGCAACTTGGCTTTAGAACCTTGAAAGAAATGGTGGGACAGTCTCAAAAACTGAATGTCAACAAAGCCATTAAACACTATAAAGCAAGCGGTCTAGACTTATCGACAATCCTATACAAACCAGAAAAAGCAAATGTTGTACCTAATCACAATACAACAACCCAAGATCACGCTTTAGAAAATGTTCTAGATTTTGACATCATAAAAGCGGCACTTCCTTCAATTTACAGAAAAGAAAGAACAAGGGTTACTTTCAAAATAAAAAATACAGATCGTGCCGTTGGTGCAATTTTGAGCAACGAAATTTCTAAAATATACGGTGCACAAGGTTTGCCTGATGACACTATATTAGTCGATTTTGAAGGTTCCGCAGGACAAAGTTTTGGTGCTTTTGCAACCAATGGATTGTCCTATAAAATTCACGGAAACTGCAATGATTATTTAGGTAAAGGCCTTTCTGGCGGGAAATTAATCATCAAGGTTCCTCCTACTGCCACTTTCAAACCTGAAGAAAATATTATAGCAGGTAATGTGGCGCTTTATGGGGCAATAAACGGCGAAGCTTATATCAACGGTATTGCTGGGGAACGTTTTTGTGTTAGAAATTCTGGCGCAACCGCCGTAGTCGAAGGAATTGGAGATCACGGATGTGAGTATATGACAGGTGGAACCGTAGTTGTACTTGGCAAAACAGGTAGAAATTTTGCTGCTGGTATGAGCGGCGGAATAGCTTATGTTTTTGACGATAAAAAACAATTCGAAAATGGTTTATGCAATATGGAAATGGTCGAATTAGAAACATTAGAAGAAGATGACTTGGTAAAACTAAGACGTTTGATTCGCAATCATTCTATGTACACCAATAGTCCTTTGGCCAAACGAATCCTTGGTGACTGGGAAAATCAACAGAAGCATTTTATCAAAGTAATGCCAACAGAATACAAAAAAGCATTGATAAGAATAGCTAAAGAAAATCAATTAGAAGAACTAATAGCACAATAGTTATGGGCAAGATAGGTGGATTTAAAGAATTTAATAGAGCTGACGAAAGTAATATAGTTGTTGCGGAACGAGTTGTAAATTACAATGAGTTTACGGTTCCGTTGGCAAAAGATAAAATAAAAGAACAAGGTTCGAGATGTATGGATTGTGGCATTCCTTTTTGTCACAGTGCTTGCCCGTTAGGGAATTTAATTCCGGATTTTAACGATATGGTGCATCAAGAAGAATGGCAAAGTGCCTTGGATATTTTACAATCAACAAATAACTTTCCTGAGTTTACAGGTCGTTTATGTCCCGCGCCATGTGAAAAATCATGTGTTTTGGGAATCATAAAAGATCCAGTGGCAATCGAAAATATTGAAAAAAGCATTATCGAAAGAGGTTTCGCCGAAGGTTGGATCAAACCACAACCACCAGAAGTTAGAACTGGAAAAACTATAGCAGTTATCGGTTCTGGTCCTGCTGGTTTAGCGGCTGCACAACAATTAAATCGTGCCGGTCACAGTGTAACCGTTTTCGAAAGAGACGACGCCATAGGCGGATTATTGCGTTACGGAATTCCGAATTTCAAATTAGAAAAAGGAATAATTGACAGACGTGTTGCTATTTTAGAAGCCGAAGGAATTGTTTTTAAAACCAATGTAAATGTTGGAGTAAATTACAGTATTGATCAATTAAATAGTTTTGATTCTATCGTATTATGCGGTGGTGCAACTGAAAGCAGAAGTTTACCAACAAAAGGTATTGAAAGTAAAGGAGTGGTTCAAGCAATGACATTTTTAACACAGCAAACTAAATCCTTATATGGCGAAAAAATTGAAAACCAAGTTAAAGCAACGGGTAAAAATGTAATTGTTATTGGTGGAGGAGATACTGGATCTGATTGCGTAGGAACTTCTAATAGACACGGAGCGTTATCTGTAACCAATTTTGAAATCATGCCAAAACCACCCATTGGAAGAAGCGAAACCACACCTTGGCCATTTTGGCCTTTGCAATTAAAAACATCTTCTTCACACGAAGAAGGTTGTGGAAGAAACTGGTTAATCAACACTAAAGAATTTCTCACCAATGAAAGTGGCCAATTAGTAGGTTTGAAAACTATTGAAGTAGAATGGAAACTAAAGCCCGGTCAAAGACCTGAACTAATCGAAAAAGAAGGTTCAGAAAAAATTTGGCCTTGTGATTTAGCTTTGTTAGCTCTTGGATTTACAGGTCCTGAAAAAAACTTGAGTGATCAATTAGGAATAAAAATCGATGCGCGAAACAATTATTTTGCCACTAATTACCAAACTAATATTCCACATATATTCACAGCTGGTGATATGAGAAGAGGACAGTCGTTAATTGTTTGGGCAATTTCTGAAGGTCGTGAGGCCGCAAGAGAAGTCGATAATTATTTGATGGATTTTACCAATTTACCTACAAAAGGCAACGGCGATTTACCTAATCTTTAAGTTTAATTTATATTATATTAAACCCTTGAGAATTCTTTCTCAAGGGTTTTTTGTTTAAATAAGCCAAAATATATAGTGTAATTGTTATTTTTGGAACATTTTGTTATAATTTGTTATTTTTAATTTATTCGCTTGTTTGAATCAATAAAGAATAATAAATTTGCTAAAAATGTAGAACAATGCAATCAAAAGATTTAGTACAATTAGCAGAACAATTCGGAAGTCCATTATATGTTTATGATGCAGCAAAAATCCAATCCCAATATAAAAGATTAACAAATGCTTTTTCGAAAGTAGAAAATTTGCGTATTAATTATGCAATGAAAGCTTTGTCGAACGTTGCCATCCTTCAATTATTGAAGGAAATGGGTTCTTGTTTAGACGCAGTTTCTATACAAGAAGTTCAATTAGGACTTTATGCTGGATATTCTCCCGAACAAATATTTTTCACTCCAAATGGAGTTTCTCTCGAAGAAATCGAGGAAGTATCGGCAATGGGAGTTCAAATTAATATTGATAACTTATCGATATTAGAACAATTTGGAACAAAACACCCACATATTCCCGTTTGTATTCGTATCAATCCGCACGTAATGGCAGGAGGAAATGCAAATATTTCTGTGGGACACATTGATAGTAAATTTGGGATTTCAGTTCATCAATTGCCCCATTTAGTTCGTATTGTCGAAAATACAAAAATGCACATTGTAGGAATCCATATGCACACGGGTTCTGACATTCTTGACATTGAAGTATTTTTATATGCCGCAGAAATTTTGTTTGACGCAGCAAAAAACTTCAATGATCTTGAGTTTTTAGACTTCGGAAGCGGATTTAAAGTGCCTTACAAAAAAGACGATATTGAAACCGATATAGAAGAATTAGGAAAAAAATTATCAAAAAGATTCAACGCTTTTTGTGCCGAATACGGGAAAAATTTGACTCTAATCTTCGAACCAGGGAAATTTTTGGTAAGTGAGGCAGGTCATTTTTTGGCCAAAGTAAATGTGGTAAAACAAACAACATCTACAGTTTTTGCAGGAATTGACAGTGGTTTCAATCACTTGATAAGACCAATGTTTTATGGTTCACAACATCATATTGAAAATATTTCAAACCCAAAAGGAAAAGAGCGTTTCTACTCCGTTGTTGGATACATATGCGAAACGGACACCTTTGCCAATAATCGCAGAATCTCCGAAATAAATGAAGGCGATATTCTTAGATTTAGAAATGCCGGAGCATATTGCTTCTCAATGGCATCGAACTATAATTCGAGATACAAACCCGCCGAAGTTTTATGGCAGAATGGACAAGGTCATTTGATTCGAGCACACGAAACCTTCGACGATTTACTAAGAAATCAAATTCAGTTACCGATTGAAGTCGCTACAGTTTAATAGAAACTAATCCCATCTCAATAAAAAATGAAATGGGATTTTTTTTTAAATTATTAAGATTTTTTGAGATTAACAATCTTTAGAACAGCAGATAAAATTTTATTTCATAAAGATGAAATTTATCATGTATTTTTATTAAAAACTATTTATCTTCCAAAATTTCCGTCAAAACCTTGCCTTCTGTACCGTTTGGCATTTCAATTTTTAGTTTTAGAGCTAATGTTGGTGCAATTTGAGTAATTTCTTTTTTATCAAAACTTTCTCCGGGTTTTATTTTCCAACCATAAAAAAGCAAAGGAGCGTGCGTGTCATAAGCATAAGGCGTTCCGTGAGAAGTTCCCGTTGGTCCGTATTGAATGTATCCCGGTTTGTCCAGCACAACTATATCCCCGTTTTGGGTTGGATCATAGCCTTTAGCAATAAAATTCAAGTAATAATCATTCCCTGTCGAAGCTAAAATTTCTTCCTCAGTATAGACCCTTTTTACTTGTTCCTGCGTCATCAAATAATCCTTGAATGCTTGTTTTACTTTGACTAGTTCTAAACCTTTTGATTGGATTAAATCCTTATTGAAAAAAAGATTAAAATTAGAAAAATTAGTTACTAAATCTTCTCCAAAGGTAGCTGCAGAAAAGCTTTTTAAGGATTTCGTTATCGCTTTAGTGTCAAGATTTTTAACAGCATATTTATTATCTTTTAAATGATTGGCATTTTCTGCACAAGCGTGATCTGAAGTCAAGAAAAGTAAATAATTATCCTTACCGACCGTGTTGTCTAAATAGTCTAAAAGATCAGCAATAGTCAAGTCTAATCGCAAGTAAGTGTCTTGCAATTCCATCGATCTTGGCCCGAGAATATGACCAACATAATCTGTTGATGAAAAACTAACTGTCAGAAAATCGGTTATATTATCTTTCCCTAATTCTTCTTGTTCAATAGCTTTCTTGGCAAAATCTGCCAATAAATTGTTTCCGAAAGGAGTCGCTCTCATAATTCCGGCATCGTTTTTATCATACATTTCTTTAAGATTGTATGGAAAAACTGGTTTTTCACAATTGTATAATTTACCTTCATACGGATTATCGTCCGGCCAACTTTCGTTATAATCTGCTGCTGGCTTTAATAAGTTCCAGCCTTTATTGATATAGGATAAATAGTTTTTTTGATTATTAAATTCCGTTACCCAATCCGGGAGTTTTTCACCGTAAAATGTACTTGAAATAAACGCACCGGTCCCACTATACCAAAAAGCCCAATTAGCAAAATGTCCAGCTGGCAAAATTGCTCCACGATCTTTTAAACTCATTCCAATTACTTTTCCTTGGAAATTAGTGGCCAATCGCAATTCGTCAGTAATAGTAGTGGTTTGAAGATTTTTAGGCGACATTGCTCCTTCTTTTTCTGTTCCGTCCCCAACAGTTCTTACGGAATCATCATCTGCGCAATACATTCCTTTTCCCAGTTTTCTGCTAAACCACTCATTCCCGACGATTCCATTTACAGATGGGGTTGCTCCAGTATAAATAGAGGCATGCCCCGGACCAGTATAAGTAGGCATATAATTAAAATTTGCATTGTGAAAAACAAATCCTTTGTTCATCAAACGTTTGAAACCGTTTGGAGAAAAATCGTCCGAGAAACGATATAAATATTCCATTTTCATTTGATCGACTACAATTCCAACGACTAATTTTGGACGTTGTTGAGCTTGAAAACTGGAAATCACGGCAAATGACAATACCAAAAATAACTTTTTCATAATATAATTTTAATTTGTAAAATACACTTTCGGGTTTTAGAAAGATTTCTGATTGAGGATTTATAAAAAACAATCAAATCTAAGCTTATAATAATTATTTGAAATTGAAAACATTATAGAGTATAATTCTGTTGTCGTAGTTAATGTAAAGCTGCTTTCTATTGTCTTGTTTTTTTCTTGTAATAATAGAAAGCGTACAATCTTCACCATTATTATCTTTACAAGTAAATGAGTAAACAGCATCATTTTCATTCTCGTCAAAAGGAACATAATCTATGATTTCAAACAATTGTATCGCTTCAGAATAAACAATAATTCGGTTTTTATCTGTATCCAATTTAACCAAAATATTCACTAACTTTAAATCAGACCATTTTCCCCAATTTCCTTTATTATTTCTTTCCAAAACACTTAAACCCGAAGTTTTAAATTTGTATGTTTGACTATATGATTGATGCAACTCTAAGCAAAGAAATACCAGAAGAATTATTGTTTTTATTTTAGCCATTTTTTATAAAATTTATAAGAAACCAAAAGTAATAAAATTTGAAGCTAGAAATCATATTTTACCACTTCTTTTCTGGCGTGTTCAAAGTCGGTAATTAATTCGGAAATAATTTCATTTACTGGTTTTATTTCATGGATTATCCCAGCTATTTGACCTATTTCCAATTCGCCTTCGACCAGATCACCTTCAAACATTCCGTGTTTTGCTCTTGCTCTTCCTAATAAAGTTGACAATTCTTCTTTCGTAGGACATTTTGAATACAAATCTTGTACGTCTTGGTAAAATTTATTCTTGATTAATCGAACCGGTGCCAATTCTTTCAAAGTAACTTGTGTGTCTCCTTCCTTGGTTTCGATAATCCTGTTTTTGAAATTTTCGTGTGACGATGATTCCACCGAAGCTGCAAAACGACTTCCCATTTGAACGCCATCTGCACCAAGAACCATCGCGGCAAGCATTCCACGACCTGTGGCAATTCCACCAGCAGCAATCAATGGAATTCGTATTTTTTCCTTCACCATTGGAATCAGTGTGAAAGTTGTAGTTTCTTCTCTTCCGTTATGTCCACCGGCTTCAAATCCTTCCGCAACAACGGCATCAACTCCTGCATCTTGCGCTTTCAAAGCAAAAATAGAAGAGCTTACTACGTGAACGACTATTATTCCTTTTTCCTTCAAAAAAGAAGTCCAGGTTTTTGGATTTCCTGCGGATGTGAAAACGATTTTAACCCCTTCTTCGACAATGATTTTCATTATTTCTTCGATGTTAGGATACAGCATTGGGACATTTACACCAAACGGTTTATCAGTTGCATTTTTGCATTTTTGAATGTGTTCCCGCAAAACTTCAGGATACATTGAACCCGCGCCAATCAATCCCAAACCACCAGCATTGCTAACAGCACTTGCTAATTTATAACCGGAATTCCAGATCATTCCTCCTTGAATAATTGGATGTTTTATATTGAAAAGTTGGGTGATTTTATTCATCTAAAGCTTAAAGATTATTGTTTGATTATTTTACCACTTTTAGAAAAACCACTCGATTCTAACTTATAGAAATACAATCCACTATTCAAGGACTTCAATGAAATAGATGATGATTGAAGCGTAATTTTTTTCTCCATAACTTTTTGTCCTAAAACGTTATAAATAACGAAAATTTTAGCGTCCGATTTGTTGGGCAAAACAATAGAAATGAAATCACTAGTTGGATTTGGAAAAACCAAGAAATCATTTTTCGAAAAACTATCCACCGACAATCCATTGGCCAAAGCCAAACTAAAATCGGGAATTCCATAACCATATTGGTTTGTTGGCAACGAAAATCTATCGGCTGATTGTGTGATTAATTGTTTGATTTCCTGAGATGTTTTACCTGGTAAAGCTTGCCATAAACAAGCCACCATTCCTGCCATAATCGGACAAGAAAATGAGGTCCCGTTTGCTGTAGTAATATTCCCGGCTGTATCTGACAAAACCGAAGATTGTCCTTGCGTCATAACATCTGGTTTTACTCGACCATCAAAACTGGGCCCAATAGAGCTAAACGAGGCATAGACTTTGTCAGCTTTCACAGCCCCAACCGCAATTACACCTAGTGCTTCAGCAGGAACTCCGATGTGTTTTTCAATATTAATATCACCCCCCTCATTTCCGGCACTTGCAACGACAATAATTCCTTTACTATAAGCAATATTTGCACCCTGTGAAGCGAAATTTGAATTCCCTGTCATATCAGAATAGGTGTGGCTGTAAGCTGGATTGTCATACCCAAAATAACCCAGAGAAGTGGTTATTAAATCTACTCCTAACCTATCAGCTTCTTCTGCAGCTTCAACCCAATTCGATTCTTCTACTGGGTTTTCATCAGCTACATCTTCGGTAATGAATAGATAATATTGAGCATCTGGTGCTGTTCCTACTAATTGTCCATCTTTAAAACCACCCATTGTAGAAAGGACAAGAGTACCGTGAGAATTAGCAGTGTAAAAATTGGAGCTTTTATTTACATAATCATATCCACCCAGGATTTGATTGTTGTCTCTTAATCTTTGAAAAGGTTGCGCTGTATTTACTCCCGGAAAACCAGCATCTAAGATTGCAATTATTTTACCAAAACCTGTATAATTAAGTTGGTGTAACAAATGCCCATTCAACATCTGAATTTGATTAGCAGATGTCCCATAATTGAAATTTATGGTTGTTTCTAATACTTTCTTAACTGGCTTGAGTTTGGGTTTGACAGTAATTCTCTTTGTTGAATTGAGTGATTTATCTGCAAAATCAACACGAAGCACGGAAGGTAATAATTTTAGCGCATTAATATCGGTTTGCAAACCACGAACATGAAGACAATTGAGCCATTTAGATTTTGCTTTTACCGTAATTCCAGTTGATGCAACAATTTCATCAATATAAGGTTGATAAATCGGAACATCTTTGATATCTAGAGCAATTCCTTGAGCAGTTCGTCTGTCCAAAGATCTTTGCGAAAGTATTGTCAACGGATTAGCGAGGTCGGTTACCGAATTGGGCTTGTCTTTAAAGTAAACCCAAGCATCTTCTTGAGAAAAGCAGATGAAACTAGAAACTAAAAACAGAAAAATGAATATTTTTTTCATATATTTTTTGAAAATAAAATACGAATCTAAGAAATAACTCCGGAACCAACTAATTCATCCTCTAAATACCAAGCTACGAATTGCCCTTCGGTTATGGCTGATTGCGGCTCTTCAAAAGCGACAAACATTCCGCTTTCGAATTGGTGCAAAGTTGCCTTTTGCAAAGGTTGACGGTACCGAATTCGTGCCATAACTTCCATTGTTTCGCCATTGGCTAAAGCCAAATCAGTACGAATCCAATGCACTTCGAATTTTTCGATAAACAACGCCTTTTTGTATAATCCAGGATGTTGACTTCCCAATCCGGTATAAATAGTATTCGTCACAACATTAGTAGAGATAATAAATAGAGGATCCGTTGTTCCTCCAACATTCAGCCCTTTTCGTTGTCCAATGGTAAAATAATGTGCGCCTTGATGTTTGCCGACAACTTTCCCCATTTCTGGTTTGTAATCAATTTTTCTTGAATCAAACAATAATTCTTGCTCAACTGAAAGTCCTGCTGCTCTTTCATAAAGATATTCAGGATTGCCTTTGTCTATTTGAATAATTTGCCCTTCTTTGGCTTGTAATTTTTGTTGTAAAAATTCGGGTAATCTCACTTTTCCAATGAAACACAATCCTTGTGAATCTCTTTTTTCGGCGGTCACTAAATCCAGTTGAGTGGCAATTTCTCGCACTTCGGGTTTTGTTAATTCACCTATAGGAAATAAAGATTTTGTCAATTGTTCTTGCGATAATTGACACAGAAAATAAGATTGGTCTTTATTCGTATCGGCTCCCGCCAAAAGTTGGTATACTTTTTCGCCGTTGACTTCGATTTCACCCTTTCGGCAATAATGACCTGTTGCCACATAATCAGCACCAAGACTTAAAGCAATTTTCATAAAAACATCGAATTTTATTTCGCGGTTACAAAGCACGTCGGGATTTGGAGTTCTCCCTTTTTCATATTCGTTGAACATATAATCAACGATTTTCTCTTTGTATTCTTCACTTAAATCTACAGTTTGAAAAGGAATTCCCAATTTTTCGGCAACCAACAAAGCATCGTTGCTGTCTTCGAGCCAAGGACAATCATTAGAAATTGTAACGGAATCATCGTGCCAATTTTTCATAAATAGTCCTATAACTTCATAGCCTTGCTGCTGTAATAAATAAGCAGCAACACTTGAATCTACACCACCGGAAAGCCCAACAACTACACGCTTCATTTTAAAAAAATTTCAATTTAACAAGGTGCAAAGTTACAAAGATTTACGACAGGATTGGAGTATACAAAAACTTAATTGGTTTTGGTTTTTGACTTGCTTTGCGGAAAACTCATATTCATCTCGTTGATTAATTTTCCTTTATTAAAAAACTGCCAAATTTCAGTTTTTTTCCCATTAGTAAACTTTCCTTTGGAAACAATATTTCCGTCATCTGGATCTCTAAAGGTGGCTAATCCATCAAATTCATTATTATTGTAATTCGATTCTTCGATTATGATTCCACCTTCGGTGTATCGTTTATAAGGGCCGTTTTTTAGGTTGTTTTTATAAGTCATTTCTTCGGCGATTTTACCACTTGGATAAAAAACTGAACACAGGCCTTCTAGTTTTCCATTGCTGTAATTTTCTAAGGTCATAATAACTGATGAAGATTTGTGGTAATATTTCCATTGGCCTTCATATAATTTATTGACTACTTTGCCTTCGCTCACTTTATTCTTGAGTTGGTCGTACATAATTGTATAAGCCGAATTGTCCTTTGGACTAAATTCCCTAGTAGCAATGACTCTTGCTGTTCGAGTGTTGTCAAAGAAAGCAAAAATGCCTACTTCTTTTCCGTGTTCAAAAGTTCCTTCATATTTGGGATTTTTGGTTTCTTTATAATTCCCTTTCCAAAGTCCGTGTTTATTTCCTTTATCGTCTAATTTATTGAAATTATTTTGAGCCTGAACACTAAACATATTCAAAAAAATCAAAACGAATATTCCTTTTTTATACAACACCCTCATAATTATCTTTTTTATTATAAACGTATTTGATTAGCAAAAATTATTCCAATAAAAAATCCCGAAATATTTCGGGATTTGTGTATAAAACTATTTCTTTTTGTCTTTTGCTTTTTGAGCTTCAGCCTGTTCCATAACTTCCTGAAGTTTACGTTGAAATTTTCCTTGTTTTTTAGGCTCTTTCAGTTTATTCACTTGGATTTGGGCATGAATTTTATCACTATCGATAATATAATTTTTTATGACAAGCATGATTCCAATGGTAATCGTATTGGAAACAAAATAATACAAACTCAATCCAGAAGCATAATTATTAAAGAACAGCAACATCATAACTGGCGAAATATAGATCATATATTTCATTATTTTTGCCATATCTGGCATGCCTTCTTGTTGTGGAGCTGCCATTTGCTGGTCACCGGTGGTCATTTTCATATAAAAGAAAATCGCAATCGATGCTAAAATAGGAAACAAACTGATGTGATCTCCATAAGCAGGCACATGAAATGGCAGCTTATAAACGGAATCAAAGGAAGATAAATCATCGGCCCAAAGAAATCCTTTTTGTCTCAAACTTATCGCCGATGGGAAGAATTGAAATAAAGCATAAAAGACGGGCATTTGCAATAAACCGGGGACACAACCCGCCATTGGGTTTACTCCCGCTTTGTTGTACAGCTTCATTGTTTCTTGCTGTTTTTTCATTGGGTCTTTTTTGAATTTTTCTCCCAATTCCGTAATTTCCGGCTTCAATACTTTCATTTTTGCCTGTGACAAAAATGATTTATAGGTAACCGGCGACATAAATAGTTTGACCAATATTGTAAACAAAATAATGGCCCATCCCGGAGCAATAAACATACTTAAGAAACCATACATTGGTATAAATGCGTGGCGATTTATCCAACCGAAAATACCCCAACCCAATGGCACAATATCTTCCAAATTTTTATCATAAGTCTTTAGTATGGCGTAATCTGAAGGACCGAAATACCAATTCATTTTTTGGTCAATTTCCCCATTTTTGAAAGCTATTGGAATAATTGCTTTAAACTGTTTCGTGTAAATGGTATCTATTTTATCATCGTGAACCAAATTATTAGAATGCAATTCAGCACTTTTAAAAGGGACATCAGTCAATAAAACAGAGCAGAAAAAATGTTGTTTAAAAGCAACATAAGATACGTCACTAACCATTTCCATTTTATCTGTTCCTTGCCCTATATAGTTGCTTTTCGCATCTTCATACTCGTAGCAAATTTCGGAGTAGCGATTTTCAGTAGAAACACTTTTTTCATTTCTAAAGGATTTTAAATCCCATTCGATATTTAATGGTTTCGATGCATCTAAAACACTCTTTAATCCTTGAGAATGAATTTCAAAACCAATCATATAATCGTTTGGTTTCAAAATATATTTGTACTCCAAATATTCATTTGCCCCAGATTTCAATCGCATTGAAAGAATTTGATCTGCACCATATTTCGTCAAAATTGGCTCAAAAAACAAATCCTTTGTATTTAAAGTTCTGTTGTCAGTTGTCAGTAATTGAACATTCAAATTGGCATTATTGTCTTTTATCAATTCAACCAATTGTCCGGAACCTTTCTTGAATCTCTCGAAATTTTTCAAGGTAGCTTCTACTATGTAACCTCCTTTATTGGCAATTTTAAGTATTACCAAATCATTTTCGATAATAGTAACTGTATCTTTTGCTGATGGTAATGAAGCCGAATAAGCAAAATTTCCTAATGATTTTTGCAATTTAGCCAACTGTATTGTATCTCCAACGGCACCAATTGTTGGTACTTCTGCGTCTTGGTTCACAACAACTTTGCTTGCTTTATCTTCTTTGGCAACTTGCTCTTTCTTGGCTTTTTCTGCTACAATAGCTGCTTCAGAAGGCTGGTTTTGGTACATTATCCAAATCAAGATTCCGAAAATCAATACGAAGCCTATAATCGAATTGAGGTCTAATTTTTTTTCTTCCATTATTTTAATTAAAAACGTTTATGTTTAAAAACTTTATTATTTTTTCTTTGCCTTTACGGTTGCTGCGATGAAATTAACAAAAAGCGGATGCGGGTTCGCCACGGTGCTTTTGTATTCCGGATGGTATTGTACTCCTATAAAAAAAGGATGATCTTCTAATTCTACAATCTCGACCAAACCGGTTTCAGGATTTGTTCCAGAAGCTTTCAATCCAGCTTTTTCCAAAACAGCTACGTAACCACTATTGTATTCATAACGATGGCGATGGCGTTCCGAAATAGTTGTTTCGCCATAAATTTTAAAGGCCAAAGTATCTGGTTTTATATCGCATTTCCATGCGCCAAGACGCATTGTTCCGCCTTTATCGGTGATGGTTTTTTGCTCTTCCATTAAGTCAATAACAGGGTGTTTTGTATTGGGATTCATTTCGGTCGAATTAGCATCGGCATAACTCAAAACATTTCTTGAATATTCGATAATTGCCATTTGCATTCCCAAACAAATTCCAAAAAATGGTATTTTATTTTCCCGTGCATAACGAACCGCCTCAATTTTTCCTTCTACCCCTCTTTCTCCAAAACCTGGAGCAACAAGAATTCCGTCTAATCCAGCTAATTTATCGGCTACATCTGAAGCATCAAGAAATTCAGAATGAATAGAAACTACATTTACTTTGGTTTCATTGGCAGCACCAGCGTGGATAAAAGATTCCAAAATGGATTTGTATGAATCTTGCAATTCTACATATTTTCCAATCAAACCAATATTCACGGTATGTTTTGGATGTTTTATTCTATACAAAAAAGTGTTCCAGTTTCTTAAATCTGGAGCAGCTCTTTTTGGTAAAGCTAATTTCTTTAAAGCGACAACGTCTAATCCTTCTTCGAGCATCAAAACAGGTACTTCATAAATAGTCGAAGCATCGATAGATTGGATTACGGCTTCTCTTTTTACATTGCAAAACAAAGCTAATTTATTACGCAATTCTTCCGAAATTTCGTGCTCTGTTCTACAAACTAATATATCTGCTTTTATCCCGCTTTCCATCAAAGTTTTAACGGAATGCTGCGTTGGTTTTGTTTTCAATTCTCCGGCTGCAGCCAAATAAGGAACCAGAGTCAGGTGAATTACCAAACCATTATGTTCTCCTAATTCCCAAACTAGTTGACGAACCGATTCTATATAAGGTAAAGATTCAATATCACCAACAGTTCCACCAATTTCAGTAATTACAATATCATAATCGCCCGATTTACCAAGCAATTGCATTCTTTCCTTAATTTCATTGGTAATATGAGGAACAACTTGAACTGTTTTTCCAAGGAATTCACCTCTTCGCTCTTTTTCAATAACCGAAAGATAAATTCTTCCTGTGGTTACATTATTCGCTTGAGAAGTTGGAACATTCAAGAAACGTTCGTAATGACCTAAATCTAAATCGGTTTCAGCGCCGTCATCAGTCACGTAACATTCTCCATGTTCGTAGGGATTTAATGTTCCAGGATCAACGTTAATGTATGGATCAAATTTCTGGATGGTCGTTCGATATCCTCTTGCCTGTAATAATTTTGCCAATGAAGCCGCGATAATCCCCTTCCCTAAAGAAGAAGTTACACCGCCGGTGACAAAAATATATTTCGTTTGATTCATTCTTTTGTTGTTGTAGTTGTTGTTGTTTGGTAAATATTTAAGCAAATAAGTTTGCAAAAACGAGGCAAAAATACGATTATAAATTGAGAAAAAACTAATTTGGAATTGAGATAATTTTGATTTTATTGGGAAGATTGAAATGAATCTCTTTTTTTGGTTACCAAATGAGACAAGAAATTTTCCTATTGACAATCCTGTTATTGCGTCAACAATTGTCGATCCCACTATTTAATTTTTAACATATAACACTAAAACATTAAAACAAGAGCGCTGTAAAACATTCATCTTTACAATAGGTTTTTAATACGTAAAGCTAAGAACTGGTCCCTGTGTTCAAACACTGTTGAATCTAAAATAAAACAAAAACCCTAGGCTAATAAAAATTAAAGTTTCCAAGGTGTTAAAAAAAAATGCCAATCTTTTTAGATTGACATTTGTTAATATTTACTATTTGAATCTAACCCGTTGGGTGTAATTATTAAAAACGTCTATTCGAGTGTTTTTTGTGCAGTAAAA
>NZ_CAWURC010000034.1:0-33926 GCF_963925185.1 uncultured Flavobacterium sp. | reverse complement strand
ATATTGTATTGAGCCAATGCATCTAAACGAGCTACTTCATTTTTTGGTATCGGGAGATTTTTATTCATGATGTTTAAAAGAATTTAACTTTATACGTTTATTTAGCGTTTTCAGAAGGTTTAATTAAATTATAAATGGTTGATTTTCCAATATCTAGCTTTTTTGCTGTTTTTAACACATCATTATTGTTCTTTTTTAAATAATGAGCTATAATTTCGGCAGTATATTCTTTTAAAGTCTTTTCTTCTGATATGAAAAAATCAGTAGTATTTATACTACTAAAGGTAAGATCATCTAGCAAAATTTCTTTACCATCGCTCATAACACAAGCTAAATCTATCACCGATTTTAATTCTCGAATATTACCCGGAAAGGGGTATCTAATGAGTGTATCTTTAGCCTCCTTTGACAAGGATATTGCCTTCATTTTATTATCCTTAATGAATAAATCAATAAAATGCTTTGCCAATAATAGCGAGTCATTTCCTCTTTCTCTTAAGGGGGGCAACTCAATTGGTAAGCCCATAATTCTATAGTATAAATCTTCTCTAAAATTTCCTTTTTTTACTTCATGAGCCAAATCTTTATGCGTAGCTATTATTAATCGGGCATCAAACTTTATTTTGGCAGTTCCGCCTAAACGAACCACTTCTCGTTCTTGCAAAACTCTTAGTAATTTACTCTGAAGATTGAAATCTAATTCAGCAATTTCATCTAAAAAAATGGTTCCTCCATTGGCTTGCTCAAATTTTCCTACATTTCTGGTATTGGCTCCAGTAAAAGCTCCTGCTTCGTGACCAAAAAATTCACTTTCCATTAATTCTTTTGGAATTGCAGCCATATTTATGGCTATAAAAGGTTTGTTTTTCCTTTCTGAATTATAGTGAACAGCTTTGGCAACAACTTCTTTTCCTGTTCCCGTCTCTCCTGTTATTGAGACATTAATATTGGAATTAATAGCTTTATTTACTATATTAAAAACTTTTTTTATGGCATCACTTTGCCCAATTATCGTTTTTTCGAAGCTGTATTTTTGTTCTAATAGTTCTTTTAATTCTTCTACTTCGTGAACTAAATCAAGGTTTTCTCTAATTTTAATGATTGCATTCCAAAGCAAGTCTTTGGTGTGTTCGCTTTTAACAATGTAATCTTTGGCTCCGGCTTTTAAAAAGCTAACAGCAACTTCAATTTCTTCTTGCCCACTAATGATTATAATTGGGATTTTATTATTCGTTTCCTGAATCTTTGCCATCAACTTATCACCTGTAGTGTCGGGCAATCCAAAATCTAAACAAATGATATCTGGTTTAAGATATAAATTAGTTAAACATTCTTTTCCGGTTTTAAAAAGATGCACATCAAAATCAGGATTTAGCTTTAAATGATATTTTAAAGCTTCTCCAGAGAAAGCATCATCTTCAATGAGGAAAATTTTTAATAAGGCCATACATTTATAATTTAGGAAGTGGGATCTTGTTACTTGAATAATCGCAATTGACTTCTATGAAATTTTTTATACTTAAGGCGGGTTCTAATAAATTGATTTTTTTGATTTTTCACAAAACAGAACCTGTTGGTTTGCGAAAAAATTAATTTGTAACGTAAATCTAAAATAGTATTTGGAATAATTGCATTTAAATTTTTTGAGGTCGGCATTTGATTTAATAAATGCGAATTTTTGATTATTGTTTAGTTTTTGTAAATATACTTCATTTTGGGAATTAAATTGACACCTTTTTCTAGGTCTATTATTTAGCTTTTCTACCACGTTTTTTTACTTGTTCATCTGTTATCAAACTGAAGGCTGAACCTTTTTTAAAATATTACCTAACTAAGCCATTTAAATTTTCATTTACACCTCTCTTTCGATACGTTTTCCCTAAAGTTCTCATGTGCTTATATAAGTTGCCACCTTTTCTTCTTATCATCCCAAACAAACTTATAGATTGTTTCTTGAGAAACACATCTAACGCCATCTTTTATTGATTTCCCAACGATCTGCTCTGGCGACAAATCAGCTTCTATTAAAAAACAAACATAATTTTGAATTTCTAAATTAAAACAGTGATTCTTAAGCTTTTCTTTGTGCCTTTTTTACACTTCCGACTCGCTAAATTGGCTTTGTAAACAGTATTACGTTCGTCAGTATTACGTTTTAATTCTCTGTAAACTGACGAAATATGCTTTCCTAACTCAATTGCTATTTGTTCTTTGCAAACGTTTTGTTGCAATAGAACTTCTAATTTGTATCTTTGTTCAACGGTAAAATGGACCATACTTTTGCGAATTTTAGGCGAGGAGCAAGTAAGATAAATTTTCCCATTTCAGCAAACAGGGAAAAGAATTAATTTTCTTTTCTTTGTTCTGAAAAAATATTTAATCTTTCAATACGATTCCTTCGCTTTCGCATTTATTAATTGAATTTAAGAATTAATTGATTTTCTTATTACGAAAAACGTTGAATTCAAAAAAATTACGGCTTCTGAAAACTAAAAACAATCAGTATTTTGTCAATGTTAATTATTTATGAAAGAATGTCTTTTGTAACTGTACAACTTTGTAACTTTACACCTTAAAATAAATACACTATGTTTGGAATAGGAGGAGGCGAATTAATTTTTATCATGTTTATTGTTCTATTGCTTTTTGGCTCAGATAAAGTGCCCGAAATGGCTCGCGGAATGGGAAAAATGATGGCGCAATTAAAAAATGCTACAAACGACATAAAAAACGAAATCCAAAAAGGGGTTGATGATAATGGTTTTGATCAAAAAACATTGAATGATTTTACCAACAACATTAGTTCAGAAATCAATAAAGCCAAAAGCAATATTCTTGTTGAAACGACAACAACATTTAGTGGAATTTCAAATACTTTTGCATCCGAAATTAACAAAACAAAAAGTGATTTATTGGGAGAAACTACAACAAATTTGGAAAAAGTTTCTAATGCAGTTGATATTGAAATTGACTCAGCGAAGGACATTTCATTAGCTGAAACAACTTCTAGAACAGATAATGTAAAAGAAGGTATTGAGGATAGTGTTGGGCCAATAAAACGCAAAAAATAATGCTGGAAAAAATCCTGTCTCTCGACACCCAATTATTTATTTATTTAAACAGCCTAGGTTCTGAAACCTATGATGGATTTTGGTTGCTATTAACAAAACAAACCAATTGGATTCCTTTTTTTGTAGTATTGTTATATTTTGTTTTTAAGAAATTAGGTATAAAACAAACTTTGTACCTATTGCTTTTCGTCGCAATTTTATTAGTTTTCACAGATCAAATCACTAATTTATTCAAAAACGGATTTCAAAGATTGCGACCTTGCAACAATCTAGAAATAAACACAAGTATAAGAATTGTTAAATCGAGCGTGTCCTATAGCTTTTTCTCGGGTCATGCTGCAAATACAATGGCGGTTGCCACTTTTTTATATCTTATATTCAGAGATAAATTCAGACGTTTTGGACTTATATTCTTATGGCCGCTAATCTTCTCTTATAGCCGGATATATTTAGGATTACATTATCCGTTGGATATTTTTTCTGGGTATTTATTTGGATATTTTTCTGGGTATTTGATGTTCAAATTGTATCAAATGGCTCAAAAAAGAAATTCTCCAGCTTAAGGTTATTAAGGAAAACGAATCAATCTCAGGAATTTAAACTATTCTCGAAACCGTCAATCCATCTCGAATGGGCAATAAAACCGTTTCCACCCTCGGATCTTTTTTTAATAATTGATTGTATTCCATAATCACTTTTGTACTCACATCATTCGGCTGTAACGGTTCTAGAACTTTTCCGCTCCACAAAACATTATCCGAAAGAATAACCCCTCCTTTGTTCATTTTTGGAACAATCAATTCAAAATAACGAATATAATTTTCCTTATCAGCATCAATAAAAACCAAATCAAATTTTAAATCTAAAGTTGGAATTATTGTTATTGCTTCCCCAAGATGTTGTACTATTTGATTTCCCCAAGGCGATTTGTCAAAATATTTTCTTTGAAAACCCACTAATTCTTCCTTGATATCAATCGTATGAAGTATTCCGTTTTCCTGTATTCCTTCACACAAACATAAAGCCGAATAACCAGTATAAGTGCCAATTTCGAGAATGTTTGCTGGGCGAATCAATTTAGAAAGCATACTCAGAACCCTTCCTTGAAAATGGCCGCTCAACATGCGAGGCAATAAAATTTTCTGATAGGTTTCTTTGTCTAAAGCGGCTAGTAATTCTGGTTCTTTTTCAGAATGCTGCTCGATATAATCTTCTAATTCTTGTGAAATGAAATGCATTTTTTTAATTTTTGTCAAAGTTATTAAATTATCAAATCAACAAATCAACAAATAGTCATTAAATTTGCAGCATGCAAATCGAGAAAAAAGACATACGAGCCTTATCAAAAGAACAATTACGTAATTTTTTTGTTGCCAATGGCGATCAAGCTTTTCGTGGTAACCAAGTCTATGAATGGTTGTGGAGTAAAGGAGCACATAGTTTTGAGGATATGACCAATGTTGCAAAAGCAACACGAAATATACTCGAAGAGCACTTTGTTATTAATCACATCAAGGTCGACACAATGCAACGCAGCGAAGATGGAACCGTTAAAAACGCAGTTCGTTTGCACGATGGTTTAGTGGTAGAAAGTGTTTTGATTCCAACAAATACTCGAACAACAGCTTGTGTTTCAAGCCAAGTAGGTTGTAGTTTGGATTGCAATTTTTGCGCCACCGCTAGATTAAAAAGGATGCGAAATTTGGAACCAGGCGAAATTTACGATCAAGTAATTGCAATTGATAAAGAAAGCCGATTGTACCATAATAGGCCTTTGTCGAATATTGTTTTTATGGGAATGGGAGAACCGCTTATGAATTATGGTAATGTTTTGAAAGCTATCGAAATGATAACTTCAAACGAAGGTTTGGGAATGTCTCCAAAACGAATTACAGTTTCGACTTCGGGTGTGCCAAAAATGATTAAAAAATTGGCAGATGATGAGGTAAAATTCAATCTTGCAGTTTCATTACATTCAGCAATTGATGAAATCCGTTCTCGAATTATGCCATTTAGCAAAAATTTCCCTTTAGCGGATTTAAGAGAATCATTGGAATATTGGTACAGGAAGACAAAAAGTAAAATTTCTTTCGAATATGTTGTTTGGAAAGGGATTAATGACAACAAGGAATCTATTGATGCATTGGTAAAATTTTGCAAATATGTTCCTTGTAAAGTAAATTTGATAGAATACAACCCCATTGATGACGGAGAATTTCAGCAAGCATCTGAAGAATCTATAAATGCGTATATAAATGCACTTGAAGCAAATAGAATCATTGTAAAAGTACGGAGGAGTCGCGGAAAAGATATTGATGCTGCCTGCGGTCAATTAGCAAATAAAGAAGCATAAAAAACGTCCTGAAAATTATCGGGACGTTTTTGATTTAGAAAAGTTTGAAAAATTATCTTTTCAAATGAATTTCTTTTGCAACTCCTTTTATAGTAATCGTTGCTAGATCATCACAATCCCCATTTCCATAATCTAATGTTGCTAGCCCCTCATTTTTCATGATTTCAACAACACCTTTGACCGGGAAAGGCCTTTTACAACTCAAATTAATTTGTAATGGAGTTTTTATGGTGAAAGTGTATTTGGCCCCATTTGGGAATGTTGTTATATTGTACCCCCAAACCAAGAAAACGTTGTCTTCCCAATTTGTAATAGTAGCAAATCCTTCAACCATTTCTCTTACTCTTGTTCCAATTCTAGAATAAATTGTACCATCTGCAAATGTTATTTTCATATCAATTGTATGTGTCGTTACTGGATGTATGGCGGCCAATAAATCGGTGCTTTTAAGTTCGTGAGTTATTGTTTTACTTCCTTCAATTAATTTACCATTGTGATAAAAGCCTTCCAAGGTATAAGTTATTGTTCTTATCGGAGTGGTGAAATTTTTAGAAAAACTGATGATAATTTTTCCTTTCACAACATTTCCATTGTGTAAAGTACAACCTTGAGTTCCAAAATCAACAGTTCTAGTCCATGTGTCATTAGTTAAAACAGTTGTAATTGTTGCACAGTGAGGTAACATACTAATCATTCCAACACTAGTTTTGACAGTGATGCTTTTTTGCATGTCAAACTGGTCTTCGGCAATAATTGAAACATCATCTACAGAAGCGTCAATTTCTGAATTTGCAATAACATCGTCTGTCGTTATCGTTTTAGAAGTTGGGGATCCATCAACCGATTCATTAGAGGAGCAACCAATAAAAAAAGTGATGGAAAGCATTGTAACTAATAATAAATTTTTTGTTTTCATAATGAATATTGTTTAGGGGGTAGTTCTTTTGATAAATAAATTAATAAAAGGTTTAATACAGGGGTCATTCTTTTTTTAATAATTAAAACATTTGTTATAATTTTCATACTTCCCGCATAATTGATAACGTAGTTTTATTCGAAAATAGTATATTTGAATTCTAAATGAATATCACTTCTCAAATAAAACAGCCTATTTTTAACGAGATGGAACTTTTTGAAAAAAAGTTCTATGAATCGATGACTTCACAAGTGGCTTTGCTAAACAGAATTACGTATTATATTGTTAATCGAAAAGGAAAACAAATGCGTCCGATGTTTGTTTTCTTGACTGCAAAAATGGTTGCTGAAGGAGTTGTAAACGAAAGAACCTACCGCGGAGCATCGGTTATTGAGTTGATTCATACGGCGACTTTGGTTCACGATGATGTGGTCGATGATAGTAACCGTCGAAGAGGTTTTTTTTCCATCAATGCACTTTGGAAAAATAAAATAGCCGTTCTTGTTGGGGATTATTTGTTGTCTAAGGGATTGTTACTTTCCATTGATAATGATGATTTCGATTTATTGAGAATCATTTCAGTGGCTGTTCGCGAAATGAGTGAAGGTGAATTATTGCAGATTGAAAAAGCCAGAAGACTCGATATAACCGAGGTCATTTACTACGAAATCATTCGAAAAAAAACGGCCACTTTAATTGCGGCTTGTTGTGCTTTAGGAGCAAAATCGGTTATTGACGATGAGGTTCAGGTCGAAAACATGCGAAAATTTGGCGAACTCATCGGAATGGCTTTTCAAATCAAGGATGATTTATTTGATTATAGTGAGGAAGCCATTGGGAAACCAACGGGAATAGATATCAAGGAGCAAAAAATGACTTTGCCGCTTATTCACGTTCTGAATAATTGCACTTCTAAGGAAAAATCATGGGTTATCAATTCCATTAAAAACCACAATAAAGACAAGAAACGAGTAAAAGAGGTTATAGCATTCGTTAAGGACAATAACGGCTTGTCGTACGCCGAACAAAAAATGGAGCAATTTCAGCAAGAAGCACTTTTGCTTTTGGAGAACTATCCAAAATCAGAGTTTAAAGACGCCTTGATTTTGATGGTAAATTATGTTATTGAAAGAAAAAAATAAAAATCACTTTGTGTTATTGGACATTAATGATATATTTTAATGGAATTATAAAAAAAGGCAACCTCATCCTTCCCTACTCTTTTTTAGGGTCCCTTAAAACATTAATTGAGTCTAAAATCCCATCCAGAGGAGTGTTTATTTCGCGGATAAAATTAGCATTGACATTAGGGTTGAAATTTCTTATTTTATAGAATCTAGTGATTTTTGTTTCAATAATTTTTATTAAGGTTTCTATTTTGAATGGCTTGATTAAGAAAAGATCCACGCCATCTACAATGCATTTTTCCTTTTCGCTTTCATCGTTAATAGCGGTTAAAAAAACAAAAGGAATTTGGTTAATTTTTTTCTTTAATTATTTGACGATTTCATTGTGCAAAATAAAAACTTCGAATTATTAGCGCCAACACGTTTAAATAATGTGTGTTTTACTTTAACAGGAGAACACAATCAAGAAAAAGTAAATTTATTTTTGACATATCTTAATGATAAAGGCAAAGTGTTACTGACGCCAACGGTTTACGAAAACCGCAAAGGAATTCGAGCTTCGTTTGTCAATTGGAAAACTACTGAATTAGATGTTCAAATTGCAATTGAAGAAATGAAAGCATGCATTTTGGAGTTGGGGATTAACCTCATTTCGTAATCTCCCTAAAAACCGCCTCCA
Source organism: uncultured Flavobacterium sp. (assembly GCF_963925185.1). GTDB lineage: Bacteria > Bacteroidota > Bacteroidia > Flavobacteriales > Flavobacteriaceae > Flavobacterium. The sequence continues at coordinate 25,780 of NZ_CAWURC010000034.1, read as the reverse complement.
GATTTTTATTTTTCTGATTAAGTTGCAGCGTTTTTAAACCGTTGGTATTGGCAAAATCAAAAACCGCAGGTCGCATATCTTTGTCTGCGTTGAAAGTCAATTCCCAAATCATATCGTGGGTATTCTTGTAGGATGAAAGATTTTCAATTTTGGCGATTAATTGTTCTTCGACTTTATAGTCAAATTCGACTTCGATAACTTGCTGTTTTTCTTCAGAAATCAAGTTGTCTAGTTTTTTGTCTGTTACAATTTTTCCGTTATTGATGATAATTACACGGTCGCAAATTGCTTCGACTTCCTGCATAATATGTGTCGAAAGAAAAACGGTTTTGTCCTTGCCCACGTTTTTTATCACGTTTCTAATTTCGACCAATTGATTCGGGTCTAAACCGGTAGTTGGTTCGTCCAGAATCAAAACATCGGGATTGTGTAATAAGGCATTTGCAAGGCCCACACGCTGGCGAAAACCTTTGGATAATTGTCCTATTTTTTTGTGGCTTTCAGAAGCTAAACCTGTCAATTGAATCGCTTCTTCGATTCGGGATTTAGCTACTTTATAGACATCGGCATTGAAAGCCAAATATTCTCGAACATACAAATCCAAGTACAACGGATTGTGTTCGGGTAAATAACCAATTGATTGTTGCACGGCTTTGACTTGAGAGTTCACATCAAATCCATTTACCGAAGCAGATCCTTCATCGGCAGCGATATAAGTCGTCAATATTTTCATTAAAGTTGATTTTCCAGCTCCATTTGGACCTAGGAAACCCACAATTTCTCCTTTTCTGACAGAAAATGAAATGTTATCTAATGCTTTTTGAGCGCCGTAACTTTTCGATATATTATTTACGTCTATTGACATGGAAATTTATTTGTTGTAAAAGTAAACAGAAAAAACATTGATTTATTGTTTTTTTAGAATCTTTGTCAAAGTTCAAAACTTTGACAAAGTGAATGTCAGTTTCATTTAGATTTCTATATTTACCTAAACTTTATAAATAATGGCAAGAAAAAACATCTCATTGGGCAGTTTCTTAAAAAATTACAAAAGTATTTTGTTGCTTTTGGGAGGAATAGTAGCAGGAAGTATGTTAGGTTTGGTTTTTGGAAAGGGAGTTGAGGTTATAAAACCATTGGGAGATATTTTTCTAAACCTATTGTTTACAGCTATTATTCCGTTAATTTTCTTCACGATTTCTTCCTCTATAGCCACACTAGAAAAAACGGAAAAACTAGGTAAATTATTCACTATCGTGATGGGTGTTTTTTTGGGAACGGTTTTGATTTCTGCTATTCTGATGGTTCTTGGCGTTTTGCTTTTTCCTATTCACCAAGATTTCATTATTTCTAAAATCCCCATAGAAAATATTCAAGGAAGTAATGCGGGTTCTCAAATCACGCAGTTGCTTACCGCCAATGATTTTTATGAATTATTGTCTCGAAAAAGTATGTTGGCTTTGATATTATTCTCCTTTTTAATAGGATTTGCCACATTACAATCAGGTGAAAAAGGGCAAAATTTCAAAAGTTTTCTAAAATCAGGAGACGAGGTGATGAAACAATTATTGCATATCATTATGAAAACGGCTCCAATAGGTTTGGGAGCTTATTTCGCATACCAAGTCGGGATTTTTGGACCGCAATTATTTGGTGCATACGCAAAACCATTAGGGCTTTATTATGCTGTTTGTGCATTTTATTTTGTGGTGTTTTTCAGTTTGTATGCTTTTATGGCTGGAGGAAGAAAAGGACTTGTGGTTTTTTGGAAAAACAATATTACCCCATCATTAACCGCACTTGGAACATGCAGCAGTATTGCCACAATTCCAGCAAATCTTGAAGCTGCTGAGGACATGAAAATTCCAAATCATATCAGTAATATTATAATTCCACTTGGTGCACCTTTGCACAAAGACGGTTCGGCGATGTCATCAATTATTAAAATAGCGGTTATTTTCGCAATGTTTGGTAAAGATTTTACGGAACCAAGCACCTTGCTTTTAGCATTGGGAATCACAGTAATCGTTTCGGTGGTGGAGGGTGGAATTCCAAACGGTGGTTATATTGGAGAAGTTTTGGCAATTACAGTTTATGGTTTTCCAATGGAGCAAGCCTTGCCGGCAGCAATGATTGTTGGAACTTTGGTTGATCCAATGGCGACTTTGTTGAATGCTAATGGCGACTTGGTTTCGGCGATGATGGTCACAAGAATTGCTGAAGGGAAGAAGTGGCTATCGGAAAGTCTACATCCTAAAAGTTAAAAATAGGGATCACTAATAATATATTTAAATTTAATTATGAAAAAAAACACCGTTATATTAGCTGCTTTTTTTGGACTTTTCGTTCAAGCCCAAGAAAAACCAATTATTCAAAAAGAAGATATCATACGAATTGAAACCGAATTAGCTTCAGATAAAATGGAGGGAAGAGCTATTTTTTCGACGGGAATTGATTTGGCTTCTGTTTTCATTGAAAATGAATTTAAAAAAGCAGGCCTTTCTTATTTTAAAGATTTAACGAATTACCGACAAGAATTTATCGCTAAAAGTAAGTCGGCAAATAATGTGATTGGCATCCTTTTGGGAAATTCTAAACCCGATGAATATGTAATTTTTTCGGCGCATTATGATCATTTGGGAGTTATAAAAAATGGAGAAGACAAAATCTATAATGGAGCAAACGATGATGCTTCGGGAACTACTGCCGTAATTGCTTTGGCAAAATACTTTAAGGAATTAAATCAAAACGAAAGAACGATTTTGTTTGTGGCCTTTACCGGGGAAGAGGTTGGAGGTTTTGGGGCGAAGTTTTTTTCGGAAAACATAGATTCTAAAAAAGTTGTAGCAATGTTTAATATAGAAATGATTGGGACAGAAAGTAAATGGGGCAAAAATTCGGCCTACATAACCGGTTTTGAGAAATCTGATTTTGGAACGATTTTACAGGAAAATTTACTAGGTTCTAATTTTAATTTCAACCCGGATCCATATCCACAAGAGCAACTTTTTTATCGTTCCGATAATGCTAGACTGGCAGCCTTAGGAGTTCCGGCTCACACTATTTCTACTTCAAAAATGGATTCAGAACCCAATTATCATAAATTGAGTGATGAGGTTTCAACTTTAGATTTAGATAACATGACCGAAATTGTGAAGTCAATCGCTATCAGTTCGCAAAGTATTATAAGCGGTAAAGACACGCCCACAAGAGTGAAATAGTAACTAGTAATTTATTTTTGTTTAACTCATAAGAATTTATTAACCGGAACACGCTCAAAAGCAGTTGCTTAAATGTAATTTTTTAGAGTCTGTTTTTAAATATTATATAATTAAAATCAGGTTTTACAGAGAATTCTTTTTTTGTTCAATAATAGTTGTCTTTTTTTTTGGTTGGCAGGAAATTATGCATATATTCGCAAAGAATTTATTGAAAAACAGAATTATAATGTTGAATAACCATTTTTATTTTAGTAACTCTTACTATTTCTTCTTTAGGAAGTAAGGATTGTCTATGGTTATTTGAAAGATTAAGAAACAAATAAAACTAATATACAATCCTGATGAAAATCAGGATTTTTTTTTGAATATTTATGAGCACAACAATTGCAATTCAAGGTATAAAAGGATCTTTTCACCATCAGGTGGCACAAGAATATTACAATCAGGACGTGGTTGTAGATGAGTGTTTATCATTTGAAGAATTGGTCGAAAGTTTGTTGTCTGGTAAAACAGACCAAGCGGTTATGGCTATTGAAAACTCGATTGCGGGGCCAATTATTCCAAATTATGCTTTAATAGACAAGAATGATTTACACATAATTGGGGAGCATTATTTAAGTATTCATCAAAATTTCATGGCTTTAAAAGGTCAGAAAATTGAGGATATTCAAGAAGTACATTCTCATCCTATCGCCTTGTTGCAATGTATGGAGTTTTTAAAAAAATACCCACACATAAAAATTGTTGAGGACAAAGATACAGCTGAAACGGCAAGGAGAATTCACGAAAACCAACTGATAGGAATTGCTGCAATAGCTAGTCAAACGGCTTCTAAGATGTATAATTTAGAAATTTTGGAGCCAGAAATACAAACTATTAATAACAACATGACCCGTTTCGTTATTATCAATAAAGCGAATTCATTTGTTGATAAAACAGAAATTAATCGCGCTTCCTTGAAATTTGAATTGAGCCACAAACGAGGAAGTCTGGCTGCAGTTTTGAATGTGATGAGCGATTGTAAGTTGAATCTAACTAAGATTCAGTCCTTGCCAAAAATTGAAACGCCTTGGAAATATTCTTTTTTTGTAGATGTGACTTTCGATAAATACGAGGATTATGCAAAAGCAAAATCTTTAATAGAAATTATGGCAGAATACTTCAAAGTATTGGGCGAATATAAAAACTCAAAACCGTGATACAAAACGCAAAACGTTTAGATATAATTGAAGAATATTATTTCTCTTCCAAATTAAGAGAAGTAAGACTCCTCGCTTCAGAGGGAAAACCAATTATCAACATGGGAATTGGCAGTCCAGATTTGCGTCCGTCACAAGCGGTTATCAATGCGGTTTCCTTGGCCATGCAGGAAGAGAATGCACATCAGTACCAGAGTTATCAGGGTTTGCCTGAATTGAGAAAAGCGATGGCTAATTTTTATCAAAATAACTATGGCGTTGATTTAAATCCAACCACAGAAATTTTGCCTTTGATGGGTTCCAAAGAGGGAATTATGCATATTTCATTGGCTTTTTTGAATGAAGGCGATCAAGTTTTGATTCCTAATCCAGGATATCCAACGTATACTTCGGTTACGAATTTAGTTGGCGCTGTACCGGTTTATTATGATTTAAAGGAAACTAATAATTGGGAACCTGATTTTGAAGCTTTGGAAAAATTGGATTTATCTAAAGTGAAAATCATGTGGATGGGTTATCCGCACATGCCAACAGGAGCAAGAGGAAGTTTGAAATTGTTTGAAAAATTAGTGGCTTTTGCCAAAAAATACAACATATTATTAATTAATGACAATCCGTATAGTTTTGTTTTGAATGATAATCCAATGAGTTTGTTGCAAGTAGAAGGAGCAAAAAAAGTAGCTTTAGAACTAAACTCTTTGTCAAAAACCTTCAATATGGCAGGTTGGCGAGTTGGAATGGTTTTAGGAAATGCAGCCTGTATCGATGCAATATTAAAAGTAAAAAGCAATATGGATAGTGGCATGTTTTTTGGAATTCAAAAAGGAGCAATTGCAGCATTAAACAGTGACAAATCCTGGTTTGAATCAATGAATGTTATTTACAACAGAAGAAGGGTTTTAACAGAGCAATTAGCCGAAAAACTAGGATGTGAAGTATACAAAGAAGGCGTTGGGTTATTTGTTTGGGCAAAATTACCCGAAGGAATCACATCGGCAGAGAAATTTATAGACGAAATATTATACGAGAAATCGATTTTTATAACACCGGGAACAATTTTTGGCAGTAATGGAGAAGGTTACATCCGCTTTGCATTGTGTGTGAACGAGGAAAAAGTACAAGAGGCAATAAATAGATTTACGAATTAAAAATTACGAATTACGAATTTGGAGGCACACAGACTTTCGACTTTATAACTTTAAGACTTTATGACTAATGTTTTTGTAATAGGAATAGGATTAATAGGCGGTTCGATGGTGTTGGATATAAAATCCTTACATCCGGAAGTTACTATTTATGGGATTGACAATAACGAAAGTCATTTGGCGGAAGCCTTGGCTATGGGAGTTATTGATGCAGTTGCCAAGCTTGATGACTTAATCAATGCTGATTTTGTAATCGTTTCCGTCCCTGTAGATGTTGCCCTAATTGTTTTACCAAAAGTTCTGGATTGTATTGGTGAGAATACAATTGTTTTTGAAGTAGGATCTACCAAAATGCCAATTTGCGAAGAGGTAGCAAATCATGCGAGAAGAAGAAATTTCATTGCTACTCATCCAATTGCTGGAACCGAATTTTCAGGACCTTCGGCTGCGATAAGAGGATTATTTGAAGGAAAAACGAATATTATTTGTGAAGTAGAAAAAACCACTTTCAAATTACAGGAAAAAGCGTTAGAATTGTTCAAAAGTTTGGGAATGAGAATCCGATACATGGATCCAAAATCGCACGACAAGCACATTGCATATGTTTCCCATTTGTCTCACATAAGTGCCTTTATGCTTGGTAAAACCGTGATAAACAAAGAAAAAGACGAGCAAGATATTTTTGACATGGCGGGTTCTGGATTCGAAAGTACAGTTCGTTTGGCAAAAAGTTCCCCAGCAATGTGGACGCCTATTTTTAAACAAAATAAGAAACAAGTTGTAGAAACATTAGAAGAGTATATTTCTAATTTGTCTAAGTTCAAAGAGTTATTGGAGAATGAAGATTACGATGCGATTTACAACGAAATGCAAAGTGTGAATCGAATAAAGGAAATATTAAACGGAATGAATGTTAAAAAGCAGAAGGAATGAAAGGATCAATTTACAGTTAAAAAATAAAAACACAATCAAATAAAAACACAATAAAAAAAATAAATAATTAGAAAAGATGGAAAACAAGAAAGAAATGAGAAATTGGTTGAACGAATTTAATTTGACTCATCCATTTGTGATAGCAGGCCCTTGTAGTGCTGAAACAGAAGAACAAGTATTGAAAATTGCTCACGCATTAAAAGATTCTGATGTGAGCGTTTTTAGAGCTGGAATTTGGAAGCCAAGAACGCGTCCGGGAGGATTCGAAGGAGTTGGAGAAATTGGTTTGAAATGGTTGAAAAAAGCAAAAGCTGAAACAGGATTGCTAATGGGGACAGAAGTGGCCACCGCTGCACACTGTAAATTAGCTTTAGAAAATGATATCGATGTTTTATGGGTTGGCGCTCGTACAACTGCAAATCCATTTGCAGTTCAAGAAATTGCAGATACTTTGAAAGGAACTGATAAAATCGTATTGATCAAAAACCCAGTAAACCCAGACATGGCTTTGTGGCTAGGTGGTGTTGAACGTTTATATGCTGCTGGAATTAAAAAGCTAGGAGTGATTCACAGAGGTTTTTCTACTTACGAAAAAACAAAATACAGAAACATTCCAGAATGGCAAATTGCTATCGAATTACAAAACAAATTCCCAGATTTGCCTTTGATTATTGATCCATCCCATATCACTGGAGATAGAAAAATGATACTTGAAGTGACTCAAGAAGCTTTAGATTTGAATTATGACGGTATGATTATCGAAACGCACAATGATCCAGACAATGCTTGGAGCGATGCTGCACAACAAGTAACACCAGAAGCCTTACTACAAATTTTCAAAGATTTGAAAGTTAGAAAAGTAAGTGGTGACACAGATGAGTTTGCTAACAAAATGACAAAATTAAGAGCAAACATCGATGTTTTGGATGCTAATTTATTAGAGTTATTAGGGAAACGTATGAAAGTAGCTGACGAAATTGGTCAAGTGAAAAAAGAGAACAATGTAGCTGTTTTGCAAAACAATCGTTGGAACGAAATTCAAGAAAAAATGATTTTAGAAGGTGGAAAAAAAGGATTGACCGAAGAGTTTATTATTAGGTTATTCAAGGATATTCACCAAGAAAGCATTGGTCACCAAGAAAAAATATTGAATTCATAAACAGTATTTTTTAAAAATTGAATCCCCATGCTTGTTTAAAGAGTTTGGGGGTTTTTTGTTTTAGAAGGGGTGTAGTGTCAAAAACTTCACACTTTTAAACTTTAAAAGAAAAACAATCAATTATCTTTGCACCTATGACAGGACTCGTTTATAAATCTACAGGAAGTTGGTACACCGTAAAATCCGAACAAGGCGATTTTATCGAATGTCGCATGAAGGGAAAATTCCGGATTAAAGGAATCAAAAGTACCAACCCTATTGCGGTGGGCGATGTCGTAGATTATGAACTCGAAGAAACCTCGGACACCGTTACAGGAACCATTTATAATATTCACGAAAGAAAGAATTATATTGTTCGAAAATCAGTAAATTTATCACATCAAATGCATATCATTGCATCAAATATTGATCGGGTTTTTCTTTTGATTACTATCAACAATCCGCCAACAACTCCTAATTTTATTGATCGTTTTTTGGTAACAGCCGAAGCCTACGGAATAGAAACCGTTTTGGTTTTCAATAAAATAGATACTTTTGACGACACTACCCTTGATGAACAATTGTATTTGCAATATATTTACGAAAATATTGGATATAAATGCCTTTGCGTATCTGCCAAAGAAAGTAAAGGAATCGACAAACTTAAGGAAATGATGATTGGAAAAGTGAGTATGTTTTCAGGGCATTCTGGCGTGGGAAAATCTACTTTAGTCAATGTAATGGAGCCATCTTTACATCTAAAAACAAAAACTATTTCCGAAGCAAGCAAGCAAGGGCAGCATACTACGACTTTTGCCGAAATGTACGATTTGAGTTTTGATGCTCGAATAATTGATACGCCGGGAATAAAAGGTTTTGGGATTGTCGATATGGAAAAAGAAGAAATCAGCGGCTATTTCCCAGAGTTTTTCAAGTTGAAAGACCAATGTAAATTTAATAATTGTTTACATAAAGACGAACCGAAATGTGCTGTAAAGGAAGCATTAGAAAAAGATGAAATTTCATGGTCACGCTACAATAGTTACCTGAAAATCTTGGAAGGCGACGACGAGAATTACCGAACAGATATTCATAATGAAGGCCGAATTATTAGCGATAAAACAAGAGAATAATTAAGGCAAAAGCCATTAATAAATTAGCCAAAAGTGAAAACCGTAATTCAAAGAGTTTCTTCCGCTTCCGTAACTATTGATTCTGAAATTGTAGCTGATATCCAAAAAGGATTGCTAGTTTTAGTCGGAATTGAAAACGCTGATAATCATGAAGATATTGATTGGCTTTGCCAAAAAATTGTAAATCTTCGCATTTTTGGAGATGAAAACGACGTTATGAATTTGTCTGTAAAAGATATTGATGGCAATATAATTGTAGTAAGCCAGTTTACCTTGCAGGCTTCTACAAAAAAAGGGAACCGCCCTTCCTATATCAAAGCAGGAAAACCCGAAATTGCCATTCCGCTTTATGAAAATTTTGTGCAGCAATTAGAAATTGAACTTGGTAAAAAAGTGGAAACTGGAGTTTTTGGTGCCGATATGAAAGTGAGTCTTTTAAACGATGGCCCCGTTACAATAATAATTGATAGTAAAAATAAAGAATAATGGATTTAAAAAACTCCCAACTCGAAGTAGATAATTGGATCAAAGAACACGGTGTTCGTTACTTCAACGAACTCACAAATATGGCACAACTTACCGAGGAAGTAGGCGAAGTAGCTAGGATTATTGCGCGTCGTTACGGAGAACAATCAGAGAAAGAAAGCGATAAAAACAAAGATCTTGGCGAAGAACTTGCCGATGTGGTTTTTGTGGTTTTGTGCCTGGCCAACCAAACTGGAATCGATTTGCAAGCGGCTTTCGACAAGAAAATGGACTTGAAATCAATTCGGGACAAGGACAGACACAAAAACAATGAAAAATTAAAATAATTTAAATCTCTGTGTATCTTTGCGCTTCTTTGTGAAATAATTTAAAAAATGAATTTACTACTACAGCCTTCTATTTGTAAACCAAAATCAGCCATTTCAATAACCGGTTCAAAAAGCGAAACCAATAGATTGTTGTTGTTGCAAGCTTTGTTCCCCAACATTGCAATAGAAAACATATCCAATTCCGATGATAGCCAAGTAATGCAAAAAGCATTGTCTGTCAGCCAGGAAATTATCGATATTCATCACGCCGGAACGGCGATGCGATTTTTGACCGCTTTTTTTGCCGTACAAGAAAATAGAACGGTGACTTTGACGGGTTCTCCAAGAATGAAAGAAAGACCAATCAAGATTCTGGTAGATGCTTTGCTACAATTGGGAGCCAAAATTGAATATTTGGAAAACGAAGGTTTTCCGCCAATAAAAATCACGGGGCAAAAACTCTCTAAAAACAAATTTTCTTTACCGGCAAGCGTGAGTAGCCAGTATATTTCGGCACTTTTGTTGATTGCGTCAAAACTTGAAAACGGAATCGAATTGAGGCTGGAAGGCGAAATAACCTCTGTTCCTTACATCAAAATGACTTTGGCTTTGTTGAATGAAATTGGAGTTGAAACATCCTTCGAAGGAAATAAAATTATTGTTACTCCGAGCGTGTCATCCCGAGCACAGTCGAGGGGACAAGACCCAATACCACAAACCCTGACAGTAGAAAGTGATTGGTCATCCGCTTCTTATTTTTATTCCATCGTGGCTTTGGCCAAGGTAGAAACTGAAATTACATTGTCGAGTTATAAAGAAAATAGTTTGCAGGGCGACTCTGCTTTGGCGGAGATTTACAAAAAAATGGGTGTCGAGACTACTTTTTATAGAAACAAAATAACTTTGGTGAAACAACCCAACTTTAAACAGGAGACTCTAAACTTAGAGCTTAATAAAACTCCAGATATCGCCCAAACTATAGTTGTGACTTGTCTCGGACTAGGAATTGGTTGTCATTTAACAGGACTTCATACCTTAAAAATTAAGGAAACAGATAGACTAGAAGCCTTACGAATTGAGTTGACAAAACTAGGAGCGAATATTTCCGTTACTAACGATAGTTTAACTTTAGAACACTCTAACATAATTAATCCTAACATAAAAATTGGCACTTACAACGATCACAGAATGGCAATGGCATTTGCACCATTAGCATTAAAAGTTCCTATAATTATTCAAAATGCCGAAGTAGTTTCTAAATCCTATCCTGATTTTTGGAATGATTTGAAAAATTTGGGTTTCGAAATGGCGGAAATATAAACGCTCCTGGAGAAAACAACCTTTGTGACTTGGCGTCTTTGCGGCAAAAAGGAAAATAAACGTCGAAACACTTGACAACGCCTATCTCACAATCGTATATTTGCGCACGATTTAAAATTATGAAAGATAAAACGCATAATTTATAATTCATAACTCATAACTTTCTCATATGAAATTATCACATTTTCAATTCAATTTACCAAAAGAACTTCTTGCAGAATATCCATCTGAAAATAGAGACGAAGCACGTTTAATGGTTATTGATCGCAATAAACAAACTATTGAGCACAAAACATTTAAAGATGTTATCGATTATTTTGATGAAGGCGATGTCCTAATTTTGAATAACACTAAAGTTTTTCCAGCCCGTTTATACGGAAACAAAGAAAAAACAGGAGCAAGAATCGAAGTTTTTTTATTGAGAGAACTAAATGCAGAACAACGTCTTTGGGATGTATTGGTAGATCCAGCTCGAAAAATACGTATTGGAAATAAATTATATTTTGGAGACGATGATTCATTAGTAGCCGAAGTCATAGACAATACAACATCACGTGGTAGAACATTACGTTTTCTTTACGATGGTTCTTATGAAGAATTTAGAAGTAAATTGACCGAACTTGGAGAAACTCCAATTCCGAAATACATTAGCAGAGATGTAACACCAGAAGATGCGGATCGTTACCAAACCATTTATGCTAAGGAAGAAGGAGCTGTTGCAGCGCCAACTGCAGGATTGCATTTTTCGAAGCATTTAATGAAAAAATTAGAAATCAAAGGAATTAAATTTGCCGAAGTTACCCTTCATGTTGGTTTGGGAACCTTCAATCCTGTTGAGGTTGAAGATTTATCAAAACACAAAATGGATTCTGAAGAATTAAAAATCACCCAAGAAGCCTGTGACATTGTCAATGACGCAAAATTAAACAAAAGACGAATTTGTACTGTTGGAACCACCTCCATGCGTGCCGTTGAAAGTTCGGTTTCATCGCAACGAACATTGAATCCTTTTGATGGTTGGACAAATAAATTTGTTTTTCCGCCTCACGATTTTAGTTTGGCAACTTGTATGATTACAAATTTCCACACACCAAAATCAACTTTATTAATGATGGTTTCAGCTTTTTGCGGGCATGATTTAATGAAAAGAGCTTACGAAGAAGCAATCAAAGAAGAATACAAATTCTATTCTTACGGTGATGCGATGTTAATCATCTAAAAGCGTAAAAATATTAATTCACTAAATCTCGTCAGCAATGACGAGATTTTTTTATTTAAAAAACGATTTTGTTGGCTTGTCTTTTCTCGCATACTGAAAACGATCCACCAATTTAGGCAAACAATATCCGTCGAGACCGTTTAGCGCAATTACATTTCCTTTGTCAATTTGTAACCAACCATCTTCATGTTGTAAATTTTCATCAAAAAACAGATTTTCAATCGAAGCTATAACATGAATTGTGTCGTTTTCTTTAATATAATATTCATTTACATATTTGCAATGCAACTGAACAGGACTCCCTTTCACGAAGGGAATTAGGATGCCTTTTTTATACTCTTCTTCTAGTTTTGTTTTATCAAATTCAGAAATTCCCAATTCATAATTTGCCGATGTATGGTGTGCATCTTCAATCATGTCTAAAGTAATGTGATTGACGGTAAAAAAGCCAGTTTCTCTAATGTTTTTATAAGTGTCTCTAGGAACTGTTGTTGGGCGCATAATAAATCCAATTAATGCGGGCTCACTTCCTAAATGCGTAACACTGCTAAAAATGGCTACGTTTGGCTTTTCGTCTATTGATTTTGTGGCGATTAGATTGGCCGATTTATATCCCGTGCAAGAATTAATTAAATTTAATCGTTCTATTTTTTCCATTAGGGAAATGCTAGCTTTTGAAATGTGTTTCATCCTGAATTTATTTAAAGCAAAGATAACTTTGTTTAGCGATATTATAAATAGATTAAACGTAATAATTTAGTTTCTCAAAAATATTGGATAGAAATAGTCCAAAAAAACTTTTATATAATATATATTTGTGTATAAAATTTATTTCAAATGAAAATTCTAAAAAAATCTCTTCTTGTCATTTTATCATTGATAGTTCTTTTTGCCATTGCCTTTGTGGGTTATGGTTTTTACTTAAAACCTACTTATGAAGGAGAGCATAAACTCAAGAACATTCAAAAGGAAACTACGGTTTATTTTGATGATTATGGGGTTCCTCATATTTATGCCAATTCCCAGAAAGATGCAATGATAGCGTTGGGATATGTTCATGCCCAAGATCGTTTGTGGCAAATGGAATTGATACGGCGCATTGCTCCGGGAAGATTGTCAGAAATGTTTGGTTCCAAATTATTGAAAGCAGACAAGTTTTTTGCTGGTTTAGGAATTGATAAATATTCCGAAAAAGCAATTGCTAACTTCGATAAAAATTCCGAAGCATATCAACTTGCTATGGCTTATATTGATGGCGTAAATCAATACATGGAAGATGGAAAAACGCCTATTGAGTTCCAAATACTAGGATTGAAAAAAGATAAATTTACTTTAAAAGACGTTTATAATATTTTTGGCTATATGGCTTTTAGTTTTGCCCAAGCCCAAAAAACAGATCCTTTAATGACTGATATTCAACAAAAATTAGGGGCCGATTATTTAAAAGATTTTGGTTTAGAAGGTTCGTTGGGGATAACTCAACTAAAAAACTTCGATGGGAATACCATTGAATATGCTGAAATTTCAAAATCAATAGCCAGTTTGCTCGATAGTTCTCCAGTCCCCGCTTTCATAGGTAGTAACAGTTGGGTTATAGCTTCTAATAAAACAAAAAATGGCAAAGTAATTCTAGCTAACGATCCGCACATTGCTTTCTCTCAACCTTGCACTTGGTACGAAGCCCATATTGTCGTACCAAATTATGAAATTTATGGTTATTACTTAGCCGGAACCCCATTTCCCCTTTTGGGACATAACCGCAATTATGCTTATGGCATAACGATGTTCGAAAATGACGATATCGATTTGTTTCAAGAAGAAGATAATCCAAACAATAAAAACCAATACAAAACTCCCACAGGATTTCAAAATTACAAAATTCGCAAAGAAACTATCAAAGTGAAAGACAGTTCTGATGTGATTTTGGAAGTTAAAGAAACACTTCATGGCCCAGTAATGAATGGTTTTTTAGACGGAATTAACGGAGCGAAACCCGTAACTATGTCGTGGGTTTTTACCCAGCAAAAAAATCAAATGCTAGAAGCAGTTTATTCACTTTCACACTCTAAAGACCTACCTGATTTTCGAAAAGGAGTTTCTTTAATCGCGGCACCAGGATTAAACATAATGTATGGTGATGCCAAAGGAAATATAGCCTGGAATACTTCAGGGAAGTTATATAAATTAGATGAATCTGTAAATCCAAATTTCATTCTAAACGGTACAAATGGCATCGATGATAAGAAAGAATTTCTTGATTTTTCTAAAAACCCTCACGCCATAAACCCAAGTTGGAATTATGTGTATTCTGCAAACAATCAACCCGAAGCTGTTGACGGTTATTTGTATCCGGGATATTATTTGCCGCAAGACCGCGCCAAAAGAATTTTAGGATTATTAGAGCCCAAAAACAATTGGACAAAAGAAGATGTAGGTAAAATGATAAATGACAATACTTCTTCGGTTGCGCCAATTGTGGCTAGTAATTTAATTTCAGCGTTAGATTCAAAATCCCTTTCACTCAATGAAAAACAAGCAATTGAAATCCTTAAAAAATGGAATGGTTCCAATGATTTAAAAGACATCGCGCCAACAATTTATAATAAATGGATTTACAATTATTTAAAAAACACATTCCGGGACGAGTTAGGGGAAGCTAATTTTAAAATGCTTTTAAGCACGCACATTATCAAACAAATTATTGCTCCGCAAACTAAGAATGAAAATTCGGTTTGGTGGGATGATATTAGCACAAAAAACAAAAAAGAAACTAGAAATGAAATCCTCAACAAATCGTTTCACGGAGCCATTGCGGAACTTGAAAAACAATTGGGAAATGATCTAAATTCTTGGACTTGGAACCGAGTTCATACATTAGAACATCAGCATCCTTTGGGGAAAGTCGCACTTTTAAAAGGAATTTTTAATGTTGGTCCTTTTGAAGTTTCAGGCTCAAATGAAGTGATTAACAATTTAATGTTCAATTTTGCCGACAGTGGCGAATATGTAGTAAATGGTGGACCATCAACAAGAAGAGTTATTGATTTTTCAGATATTGAAAACAGCATGAGTATTTTGCCTACAGGACAATCCGGAAATCCGTTTAGCAAGCATTACAACGATCAGGCGGAAATGTATGCGGATGGAAAATTTAGAAAAATGAAATTGAACAAGGAAGAAATAATCAAGACTTCGACGGAATTAATTTTTAGACCAATGAAATAGTTTTCAATGGCAATGGCAAAATTCAATATAAATTTTCGCCATTGCCATTGATGTTGAATTTACTCCTCCCGATGCACTTTCGTAAAATCAAAAGCTGGAATACAAATTGCCATATATTCGCACGGTTCTTCAAACGGATTTGAATATTGAACGCGTGTATTTTTTTCTATTTTTATGGATTGTCCCGCTTTAAGGATGACAATTTCACCTTCTATAATAAATTGTTTTTTGCCAGAAATAATATAAGTATATTCTTCAAACTCGGGAGTTTGATACGGTTCTTTCCAAAGCGGTGGGGCAATCATATGTGCTATTGAAATAGCTGGATTGTTTGTGGTTACAATTCCATGATGTTCCTCGATGAGTTTTCCATCAGTTGTAGGAACCACAAAAGGCGATTTTTGAATCAGGTATTTTTTCATTTATAAGGATCTAATTGATGGACGTCTTTTGTTTTTCTATATTCTTAAGCTATACGCTCATAACCCCATAAGCAACAGGAATAAAGGTAGTATTTGTCAATGCTTTTATCACATTTTACTTATTATCATTTTAAGGTTTTTAATGGGGTTTTTAAGAGTGTGTCAATTAAAGCTAAGCTTTAAGTATCGCTCCACCAAGGGCAATACCCTCTCCTTTTGGAAGATAGCTTTTGGTAATGTGTTGGATTAATTCTTCTTTTCTACCCATGATAAATTTGAATTAAAATGCAATATATTAATTTTATTTAAAAAACCGAAATTTTTTACTCTTACAAAATGGGGTTTTATTTAATTTAAAAACTATCTTTAAGAGAATTTTTTGGATAAGTATTTAAAATAGGAGCTTGTTTTGTTAGAAATATTTATTTTTCAGAACATTTTCTGATATAAATGCAAAATAGGCAGGTTATTTTTTTATTTAGGATAAAATTAACTGTAATAAAATATAAAAAAGTTTTTTTATTACAACTAAAAATATAAATTTGCGCCTCAACAAGTTTATTAAAACAAACAATAAATTATTAAAACTATTAAAATTTAAGAAAATGGCAAACGTTAAAAAAGAAAGTGGTTCAGGTTTAGCAGGAATGATTTCATTAATCATTATCATATTAAGTATTTTTACTGGATGGTTAGTATGGAATTTTATAATGGGAGATGGTTCAAATTTTGAAGGAGGAGTAAATACAGGCCACCCAATTCCAGGAAATTACTTGGCAATGGTTTACAAAGGAGGTCCTATTGTACCTGTTTTGATGGGATTGCTTTTAATGGTAGTTGTATTTTCAATTGAACGTTTTGCAGTAATTTCTAAAGCTGCGGGTAAAGGAAATCTTGACCAATTCATGAAAAGCGTACAATCAAGTGTTACTTCAGGTGATATTGATGGTGCCATTGTTGCTTGCGACAAACAAGAAGGTTCTGTTGCAAATGCAATTAGATCAGCATTATTAAAATACCAAGACGTGAAAAAAGAAGGATTGGATAGCGAAGCTGCTGCCGAAACAATTCACAAAGAAATAGAAGAAGCTACTTCACTTGAAATGCCAATGTTAGAAAAACACATGACTATTCTTTCAACATTAGTTTCTTTAGGAACTCTTGCGGGACTATTAGGAACAGTAACAGGAATGATTAAAGCGTTTAGTGCTTTGTCTGCTGCTGGTTCCCCGGATTCATCTGCACTTGCAAACGGTATTTCTGAAGCACTTATCAATACCGCTACAGGTATCTCGACTTCGGCTTTAGCAATTATTGCTTATAATTTCTTTACTTCTAAAATTGACACTTTGACTTATTCTATCGATGAGGCTGGTTCTACTATCGTGAATACATACAGACACTACAGAGGTACAAAAAAATAATTACTAATATTTATCAGAAATCAGCGTTATAGTAAGTATAACTCTGATTCCTGATAAATTTAAATATAAAACTTAATGGCTGTAAAAATGTCCAAAAAATCGTTGTCTACCGATATGACGGCGATGTGTGATGTGGCTTTTCTTTTGCTTACTTTTTTTATTTTGACCGCAACTGCCAAAATACCAGAAGCATTGCCTGTAGATACGCCGCAATCAACTGTGCAAACCAAATTGCCTGAAACGGATTTGGCTACTTTGACCATTGGTAAAGGGAAAGTGTTTTTTGACTTGAAAGGAAGAGAAATTCGCAAAAAAACTCTTGAATTGATGGGTGAAAAATATGGTGTCGATTTTACACAAGATGAAAAAAATGAATTTGCCTTGATGGAAGGTTTTGGAGTGCCTATTTCAGGTCTCAAAAGCATCATTGCAATGAAGAGTTCTGATAGAAGTAAAGCGGATCAACCAGGTGTTCCAAAAGATTCACTTGACAATCAATTAGCGGACTGGGTTCAAAATGCCCGTATTGCAAATATAGAAGTTAATGACAAAGAATTGCAAATTGCCATAAAAGGAGATCAAAAAGAGGAATATCCTGCGATTAGACAAGTTATGGATATTTTGCAAGATCAAAAAATCAATAGCTTTAGTTTAGTTACTGGTTTGAGAGCAATAGAAAAATAATTAAAAAACACACACTAAAATGGCTGAATTAAATACAGGCGACGGTGGAGGCGGAAAAGACAAAAAAGTAAGAAGTAAAAAACAAAACTCCAAAGTAGATTTAACTGCTATGGTAGATTTAGCTTTCTTATTGATAACTTTCTTTATGCTTACTACTACCTTGTCTAAACCACAATCAATGAATTTGGGGTTGCCAGATAAAGATGATAAGAATACTAAAGACAAGGATATCAAAGTTGACGAAAACCGTACAATGACGATATTATTGGGAGACAACGACAAGTTGGTTCGGTATGTAGGTTTGTTGGCAACACCTGTTGCTGGTGGAGCTCCAAAAAACTTTACTTATGGTAAAGATGGAATTCGTACGGAGTTGTTTTCAAGAAAAAAATCTGTTTTGGCTTATTCAACAGCAAACGGAAAACCTAAAAACGGAATGATTGTAATTATTAAACCAAGCAAGAAATCAAATTACCGTAACCTGGTTGATATATTGGATGAAATGGCTATTGTTGATGTGCCTACTTATGCAATTGTTAATGAATATACGCCAGAGGAACAAAAATTGTTAGAAGGAAAAAAAGAGTAATCGGAT
This sequence comes from uncultured Flavobacterium sp., assembly GCF_963925185.1. Taxonomy (GTDB): domain Bacteria; phylum Bacteroidota; class Bacteroidia; order Flavobacteriales; family Flavobacteriaceae; genus Flavobacterium. The sequence goes on along the minus strand of NZ_CAWURC010000034.1, from coordinate 7,328 downwards.
TTCCCAATAACCTAATAATTAAGAAATATGAAATTAGATATATTAAAAGACCAATGGCTTGAAATTGTATTCGAAGGACGCAACAAAAAGTACGGGGCTTATGATTTAAGAAAAACAATTACTAAGAATGCTTTTAGAGCATTTTTAATTGGCGCATTTGTTTTTGCGTTTGCGGTTAGCATTCCAAAATTATTAAGTTTTCTTCCCGATTCTTCAGATGATAATGAAACATTGAACGTAAAAATCACGACGGTAAAAATGCCGCCTAAAGAAAAACCGAAAGAAAATCTACCACCACCTCCACCACCACCACCAAAAGTAGATCAAGTAAAATTTGTGAAGCCAGTGGTTGCAAAAGCAGAGGAAGTGGTTGAAGAAATTGTTGTTATTAAAGAAATTAAACAGAAAAAAATTGGCGCTGAAACTATAAAAGGAGATCCAGATGCTGTTTTAACTGTTGAACCTGTAGGAACTGGAGTTGCAGCTGTTGTAGAAGAAGACAACACCGTTTACAATACCGCCGGTATTGAGGTAAAGCCGGATTTCCCAGGTGGGATGAGTAAATTTTATAAATATATTGCCAATAATTATCGTACTCCAGAGGAGGAAGGTCTTAAAGGGAAAGTGTATATTACTTTTGTAGTTGAAAAAGATGGTTCATTAACTGATATCAAAGTACTTAGGGATATTGGTTATGGAACAGGGAAAGAAGCTATTAGGGTTTTAAAATCTTCACCAAGATGGAGTCCAGGAGAGCAAAACGGAAAAAAGGTAAGGTGTACATTTAGTTTACCAATCAGCATTCAATCTGCCGATTAATGTTTCAAAATTATTTATATAATTTTAAGAAGAAATCGCCCAAAGAGCGATTTCTTCTCATTATAGGAATTTTGTTTTTTTTAGTATATCTTTTCATGGGTATTACTGTTATTTTTTGGGATTCAATTTTTCCAAAAAACTTTCCAATAGCCATGTCGCCAACTTATAGAATGGCTTTTGGTCTTATTCTTATTGTTTATTCCTTCCTAAGGTTTTTTAGATTTTTTAATTCAAATAAAGATTAGTTATGTCTAAAATTAAAAAACTTTTTATTCTCGTTTTTGTTGGATTCTTATTCGTAATGTGTAACCAAAAAGACAAGAAAGACACCGATAAAGAATCTATATTGAAAGGATCCGTAACCATTTTGGTGGACGAAACCTTAACGCCAATAATGGAAGATCAAGTTGCTGCCTTTGAAAGTAATTATGAAGTAAAAGTTAAAATAGTTGCCAAATCAGAATCAGAAATAATCAATTCCTTGTTTATTAAAAAATCAGGAATTGCAGTTTTAACAAGAAATTTAACGGTCGAAGAAAATAAAATATTTGCCCAAAAAAAAATTACTCCAAAAATCACTAAATTTGCCACAGACGCTATTGCTTTTATTTCAAACAAAAGGAATAAAGACACTATAATAGAGGTAAAGGCTATAATAGAATTTATGCAGGGGAAACCAAGTATAAAAATTAAAGGTTTGGTATTTGACAATCCAAATTCAAGCACAGTAAATTATATGAACTCATTGGCTGGAATAAAATCAATTCCAGAACAGGGCGTTTTTTCATTTAAAACAAATGAAGAAGTAATAAAATTTGTTGCTCAAAACGAAGGTATGATTGGAATAGTGGGTGTAAATTGGTTGACGCAACCAATGCCAGATATGCAGCGTTTTGTAAATGATGTAAACATTTTAAGCGTCAAAAGTCTTACTGGCACAAACTATTATGACCCGAGTCAAAACAATATTGCTGAAGGCAAGTATCCTTTGGTACGTGATTTGTATATCATTAATGGGCAAGGGTATTCAGGCCTAGGAATGGGCTTTGCATCTTTTGTTGCTAGTGATATTGGACAAAGAATAATTTTGAAATCTGGATTATTGCCAATAAGAATTCCAGGAAGAAAAATTAATATTAGAAATAAAATTAATAATGACAATGAATAAATTAAAAAAAGTTAAGATGAATAAATTTAAAATTTTTAGCCTTGTTATGCTGGCTTCAGTATCTTTTAGCAATGCACAAGATTTAAATCAAGCAATAAAAGCAATAGATGCAGAACAATTTGAAAGCGCAAAATCGATGCTGAAATCGATCGTTCAAACAAAATCAGATGATGGGAAAGCTATGTTTCTTTTAGGGAATGTATATCTTACACAAAGCAATAAGGACTCTGCCAACATTTATTTTCAAAAAGGAATCTTATCTAAAGACGACGGAAACTTTAATTACATAGGTTTAGGTCAGATAGATTTAGACAAAGGTAACCTAGCAAATGCTCAAGTTTATTTTGACTTGGCTACAAAAAAGCTAAGAAAAAAAGACATTGAGGAATATGTTTATATTGGCCGAGCCTATATGAATGCTGAAAAACCAGATTATAAAAAAGCACTTTTAGTTTTAGAAAAAGCTAAATTAATTAACCCGATGGACGCACAAATACAATTGGCTCTTGGAGATGCTTTTTATGGTGATAAAAATCAAAATGAGGCTTATGCAGCTTATAGAAATGCCTTTCAAGCCGATAACACCTTGATTAGAGCAAAAATGCAATTAGGAGTTTTGTTAAAAGGAGCTAAATCGTATGACCTAGCCTTAAAATCATATAACGAAGTCATAGATTTAAACCCTAATTACGGCCCAGTTTACAGAGAATTAGCTGAAACCTATTATAAATGGGGAAGAAACAAGCCTTCTAAATCTGAGGAATACATGAAAACAGCCATTAGGAATTATGAAAAATACCTTAGCCTTACAGACTATTCCTTAAATTCTAGAATGCGTCATGCTGATTTTCTTATTCTTGTAAAAGATTATAAAGCACTTGAAATCGAGGCAAAAAAAATGACAGAATTAGACAAGGTTAACCCTAGAATTTTTCGTTATTTAGGATATTCTGCATATGAAAACGGTAATATTGATGTTGCTATTAAATCATTGGAAAGTTTTACTTCAAATTCTTCGAACAAAATAATCGCTAAAGATTTTTTATATTTAGGCTTGGCCAAAATTAAAAAAGGAACAAGTGTCGATGGTTTTTCAATTGATTCAACAGCATTGAATTTGGGGTTAGTGGATATAAAAATATCAATCGAAATGGAGCCGTTGGCCGTTGAAGATTTAAACGAAATCGGTGTAAATTTGTTTAGTAAAAAATTATATAATGAAGCAGCCTCTATTTTCGAATTAGGTATAGCAAATAAAGAATCTAAAAATTATCTTGACGATAATGTTTATTATGGATTGTCTATTTACTACAGCAATATTCAAAAAGACGTAGTGCCAAATCTTGTTAATTTACAAAAAGCAGACGTAGCTTTCGAAAATGTTTTAATTGCCTCTCCTTCTTATTTTGATGCTTATATCTACAAAGCCAGAATCAACAGATCGCTTGATAATGATGAGATGATGGTTAAATATTATGAAGAATATGTAACAAAAGTAACTGAAAAAGGAGCTGAAGAATTAGCAAAACCAGCAATAATAACTAAATTTATTGAGTGTTATAATAATATTGCTGCAAGTTATGCCAATACGGATAAAGTCAAAGCGATTGAATATTTCAATAAAACGCTAGTGCTTGATCCAACAAACGATTATGCTACTAGATCATTGGAAATGCTGAAATAGTCCCTTTTTTCATACTAAACCGATAGTTTCAAAAAAGCTATCGGTTTTTTTATGCCATTACTTTTATCCTTAATCGTAAATCCCAAATTCACTATCTTTGCCATTCAAATTGAAAAAATGTTATCAAAAGAAATACAGTTAGAAGTTAATAAAGGCGCAATGCTTCCGTTGATGGAAGAATTCTATACCATACAAGGAGAAGGATTTCATACCGGAACTGCGGCTTATTTTATAAGAATTGGCGGTTGTGATGTGGGGTGTCATTGGTGTGATGTAAAAGAAAGTTGGAATGCCGAATTGCACCCGCCCACAAGTATAGATTTTATCGTTGCCAATGCTAAAAAAAATGCAGATACCATTGTGGTTACTGGAGGAGAACCTTTGATGTGGGATATGACCTTGTTGACTCAAAAGTTAAAAGAGCAAAACCTAAAAGTGCATATCGAAACATCGGGAGCTTATAAGTTGACAGGAGAATGGGATTGGATTTGTCTTTCGCCAAAGAAAAATAAATTACCAACACAAACTGTTTATGATAAAGCCCACGAGTTGAAAGTCATCATTTATAATAAACACGATTTCATTTTCGCTGAAGAACAAGCCTCAAAAATCAACAAAAACGCCATATTATTCCTCCAACCTGAATGGAGTAAAAAGGAAGAAATGACGCCGCTTATTGTAGACTATGTAATGAATAATCCAAAATGGCGTGTTTCTTTACAAACACATAAATATCTGAATATACCTTGATATGAAATTCTTTTAATTATATGTTATTTATAATAAACGAAATCGCAATTTCTTCTAGATCTAGCATTTACTTTTTTCTATTTACCTAAATCGAAAGCTTTGCCAAATAATCGAAATGTTCTCCTTCTAGAATCAATTCGCATTCTAAACCATTAGCAAAAGCTAAATTTTGTAAAGTATTATAATCGAGGTAAAGCCAAGGAAAGGTTTCTTCGATTTCATTTTTATAGAAAATAGTAAAAGTTAATTCACCATAATAACCATTGCCCGGAATCCATTTTCCTCCATCTTCATCATTATCAAACATATAAATTATATCCGAGGAATCGATTAGAATTTGTCCGTTTGGATTTAGTAGACTTTTGAGTTTTTGCAAAAAGCCAGGTGTTTCTTCTAATGTGCCAAAAATCCCCGTGCCATTCATTAACAATAAAATAGTATCGAATTTTTCGTTTTCTAATGTCATTACATCTTGAACTTTGGCATTTTTTAAACCACGAAGATTACAGACTTCAATCGCTTTTGGCGAAATGTCTATAGAAATCACTTCAAGATTGCGATCATTTTGCAATGTCAAACTATGGCTTCCTGCGCCACAACCCACGTCGAGAGTTTTTCCTTTGGAAAGCTGCAATGCTTTTTGTTCCAACTTTGGCATTTCGTCATAAGAACGAAAAAGATAGGGAACACTCATTTCATCCGCTTCAGAAATGGAAGTTTCAGTAATTAAATCTTCGGGAGAATTATTAGTTTGAAAATCGAGTATGGCTTTTCCGAAAAGGTCTTTCATAGTCATTGCAAGGAACGAAGCAATCTGTCCTTAATTTTAATGTTAATAATATAGAAGTTGTTTACTTTTGTGGGCTAAACTTGACCCGAGCGAAAGCAAACGGGTGTAGCAAACCTGAAACTTGAAACACATTATAAACGCACTTCCTAAAGAATCCAAAGATAAGCATATCGAAAACAAAAAGTATTTTGATAAGCTAAAAAAGAAAACACCCAAGAATTTAGATTATATAATGCGGGATTTGCACGACACCGAATTCAAAAAAACGGATTGTTTAAAATGTGCCAATTGTTGCAAAACGACTGGGCCATTATTTACTTCGGCTGATATTGAGCGTATTTCAAAACATTTGCGACAAAAACCACAGCAATTCATCGACCAATATTTGCACATTGACGAAGACAAAGATTATGTGCTTCAAAGTGTTCCTTGTACTTTTCTAGATAGTGATAACACCTGTTTCATTTATGATGTTCGCCCAAAAGCCTGTCGTGAATTTCCACATACGGATAGAAAAAAGTTTCAGCAAATTACTGATTTGACATTAAAAAATGTAGCGATTTGTCCAGCAGCTTTTAATATTGTCGAAGAAATGAAAAAGAAAATCCCTTTATAAATCCATTCTTTAGTATACATCAATCAAGATATCATAATTTTTAGCTTTTATTAAGTAGCAATACATCTTTATGCTGTATTTTTGGCATAATCAAATCCTTATAGATACTTTATCAAATTGAATTTAGAATATTTCATAGCCAAACGACTCATATCTGCCAAAGATTATAAAAGCAGTATTTCTGCACCAATAATAAAAATTGCTATTTCGGCCATTGCCATCGGAATGATTATGATGATTGTTTCGGTTGCTACTGGAATTGGATTGCAGCAGAAAATCCGTGATAAAGTTTCCGCTTTCAACGGTCATATTATTATTTCCAATTATGACAACAATCAATCCGAAGTTACGCTAGTTCCCATTTCAAAAAATCAAAATTTTTATCCAAATTTCAATTCCGTTCCCGGAGTAAGTCATATTCAAGCCATTGCAAGCAAAGCGGGAATCATCAGAACAGCAACAGCTTTTGAAGGAATAATATTTAAAGGAGTTGGCGCGGATTATCAGTGGAATAATATTAAGGAATATATTGTTTCAGGTAAGTTGCCTAATTTTTCAAAAAATCTCAATCAGGAAGTTTTGATTTCTCAATTCCTTGCCGACAGGTTAAATCTCAAGGCAGGCGATTCTTTCAACACCTTTTTCATCAAAGAAAATCAAAACCAACTACCAAATATTAGAAGATTAAAAATCACAGGAATTTTTAATTCTGGATTTCAGGAATTCGACGCTACTTATATAATAGGGGATATTCGGCACATTCAACGCATCAATAAATGGCGACCAGATCAAGTTGGAGCTTTCGAAGTTTTTGCAAACGATTTCACCAATATCAAATCCATTGGCGAACAAGTTTATGAAAAAACGTCGTCAACGCTGGACACCAAAACTATAATCGAAAAATATAGTTATATTTTCGAATGGCTAAAACTCTTCGATTTCAATATCATCATTATATTAGTAATAATGATTCTTGTCGCCACTATCAATATGGTTGTGGCATTATTGGTACTCATTCTCGAACGTACCCAAATGATAGGGATATTAAAAGCATTAGGCTCGAATAACTGGTCAGTCAGAAAAATATTTCTTTACAATGCTTTTTACCTTATTGTAAGAGGACTGTTTTGGGGAAATCTAATTGGTATTTCTTTATTATTGATTCAGAAATATTTCGGAATCATCAAACTCAATCCCGAAAATTACTACGTCAATCAAGCGCCAGTTTACATCAATTTAGATTATATATTGTTGCTAAATCTACTCACGATTACCGTTTGTTTCCTTGTTTTATTAATTCCGTCTTATATAATTACCAAAATATCTCCCGTAAAAGCCATTCGTTTCGATTAAACTTCAATTGTCCTTGCTAGAAACAAAGTAATCAGGAGCTATTTTCCTTACCCGAGGCTGAAAGCCGAACGGGCCTCAATCCAATACAATCTCTTATGAGCCGAACCTCGGCTCATAAGAATTTTGCTACTATCAGTGCTAGGGGAGT
>NZ_CAWURC010000033.1:0-35679 GCF_963925185.1 uncultured Flavobacterium sp. | reverse complement strand
GGTATTCCGATATAAATATCAAAACCACAACCAATAACAAAATAAATAACTCCGATTTCTTGAATTTTGTAAACATATAGTATTCTTTTATAATTTAGTTCAAAAATAAAAAAAAAATATTACAGAAAATCAAAATATTTTAATTTTAACTATTGTTTATTCAAATAATAAAATAAAAAATTATATTTTTATTAAATTTTTATTGAATTTTATAATAAATAAGCAATTAGGTAATTCGGTGTAATGCATCCTAATTTTTTCTTTAATAATTTGGTAAATCAATTTTTCCATCAATTATACTTGCGAAAATCATATCATCATCACGAAAACCAATATTAAACTAAAACTAACCAATCAATCCAAAAAATAAACTTTTATGACAAGATTAGATTCATTATGTGTTTTTTTGTTATCGGATAATTTTAAGAAAAAAATTGAAAAGATTATTATCTTTTTATCGATAATTTCTTTTTTGTTGCATTTAATTTTTATTGTTTTAAATAAGCTACAAATCATTCAATTAGGAGAACTCTCTACATTATTTATTCACCCCATAGCTGCGATTTATACGCCATTTTCATTTATCCTTGTTTATGAAGTATATCTATTGGTTTATTATTTACCCAAATCGACCTCTATATACATCGGTAAACAATATGAAATTATATTATTAATTGTCATCCGACGTATCTTCAAAGATATTTCTAACCTGGAATTTACAAATAATTGGTTCATTGTAAAATATGATCTTATTTTCATGTACGATCTCGCTGCAGTAATAATACTATTTTATCTGATTTTTAAGTTTTATCGACTTAATGATGAAAACAGCATTAACAGTCGAAAAAAAGATAGCAAAATTAGCACCGAAGTAAAAAATTTCATCAAAACAAAAGAATATATCGCCACTTTTTTAGTAATAATCGTTTTCATTTTATCGCTTTACAGCCTCGGACATTGGTTGTTGGATAGCTTTTCGTCTATTGATAAGTTGGTTTATGAGTTTAAAGATGTAAACAAAATATTTTTTGATGATTTTTTTACATTATTAATTTTGGTTGATGTTTTTTTACTTTTATTTTCATTTTTACACTCGGATAAATTCAGTAAAGTAATAAGAAATTCGGGTTTTATAATTTCAACAATAATGATTAAACTTTCTTTTAGCACCGAGGGTATATTAAATGTAGTACTTATAGTAATGTCGGTGGTATTTGGAATCGTTATATTGGCGATACACAACAAATATGACAAATTAGAAAGTGATTTTTAATTTCTTTTAAGTATTTAAACATAAAAAACCGAGCAATTTCTTACTCGGTTTAGTCTATTATCTAAAAGTATATTATCTAAAAAACAATTACTTCACTTCTTCATATTCAACATCTTGAACATTGTCTCCTTGCGCTTCTGCTTGTGGCTCGGCAGCTTGTTGACCTTGTTCTCCTTGAGCGTACATTGCTTCTGTAGCTGTTTTCCAAGCTGCGTTGATTTTGTCAAGTGCAATTTGGATAGCATCAACATCTTGAGATTGGTGTGCCATTCTCAATTCAGTTAAGGCATATTCGATGGCTACTTTATTGTCATCAGTTAATTTCTCTCCCAATTCTTTCAATTGAGATTCCGTTTGGAAAATCATTCCATCGGCTTCGTTCAATTTTTCGGCTCTTGATCTTGCGATTTTGTCAGACTCAGCGTTAGCTTCGGCATCTTTTTTCATTCTTTCGATTTCTTCAGAAGTCAATCCAGAAGAAGCTTCGATACGAATATCGTGAGATTTTCCAGTTCCTTTATCCGTTGCCGAAACTTTGATGATACCATTGGCATCAATATCAAAAGTTACTTCAATTTGTGGAACACCCCTTGGTGCTGGTGGAATACCGTCTAAGTTGAAACGACCAATTGTTTTGTTATCAACTGCCATGGCTCTTGCACCTTGAAGAACGTGTAGTTCAACTGTTGGTTGAGAATCTGCAGCTGTAGAGAAAACTTGAGATTTTTTGGTTGGAATAGTAGTATTAGACTCGATAAGAGTTGTCATAACGCCACCCATAGTTTCGATACCTAAAGATAAAGGTGTAACGTCAAGTAACAATACATCTTTTACATCTCCAGAAAGAACTCCACCTTGAATAGCTGCTCCAATGGCAACAACTTCATCAGGGTTAACTCCTTTAGACGCTTTTTTACCAAAGAATTTTTCTACTTCGTCAGCAATTCTAGGCATACGAGTTGAACCTCCTACAAGGATCACTTCGTCAATATCAGAAACAGATAAACCGGCATCTTTCAACGCTTTGGCAACTGGTGCCATAGAACGTTTTACTAAAGAGTCAGTTAATTTTTCAAATTGAGCTCTAGTTAATTTTTTAACCAAGTGTTTTGGTCCTGAAGCTGTAGCAGTTACATATGGTAAGTTAATCTCCGTTTCAGCAGAAGAAGATAATTCGATTTTTGCTTTCTCAGCAGCTTCTTTCAAACGTTGCAAAGACATTGGATCTAAACGTAAATCAATACCTTCTTCCGTTAAAAATTCAGCAGCTAACCAGTCAATAATTTCGTGGTCAAAATCATCTCCACCAAGGTGAGTATCACCATTTGTAGAAAGAACTTCGAAAACTCCGTCTCCTAATTCAAGAACAGAAATATCAAATGTACCGCCACCTAAATCGTAAACAGCAATTTTTTGATCCACTCCTTTTTTATCTAAACCATAAGCCAAAGCTGCAGCAGTAGGTTCGTTGATAATACGCATTACTTTAAGACCTGCAATTTCACCAGCTTCTTTTGTAGCTTGACGTTGTGCATCATTAAAATAAGCAGGAACAGTAATAACCGCTTCAGTAACGGTTTGACCTAAATAGTCTTCAGCGGTTTTTTTCATTTTTTGAAGAGTCATCGCTGACAATTCTTGAGCAGAATACAAACGACCATCAATATCAACACGTGGTGTATTATTGTCGCCTTTTACTACTTTGTAAGAAACTCTTTTTGCTTCAGCTGTAACTTCAGCAAAAGAATGACCCATAAAACGTTTGATAGAAGCAATAGTCTTAGTTGGATTAGTTACTGCTTGTCTCTTAGCAGGATCCCCTACTTTAATTTCTCCACCTTCAACAAAAGCGATGATAGATGGCGTTGTTCTTTTTCCCTCTGCGTTAGGAATAACAACTGCTTCATTACCTTCCATTACAGAAACACAAGAGTTTGTCGTACCTAAATCAATTCCGATTATTTTACCCATTTTTATTTATATTTAATTTTATTATATACTTAATTTAGCATCTCGAGTTGCTACAGTCAATCTTTGTGCCAATAGAAAAAACCAAGTGAATTGTCAGTTTTTGTTAAAATTGTCGTTAAATAATATGACAAATTGACATTTTGAGTTGCTTTACTTATTTTTTATAGCTTGTCATTTAAAATTTAAAACTATCAAAAATATTTACTTCTTTATATTAGTTATATTAGCAAAACCATAATTCAAGTTTTGTAATTAAAACAAATTCTAAAATGATAAACCAAAACATTATTTTATTTAAAACAGCACATTTAAAATACTTCTATTTAATAGTTTTAATTATATTGGTTTCCTGTAATAAAAAAAACGAAGAAACAACTTTAACAAAACAGGATTTTTGCGGGAGCATTCATAGAAATGACACCAAAACACTTTCAAAAGAACTGGACGATTTTTCGAAAATAATGCAGACCAAAACGGGTGTTTATGTATTGGAAGACGGGGGCGGATCACTGGTTACCAGAGCGTGGCTCACCGAATATGCCGAAAAGACAATCGATATCCAGTATTTTATTTTTTCTACAGATAATGTCGGACTCATTGCCTGCGATTACTTGGTAAGAGCAGCCGACAGTGGCGTGAAAGTCCGTATTATTGTTGATGATATTATGGTAGAAGCCGGAATAGAAGACATCTTGACTTTAGATTCTCATTCCAATATCAGTATCAAAATCTACAATCCTGGAGTCAATCTTGGCAAAAATATATTTGGAAAAATAAAAAAATTCACAACCGATTATCGATCGGCAAACCTACGGATGCACAACAAAACATTCACCGTTGATGGAAAAATTGTCATAACTGGTGGGCGAAATATAGCCGATGAATATTTTGACTATGACCACGAATATAATTTCAGAGACAGAGACGTGCTATTAGTTGGAAAAATCGCCGAAGATGTCAACAAATCGTTCGAAAGCTTTTGGAACAGCTCACTCAGTGTTCCTATAACCGATATAACGGATGAAGTCGCCAAAGATGCAAATGACATTCACAAGTTCGATAAACTGCATCAATATGCTTGCAATCCAGAGAATTTTTGGCCCCAAATTCGAAGTAAAATAGAAAATTTTCACAATACCATTCAAGACATAAAAGAGTCCAAAGAATTGATTTGGGTAGACGATGTTTCCTTTATTTCGGACGAACCAGGAAAAAATGACGGCAAAAGCGGTTTAGGCGGTGGCGGGAATACAACAACTGCTTTAATCAATTTGGTCAAAAATGCAAAATCCTCGATTGATATTCAAACGCCGTATTTAATTACCTCCGAACTGAGTCGAAATCTTTTTAGAGAAGCGGTTCAGCGTGGCGTAAAAATTAGAATTCTAACCAATAGTCTTGCATCAACTGACAATATAGAAGCTTTTAGCAGTTATCAAACTGATAGAAAAAAGTTGCTGGAAACCGGAATCAAAATCTACGAATTCCGTCCTGATGCTGCCGAACGAACCAAAATTATGACTGGAGAATTACAAAAAGCATTAGATTATAAACCTGTTTTTGGGCTTCATGCAAAATCGATGGTTGTCGACGGTAAAACAACCGTGATTGGAACTTTTAATCTAGATCCTCGAAGTGCCAATTTAAATACGGAATGTATAACTATTATTCCTTCTGAAAAAATTGCAAGCGAAGTGCTAATTGGGATGGGAAATGAATTCCAACCGGAAAATTCTTGGGAAACAACTTTAGAGTCAAACCCGGATTCAAAAGTGGGTAAAATCAAGAGAATCAAAACTTGGACTAGAAAAATTATTCCAAAAAATATTTTATAGAATGCTTCAATTTTTCTAGCTAAAAAGGTTGTTGTTTTTTAAAATTTATAAATTTAATAAAAATTAACTGTGTTTCGATTTTAGTTTTTTAACCCATTTTCAAAAATTCATAGCAAATTGTAAAGCTAATTTTTAACTATACCTTAAAAATACTCCTTTAATCTCCATTGTATCAGTAGCTATTCTTAAAAAAGAACTTAAATTTTATCAAATTCCTAATTTTTAATAGTTAAAAAATTCTTTTTACTTATTCATTCTCCTATATTTGTTCAACGAAATCTATAAATATGGAAGAATGTATCTCGGTTTTTGATATGTTAAAAATTGGTGTTGGACCTTCAAGTTCACATACACTCGGTCCTTGGCGTGCAGCCGAACGTTTTTTAGTCGAATTGAGAAAGAAAAACTTAATACATTCTCTAAACAGAATTAAAATAGATTTATATGGTTCGCTTTCCCTTACAGGAAAAGGCCATGCCACAGATTTAGCAATCCTACTTGGTTTAAGCGGTCAAAATCCAGAAAATATCCCCGTTCAAAATATCGCAGGAATTACAAAATTAATCAAAGACTCCCAGGAAATAAATCTTGGAAACGAAATAAATATTCATTTCGATTTTTCAAAAGACATCATTTTTAATAAAAAATTCCTTCCTTTCCACTCAAATGGAATGACCTTTACCGCTTACGCAAAAGATGGAACTAAATACCGTTCGACCTTTTACTCCATAGGTGGTGGTTTTGTGGTGAAAGAAGAGCGCACCAATGCCAAAAAGAAAATCAAAATAAAATGTGCCTTTCCGTTTCCTATTGAAAATGCTGCTGAATTGTTGAATTATACCATTCAGGAAAACAAAAACATTTCGGAAATTGTGTTCGAAAATGAGAAATCCATGCGCTCAGAAGCCGAAATTCATTACGAATTGATGCGAATTTGGAGAACGATGCTCGAATCAATGTATATAGGTTGCCATTCCGAAGGCATTCTTCCCGGAGGTTTAAACGTGCGTCGCAGAGCCTTTGATATGCACCAAAATCTCATTGGTTTGTCTAATTATAATTCGCCACAAACTTGGCTAGAACAAATACGAAAGACAGAAGTGAAATTTCGCCAAATCCTGAAATGGGTTTCGTGTTTTGCCTTAGCTGTAAATGAAGTAAATGCCGCTTTAGGACGTGTAGTTACTGCTCCTACTAACGGAAGTGCTGGCGTGATTCCATCAGTTTTAATGTATTACTTGGTTATAGAAAATCACGATGCTGGAGAAAAAGAAATTAAACAATTTCTAATGATTGCAGGAGAAATAGGAAGTGTTTTCAAAAAAGGATCTACTATTTCCGCAGCAATGGGAGGTTGTCAGGCCGAAATTGGAGTTTCATCGGCAATGGCTGCAGCGGCTTTATGTGAATTAATGGGCGGATCACCAGCTCAGGTTTTGATGGCTGCCGAAATCGCTATGGAACATCATCTTGGATTAACTTGTGACCCAATAGGTGGTTTGGTTCAAATTCCGTGTATAGAAAGGAATACAATGGGCGCCATAAAAGCAATAAATGCTGCTGAATTAGCTTTAGAAACGGACCCAAAAAATGCAAAAGTGCCATTGGATAAGGTGATTGACACCATGTGGCAAACCGCTAAGGATATGAACAATAAGTACAAGGAAACTTCCGAGGGAGGCTTGGCGATAGCCGTGAATATGGCAGATTGTTAATTTCATTATGCTAAAAAATAACCGATTTTGTTATTTCATAATTATAATTTCTGTAATCCTAATTGGTATATTGTCCCGGAATATTGATGGTGTTCCAACTTTTTTTGGAGACACGTTGGATGCAGTTATGGTTTATTTTGGTGTGCGGTTACTCGGTATCAATAACGATTTTATAAAGACCGCGGTAAATGCATTAGTTTTATGTTTTTGCATTAAATTCCTTCAATTGTATAGAGCCGATTGGATTTTAGAAATCCTACGAACAACATTAGGACATTATGCATTAGGACAGGGTTTTCTCTGGAGCGGATTGGTTTATTATACTCTTGGAGTGCTAATTTTTTCATTAATGGATTCTAGTTTAGTTAATAAAAATTCAAGAGAATAATTGTTCTTTAAAACATTTTAATACTTTTTAGATACCGATTTTAAAGAGTCTGTATATAAAAATTGTAATCGCTTCCAATTTTAGATTATTTGATTAATTTTACACTTTTAAATACAAATCATAATTCCTAAATATAAATAATGTCAGCAGCAAAAAAAGATTATAAAAGAATTACCACAAAGTCATTAATCGAAATGAAAGCCAATGGAGAAAAAATTTCCATGCTTACATCTTATGATTATTCAATGGCAAAAATTGTTGATGCTGCTGGTATCGACGTGATTTTAGTGGGGGATTCTGCTTCGAATGTTATGGCGGGTCACGAAACTACACTTCCTATTACTTTAGACCAAATGATTTATCACGCATCAGGTGTTATTCGTGCAATAACAAGAGCGCTAGTTGTAGTCGATTTACCTTTCGGGAGTTATCAATCGGATCCAAAAGAAGCCTTGCGTTCTGCTATCAGAATTATGAAAGAAAGCGGAGGACACGCTGTGAAACTTGAAGGTGGAAGCGAAGTAAAAGAATCTATAAAAAGAATATTGAATGCCGGAATTCCAGTGATGGGACATTTGGGTTTAACTCCACAATCTATTTATAAATTTGGAACTTATACCGTTCGAGCAAAAGAAGACGAAGAAGCCGAAAAATTAATTCAAGATGCAAAATTGCTCGAAAAATTAGGTTGTTTTGCCATTGTTATCGAAAAAGTTCCAGCACATTTAGCCGAAGCAGTGGCCAAAAGCATTTCGATTCCCGTAATAGGAATTGGAGCTGGTGGAGGTGTTGACGGACAAGTTTTGGTTATTCACGATATGTTAGGAATGAATAATGAATTTAGCCCTCGGTTTTTGCGTCGTTATATGGATTTGTATGACGGAATGACAAAAGCAATTGCACAATATGTTGCCGATGTGAAGTCGAGCGATTTTCCAAATGAGAAAGAACAGTATTAAGTCTCCAAAATCCAAAAGGAAAAATAATAACGCAACTAATTTTCATTAAAGATAACATCATAATTAGCTTGTCTTTTTGAATAAAAAATATTTTAACATGCCAATAATTCCCAACACAAGCATTGTCATCCCTTGTTACAATGAAGAAAAAGGGATTTCAAATAGTGAATATTCCAACTTTTTGAAGAATAATCCAGAGGCATTTATATGTTTTGTAAATGATGGATCCACAGATAAAACACTGGAATTGCTAAATGTTTTAAAGGCAAAATACGACACTCAAATTCACGTTCTTTCTTTGAAAAAAAACTCAGGTAAAGCAGAAGCCGTTCGAGCTGGAATTAATTATTGCAATATAAACTTTCAACACCAATATATCGGTTATCTCGATGCTGATTTAGCAACTACTCTTGAAGAATTTATGGAACTTAGGAATCATTTACAAGAAGAAATAATCTTTAGTTTTGGTTCACGAATCAGGAAAATTGGTTCTACAATCGAACGTGAAAACAGTCGGTTTTTGATAGGAAGAGTCGTGGCTACTTTTATTTCTAACATTCTTGAAATCAAGGTTTATGATACGCAATGTGGCAGCAAACTGTTTACAAAAGAAATCTCTGAAGTCTTATTTCAAAAGAAATTTATATCAAAATGGTTATTCGATGTGGAAATATTCTACAGAATGATTCATATTTTTGGAAAAGAAAAAGCTATCGAAAAAATGCGAGAAATACCGTTGAAACTATGGGTCGAAAAAGGAGATTCTAAAGTGAAATTTACTTACGGTTTTAAACTGTGGTATGATTTGTTTGAAATTCGCCGGAAATATAAAAAAATAGCAAAGAATACCTTAATTCAATCCCAAAAATAAATGATTTCAGAAAAACTTAAAAACAACTCCTTCATTCTATATATTTCCGTAATTCTTATTGCAATTTTTAGATTATTGTTAACAGCAACGATTCCGTTATTAGATAAAACCGAAGCTAGATATGCCGAAATTGCTAGGATTATGCAAGAAACAAACCAATGGATTGTTTTGCAAATAGATTACGATGTTCCGTTTTGGGCAAAACCACCTTTATCGACTTGGCTATCTGCGGCGAGTTTTTTACTATTTGGAATCAATGAATTTGCATCAAGATTTCCTTCTTTTTTGCTTAGCATTCTCTTGATTATTATTGCTGGAAAAATGGTAAAAAAAAGCGGTGCTTCATTTTATCTACCAGGATTTATTTTGTTGACAATGCCTGAATTCCTGATACATACCGGAGTTGTTTCAACAGATACAACACTAGAGTTTTGTGTGGCAATAATGATGATTTCTTTTTGGCAAACAATAAAAAGCGAGGTAAAAACCTATTGGAATTATGTGTTTTTTATTGCTTTAGGATTTGGATTATTGGCAAAAGGACCACTAATAATTGTGCTTACTTTTCCCCCACTCTTTATATGGTGTTGTTTAGATGTCAAAAGATTTAGAGCACTATTTTCAAAATTTTCGATACTCCTTGGAATTCTGATTACGGCAATAATTGCCATTCCTTGGTATTATTTTGCAGAGCAGGAAACACCTGGTTTCCTAGATTATTTCATAGTTGGCGAACACTACAAACGTTTCGTCGAGCCGGGATGGAAAGGGGATTTATATGGCAGTGGTCATTCCCAACCAAAAGGAATGATCTGGGCTTTTATGTTCGTTTTTGGACTTCCTTGGATACAAATTGTGTTTTATAAATTATGGAAAACAAGAAAGACAATATTCAAAAATAGTTGGATTTCCTTCCTGGTTTTATGGATGCTCTGGACTCCCCTATTTTTTACAATGTCTAAAAATATATTGCATACTTATATGCTCCCAATAACGATTCCTATTATGTTTTTAATCGTTTATTGGTGGGAAGATTTTACCAATAAAAA
Organism: uncultured Flavobacterium sp.; assembly: GCF_963925185.1. Taxonomy (GTDB): domain Bacteria; phylum Bacteroidota; class Bacteroidia; order Flavobacteriales; family Flavobacteriaceae; genus Flavobacterium. Next base: position 25,618 of record NZ_CAWURC010000033.1, on the reverse strand, counting down.
ACTGATAATTCGCACCGCATTGATTTTTCCGGCAGTTGTTTTTCTTGCTTATTTTGGATTGTTTACCACAGGAAAGCTAGATCAATATATGAATTCCGATAAATATCTTTTAGAAAACATAAAAATCAAATCCGAAAATAAAGAAATTCCTTTGTATTATTGGAAAGATAAAAATTATTCGGGTCAATTTTATTCCATTGGCAAAGCCCAAATTCTTAAAAACGAAGTGGAACTAGATTCTGTTATGGACTTGAACAAAAAGATGTTTTTTGTGATTCCAACAAAAAATGAGCAAGATATTTCGAAAATACATCTTGATAAAATGACCCTAATCCAAAGTAATTTTAAAACTTCTATTTTTGAAATTAAATAATGAGTCCCAATAGTTGATGAAAATACTTTCCGACAAATATAACCTCCAAATCCTGCACGAAGACAATCATATTATTGTGGTGAACAAACGTGTGGGCGATATTGTACAAGGCGATAAAACGGGCGACAAACCACTTTCCGATGTCGTAAAAGAATACATCAAAGATAAATACAACAAACCCGGTGAAGTTTTTTTGGGAGTTGTACATCGATTAGACAGACCTACAACCGGAATCGTAGTTTTTGCCAGGACCAGTAAAGCATTGGTACGATTGAATGAATTGTTTAAAAATCGTGAAACCCAGAAGACCTATTGGGCAATCGTGAAAAACAAACCTCAAAAACCAGAAGACAAACTTGTTCATTTTTTAAAAAGAAATGAAAAAAACAACACTTCGAAAGCGCATATCAATGAAGTTCCTGAGAGCAAATTAGCTAGTTTAGATTATAAAATTGTCCAGGAACTAAACAATTATTTTGCTTTAGAAATCAATCTCCACACCGGACGACACCACCAAATAAGAGCGCAACTTTCGGCAATTGGTTCTCCCATAAAAGGAGATTTAAAGTATGGTTTTGACCGAAGTAATCCTGATGGAGGCATACATTTACACGCTCGAAAGTTGGCGTTTATTCATCCTGTATCCAAAGAAAATATAATAATAATTGCCCCAGTTCCAAATGATATTATTTGGAATGCTGTTTAATTTTAAAAAAATGTATCTTTAGAACCTAATTATAGTCTTTAAAATATGGAATACAAAACCAATATTAATTTCAGAAAAGAAGTATTGATCAAATTGTTAAATGCCGTTATAGTTCATGAAAACAAAATAATTCAAGCCTTACATGATGATTTTAAAAAACCAGCTTTCGAAGCGGTGCTTACTGAAACCAACTATGTTAAATCAGAATTAAAGGACACTATCAAGAACTTGAAAAATTGGGCAAAACCCAAAAGAATCTTTCCTTCGCTACTAAATTTCCCCTCGAGCGATTATATTTACAAAGAACCTTACGGAAAAGTATTGATACTTGCACCATGGAATTATCCATATCAACTAGCACTATGTCCTTTGATATCAGCCGTTTCGGCAGGAAATCAAGTGGTTTTAAAACCATCTGAACTCACACCAAATACATCCGAAATTATTGCTAAAATCATTAGTGAAGTATTCGACAAAAGCCACGTTGAAGTAGTTCAAGGAGGAGTTGAAGTTTCACAAGAATTACTTGCTAAAAACTGGGATTATATATTTTTTACAGGAAGTGTTACCGTGGGAAAAATTGTCGCTAAAGCCGCAGCTGAAAATCTAACGCCAGTAACACTAGAACTGGGTGGAAAAAACCCATGTATTATTGATGAAACCGCTAACTTGAAACTGGCCGCAAAAAGAATTGTTTGGGGAAAATTCATGAATGCTGGTCAAACGTGTATTGCACCAGATTATATCTTGATTCAAAAAGGTATGAAAAATAATTTTGTAACTTATTTGAAAGAAGAAATTACAAAAGCTTATGGAGAAAACCCAAATAAATCAAATGATTTTGCAAGGATAGTAAATTCAAAAAACTGCCAACGATTGGTTAAAATGATTGAACCTGAAAAAGTTGTTTTTGGCGGAGAATATGACATCGAAGATTGCTATATATCCCCAACACTTATTGAGGAAACTTCAATTGATAGTTTAATCATGAAAGAAGAGATATTTGGACCAATATTACCCATCCTTACTTATGAAAATGAAATTGAAATTGAAACCATAATTTCAAAATACGAAAAACCATTAGCATTGTATGTCTTTTCAGACAACTACTCTTTTTCAAAAAAAATAATTCAAAAATATTCTTTTGGTGGAGGTTGTATTAACGACACCATGATTCAATTTGGTAATAAACGATTGCCTTTTGGCGGAGTAGGACACAGTGGTATTGGTGCTTATCACGGGAGTTTGAGTTTTGATGTCTTTTCCCATAATAAAAGCATTGTTAAAAAAGCAAACTGGTTAGATTTTCCTATTAGATACGCTCCTTATAAAGGCAAATTAGCAACAATTAAAACAGTATTAAAATGGTTGTAGCTAACGAAAAAACGGTAAGTGAAGCGATACAATATAGACGCTCTGTACGTAATTTTAAGAAAGAATCTATCGACGATCAAAAAGTTAGAGAATGCATTCGCCTAGCCACATTAGCAGCAACAAGCAGCAACATGCAACTTTGGGAATTCTACCATATTGTTTCTCCGGAGATTTTAATACAACTTTCAGATGCCAGTTTTAATCAAGGTGCGGCAAAAACAGCCCAACAAATGGTAGTTGTAGTGGCCAGAAAAGATTTGTGGAGAAAGCGAATGCAATCGAATATTGCTTTTTTAAAGTCGCAATATGGCGATAAACCAGCATCCGATTATTCTAAAAGAGAAAAATTTGCGCTTAATTATTATAAAAAAGTGATGCCTAGTATTTATGCCGATTTTTTGGGAATCTTGGGAATGGTAAAATTTATGGCGTTTCAGATCATTGGAATATTCAGACCCATTTATAGACAAGCCAGACGAAGCGACATGAGAATTGTGGCGCAAAAAAGTGCCGGACTTGCAGCACAAAACTTCATGATAAGCATGGCTGCAATAGATTATGACACCTGTCCGATGGAAGGCTTCGATTCAAAAATGGTTAAAAAAACTTTAAATTTGCCCTCTTCATCCGAAATAAATATGATAATCGCTTGTGGTCTTCGCGAAGAAAATGGAATTTATGGAGAACGTTTTAGAATCCCTTTCGAAGATGTCTATTTCAAAAAATAACTATATTCAACTAATAAAATAATCAACATACATGAGTACTACAAAAGAACGTATAGAAGAAATTAGATCCAATGGATACCAACTAGATTTTGGAACTGTTTTTGAGCATGCCTTCGAAAATTACAGAAAAATCGCCTTATATGCCGGTTCCATGCTCTTGGTTTTTTCGGTTTTGATAGGAATTGTAGTTATTGGAATTGCATTTTCGGTTGCTACCGCCATTTTTAATGTAGATGTGGACAGCATTACTAAAATGTTGCAACCTGAAAATTTACAACCCGAGAATTTTTCAGTAAACTTTCTTTTAATTTATTTTACAATCATCGTTCTAATTACCTGTTTAATAAGTCCTTTTCAGGCTGGATTTCTTAAAATGGCCGATTGCGGTGAAAAAGGCGAGGAATTTCACGTTGCTACAATTTTCGAATATTATAAAGCCCCTTATTTTAAGGAAATTATTGTTTCGACATTTCTAATCACTTTAATGAGCGCAGGGCTTTCAATGGCTATTGAATTTTCAGGAATTAAAATCATTGGAACGATTATTTCCATGACAATATCATTTTTAACTTTTTTGACAATCCCATTAATTGTCTTCGGAAAATTAGATGCAACAGAAGCTATTAAATCAAGTGTCGTAATTATCGCTAAACAACCATTCCTTCTTTTAGCATTGCTAATTGTGGCAGGTATTGCATCGATAGTGGGTTTTATAGGATGTTGTATCGGTGTGTTTTTCACCATTCCGTTTGTGTATTCAATGTACTACGTTATTTATTCAGAAATCATAGGAGTAGATTCTGAAAGCGAAATGGAGGAAATTATCGAAAGCTAAAATTTAAATCCCTTAAATTTAGTAAAAACTATAAACAAAAAAAATCGGATTAAAACCCCGAGTTTTTTGTGTGAAATATCAAAATATTTAATCCAATAATCCTTCCTTATACGAGTTATTAGATTAAAAAATTCGGATATTCATAGCGCTATTAATTTTGAAGCTACTTCAAATTACCAATTGTTCAGCCTGTTTTTTAAAAATAAAAATGACCAATTTTAGTAATTAGATAAGGGTTTTAAAAATATTTTATTCTAACAAAGTCAAGTATTCAAAAGCACATCCGTAAAATTAGCAGTACCTTTGCGCAAAATTAAAGAAGTAAACTAAATAATAGTGTTTACTTCATAAACACTATTTATGTCATTTAACTCACTCGGTTTATCTGATGCTTTATTAAAAGCCATCAACAAAAAAGGATACACAACACCATCCCCAATACAACAAAAAGCAATTCCACCCATTTTGGAAGGTAAAGATGTATTGGCATCTGCACAAACAGGAACAGGGAAAACAGCAGGGTTTACATTACCCATATTACAAATACTATCACTAGGAAAACACTTAAGTAACAGACCCATTCGTGCCTTAATACTAACACCTACACGTGAATTAGCGGCACAAATATTGGCTAATATAAAAGAATACGGTGAGTTTTTAGATTTACGCAGCACCGTAATTTTTGGTGGAGTAAACCAAAACCCACAAGTAGCTCAATTGCGTCAAGGCATCGATATTTTAGTAGCCACGCCCGGTCGATTAATAGATTTGCAAAATCAAGGTTTAATATCACTGTCTAAAGTTGAAATTTTAGTTTTAGATGAAGCCGATCGCATGCTCGACATGGGGTTTTTACGAGATATTGAACGCATTATGAAAGTTTTACCCTCCAAAAGGCAAAACCTGATGTTTTCGGCGACCTTTTCAAAAGACATTAAGCAATTGGCAATGGGTATTTTGCACCATCCAGTTCAAGTGGAGGCAACACCCGAAAACACAACTGTTGAAGCGATTATTCAAAAAGTATATCCTTGTGCCAAAGAGAAAAAAACCGAATTAATAATCAAACTGATTACGGAAGGCAATTGGAAACAAATTTTAGTATTTACACGAACCAAACAAGGTGCTAATAAACTGACCGAAAGCATGATTAGTGCTGGCATTAAAGCCGCAGCAATTCACGGCAATAAAGGTCAAGGCGCAAGAACAAAGGCTTTAGCCAGTTTCAAAAACGGAAGCCTAACCGCTTTAGTGGCTACAGATATTGCCGCTCGAGGTCTAGACATCCCCTTATTACCACATGTTGTTAATTTTGAATTGCCTAATATTCCGGAAGATTACGTACACCGAATAGGTAGAACAGGTCGTGCTGGAGCAAGTGGAGAAGCGATTTCTTTATTTAGTCCAGACGAAACTGTTTTTCTACGTGATATCGAAAAATTGGTGGGTTTGAAATTGCCGAAAGAGCAAATTAAAGGTTTTGAGCCCGATCCTAACGCATCAACAGAGCCAATAAAACAAGGTCAAGGCCGACAACAACGCAATTCAACTCCAAGAAATCCTAAAACGGATAATGTAAACCGAAGCAGTAATAACAGTTTTGGTCCAAGACGCCCACAACAAAACAACGACAGAAGATCTAATAGATAATCGCCACTAAAAACCGTTGTATTTTATTGTTTTCAGCAGCAGACTATTTTTGTTTCTTAAGAACCTATTTCCCGCTATACACTACAATCTCCCGAAGAAAAATCGGGAGGATTTCCGTTTCTATCGGGGCTATTATTCCCGATTTATTTCCTTAATAACTTCTTATTCAAAACTTTAGAAAACAAAGTTAGTTTCTTTATAAACACATTTTACTTTATTTGTCAGTTTGCTCTCGTCCGGATACAAACTGCGCTATCCAATAGTTGTGATAATTTATGGAACGAATAAAATCAATGTTTTTACCCGATTGTACAGATATATTAAATAGTTCTAGTGAAGATAGTGCAACATTGCTTGAAGTGTCAATTCCAACAACACACTAAATCACCCCAACCAACCATCTCTATCCAAACTTCGATACTGAATAGCTTCGGCAATGTGAGCAGAAATAACTTTTGGAGCGGCTTCTAAATCTGCGATGGTTCTGGCGACTTTCAGAATTCTGTCATAAGCTCGAGCCGAAAGATTCAAACGTTCCATTGCGGTTTTCAGTAATTGTTTCGAAACATCATCCAGCGCACAATATTCCCGAATGTGTTTGGTATTCATCTGCGCATTGTAATGGATGTTTTCCATTTGCACAAAACGTTCCGTTTGAATTTCGCGTGCAGCAGTTACTCGTTTCCGAATTTCGACACTGCTTTCGGCTTTTGCATCTTCCGATAATTTTTCGAAAGGAACGGGCGTAACTTCAATATGAATGTCGATTCTGTCCAATAATGGTCCCGAAATCTTGCTCAAATACCGTTGCATTTCGTGTGGCGAAGATGTTTGTGGAGAATCAGGATCGTTAAAAAAACCACTTGGGCTCGGATTCATACTGGCAACCAACATAAATGACGAAGGATAAGTCACGGTAAATTTGGCTCTGGAAATGGTCACTTCCCTATCTTCCAATGGTTGACGCATTACTTCTAGTACATCGCGTTTAAATTCCGGTAATTCATCGAGAAACAAAACACCATTGTGCGCCATCGAGATTTCGCCGGGTTGTGGATAACTTCCGCCTCCAACTAAAGCCACATTTGAAATCGTATGGTGCGGACTTCGAAATGGTCGTTGATTCATCAATCCAGCTTCTTTTAATTTTCCGGCTACACTATGAATTTTCGTAGTTTCGAGCGCTTCTCGCAAAGTCATTGGTGGCAAAATACTGGGCAAACGTTTAGCAAGCATTGTTTTTCCTGCACCTGGCGGACCTATAAGAATTATATTATGTCCGCCAGCTGCGGCGATTTCCATACAGCGCTTAATGCTCTCCTGCCCTTTGACGTCACTAAAATCAAATTCAGGAAAGTCTAATGATTTATAAAATTCGGCTCTAGTATCTATGATTGTAGGTTCTAAAGTTCCTTCTCCTTCGAGAAAATCAATGACTTGCTGAATATTTTCTATTCCGTAAACGTCTAAACCAGTAACAATTGCAGCTTCTTTTACGTTTTGCATTGGAAGAAAAAAACCTTTGAAACCTTCTTCTTTGGCTTTTATAGCTATGGGTAGCGCCCCGCGAATGGGTTGCAACCCACCATCGAGAGATAGTTCGCCCATGATAATATATTTATCAATTTCGGCTGCTTTAATTTGGGCGGAAGCCACCAGAATACCAATGGCGAGGGTTAAATCATAAGCCGATCCTTCCTTTCTCAAATCAGCGGGAGCCATATTAATTGTGATTTTCTTGCCCGGCATAGTGTAGCTATTATTTTTTAAAGCCGCTGCAATTCGATAACTACTTTCCTTTATGGCATTGTCGGGCAAACCAACTAAATGGTATCCGATTCCTTTGTCGATATTTACTTCCACCGTAATTGTTGTGGCTTCGACCCCAAACACCGCGCTTCCATAAACTTTTACCAGCATAGTTATTTATTTGTTTTAAAATTATAGAAAACAATTGAATAAAAAGACATTATAATCAAATCATTTTAAAAAAAACAAATAAGTATTCACTTACTTTTAACGCTATCTAAGGAACCCATCAAAAAAATAGTTTAATAAAGTTGTTTGAAATTTAAAATACTTTCAATACTTTTAATGAAAATTAATTTAAAAAGCTATGAATCGAATTTTTCTAATCCTCATTTTGAGCCTTTTTATTCCAAAAATTAGTGCTCAAGAATATTTTCCAAATAATGAAAGTGTTCAAAACAAAAACAACAATTTTACTGCATTTACTAATGCAAAGATTTATGTAACTTCAACTCAAATCATTGAGAAAGGGACATTGCTAATCCAAAACGGCAAAGTTATTAATGCTGGAACCAACGTTCAAATTCCAAAAAATTGTACAACAATAAACCTGGAAGGGAAATCAATTTACCCTTCGTTTATAGATATATACACCGGTTTTGGAATTGAAACACCAAAAAACAGTGGTAATTCTGCAAGAGGACAATTATATGACACTAAACGTTTAGGATATTATTGGAATGAAAACATTCGCTCTGAAGTCAATGGTTTTGAAAATTTTAATTATGATCAGCCAAAAGCCGAGGAATTATTAAAAGCAGGTTTTGGAGTTGTAGGAACACATGTTCAAGATGGAATTGCTCGTGGTACAGGAATTTTAGTTGCTTTGAATAATAGTGATAAAAGCAACCGATTATTAGCTAATAAAATCACCAATCATTTTGGATTTACAAGAAGCGCAACAACAAGTCAATCCTATCCAAGTTCCTTGATGGGTATGATGGCCTTGCTTCGCCAAATGTATTTAGACGAAAATTGGTATAAAAAAGGAAATACTAAAACTACCGATTTATCTTTAGAAGCATTAATGAAAAATGAAAAACTAGTTCAGATTTTTACTACCGAGGATAAATTAAATAGTTTAAGAGCTTCAAAAATTGGAAAAGAATTTGGATTAAATTATGTTTTAAAAGGTTCTGGAAATGAGTTCGAAAGAATTCAAGATATAAAGAACACCAACTCAAAATTTATTATTCCAATAAACTTTCCAGAAGCTTATGATGTTTCAAATACATTTCAAGCAGATCAAATAGATTTAAGTGATCTTCGTTTTTGGAATCAAGCACCAACTAATCTAAAAGTATTGTCAGACAACAATGTAGTTTTTGCCTTGACAACTGATAAATTAAAAAAAATGGAGGATTTTAGAATTAATCTTTTAAAAGCAATAAAATATGGCTTTGACAAAACCAAAGCATTGGAAGCATTGACAACAATTCCAGCTTCTATACTTGGAAGAAGTAATGAAATAGGAAGTTTGAAAACAGGAAGTTATGCTAATTTTGTAATCACTTCGGGAGAAATTTTTGAAGAGAAAACAATTTTATACGAAAACTGGGTTCAAGGAAGCAAGTTCGTTGTAAATGATATGACCGCAAAAGACATCCGTGGTAATTATGACTTGACTATAGATACTGAATCTTATAAATGGAAAATTGAGGGAGAAATTGCTGCTCCCAAATCACAAGTAACCACGAATGCTAAAAAGGTAAACTCAAAACTTACGTTTGCTAATAATTGGATTACCGCTTTAGTTAAATCAAATGATTCTATTAATCCGAGTTTTACGAGATTGAGTGGTTTTGTCGAAAATACTGAAAATCTTTCGGGTAAGGCAATAATGCCTAATGGAAACGAAGTAAATTGGTCTGCCATTAAAACTGCCCCTTTTATTATAGTAAAAGACACTTTAAAACCTGAAAAAATAAATCCAGTTATGCCTGTGACTTTTCCAAATATTGCTTTTGGGAACATTCAAAAACCAGCACAACAAACCTTGCTATTCAAAAACGCCACGGTTTGGACTAATGAAAAAGAAGGAATTCTTGAAGAAACAGATGTTTTAGTCAAAAACGGAAAAATTGCTGCTATTGGGAAAAACCTTTCTGATGCAACTGCTACAATAGTCCTGGCAAAAGGGAAACATTTGACCAGTGGAATAATTGATGAGCACTCCCATATTGCTATTTCGAAAGGCGTCAATGAAGGCGGACACAATTCTAGTGCCGAAGTTACAATTGAAGATGTTGTAAACTCTGAAGATATCAATATTTATAGAGATTTAGCTGGTGGAGTAACTACTTCGCAATTATTGCATGGTTCTGCAAACCCTATTGGCGGACGTTCTGCGATTGTGAAATGGAAATGGGGTTTGTCCCCAGAAGAAATGCTGTACAAAAACCAACCAAAATTTATCAAATTTGCTTTGGGAGAAAATGTAAAACAATCCAATTGGGGAAATTTAAATCCAACCCGTTTTCCTCAATCAAGAATGGGAGTTGAGCAAGTTTTCACTGATTATTTTCAACGTGCCAAAGAATATGATTTGGCTTGGAAAACTTATAACTCAAATCCGAAAAAAGACTTAATTAAAAGCCCTAGAGTAGATTTAGAACTACAAACTTTGGCCGAAATTTTAAATAAAGAACGATTTATAACCTGTCACTCCTATGTACAATCAGAAATTTTAATGCTGATGAATGTAGCCGAAAAATTTAATTTTAGAGTAAATACGTTCACTCACATACTTGAAGGTTATAAAGTAGCCGACAAAATGAAAGAACACGGTGTAGGAGCCTCGACATTCTCTGATTGGTGGGCCTATAAATTTGAAGTAAACGATGCAATACCTTATAATGGTCCAATTATGCATAATCAAGGTTTAGTTGTAGCCTACAATTCAGATGATGCCGAAATGTCTCGTAGGTTAAACCAAGAAGCGGCTAAAGCAGTAAAATACGGAAATATTTCTGAAGAAGAAGCTTGGAAATTTGTCACTTTAAATCCTGCTAAATTATTGCATATTGATGATAAAGTAGGAAGCGTAAAAGTGGGCAAAGATGCAGATATCGTTATTTGGAACGACAATCCGCTTTCTATATATGCAAAAGCTGAAAAAACGTTGATTGAAGGCGTCGTATATTACGATGTAGAGAAAGAGGAACAACAAAGAGTTTCTATTGACAACGAAAGAAATGAATTAATTGGTCAATTGTTACAAGAAAAAAACAAAGGATCGAATACTCAAGAGCCTAAGAAAAAAGAGAGAAAAGAATACCATTGTGACACTTTAGAACAATAAAAATGAGAAAGATATATATAATAGTATTAATATTTAGTTTCTGTTGTCCTATTAAGGCACAACAAATACCAGCCACAAAACAAGCTAAATCCATTTTGATTCTTAACGCTACTGCACATTTGGGTAATGGAAAAGTAATCGAAAAAAGTGCCATCGGTTTTAAAGATGGTAAAATTACATTAATTGCTGACACTAGATTAAATGAATTATCTAATGAAGCCTATGACATTACGATTGAAGCCTCTGGAAAACATGTTTATCCTGGTTTTATTGCGCCAAATTCTACACTAGGATTAGTCGAAGTTGATGCCGTAAAAGCTTCAGACGATGAAAGCGAAATTGGAGATATGAACCCACATATAAGAAGTATAATTGCTTATATGGCAGATTCAAAAGTAACAGAAAGTGTTCGCCCTAATGGAATTTTAATGGCTCAAATTACTCCTCGAGGAGGAACAATATCAGGAACATCATCAATCGTACAACTTGATGCTTGGAACTGGAAAGATGCCCTGATAAAAGAAAACGACGGCATACACTTAAACTTTCCTTCGACAATAAAACGAAGTGGATGGTGGGCAGAGCCAGGAAGACTTGAAGCAAATAAAGAATATTTAAAGCAAATTGAAAAAATTTCAGTTTTACTTGTTGATTCTAAAGCTTATTTAGCGGGACCTTTAAGAGAACGGAATTTAATTTTTGAATCTATGAAAGGAATTTTTGATGGAACACAAACTTTATATATTCATGCTAACGAAGAAAAACAGATCATCGACGCTGTTCAATTAGCCAAAGAAAATCAAGTGAAGAGAATAGTAATAGTTGGTGGGTTTGAAGCCTATAAAATTACCGATTTGTTACAAAAAAATAATATTGGAGTATTATTAAAAAATGTTCACGAAATGCCAGAAAGCGATGATCAAGATATTGATTTACCCTATAAAATGGCCAAGTTATTAACCGACAAAGGGATTCTTGTAGGCCTTGAAAATAGCGGTGGTATGGAAAGAATGCAAACACGAAATCTACCTTTTCTAGCTGGAACTTGTGCTGCATATGGCTTAAGCAAAGAACAAGCATTGCAATTAATTACATCAAATACAGCAAAAATATTAGGAATTGACAATCAATGTGGAACTTTAGAAGAAGGAAAAGATGCTACATTATTTATTTCTGAAGGGGATGCTCTTGATATGAGAACTAACAAATTGACTGATGCATTCATTCAAGGAAGAGCACTTCATTTAGAAACATATCAAAGTCAGTTAAATGCCAAATACAAAGGGAAATACCATCAAAAATAATATTTTAAAAGGGTTTAAAATGTATTTAAATAATTCATGTCCGTAATTAATGGGCCTACTTTTTTCTTTAAAAAAAATAGAAACATAGTCAACTTATGAAAAATATTTATATTCTACTTGCAACATTTGTACTATCAATAGCTGCAAATGCACAACATATTCCGGCTAATAAACAAACAAAATCCATTTTGATTCTTAACGCTACAGCACATTTAGGTAACGGAAAGATAATCGACAAAAGTGCTGTAGGCTTTAAAGAGGGTAAAATCATTTTGGTAAATGATGCTAAATTAATTCATGCATCAACTGCCCTCTTTGATCTTGTGATTGATGCGAGTGGAAAACATGTTTATCCTGGATTTATAGCGCCAAATTCGACTTTGGGTCTGGTAGAAGTTGATGCCGTTAAAGCATCGAATGATGAAAGTGAAATAGGCGAAATGAATCCACACATAAGAAGTATTATTGCCTATATGGCTGATTCAAAAGTAGTAGAGACAATACCTTCAAATGGCATTTTGACTGCCCAAATTACCCCTCGCGATGGTGTAATTTCAGGAACTTCATCAATAGTACAATTAGATGCCTGGAACTGGAAAGATGCGCTGATAAAAGAAAATGATGGTGTTCATATAGATTTTCCATTGGTCTATAGAAAAACAGGTTCTAAATTTGAACCTGGTTATGTCATTGTAAATAAAGATTACCTGAAACAAATTGAGAACATCTCACTTTTTTTGGAAAATTCAAAAGCCTATTTGGCAGTTACTTCTAAAGGAGTAAATTTAATTTATGAATCAATGAGAGGTCTTTTTGACGGAACACAAACACTATTTATTCATGCCAATAACGAAAAGCAAATAGTTGATGCCGTAAATTTATTTAAAAAATTTGAAATCAAAAAAATGGTGATAGTGGGTGGTTATGATGCCTATAAAACTACCGATTTATTACAAAAAAATACTGTTGGAGTATTATTGAGACGGGTTCATGATATGCCTGAAAACAGTGATGATGACATTGATTTACCTTATAAAATGGCAAAATTATTACTAGATAAAGGAATTCTTGTCGGTTTAGAAAATAGTGGATCTAAAGAACGAATGAGTACAATGAATCTCCCTTTTCTAGCTGGAACTTGCGCTGCATACGGTTTAGACAAAGAACAAGCATTGCAATTAATCACATTAAATACTGCAAAATTATTAGGAATAGACAACCGCTGTGGCTCATTAGAACTTGGAAAAGATGCTACACTAATTGTTTCGGAAGGTGACGCTTTAGATATGAGAACAAACAAATTGACTCATGCTTTTATTCAAGGAAGAATGATTAATCTTGAAACACATCAGACTAAACTTTACAATAAATACAAAACAAAATACAATCAAAAATAAATATAAGTTCACTTCCGTTTTTTTGCGTTTTTCCAAACATATATGTCATAAATGAACATCATACTCAGAACATTCAACCTCAAATTAAAACATACTTTTACAATATCCAGAGAATCATATGATGTACAGCCAACTTTAATTGTCGAATTACAAAGTTAGGGTTATTCTGGTTTTGGCGAAGCTACATCAAATCCCTATTACAAAATTATTGTAGATTCAATGAAAATTAATTTGGAAAAAATTATTCCATTTATCGAAAGTGTTACGAATGAAACTCCCGAAGAATTTTGGAAAAAAGCCCGACACCTTTTAAAGAATGATATGTTTTCCCTTTGTGCATTAGATATTGCCTATAATGATTTGTATGCACGCAAAAAAGAAAAAAAGCTCTATGATTTATGGGGATATTCGACTAATAATAATCCAATGACAGATTATACGATTGGCATTGATACTATCGAGAAAATGGTGTCAAAAATACAAGAATTGCCTTGGCCGATCTATAAAATTAAGCTTGGAACTAAAGAAGATATTGCCATTGTTACCGAATTAAGAAAACATACCGATGCTATTTTTAGAATTGATGCCAATTGTGGATGGTCAGTTTCCGAAACCCTAAATAATACCGTCCAGTTAAAAAAACTTGGAGTAGAATTCTTGGAACAGCCTTTGAAAGCGGACAATTGGGAAGGACACAAGGAAGTTTTTACTCATTCCGTTTTGCCAATAATTGCCGACGAAAGCTGCATTATCGAAGAAGATGTGGCAAAATGCCACAATCATTTTCACGGTGTCAATGTCAAATTAGTAAAATGTGGTGGACTTACTTCGGCAAGAAGGATGATTTCGCAAGCTAAAAGTTTAGGAATGAAAACAATGGTGGGTTGTATGACCGAATCTTCTGTAGGAATATCTGCCATTGCACATTTATTGCCCCAATTGGATTATGTAGATATGGACGGCGCATTATTGCTGGCTCAAGATATAGCCACTGGAGTAACTATTTCTGATGGTATCATAAAATACTCGCAACTCAATGGGACCGGCGTTACCTTATATCACTAATAATACTATTTGCTGATTATCCTTAATTAATATTATACAATCCTATACTTTTAATACAATAACCGATTGAAAAAATCCTGGGTTATAATAATTATTAGGTACATTAAGCTGAAATTATCCTAAATCAGCATTACTAAATTATAAATTTTGACATTTAATTATTTCATACCCATAAAATTTAAGGGGGTAAAATACAAATATGATAAAAATCACAGTTCAAGTTACTTTTTTTACGGGGGTATGAAATGATTTATATACTTTTATCGAAATTTAAAACTAAAAAACTATGCGAAAGATTATTTTAAGTATGATTCTAATCACGATTTTGGTGTTATCCATTTTTTTAATTTATTTGTTTCCAGAAAGTGCAACTTTAGGAGCACATGTTATCCCTCTAAAATTAGATACTGGAGACACGGCTTGGATGCTATGCGCAACAGGACTTGTATTATTAATGACTCCAGGACTAGGATTCTTTTATGGAGGTATGGTAGGTAAAAAGAATGTTATCAGTACTATGCTACAAAGTTTTATGGCTATGATAATTGTAACGGTCTTATGGGTTATAATTGGATTTGGTTTGTGTTTTGGCCCTTCTATTGGGGGGATAATTGGTGACCCAACATCTAATATGTTTTTTCAAGGTGTTAGTACCAACAGCGCATGGGAATTAGCCCCAACCATTCCTTTTATTCTCTTTGCATTATTCCAAGCAAAATTTGCCATCATTACTCCTGCCTTAATTACGGGAGCGATTGCTGAACGTGTTCGCTTTTGGGCCTACTTATTATTTATGGTATTATTCATATTATTCATATATGCACCGCTATGTCACATGACTTGGCATCCTGATGGATTGTTCTTTGGATGGGGAGTATTAGATTTTGCTGGCGGAACTGTGGTTCACATGAGTGCAGGATGGGCGGCTCTTGCAGGAGCTATGTTCTTAGGAAAAAGAAAAGGACAAAAACCAAATCCAGCTCGTATTACATATGTATTATTAGGAACTGGTTTGCTTTGGTTTGGTTGGTTTGGTTTTAACGCAGGATCTGCCGTTGGAGCTACTGGTATTGCTGCTCAAGCATTAGGAACTACAACTGTAGCTGCTGCTGCTGCTGCAATGGGCTGGGTGTTTCTTGATAAGATTCTTGGACACAAAATTTCTGCGATGGGAGCTTGTATTGGAGCCGTAGTCGGATTAGTTGCCATTACGCCTGCTGCCGGTTTCGTTTCTATACCTTCGTCTCTAGCAATAGGACTAATCGCTAGTATCATTAGTAATCTTGTAGTAACTATTGTACATAAAGGAAATAAAATTGACGATGCTTTAGATGTTTTTGCTTGTCATGGAGTTGGCGGTATGGTAGGTATGCTTTTAACTGGTGTATTCGCTTCAAATGCTGTAAATTCAGTAGTTGGTGATAATCAAGGATTAATTTATGGCGATGCAACACTATTTTTAATACAATTAAAAGCATTGATTATCGTTTCAATATTTGCTTTTACTGCTTCATACGCCTTATTCTTTATTGTAAATAAAATCACTCCTTTAAGAGTTTCTGAAGATAAAGAAGAACTTGGATTAGACATTTCTCAACACGGGGAATTCTTGTAATCCAAATAAACTCAAACTAACACGCTAAGAATTCGTTCTTAGCGTGTTTTTTTTTGCAGTAATATCTTTGATTTTGTTTGATACAGACCAAACGAATAATGAAAAACCTACAGCTATAAAAAAAAATGATTTATCTGTTTTTTAAAATAACAAAGCCTCCAACCTTTTTAAAATAGAATGGAAGCTTTATACTTATTTGTTTTATTATTTATTGAATTTTGAAATACCAATTTTTAACCAACTTTCATATTCCTTAACACTGGTGTAACTAATTGTTGGTGATATTTCATTCAAACTATTTCCGTTTAGGTCTGTCAAAACATACAATGGTTGCGTATTCGTTTTATATTTTGAAATCATAAAATCAGCCCATTTATCTCCAATCGTCTCAATTTCAGAGCCCGTAGTTTTTGAAGTAAATTGTTCGTTTTTTGGTAAATCTCGTTTGTCATCAACATATAAAGAAATGAGTACGACTTCCTTTTTTAAAATTGGTAAAACGCGTTCGTCTGACCACACATTGTTTTCCATTTTTCTACAATTTACACAGGCAAACCCAGTAAAATCTAGCATTACAGGCTTGTTAACTATTTTGGCGTAAGCCAAACCTTTATCATAATCATCAAAAATGACTATTTGATGTGGTCCTAATTTAGCACCTTCAGGTAAAATTGCCATTGAGGTATTGTTTCCAGAACTTCCAAACCCAAGAGGACTTTCACTATATTCCATTGGTGGCGGAAAAGCATTAATCAATTTTAGTGGCGCTCCCCAAAGCCCTGGAATCATATAAATTGTAAAAGAAAAAACGACTAATCCAAGCGATAATCTTCCTACTGAAATATGCGTCATTGGACTATCATGTGGCAAGGTAATTTTTCCAAATAAATAAAGTGCTAAAGTTCCAAAAACAGCAATCCAAATTGCCAAAAACACTTCTCTTTCCAGCAAATGCAATTGCAAAACCAGATCAGCATTAGACAAAAATTTGAATGCCAAGGCCAGTTCTAAAAATCCCAAAACAACTTTAACGGTATTGAGCCATCCTCCTGATTTTGGTAAGGAATGCAACCAGCCAGGAAACATTGCAAAAAGCATAAATGGCAAGGCTAAAGCCGATGAAAAACCGAGCATTCCTATAACTGGAGCAATCCCTCCTTTAGTAGCTGCTTGAACTAAAAGTGTCCCAACGATAGGTCCTGTACAAGAAAAGGAAACAATAGCTAATGCCAATGCCATAAATAAAATACCAATAATTCCGCCTCTATCTGCTTGACTATCGACTTTGTTTGCCCAAGAATTAGGTAACATAATTTCGAAAGCTCCCAGAAATGAAGCGGCAAAAACAATCAATAAAAGGAAGAAAATAAGATTAAACCAAACGTTAGTCGACAAGGCATTCAAAGCGTCAGCTCCAAAAATTGCTGTAACCGCTAAACCTAATATTACATAAATCAATATAATTGAAATTCCATAAATAATGGCATTTTCTATTCCTTTTGCTTTTGATTTACTTTGTTTTGTAAAAAAGCTTACCGTCATAGGAATCATCGGAAAAACACATGGCGTAAGCAAAGCGGCAAATCCAGACAAAAAAGCAATAAAAAATATGGACCACAATCCTTTTTGTTCAGCCTCTTTTGATGGATCAACATCTGATTTTAATAATGGAACATCTATTTTTTTATTGATTCCTGATTTTGAAATTTCCTCTTCAGCTATTATAGTATCTATTTTTACTGCATTTTCTACTACCTTTGCAATCGAAACAGAAGGAATTGTGAACGTGAATTTTTTCTCTAAATTAATGCAAGATTCTTTGCAAACCTGATAATTTAAATCTACTTCAATCTTTGGAATTTTTGGATTTAGAATTGAAATCTCTTGTTGAATTTGGGCATTTTTCACAAAGAAAGTTTCATTTACTTCAAAAATATCATTGTAAGCAGTTGTAGTTTTTCCTTCTTTGGCTTTACCAACTAAGTTAAAATTTCCTTTTTGGTTTATAAAAATCATCTCTAATGGCAATGGTCCACCGTCAGGAGTATACTGAGAATACATATGCCAATCATTTTCTATAATTCCATTAAAAGTCAACAAATAGGTGTTTTCTGATTTCTTTTCGATTTTGGTAGTCCATTTAACTGGATCTAGAATTTGCGAATTAGCGTTGGCGAAAGCCAAAAAGGCAATCAATAAAAAAATAATTTTCCTCATTATTCCAATTGTATTTTAAGTATATTTTTTGTTGTGTTTTCAATTTTAAAGCGTTCGTCTTGTCGAATCCCTACAATCCAAACAATCTGATTATTAGAACACAAAAGCCAAGTATTTTCTTTTTCGATAAGGGATAACTTTTCGTCTTTAAAAATCTTACTGACTTTTTTTGATTTCCCTCCCATACCAAAAGGTTGAAAAATATCTCCTTCTTTCCAGTGGCGCAAAACTAAAGGAAAGTACAACTTCTCTTCATCAACAAATATAGTTGTATTTAGTTCTATAGATATGTCATCTAGCTTACAAAACGAAAGATTTATGGGAATTTTAACATCTTTTTGGTTTTTATCAATAAAATATTCTTCGTTTTTGTCTACTGTATTTATAGGACTCAATATTAAAAAATTTCTGTTTTTCAGTAATCGAAATTCATCTGAATAGACCGTTTTTCCGGATTGACTTTCAACTAAATTATAAATGTCATTCCATGCCGAGAAACCAAATTCGTTGAGCCAATGATATAAATAGGATTTATAATTGGGCAATTTTATTAATTGATTCAAATCAAAATGCACCTCTTCTTCAATTTCTTTTGCCACTTGCTGATACACCATAATCGATGCATCTTCGGCCATTGTTTGTGATTCCTGTAAATAGTTTTGTGTTTTTTGAAAAGAGGAAATAAAATCAGGATTTAATTCCTTTAAAACAGGAACTAAATTATGTCTAATTTTATTCCGTAAGTATTTATCCGAGGCGTTACTACTATCTTCTCTCCATTCTATATTGTTTGTCTTGGCATAACTTTCTATTTCTTGACGAGAAAACAATAGAAGTGGGCGAATAATTTTATCATTTTGTGTTGGAATCCCAGTCAAACCATCTAATCCAGTTCCCCTAACAATATTGATGAGAAAAGTCTCTAAGTTGTCATCGGCGTGATGAGCCGTAAGAATATAGTCGTAGTTTTTGGTTTCTATTAATTCATAAAACCAGTTGTAGCGAAGTTCTCGAGCAGCAACTTGTGTCGAAAGTTTAAAATCTTTGGAGAAAGCCTCCGTATCAAAATGAGTGATAAATGATTCTATTTTGTTTGTATCTGCAAAATCTTGAACGAAATTTTGGTCGTCAAAACTTTCCAGCCCACGAAGTTGAAAATTACAATGAGCGATTGCAATATTGAAGTTTAATTTTTTAAACAAATCTACCATGACCATACTATCAATACCTCCGCTTGTTGCTAAAAGGAGTTTTTTTTCATTTAGAAAAGGAAAATTTTTGAGAATATATTTCTGGAATTTTTGCAGCATGTTCAAATTTAGTTATTTCTAATGAATTTAACTCAAAACTTCACGCATTGCTTTTGCCTTGAGTAAACATTCTTCATACTCCTTTTCTGGAACCGATTGAGAAGTTATGGCGCTTCCTACAGAGAAAGAGACATATTTATTCTGTTGGTTGTACAAAATACTTCGAATTACCACATTAAAATCAAAATCTCCAGTTGGAGAAAAATAACCCACTGCTCCACTATATAAACCTCTCTTTGTTTCTTCCATTTCTTCGATGATTTTCATTACCGAAACCTTGGGAGTTCCTGTCATACTTCCCATTGGAAATGTAGTTTTAATCGCATCAACAACAGAGTATTTACTGTCTAATTTTGAAGTAATAGTAGAAATCATTTGGTGTACTTGTTCAAAAGAATAAATACCACATAATTCCTCCACTTTAACAGAGCCTTTTTGTGCCGTTTTGGACAAATCATTACGAACTAAGTCAGTTATCATAATGTTTTCAGTACGTTCTTTTGTATCGTTAATCAATTTGTTTTTTGCATTTTCATCTTCAATTGGGTCAATAAATCGTTTTGCCGTTCCTTTTATCGGTTGAGAGATTAGTTGTTCTCCTACCTTTTTTAAATACCGCTCTGGAGAAGCACAAAGCAAAAATGACTTGTTATTTTTCATAAAAACAGCAAGTGGTGGTTTTGAAATTTCGTTGAGTTTTTGAAATTTTTCCAATGGATTTATGGTGGTATTTTCTACATAAAACTCCATACAAAAATTGGCTTCGTATATGTCACCACGATGAATATATTGAAGTATTTTTAATGTTTTTTCGAAATATTTTTCTTTTGAAATTCTCTGTTGAATCGCTATTGGGTTTTGAAAATTGGGTTTTAGGTTTGGGGTTTGAATAATTTCCTCAAAATCCTCCTCCACTTCATCATCACACATATGGAGATATTGAATTTCGAGTTGACTCCCTTTTAATAAAAATAATTTTTTTGGTTGGAATAAAAACAAATCCGGAAAGTTCAATCCATCAAAATTATTGGAATGCAAAATTTCTACATCATTTTTTAAATCATAAGACAAATATCCAAAAAGCCAGTCTTTTGTTGTCTGTTGATATTGTTTCAAGTTTTCGAAAGCATTTTGGTAATCCGTTTTTATAGAGGTAAATGCATCAACGGCGAGAACACAATCATAACTGGAATAATTCTGGTGATAATCGTTGCTATCCATAAAAACGACTTCTCTAAATTGTTGTGACCAAGTCAATAATTGTTGTTTGAATTGGTTTGGATTCTGAATATTTTTATTAATTGAAGTTCTCAAAGAAATTATGATTTTTTAAAAAACCAAAATTACAATAATTTTCAGGTATTTTTTTTTACATTTATACTATAATTAACCTTTAATCTGTAAATTATGAAAATCACAACTATCATTATCAGAACTTTAATTGGTCTTTTATTTCTTTTCACATCTGTCGGATTTTTTTTTAAAACTTTTTCCTGAACCTACAACCACTGGAAATTTTAAGGCTTTTCAGCTTGGTATTGTTGCATCTACTTATTTAATGCCTTTGGCAAAATCAATTGAATTGCTTTGTGGCTTGTCGTTCGTTACAGGTAGATATGTTACCTTAGCTAATATTCTGATTTTTCCTGTCACAATAAATATCCTTTTTATTAATTTTTTCTTGACTCCAGAAAAAATTCCTATAGCATTATTCGTTTTCTTCGGAAATTTATTTTTAATATATTCTCACTGGGAAAATTACAAAGGATTATTTGTAGCTAAATAGTGCTAAAAGATTATAAAAGTAAAACCCGCTTAAATCTTAAATATAGATTAAACGGGTTTTACTTTTATAAAAAAATTTATCTTTAATTAGACATGCAACGCTCTATTTTCCGTAGCAACTAATGCCGCTTCCTTTATTGCTTCCGCGAAAGTAGGATGTGCGTGACTCATTCTCGAAATGTCTTCTGCTGAGGCTTTGAATTCCATCGCAGTTACAGCTTCGGCAATTAAATCAGCACAACGAGCACCAATCATGTGTATGCCTAAAACTTCGTCGGTTTTTGTATCGGCAAGGATTTTTACAAACCCATCTAAATCGCCACTGGCTCTTGCTCTTCCTAAAGCTTTGAAAGGAAAACTTCCAGATTTAAATTCGACTCCGGATGCTTTTAATTGTTCTTCTGTTTGTCCCACCGCAGCCACTTCTGGCCAAGTATAAACTACTCCTGGAATTAAATTATAATTAATGTGCGGTTTTTGTCCTGCCAAGATTTCGGCAACCATGGTGCCTTCTTCTTCTGCTTTGTGTGCTAACATAGCACCACGAACTACATCGCCAATGGCGTAAATATTTGGAATATTAGTTTGCAAATGATCATTCACTTCTACCATGCCTCGATCTGAAATTTTTACACCCGCTTTATTGGCATTCAAACCGTCTGTATAAGGACGCCGCCCTACAGAAACCAATGAATAATCTCCTTGAAGAGTAATGGTTTCTCCTTTTGCATTTTCGGCTTGAACTGTCACGATATCGTCTTTTCTTTCCACTGATTTCACTTTGTGAGATACGTAGAATTTCATTCCTTGTTTTTTCAAAACTTTGGTCAATTCTTTAGACAATGAAGCGTCCATTCCGGGAATAATTCGATCCATAAATTCTACTATAGAAACTTGTGCTCCCAGTCGTAAATAGACTTGTCCTAATTCAATCCCAATAACTCCACCACCAATGATAACAAGGTGTTTTGGCACTTCTTTCAAACTCAACGCTTCCGTTGAAGTAATGATTCGTTCTTTATCAATTTTTATAAATGGTAATGATGATGGTTTAGAACCGGTTGCAATTATAATGTTTTTAGCTTCTATTGTTTCTGAAGTTCCATCTGCTTTTGCAACAGCAATGTGAGTAGCATCTACAAAGGATCCTAAACCATTGAAAACAGTTACTTTATTTTTGTCCATCAAATAATTGATTCCACCAGAAGTTTGATCAACAATTGCTTGTTTACGAGCAATCATTTTTTCTAAATTTACTTTTACTTCACCAGAAACTTCAATTCCGTGATCAGCAAAATGAGCAATTTCGCTATAATGGTGTGAGGATGACAACAATGCTTTTGATGGAATGCAGCCCACATTGAGACAAGTTCCGCCAAGAGTTGAATATTTCTCAATAATGGCTGTTTTGAAACCTAGCTGTGCGCAACGAATAGCAGAAACATATCCGCCTGGGCCAGAACCTATAATGACTACGTCAAATGAACTCATAGTTTTGTGTGTTTTTATTTTAAGTGTTGCAAAAATAAGTTTTTTTGTTTGAAGTTTAAAGATTTAGGAACGAATTACTACTTTTAAGTGATCAATTTTTAAATTTCAATTACCGAAGTGCTTTTGACCTCATTAATCATAAAAACGCTGTGCGTACTTCCAATATGATCTAATGTAGTGAGTTTCGTAACCAAAAATTCCCGATATGCTTCCATATCCTTCACTACAATTTTTAGGATATAATCATAATCACCACTCACATGATGACATTCTAAAATTTCTTTAAGCTTAATAACATCGCTCTCAAATTTTGTCAAAAATTCTTTAGTGTGTTGAATAAGCCTGATATGACAAAAAACCACAAATCCTTTTTCTACTTTCGAACGATTGAGCAGAACAACATATTTGTCTATAATCCCTTCTCTTTCTAGTTTTTTGATGCGCTCATAGACCGCAGTTACAGAAAGATTAAGTTTTAATGACAATTCCTTAGTGGTTTTTTTGCAGTCATTCTGTAAAAGAAAAAGCAACTTTTTGTCGATTGAATCTAGTGTCATATAATTTGAGTTTGATAAAAAATCTGGTTTTTTATTCAAATTTAATAAAATTTAGAATATTTTTCACTATTTAATAAAATTTGTAGTTTTAAAATCTAAATATTCATCAATATATTGATTATTATTCATCAGTTTTAGACTTTTGATAAGCTTTGTAAAAGTTTAAACTTTGACAAAGCTGGTTATTAAACGAAAATATTTTGTAAAATTAACTGCCATAGCCCAGGTAGAAGCGGCATCCTTTTTTTGCGATTTTTTTTGCAAAAAAAGATATAGCGAATAGCTGGATTAAGCTCCTAAAAAAAAATGAAAAAAAATGAAAAAATTTAATCCCGCAGACGAGATTCAAGATTTGCAATATTTTGGAGAATTTGGAGGTGTAAATCCTTCCATTTCTGATAGTTCAACCTATACGTTTTTGTCGGCAAAAACAATGTTCGACACTTTTGAAGGCAATGCTGAAGGTTGTTATTTGTATTCGCGACATTCCTCGCCAAGTAATTTATACTTAGATAGAGCATTAGCTTCGATGGAAGGAACAGAAACTGCAAATGTTGCCGCATCAGGAATGGGAGCTATAACAGCCACTCTATTGCAATTGTGCGGCTCAGGAGATCATATTGTTTCTAGCAGAACTGTTTATGGTGGAACGTATGCATTTTTGAAAAATTTCACTCCAAGATTAGGCATCAAAACCAGCTTTGTCGACATCACCAAAATGGACAAAGTAGAAGCAGCTATTACAAACGAAACTAAGGTTCTATATTGTGAAACTGTGAGCAATCCTTTACTCGAAATCGCCGACATTGCAAGTTTAGCAAAAATTGCAAAAAAGCATAATATCAAACTAGTTGTCGATAATACTTTTTCGCCCTTATCCGTTTCTCCTGCAAAATTGGGAGCTGATATTGTGATTCACAGTTTAACGAAATATATCAATGGAAGTAGTGATACGCTGGGCGGTGTGACTTGTGCCTCTCAAGAATTTATTGATAGTTTAAAAAACGTAAATAACGGAGCCAGTATGCTCCTTGGCTCTACTATGGATAGTTTACGATCGGCAAGTGTGATGAAAAATTTAAGAACTTTGCACATTCGAATAAAACAGCACAGCCATAATGCCATGTATTTAGCAACTCGTTTTGAAAAAGACGGAATAAAGGTTGTTTATCCAGGTTTGGAAAGTCATTCTGGACATAATTTGTATAAGAATATGATTAATCCAGAATATGGTTTTGGCGGAATGATGACTTTAGACGTTGGAGGTTTAGATACAGCCAATGAATTAATGGAGTTAATGCAAAGCAGAAAATTAGGCTATTTGGCAGTGAGTTTAGGTTTCTATAAAACCTTGTTTAGCGCACCTGGAACTTCTACATCCAGCGAAATTCCTCTAGAAGAACAAGTAACAATGGGTTTAACAGATGGTTTAATTCGCTTTTCTATTGGGTTAGATAACAATATTGAACGAACTTATCAAATGATGAAAGAAAGCATGGTTGAACTTGAAATTTTGTAGATTAATAATAAAAACCAAATTAAAAATCCGTTCCGTTACATAAAATAACGGGACGGCTTTTTTAAATTTTTCACTTTAGGACGATTATTTAAAAACAACACCGTATTTCAAAGCTTCGGCTTTAGCTTCGGGGACTAATTTTTTTAAATTAGCAATTCTTGTGGCATCTGCTGGGTGAGTGCTAAGAAATTCTGGGGCTTTATTTCCTCCGGAATTTGCAGCCATTCTTTCCCAAAATGTGATGGCTTGTTCTGGATTATAACCCGCGATTGCCATTAATATCAATCCTATCTTGTCGGCTTCGTTTTCATGACTTCTACTAAAGGGAAGCATCACTCCTACTTGAGATCCAATTCCGTAATATTGTTGCCACATTTCTTGTTTGCTAGCACTTTGATTTCCAGTTGCAACAGCAACTCCGGCTGCTCCAATTTGTTGGAATTTAGCTGCACTCATTCTTTGTGCTCCGTGATTAGCCAAAGCATGTGAAACCTCGTGTCCCATCACAGTAGCTAAACCTGCATCGTCTTTGGTTATTGGTAAAATACCTGAATAAACAACGATTTTTCCACCAGGCATACA
>NZ_CAWURC010000032.1:0-87400 GCF_963925185.1 uncultured Flavobacterium sp. | reverse complement strand
CTACTACTTAATTTCTTGGCTGTTTTCAATGTTTACCAGTTTTGTCCCTGTTCATTACGGTAATTCGATGATGAGCATCGGTATCAGCGTTTTTGTGATTGTAATCGCAGCATTGAATCTTTTCTTGGATTTTGATCGAATCGAAAAAGGAGTGGAACAAAAAATGCCAAAATATATGGAATGGTTCGGCGCTATGGGCTTGATGATAACCTTGGTTTGGTTGTATATTGAATTTTTAAGATTGCTATCTAAACTTTCAAGCAGAAAATAAATAAGACACCTCTTTTTAAAATTTCAAAACCACGCTTTCCTGCGTGGTTTATTTATTAAAAAGCAAATTTCAATTGAACGACGACCGTCTTTTTCTCTTCTGTGTTTAAATTACTCAGAGATATTCCCAACAATCGAACGGAATCTTTCATCCGTTCCTGATACAAAAGCTCTTTTACGGTTTCTAAAATCAATACTTTGTCAGAAATAAAGTAGGGCAAAGTTTTACTACGGGTTTGTTGCGTAAAATCGCTGTATTTAATTTTCAATGTGATCGTTTTACCGGCGATACTGTGTTTCTTTAGTCTTTTTTCTAATAGGGTTGCGATTTTTTCCAACTGTTCCATCATAAAAATTTCGGAAGATAGATTGATGTCAAAAGTGTGTTCGGCGGCCACCGATTTCGTAATTCTATCTGATTTTACTTCACTGTTGTGAATGCCTCGCACCACGTTATAATAAAAATTTCCTGATTTTCCGAAATTTCTCTCCAAGAATTCCAATGATTTTCCTTTCAATTCCAAACCCGTAAAAATTCCCAATTGGTACATTTTTTCGGTGGTGACTTTCCCCACACCATAAAACTTTCGGATAGCTAACGTTTCTAAAAAAGAAACAACCTCATCTGGATTAACAGTTTTTTGCCCATTGGGCTTATTGTAATCGCTTGCTATTTTTGCTACAAACTTATTGACCGAAATCCCAGCCGAGGCTGTTAATCCAACTTCGTTGAGAATTCGCAATCTGATTTCCTGAGCCAATAAAGTCGCACTTGGGTTTCCCTTTTTGTTTGTCGTAACATCGAGATAGGCTTCATCAAGCGAAAGTGGCTCGACTAAATCGGTATATTCGTAAAATATCTTTCGGATTTTAACCGATATTTCGTTGTAACGCTCAAATCTTGGTTTAACAAAAATCAAATCAGGACAATTTTTTTTAGCCAAAACTCCGCTTATTGCACTTCGAACTCCAAATTTACGGGCTTCATAACTTGCCGCAGCAACAACGCCACGGTTTTCCGAACCGCCAACTGCAACAGGTTTTCCCCGCAATGTCGGATTATCCATTTGCTCTACTGAGGCAAAGAAAGCGTCCATATCGATGTGGATGATTTTTCTATTTGGATTTGTTTCGGGCATAGGGCAAATTTATGGAAAAAATTTACTCCAAGTTAATCGAAGATTTTTATACATTTGAAGAAGTAAATTACAACGGAAATATCAATAGATTGCTTTGCTTCGTGCCTCGCAATTCCTCGCAATGACAAAATGATAGAAATAGAAAGAAAATTTCTCGTGTCCTCCGATGCTTTCAAAAGAGAAGCTTTTACCCAAAACCGAATTACACAGGGCTATTTGAGCTCCGTTCCAGAACGAACCGTTAGGGTTCGAATAAAAGGAAATAAGGGATTCTTGACTATAAAAGGGGTCTCAAATGAATCCGGCCTGTCGCGTTTTGAATGGGAGAAAGAAATTCCAATAGATGAAGCAAAAGAATTATTGAAATTGTGTGAAAAAGGGGTAATTGACAAAACCCGTTTTGAAGTAAAAGTAGGGTCTCACATTTTTGAAGTGGACGAATTCTACGGTGAAAATGAAGGTTTGATTGTAGCCGAAGTCGAACTTGGTTCAGAAACCGAAACTTTCGGAAAACCAATCTGGCTTGGAACAGAAGTCACCCATGACAAACGATTTTATAATTCTTATTTGAGCAAGAGTCCTTTTACAAAATGGAAGTAAATATTATTCTAGTATTTCGATGTTTACCATCATAACTCCAATTCCTTTATTTTTTGCAATATCCATAAAAGCGCGTTTAGAGAGGTCGATTTCTCGTGATTTTACAAATGGTCCTCTGTCAATAATTTCAACGATTACTGATTTTCCACTGTCGATATTGGTGACTTTTACCTTGGTTCCAAAAGGAAGTTTTTTATGAGCCGCAGTGTATTTATTGTTGTCAAATTTTCTTCCGCTTGCTGTTTTTCTACCATTAAATTTATCAGCATAATAAGAGGCACGTGCCTCTTTTTTAAACAATTTTCCTTTTCCAATTGATAAGGTGTCTAAAACGATCCCTTGATTAATAAAAATTGTTTTTTTATTGTTCGCTGTGTCTTTTAACAAGGAAGGCTTTTCTTGGTTTACAACAAGAATCGTGTTTTTTTGGACGCTGTCTCTTTTAGCCAAGATCTTTTGCTTTTCCTTAGTCGTAGATTGGCCACTTGCAAAATTCACAATTATAAAAGAAAGTAAAAGAATGAAAATGTTTTTCATTTATGTGATTTTGAATTCGATTTGGAGGAACTAGAGCTTGATAAAAAAAGTCCTAAAAAGGACTTTTTACTGTTTTTTAGAACCACAAACCCCAGGGAATTTTGCTCAAAATGAGGATTAATCCCAGTCCATAATAAATGGAAAAAATTTGGAATTTAGATGCACTTGTTGTTGATTTTTTATGCTTCATCCAGCCAATGGTAATCAAAGTAATCCCAATGATATTCATCAACGGATGTTCTAATGAAGTTAATCGTAAAGTAGCGTCCTTCATTTGTCCTAATGAAGACAAACCTAAAGGAGAAACAAAATAAACGATTAAACCAATTAATAATTGGGTATGAATGGCAACCAAGCCAAACAGTGAAATTTTCCGGTCTCTTTCAGTAAATTCTTTTTTGGAAACCAACCCAACAAGTGAATTGACAACCGCAATTACTAATACTAAAAATGCTAAATAAGCCCAGCCAGAATGCAATTTTTGAATGATTTCGTACATAAATAAGTTTTTTGATTTAACAAATATAAATAAAAAAAGCATAAAAAAAAGGCATCGCGCTAAAAGCGGATGCCCTTTTTATAGTATTGAAATTATAGTTTAGAAATTGTAACGAACACTAAAGTTCCAAGTTCTTCCAAAACCAAAGTAAACTTGGTTTGTAACATTTACTCCATTGTAATTTGTACTTGTAGGAGTAGCAAAATTATTAGTTCTTGATTCAGAAATATAAACATCATCCAAAACATTGTTTATATTTAATCTAAAGTTTACTGAATTTCTGTTTTTACTAGAAAGCATCTTGTATGAAAAACCAACATCCATCAAACCATATGAAGGCAATTCTAAAGTACCAGTGTTTACTTCAGTAGTAAATTTTGAAGCGTCGATTGAAGCATATAATTTTTGTGCAACTCTGTAGTTTGCATCAATGCTTACTCTTTCAACCAATTCATATTTAGCACCAATGCTTGCGGTTGTTTGTGCAGCATCACCCACTTTTAAACCGTCTAAATATAAAGTCTTAGCTGTTCCGCCAACTGGGGCATTATTTGCATCATATCTATTACTGATAGAGTTTCCGCTGTAATTCCAGTCCCCAACAGAGATCATTGCGTTAATGTTTAATTTAGGCATTGGTCTTGCGTTCATTTCTAACTCAACACCAGAGTGAATTTCAGTAATTCCTGTGTAATCATAATATCCACCTATGTTATCAGCTGAAGAATCGCCAGCTCTTTGGTATCTATCTTTCCAAGATGTATAATATATGTTTAATTTAGCATTAAACATTCTTGAACTAAAACCATATCCTGCTTCTAAACCTAGTATTTTTTCATTGGTTAAGTTATCACCAACTATAGATTTATTGTTTGGATACACTGCATTGAAATTGGGTTGTTTTGAATAATATCCTGAATTGAAAAACACATTTTGTTGTTCGTTGATATTATAGTTAACTCCTCCTTTTACATTTCCTCCTAAAATATTTTCAAATTCTGTTTTGTATAGCGGATCGGTTTTTAAATATATGAAAGTATCCTCTCTTTGAAACCCTTGTTGAGAAACGGCTCCTTGGAAAAAAGCAGAAAGATTGTCATTTGAATACTCTAATTGGGTAAAGGCTCCCAACCATCTTACATAACCATTGTTGTTATATTCGATTTTTTCTTGGTCTTTAATATTTGTCCATGGATTCAAACTTGGTGTAGCTGAATAAGTCTGTAACAAAGTTCTATTTGGATTATTGATGTCTTTATTGTCAAAATACGCATCGGCTCCCAATCTGTCGTTAATCATTCTATAGTGGTAACCAGCATAAGTTCTTGCATCAACACCAAAATCAAGTGTTAATCTATCGCTTAATTTTGTATTCAAATCAATTACAGTACCGTACCAATTGTGAGAGTTCATTGAAGCTCTTCTAGTAAACCCTGTGCTTCTATTGGTTATATAATCCCCATTTGCGTTTTTAGAAAGAGGTGCTCCAATACTATTAGCTTGTCCTGTGTTATATTTAACAAATTCATCAAAAGGTAGTAAACCATCAGCTGTTTTGTATGAAGCAGAATAAGGGCTTTTACCAATACTTCCTGTTCCTCCACCACGACCCCATGAGCCATAGAATACAGATGATAATTTGGTTTTTTCACTGATTTTATAATCCCAGTTAAGAGACATTACTGGTTTGTGATAGAAATTTTTAGCCAAAGAATATTCTTCTCCGTTTTTGTATCCCCAGTCAGAACTGTATTTGATGTTTGGTTTGCCATCAGTTCCATATTTCAAGTATTCAGAAATTGGATTTGCAAAACTTCTTTGATTGTGCCATTGCGGCGCACCTGTAAAAGTAAATTGAAAATCATTCTTGTCATTTATTTTATACCCTAAAGCGATAAAATAATTTTTGCCTTCAAATTTAGTTCCGTCAGCATATCCATTTCCGGTTGTAGAGCTTAACAAAACAGAAGCAGATAAACCATTTTCCATGATTCCCGTATTGTAAGACGCTTGTGTTTTTAAGTAATTGTCGTTTCCAAGACTAGTTGAAACAACTCCGCCTTCTTTCATTTCAGATGTTCTTGTTACAACATTGATAGTTCCTCCTACAGAAGAAATAGCTAGTTTAGAAGAACCCAAACCTCTTTGAACTTGCATAGCAGACGTTACGTCAGACAAACCCGCCCAGTTACTCCAATAAACAGCTCCGTTTTCCATATCATTTACTGGAACCCCATTAATCATAACCGCTACGTTTCTTTGGTCGAAACCACGAATGTTGATTCTTGAATCTCCAAAGCCACCCCCTTGTTTTGTTACATAAACTGAAGGTGTATTTGCTAAAATTTCAGGAAATTCTTGACTTCCTAATTTTTCTTGAATTTCTGATGCTTTAATTGTAGAAACAGCTACAGGCGTTTTTCTGTCTTTTGCAACATCTATAACTCCAGATGTTACCACAATTTCTTCTAATTCATTTGAATTAGCAGTCAGAACTATTGTTCCTAAATCTGTTGTAGCTCCATTTGAAACCACGAACTTAATTGTCTTTGCGGCATAACCTATAAAAGAAATAACCAATTCTCCAGCGCTAGTTGTAGCGTTAATTGAGAATTTTCCATCAATATCTGATGCTGCACCGGCTTTAACTCCTTTAACGGCAACATTTGCACCAGGTAAAGAGTTTTGACCATCGGTGATTTTTCCCGTGATTTTTCCTTGAGAAAACACCGTCGAAACTACCATAAATAGTAATCCAGAGAGTAACCAATTTTTCATTGTTTTCATTGTTCTTTTGTTTATTAGTTTTGGCAAAAATCTAACATTTTATCAATAATAATGTTAAGGAAATGTTAATAAAATATTTTTTAATAAAACAGTGTTAATAAAATATCGTTTTTTATTTGCAGTTTGTTAATAAAAAAAACAGTCATGTGGTTAATTTTCAAAGAATTATAAATAAAATAGGATTATTGCCATGGTTAATAAATAATGCCAAAAAAAACTTAAATTAAAAAAAACATCTTAAGTTTTATACAAAAAATCTTAATTTCATTGTAAAATAAAAGGTCTAAACATATAGGTGTTATAATATTCTAAAGTCGTGGGGTTTATTTTTTATTTAAAAAGTGGTTTAATAAAAATGTTGTTGAACTATCGTGTTGATTTACGGTTTTAGACCCGAGAGCTCTGCTCGAACTGGCGAAGCAATGTATTTCATCAAGAATTGAATCGGCTAATTGTTTACCAAGTTCTACACCCCATTGGTCATAACTAAAAATATTCCAGATAATTCCTTGTACGAAAATCTTGTGCTCATATAAAGCAACTAAAGATCCTAGGGTTTTTGGTGTCAATTTTTCGATTAGAATTGTATTTGTAGGCTTGTTTCCGTTAAAAACTTTAAAAGGCAAAAGAAATTCCGCTTTTTCTGCAGCAAGTCCTTGTTTGTTAAATTCAGATTGAACTTGTACTGCCGTTTTTCCGTTTAATAATGCTTCAGTTTGGGCAAAAAAGTTAGACATCAACTTATTGTGATGGTCTTCGTTTCCGTATAACGGCTTTATAAATCCAATAAAATCCGTAGGGATCAACTTAGTTCCTTGATGAATTAATTGAAAAAAGGCGTGTTGCGAATTAGTACCCGGTTCTCCCCAAATTATTGTTCCGGTTTGATAATTAACCGGATTTCCATCACGACCAATGCTTTTTCCATTGCTTTCCATGATGCCTTGTTGCAAGTAGGGAGCCAGTTTTTGTAAATATTGAGTATATGGAATTAATGCCTCACTTTCAGATCCAAAAAAGTTGTTGTACCAAATGCTTAGCAAAGCCAATACCACTGGGATGTTTTCGTCAAAAGACTCGGTTTTGAAATGATTGTCCATTTCATTGGCTCCAGACAATAATTCATCAAAATTATCATAACCAACAGCCAAACTAATTGAAAGACCAACGGCACTCCAAAGTGAAAAACGACCACCAACCCAATCCCACATTGGAAAAATAGTGTCGGGGTTTATACCAAATTCAGTAACTTTTTGAATATTGGTCGAAACCGCCACAAAATGTTTGGCAACATCTTCTTGCTTTGCGGATTGTAAGAACCATTTTCTTATGGTTTCGGAATTGGTCAAGGTTTCTTGCGTGGTAAATGTTTTAGAAACAATAACAAAAAGGGTTGTCTCTGGATTTAATTTTTTGATAATCTCGTTTACGTGATCGCCATCCACATTCGACACGAAATGAAGGTTCAAATGATTTTTATAAAACTGCAAAGCTTCAACAACCATTGCGGGCCCAAGGTCTGAACCTCCAATTCCAATATTTACTATATCTGTAAATGCTTTTCCTGTAAATCCTTTTCTTTCACCGTTTACCACTTCGTTTGTGAAGTTTTTTACTTTGTTCTTTACCTCAAAAATTTCAGGGATTACATTTTCTCCGTCAACTTTTACATTTGATAATGATGGTGCGCGCAAAGCGGTATGCAAAACCGCCCTGTTTTCAGTTTGATTAATGATATCGCCCTCAAAATATTTTGCAATTGCCTCTTTTAATTGCATTTCGTTTGTCAATTCAAGAAGCAACTTCATCGTTTCTTTGTTGATAATATTCTTTGAATAATCGACTACGAAATCATTCCATTGTATATGAAATTGTGCTGTTCTTGTGCTGTCCTCTTTGAACATTTCCTTCATTGAAGCATTCTGCATTTCCTTAAAATGATTCTGAAGTTTTAACCAAGAGGTTGTTGTTGTTGGATTTATATTTTGCAACGCCATTATGTATTGATTCTTGTATTTGATTAATTTTTTCGTTTTTCGAAGTGTAAATTTACACTATTAGTTTTTAAATAAGAGCCGCTTTTTTGGTCTATAAATTTGCAACACTGTCCAATTCTCTTTTCAAAGGTTTCATTTGAGTCATAAAGCGGGGTAAGTTTTTCTTGTCCATTGGTTGGGAATTGGGTAGTTTTAGTTTTAAAGCATCAACTTGCACTCCGTTTTTCCAAAATCGATAACATACATGCGGTCCTGTTGCTAGCCCTGTGCTTCCTACTTTTCCTATGACACTACCTTGAGTAACTTTTTGTCCTCTTCTAACTAAGATTTTTGACATATGTAAGTATTGTGTCGAGTATGTTTTGTCGTGTTTTACTTTTACGAAATTTCCATTTCCTGCCGAGTATCCGGTTTGTTCTACAATCCCGGCCGCAGTAGTCATGATTGAGGTTCCAGTTGGCGCAGCATAATCTGTTCCTTTGTGCGCTTTCCATCTGAGTTGCACAGGATGAAATCTGTTTTTAGTAAAATGCGAAGTGATATTTACAAATTTAAGTGGCGCTTTAAGGAAGAAATTCTTAAGTGCTTTTCCACTATCATCATAATAATCTAGTTTGACGGAATTTGGGTTTTGTGCAAAAGGGAATGCATAAATTAATTTTCCTCTATACTCAAAAAAAGCGGCTTTTAAGCTATCAACGCCATCATAAATGGTGTCGTCTATATATCTTTCGGTAAAAGTAACGGCAAATTTATCTCCTTTTTGTAATTTAAAAAAGTCGATTGACCAGGCATATACTTTTGTCAATTTATCAGACAAAGCTGCATCAACTCCTTGTTTGTTTAGTGCTTGAGACAAAGATCCGTCTAATTTTCCGGCAATTGTTCTTTGTTTAATACTGATGGGTCTAGCTTTTTTATATACCAAGACAGAATCTCTCAAATCAATAACATAATAATTAACCCTATCTGGTTGATAAACAATAGCTCGTAACTTTTTGTAACGGTCTTTTGATCTTATAAAAGTAAATGCTTTTCCTATTCTAACGTTTCTTACGTTAAAACTGTCTCTTGCCTTTTCGATAATGGTATAGATTTTTTTATCTCCAAGATTTTGGTTTTCAATAATACTGCCAAAAGTGTCTCCTTTTTTTATCGTGTCGTTTAAAATGTTAAAATCATTGGATTTGAATCCGAATTGTTCTATTTCGGTTCGCGGCTTTTCTTCTGGGGTTAAGTTAACTGAATCTGAATTTTTACAAGAAAACAGTATTAATACGATGATTAACGCAAAGTGTGTGTTTTTCAAAAAGTGTAAATTATGCAATTAAATTATTTTTTTAAATCAAAATCTCTCATAATTCTAAAATATGAAAGATCACTTTCGGGGTTTGATTATTTTTTAGCTCAGTTTTTGCTTTATACTGTTCAAAAAACCGTTTCCGAATTGATGTTATTATTGAATATGTTTTATTATAAATGGATTTTTTAACCCTTTAAAAGCGTCCAAGTCGGCCTTGATTGATCCTACTGCTAGATTGGCTTTTATTCGAACTGGTAATTTGTTGTCATCGTCTGAAATCCATATGGTTAAACTTTCTTGCTCTTTAAAAACGCGCCCAGATTGTACTAACGGCCTAAAGATCATTGTCGAAATAACTCCAAATTTAGTTGTAATATCTTCACGACCTATAAATTTTAACTTAAATTTTGTGGTTTCATCATCAAAAAACATGTCAATAGCGATGAATTCCCCTTGTTTTATTTTATCAATACTTGGATGATTTCGCAAATAATAAAAGGACGACATAATATCTTGAGTGTTTTTCGGGATGTCAAGCGTTTTTTCGGTTTTGTTTTTATAATCTTTCACAAGAATTTTATTTTCTAATTGATTAAAAAAACCCTCTTGGCTTTTGGTATAACCCCCCTCGTCGATTTTCCTTAGATACTGATAAGGATTTCTTGTTTCCTTGTCGATATAACTTTCGTAAAGATCATCTACTTTAAAAAAAAATCGAGACATTCCTGTTGTGTATCCCTTGCCCACAACGCGAAAAACTTTTCGTTTGTTTATAAAAGCTTCTTTTACCTCCATAGTTGCATAGCCTGCATTTATAAATCCGTAATGAATTCTAAATTTAAACCATTCGCCCACATCATAAGTGTCTTCTTTTTGGGAATCAAAACTTACAATAGTAACAAATAGAAATAGTAGAATTATTTTTTTCATTTTTGGGTTATTTTTGGGCTGCAGATACAAATTTTGTTCCAAATGTATTAAAACAAAAAAACTCAGTCAAATAATGACTGAGTTTTTATGCTATTAACTAACCAAAAATTATAAATCTTTAAAATTTATATGAATTTAAAGAAGGAAACCACCCCTTCCTGTTTTCGAGTACAAAGATAATCAACATCTTATTTTTTTTTAATGAAAAACAAAGTTTAACATAACATTTGTATGGGTTTGATTCAAAACGGTTTATTTTTTCACATAGTATAAAAAAAAGACACTTTTACTGTATTACTCGCATTTCTTTTATTTTTATAAAACAAAAGACATCGGGTTTTTGTAAATTAAAACCAAAACCCAAGACTGAACCAAGTATATCCTGTTTTGTTTTCAGGCGACCACGAATGTTTAATTTCTAATGGCCCAACAATGGTTTCCAGACCATAACCGATAGCATAACCCGAATGCTTTGGAAGCGAAAACCAATCCATAGATTGAAAAAGATCGTCCTTTATGTTAGCATAATTTGCCGTAAAATTCAAGTGGTTTTTTTTAAAAATTTCACAATCAATAGTTGCAGAAGATTTTAAATAACTATTTGCCGCTAAACTTAAAAAATCATAGCCATAAAAATGTTTGATATTATCTACTGTATTGTACCCATACCCTCCCAAAACAAAATTAAAAAAGGACACGCTTTGTCCTCCTAGAGCAAAACCACCTTCGGTTTGAACCTTAAGGGCTGTTTTTTTGAAAAGGGTTATCGCTATTCCTAAATCTGCTTTTGCAATAGAAAATGGGGTGAATTGTTTCGTGTAATTTGAGGAAAATAGATAGGACTGAAAGTCGCCTGAAAAGTACCAGCCTGTTTTAGGAAAGTATTTATTGTCGAAAGAATCGTATTTAACATACCCAAAAGCGCTAACGTAATCACTTTTATCAATAATAGGAGCTATACTTGTAAGCGTTTCTGACCGAATGTCTAAAAATTTAAGTTCGACTCCCAACCCTAATGTAAATTTTTGCGTGAGCATAGTCTGTAAATAGGCTTGGTTCGTTGAGTCTGAAAAATCCACGTTGATGGAGTTTATATTAAAAGCAGCTAAGTTTAATCCTGCTATTTCTTTAGTCACATTTTTATTAAATTTATTAAATTGGGATTTAAACCCAAAACTCCAATAAAATCCGTTGTCAATATAATAATCTAAATTATATCTAAAATTGTCCCCTAGAACGAAATCCAAGGAAGTAATGTCGTTTTTAAAAAATATTTTTTTATGGGTTAAATTTACTAAGACCCCACTTTTAAACAAGTCATCATAATGCAGCCCAAATTTCAAAAATGTCTTGCTCGTACTTTCCATTAAGGTTAATATTAAATCATCTTTTGAATTATTGTCTTCTAATGAATAGTTTATGGCACTAAAATTTTGAGTGGCGTTTAGATTGTCTATTCCTTCTTTTAAATCGGCATAGCTAATGTTGTCACCTGCTTCAAAAGGTAATTTTCCTTTTACATACAATGAAGTGTGGTTTTTCAAATTGTTTACAACAATCTTATTTATGTGAAGGCTATCAACTTGTGGTTTTAAATTATTCTTTTCAAAACTTTCTTTGTTTCCATATTTCTGTAACTTTTCATATACGGCAAAAGCGGCTTCTTCGCCTTTTCTAATAATTTCTTCGCCTTCGCTAAATGATATTATTCCGTAATCTTTGATGTCTGGTTTTATGTAAATATCGGTGCCATTTATTTTTGGTGCCATTTTTACTATCGTTTGAAAAGCTGAAATCTGCCCCAATATCTTAGTTGCGTCAGTTAGTTCATTTCGATCTAGTAAACCATCTTGAACATCCACGCCAATAATAATGTCAGCACCCATTTTTCTAATTTCTTCTATTGGATAATTATTAACCACACCGCCATCTACAATAAATTTTCCGTCAATTTCTACGGGAGAAAACAAGGAAGGAAATGCAGAACTGGCAATCATCGCATGGGCTAAATTGCCACTATCTAAAACAACTTGTTCTCCGGTTTCTATATTGGTGCCAACACATAAAAATGGAATTTTCAATTTATTAAAATCCCTTATGTGCCTTACACTTCTTGTAAGAGTAGTTAATAAATTGTAATTGTATATTCCTTTCGAAAGTGCCTCGGGGATACCAACTTTAAATTTATTGAAAGGCAAAACAACTGCGTACAACTCATCGTTTCTTTTTTCGTAGAAGTTTTTAGAAGCTCTAGGAGTAAAATCCTGAAGTAATTCATCAAAATTAGTTTTTCTAAAAATGGAATCAATTTGAGAGGCGCTATATCCCACCGCATAAAGTCCTCCAATAACGGATCCCATACTGGTTCCGCCAATGTAATCAATTTTAATTCCTGCTTGTTCCAAAACTTTCAAAACACCAATATGCGCAAATCCCTTAGCGCCACCACCACTTAAAACCAGTCCTATTTTTGGTCTTTTGATAGTATCTTGAGCTATTAGAGCAAAAGGCAAAAGGCAAAAGGCAATACACAATGCCTTGAAAACAAAATTACTCTTGCCTTTTGCCTTTTGGCTGTTTTCTAATGCCTTATTCAACATAATTATTCTTTTTTGTAAAAGTCGGTAATTTTTTTGGCTTTTGACAAACCTATAACGTCAGAAATTTCTTTTTCTGTAGCTAAGTTCAATCTTTTAACACTTTTGAAATGTTGAATTAAAGAAAGCATCGTTTTTTCTCCAATTCCCGGAATACTTTCTATCGAAGAATTGAGCGCCGATTTACTCCTTTTGTCCCGATGAAATGTTATTCCAAAACGGTGTGCTTCATTCCGCAATTGTTGAATTACCTTCAATGTCTCCGATTTTTTATCTAAATATAAAGGAATCGAATCGCCGGGATAAAACAATTCTTCCAGCCTTTTTGCAATTCCAATTATGGCAATTTTACCCCGCAAACCTAATTCATCAAGGCTTTTCAATGCTGATGACAGTTGCCCTTTACCACCATCAATGATGATAAGCTGCGGCAAAGGCTCGTTCTCGTCTAATAATCGTTTGTATCGTCTATACACCACTTCTGTCATTGAAGCAAAATCATCAGATCCTTCGACTGTTTTTATATTGAAATGGCGGTAGTCTTTTTTGCTGGGTTTTCCGTCTTTAAACACCACACAAGCTGCCACGGGATTAGTTCCTTGAATATTCGAATTATCAAAACATTCAATATGACGTGGTTCAACTGGCAAACGTAAATCTTTCTGCATTTGTGCCATAATTCTATTCGAATGTCTTTCTGGATCTACAATTTGAAGTTGTTTTAATTGTTCGATTCTATAAAATTTAGCGTTGCGAATTGATAAATCCAAAATTTGCTTTTTGCCGCCTAATTGCGGAACGGTGACTTTTATACTTTCGCCTAAATCAACCCCAAATGGAACAATAACTTCTTTCGACAATAATTGAAAACGTTCCCGCAGTTCGATAATCGCCAACTCCAACAATTCTTCGTCGGTTTCGTCCAGTTTTTTTTTGAGTTCCATTGTGTGGGAACGAATTATCGAACCATGGGAAATTTGCAAAAAATTTACAAAGGCAGCGCTTTCGTCAGAAACTATCGAAAATACGTCAATATTTGTGATTTTTGGATTAACAATCGTAGAACGCGATTGGTAATTTTCGAGAACTTCAATTTTTTCTTTTATTTTTTGCGCTTCTTCAAAATGCATTGCCTTGGCCAAATTAGCCATCAGTTTTTTGAAATCTTTCATGCTTTCCTTAAAATTTCCTTTCAGAATTTCACGAATAGCATCCACTTGTTTTTGATAATTTTCCAAAGTTTCAAGGCCTTCGCAAGGCCCCTTGCAATTGCCAATATGATATTCCAGACAAACTTTAAATTTTCCGCTTTCGATATTCGATTTACTCAAGTCAAAATTACAAGTTCGCAGCGGATACAGCTCTTTTATTAATTCTAAAATGGTATTCACGGTCTTAAAATTAGTGTAAGGACCATAATATTCAGAGCCGTCCTTGACAAATCTTCTGGTTGAAAATATTCGTGAAAAGGGTTCTTTTTTGATGCAAATCCAAGGATAACTTTTGTCGTCACGCAACAGGACGTTGTAGCGTGGTTGAAGCGTTTTTATGAGATTATTTTCAAGCAAAAGCGCATCAGTTTCAGTGGGAACAACAATGTGTTTTATAGTTACAATTTTCTTGACCAGCACATTCGTTTTTGCTGTGTCGTGGATTTTATTGAAATAGGAGGAAACTCTTTTCTTTAAATTCTTGGCTTTGCCCACATATAAAATAGCACCTTCCTTATCATAATATTGATACACGCCGGGACCATCGGGCAGGGTTTGAATTTGAAGTTCGAGAGTTGGGTTATTCATCTAACAAAGTTAATCTGAAAAACACGAAGTTCCAAATTCAGAAATAGTATAAACCTAACGATTATGATCTTTATAAAGATTTATAAAATTACCTTTGTAAAAATATATTAGCAATGATTTACTGGAAGAAACTTTCGCAAGAAGAACGAAAAAATAGAATCCAAAAGGCACTAGGGGAAAATGTGAATTATTCAAAAGATGCTTCCCTGGGGTATCCCGCTTCAAAACTAGATGGAAAAGTATTCAATGACGACGCTCCATTTTTAAAGGATGCCCCCGTTTTACGGACTTATGTGGCAAACCCAAATCATATTGGATGCCATACTTTAGGATCTTCCGAAAGCGCATTCAAAGGAACCCAAGAAATGGAACGCGAAGTATTAAATGTTCTTGCGGTCGATGTTTTTAAAGCCCAGCCAGATTCGATTGATGGTTATATTTCTCCTGGCGGAACCGAGGCAAACATTCAGGCGATGTGGATGTATCGCAACTTTTTTATGTACAAAAAAGAAGCTAAATTAGATGAAATCGCCATTTTAGCTTCGGGAGACACCCATTATTCCATTCCGAAAGGAGCTAATGTTTTGATGCTGGATTTTATAAAAATACCTGTTTCTTTTGAAAAACGAGAAATTGACAAGGCGGAGTTAGAAAACGAAGTTATAAAAGCAAAACAAAACGGGAAAAAATATTTTATTGCGGTTGCTAATATGGGAACAACTATGTTTGGTTCTGTTGACAATCCCGAAGATTATACTTCTATTTTAGAAAAACACAATTTAGAATACAAACTACATATTGATGGTGCTTACGGCGGTTTTGTGTATCCGTTTAGTAACCAAAAATTCACCATTAATTTCAGTAATTCAAAGATAAGTTCTATTACCATTGATGCCCATAAAATGCTTCAATCGCCGTATGGAACCGGTGTTTTTATTTGTCGAAAAGGACTTGTTGAAAACGTTTTGACTAAGGAAGCCGAATATGTCGAAGGAATGGATTTAACTCTTTGCGGAAGTCGTTCTGGCGCAAATGCCGTCGCAGTTTGGATGATTTTGTTTACGTATGGCCCGTTCGGCTGGTTCGAAAAAGTGAGCGTTTTACAGATGCGAACCCGGTTTTTGTGTCATGAACTCGACAAATTGAATATCAAATATTTCAGGGAGCCTTTTATGAATATTGTGACCATTCAATCAAAACATATTCCTGAGGAAATTGCTAAAAAATTTGATTTAGTACCCGAGCAGCATAATGACAACAACAAGTGGTACAAAATTGTACTCATGGATCACGTCGAGGTGCAACATTTGACAACGTTTATAAATGAATTGAAATTAATTAGCAATGTTTAAAAAAGAGTTAAGGCTAAAGTACAAAGTCAAAAGGCAAGAATTAAGCGATACTGAAGTCGAAAATTTTAGTTTGGCTATTGCCAATAAAGTACTAAAGCTTCCCATTTGGGAGAAAACCTATTTCCATGTTTTCCTCCCAATTACCGAACAAAAAGAAGTCAACACCGAATTTATATTGCATTTGCTTGCCGGAAAAGACAAGGAAATCATCATGTCAAAAAGTGATTTCCAAACCCGAAAAATGATCCATTTCCTTTTGACGGATAACACCAAAATTAAGAAAAACAAATATAATATTCCCGAACCCGTTGATGGATTAGAAGTGCCAACCAGAAAAATTGAAGTGGTTTTTGTACCACTTATGGCTTATGACAATGCTGGACATCGTACCGGCTACGGCAAAGGATTTTATGACAAATTTCTAGCAGAATGCAATTCAGAGATCATTAAAGTTGGGCTGTCCTTCTTTGAACCAGATGCAATCATTCAAGATGTTTTTGAAAACGACGTGAAACTCAATTATTGCGTAACTCCAAATGGGGTTTATGAATTTTGATTCTAGATCCAGAATAACGGTGGCAAATCGTTACTGTTAATAAGTTCCTAATAATGATGGTGAAATGCCTTCTTATTGAAAACCAATAAAATCCCAACACCTGTAGAAATCGCCATATCGGCAATGTTAAAAATAGCATTGAAGAATTTAAAATGCTGTCCGCCCCAAATAGGCATCCATTCTGGCCAGTTTCCTTCGAATAAAGGAAAATACAACATATCAACCACTTTTCCGTGAAACCAAGTTCCATAAGGTTTATCTGTAAATAAAGTGGCTAAATGACCGTAGCTGTCATCGAAAATTACCCCATAAAAAACAGAATCAATGATATTCCCAAAAGCGCCTGCAAGAATCAAAGCAATCGCAACAATCAGATAGTTCGAGCTGTGTTTTCTTTCGATAGAATCCCAAAGCCAATAGCCAATTCCTGTTACGGCAACCAAACGAAAAATCGTAAGAAACAACTTGCCATAAAGTCCTGGAATCACTCTTCCCCAGGCCATTCCTTCGTTTTCTATCAATAGGATTTTGAACCAACTGGTAATATCAATTTGTCCGCTTTCGCCATAAACAAAATTAGTCTTGATGTATATTTTAGAAAATTGGTCAACAATTAATAGGATAAAAACTATCAGATAAGCTTTTCGTAATGTCATTTTATGAATTTTAATCGCGCATAATAATGTTTAAAAAAAAACGCCCCAAACAGAGCGTTAATTGTTTAATAAAATAGAATTATCGTTGCATGTTTTTAGCTTCGATACTCATTGTAGCATGAGGAACAATCAACAATCTGTCTTTGTTTATTAATTTCCCAGTGACTTTACAAACGCCATACGTCTTGTTTTCTACACGGAAAAGAGCATTTTTCAAATCACGTATGAACTTCTCCTGACGGATTGCCAATTGTGAATTAGCTTCCTTAGACATAGTTTCGCTTCCTTCTTCAAACGCTTTGAAAGTAGGCGAAGTATCGTCGGTTCCGTTATTTAAATCGTTCATATAAGCACTTTTGATTAAATTTAAATCGGATTGTGCTTTGTTAATTTTTTTAAGTATAAGCTCTTTGAACTCGGCTAAATCAGCGTCTGAGTATCTTGCAATTTCATCTGTCATTTTCTAGTTATTTTGTGATTGCTATTTTAGTTTTTATTTCGTCGAATTCTATTTCGGTTCCATCAATTATGAAATCTTCAAAAATTAATATTTCAGTTAATGTTTCTGATTTAATATACTCCTCATTTGCCTTTACGGCTTTTTCCAACTCAGAATTTTTTTGCAAATGTACTTTAATTTTATTAGTAACTTCAAATCCTGAATCTTTTCTTATATTCTGAATTCTGTTTACCAATTCTCTTGCAATTCCTTCTTCTTTTAATTCCTCAGATATCGTGATATCAAGCGCGACTGTTATTCCGTTTGAGTTGGCAACCAACCAACCCTCAATATCTTGCGAAGAAATTTCCACATCTTGCAATGATAAATTTATACTATTTCCGGCAATTACAAGCGACAGGCTTTCTTCTCTCTCCAATTGATTGATTTTTTCTTGAGATAATTGTTGTATCTCTATGGAAATCAGGTTTATATCTTTTCCAAATCGGGGTCCAAGCGCCTTAAAATTGGGTTTAATTTGTTTCACCAAAATCCCGGAAGCGTCGTCTAAAAGCACTATTTCCTTAACGTTAACTTCCGCTTTTATCAAATCGGAAACCGCCTCTATTTCCGCTCTAAACCCTTCGTCAAGTACTGGGATCATTATCTTTTGCAATGGCTGACGAACCTTAATCATTTCCTTTTTTCGAAGAGATAAAACCAATGATGAAATGGTCTGAGCTTTCTGCATTTTACTCTCCAACGATTTATCAACAAAGTTTCCAACATATTTTGGGAATTCTGCCAAATGTACGCTGTCAAATTTTTCGGATCGTGTTGTCAACGTTAAATCTCTATAAAGCTTGTCCATAAAGAACGGGGCAATAGGCGCACCGAGTTTACTAATGGTCAATAAGCACGTATATAAAGTCTGGTAAGCCGCAATTTTGTCCTGTGCATATTCGCCTTTCCAGAAACGACGACGACACAAACGAACATACCAATTACTCAAGTTTTCACTCACAAATTCAGAAATAGCACGAGCCGCTTTTGTAGGTTCATAATCTGCATACGCCTCATCAACCACTTTTATCAATGTGTTTAATTCAGAAATAATCCATTGATCAATTTCTGGTCTTTCGTTTAACGGAATTTCCGCTTCGGCATAGGCAAATTTATCGATGTTAGCATACAACGCAAAGAAAGAATAAGTGTTGTATAATGTTCCAAAGAATTTGCGTCGAACCTCAGCAATTCCTTCCAAGTCAAATTTCAAGTTGTCCCAAGGATTCGCATTCGAAATCATATACCAACGCGTAGCATCGGGGCCATATTCATTTAATGTTTCGAAAGGATCAGCTGCATTTCCTAGACGTTTAGACATTTTTTGTCCGTTTTTATCCAATACTAAGCCGTTTGAAACCACG
Source organism: uncultured Flavobacterium sp. (assembly GCF_963925185.1). GTDB lineage: Bacteria > Bacteroidota > Bacteroidia > Flavobacteriales > Flavobacteriaceae > Flavobacterium. The sequence goes on along the minus strand of NZ_CAWURC010000032.1, from coordinate 68,512 downwards.
TTTTTATAGGCTACTTTATCAAAAACCAAAGTTCCAATGGCGTGCAACGTATAAAACCAACCTCGCGTTTGATCGACTCCTTCGGCAATAAAATCAGCGGGGAAGTCTTTGTTTTCTTCAATCTTGTCTTTATTTTCAAAAGGATAATGCCATTGAGCATAAGGCATGGCGCCAGAATCAAACCAAACATCAATTAAATCGGCTTCGCGTTTCATAGGTTTTCCAGAAGCAGAAACCAAGATGATTTCATCGACAACATTTTTGTGCAAGTCGACCAAATCATAATTTGCTTCATCCATATTTCCAATTTCGAACCCTTTGAAAGGATTTTCCCTTTGGAAACCAGCGGCGATTGATTTTTCGATTTCGTTGTATAATTCTTCGACAGAACCAACTAGAATTTCTTCGGTCCCCTCTTCATTTCTCCAAATTGGCAATGGAATTCCCCAAAAACGAGAACGCGATAAATTCCAATCATTGGCGTTTTTCAACCAATTCCCAAAACGCCCTTCACCAGTTGATTTTGGTTTCCAGTTGATAGTTTCATTCAATTCGAACATTCTGTCGCGAACTTTTGTAATTTCTATAAACCAAGAATCTAACGGATAATATAAAATTGGCGTGTCAGTTCTCCAGCAATGTGGATAACTGTGTACGTATTTCTCTACTTTGAAAGCTTTATTTTCTTCTTTTAACTGGATTGCAATTTCCACATCTATCGAGCGTTCTGGCTCTTCGCCTTCAGTGTAATATTCATTTTTAACATATTTCCCAGAATAATTACCTAAACCCTCGATGAATTTTCCTTGCAAATTGACCAATGGAACAGGGTTTCCATTTTCGTCTAAAACTAACATTGGAGGCACTTCAGGAATAGCTTCTTTAGCCACTTTTGCATCATCTGCCCCAAAAGTTGGTGCTGTGTGTACAATTCCTGTTCCATCTTCTGTAGTCACAAAATCTCCTGAAATTACTCGGAAAGCATTTTCTGGATTTTGATATGGCAAAGTAAATGGCAATAATTGCTCGTAACGAATTCCAACTAAATCAGAACCTTTACATTCGGTCAAGATTTGATATGGAATTTTCTTGTCGCCTTCCTTGAAGTTTTGAAAATCAGTTGGCCCTGTACTTTCAAAAAATCCTTTTCCAAATTGTTTTCCAACTAAGTTTTTAGCCAAAACTACATTCGAAGGTAAAAAAGTATATTGATTGAATGTTTTTACTAAAACATAATCAATTTTAGGCCCAACAGTCAATGCGGTATTTGAAGGTAAAGTCCAAGGCGTTGTCGTCCAGGCCAAGATATGAATATCCCCAAAACCTTGAAGAGAATTTGGTAACGTTTCAGATAAAGCTTTGAATTGCGCCACGACCGTCGTATCCGAAACATCTCTATAACTCCCAGGTTGGTTCACCTCGTGTGACGATAATCCTGTTCCTGCTTTTGGAGAATACGGTTGAATGGTGTACCCTTTGTACATCAAATCCTTGTTGTAGATTTGTTTCAAAATCCACCAAACGGTTTCCATATACTTGGATTTGTAGGTGATGTATGGATCTTCCATATCTACCCAATACCCCATTTTTTCGGTCAAATCGTTCCACACATCGGTGTAACGCATCACGGTTTTTTTGCAAGCTTCGTTGTATTCTTCTACGGAAATTGTTTTTCCAATGTCTTCTTTGGTAATGCCCAATGCTGCTTCTGTTCCAAGTTCTACCGGTAAACCGTGCGAGTCCCAGCCTGCTTTACGCTTTACTTGGAATCCTTTTTGAGTTTTGTAACGGCAAAAAATATCTTTAATAGCACGTGCCATCACGTGGTGAATTCCCGGCAATCCATTTGCCGAAGGCGGTCCCTCAAAAAATACGAAAGGTGGGTTTCCTTCGCGAGTGCTTACGCTTTTCTCGAATATGTTTTCTTTTTTCCAAAAATCAAGTACTTCTGATGCCACAGATGGTAAGTCAAGTCCCTTGTATTCAGTAAATTTAGTGCTCATTTTATCCTTATCTTTAATCGTGGTGCGAAAGTAATAAAATTATGTTGAAAGCCGAAAGTTGAAGGTCGAAAGTTATTGACTTGGACGATTTTTTAATCGCAAATTTTACGAATTCACACCAATTTTTCATATTCATGAAAATTTATGGCATTTGTAGCCAATCATTTCAAGAAAATACGGCGGCCAAAACTTCCAAGGATTTTGGCTTTCTGAAACCGTCTAGATGAAAAGAAAAATAGTCAATCAGGATTTTCAAAACGATTTGTCTTTCGATAACATGGAAGGTTTTATGGTCGTTGTCGAATTTCAAAGGAATGAGTTTTTTAAAGAGATTGGTTTCGTGTTCCGTGAGTGAACCAATGCCGTGAAATGGGGTAAAAACACCTTCATTTATGTCGAAAAAGGGAAATTCTATCTCGGAAATATCAGGATAAAAACCAAGGTATTTCGTGATTTCGAGCATTAAAATCAAATGGAAATTCGCCGTTTCATCGTGATTGTCAAGCCAAAACAGTGCCGTTTCCAAAAAGGCAAAAAGATGTTCGTTCTTCTCCTCTTCGTGAATGGAATGGTGCAGGATTTCCGAAATAAACATTACAATTGTGCTTTTGAAAATATCAGAATGGATCGTTAGAAAAGGTATCGCGATTTTGATTTCCTTGAAGTTCTCCAATGTTCCTTTGTTTTTGTGAACGGCTTCGATTTCGAGAATGGTCAATGGTTGGAAATAGGCGATTTTCTGATTTGATTTTCGAGAGGAAAAAGCATCTCTAACAAAATAGGACTTCAAACCATTAGATTGTGTAAAGCATTTTACAATCAAGCTTTTCTCTTGGTATTTGAGGGAAGAAATGACGATGGCTTTGGTTTTAACTAACATTTTAATTATGAATTATGAATTACGAAATTACGATTTTAAATTCGTAATTTGGAATTCGCAATTTACCTAATTATCATTACTTTTTTGACTTTGGTTTCAATCCCATCTTGCGCCGAAATAAAAATCATGTACACTCCTGAGGCTACTTTATACTTCCCAAATACAGTGGTGTCCCATTCTATTGTTCCACCCTCGGAAGCGGTTTCGTAAACCAAATTCCCTTCAATATCGGTGATTTTTATAGTAGCTTTATCCAGCAGCCCTGCGATTTTTACAGTTCCTTCATATTCCGGTCGCACTGGATTTGGATATACATATACATTGTTTAAATCCTCATTGGCAGCAGTTGCATTTCCTTTGAAAGAAACCAAACCTTTGGACGTAGCAATAAAAACTTCCCCCGTCAGGTTATTAATGTCGATGTCGTTTATTTCATTACTTGGCAATGGTGAATTATACTTTGTAAAGTGGTACTTGGTTTCCTGTCCGTTTGGCGAGACTAAAAATATCCCTGAATCTAATGTTCCAATCCATTTGTTATTGGCTCCATCTACAACAATGTCCGTAATGAATTGCTCATACATTAATTCTTGTGCAAGACCATTGTCTAAAATAATGATAGAATTGGTTGTCATTTGATCTTCGGTCAGGAAGCTACCGATATTTGACAACACTCTCAAACCTTTTGTGGTTCCTATCCACAGTTGGTTCCTTGTGTCTACTGCTAAAGCTCTAACATCGGTTGTGGGTAAATTTCCTTTATCGGCCCCCGAAGTTGTTTTTTTAAATTTATTGATAGATTCATTATAACTTATCAAACCATCAATATTTGTACACCACCATTTGGTGTTATTTTTATCAATTATCATTCGTCCCATACTGGTATCTATACTTTTATTTAAAATGCCGTCCAATGAAAAACTTTGCCACTGCCCATCAACTTTAAGAACTTTTAATCCATTTTGAATAAGGCTATTATTCATCCATAAATTTCCGGATTTATCAAATACTGCTCCATTTATTCGTATGTCATTATGGTATCCTGGAATAAATGAAATCTCTTCTAATCCACTATTTGTTTGATTGTATAAAATAGATGGGGTGTCGTTTTCAATCTTTAACAAGCCTGAAAAAAAGGAACTGGCATACACTTCGTTTTCATCATTTGGATTCACGGTAATTCTGGATATTGATTTAGCTCCAAATACTTTTTCATAAGGAATATTGAGCCAGCCCAAATCACTAAATTTACTTATCCCATAACTGTCCAATGGATACGGATTGTAAAACACGTTATAATCCCCATAAACCGCCCAAAGTGAAGTTGAAGTGGCTTGAAGTGCAAAAATATTGTTTCTTGATGGTCCAGTTGGTGTGATGTTTTCAAAAACTGAAGAAACGGATATTGTGCTTGTTATCAATCCGTTCTCTTTCGTTCCAATATAAACGACATCACCAATACTTGTTGCGCAGGTAAAACCAGAAGTAATTCCTGTAATTTGATTGCTGTTTATTTGGCGTAAAATTCCCATTTGTGCATTGTAAATATTCACACTGTTTGCCGTGGTAATTGTCAAATAATTTGCTGTTGCCCTCATATCGACAGCAGTTTGCGTAAGTTGTCTATATGCTACAAAAGAATTAGAAATTGCATTGTATTTATGAATATATCCATTAGTATTGATAGCTATAAGTTCCGTGCCGAAAGCCTCCACACTTGACCAACTTCCTATGGCAATTTGTGTCCACTGCTTATAATCGATCAGGTTTTTACTGGTAACATCTGCTCTTCTGACGCCATCAATTGTAGCTGCATAAATGTAACCATTCAATACGGCGGTTTGCGTAACACTGATTTCCGCTCCAGTATTACCTATAAAATAGGTGTCTCCAAACAACATTGTGGTTAAATTGAATTGAACAATCCCAAAATCACAAGAAACATAAACAATCCCATCGTATTCCATAAAATGATTGATTTTTTTCATATTCGAGGGAAGTTGCTTATTGATGATATCAACGATGTTTAACATGGTGCCGTCGGCTTCGTTGATTGCTATCATCAACCCATTTTCATAGCCAACAACTGTCTTATTAAACGTTTTGCTATAATATAAAGAGGAGATTGTTTCTCCCGAAAGTCCATCAATGGTGTTTGTGGTTTTTATTTGGTTTGTGGTTATGTTCTTTGAAAACAACGCATTTTCTGAAGCGGCAAAAATTGTGTTTGGGGATTCGGATAAATCTTTGATTTCATTGTAAGAAAAATAGCCTTGCCACAACAGGTTGCTTTGGGAAAACCCCATCTGGATAACCGTTAGAAACACAAAACACAAAAGCCTTTTTTTCATTATCTGTATAAATAGGAGTTCGCAAATATAATACAAACGAAAGTAACGGAATTTTGTTATATGAAAAACGCCTACAATCGTAATGAAAATAGGCGTTTTTATTTTAATTTAAAAGGATTATACTACTCCTTGAGCGATCATGGCGTCAGCCACTTTTACAAATCCTGCAATATTTGCGCCTTTTACGTAATCAACATAGCCGGTTTCGTCAGTTCCGTATTTTTTACATTGATTGTGAATTCCAACCATAATATCTTTTAATCTCTGATCTACTTCTTCGCTAGACCAGTTTAAACGAATAGAGTTTTGGGTCATTTCAAGTCCTGAAGCGGCAACACCACCGGCGTTGGCTGCTTTTCCGGGTGCAAAAAGAATTTTCTCATTCAGCAAATATCTAATTGCATCTAAAGTACAAGGCATATTAGCCGCTTCGGTAACACAAATAGTACCGTTTGCAACTAATTTTTTAGCATCGTCCTCATTTAATTCGTTTTGTGTAGCGCAAGGAATAGCGATATCCGCTTTAACTTCCCATACGCTTTTTCCTTTATGAAAAACTGCATTTGGATATTTCTCTATGTACATTTCGGCTCTATTGTCTCCACTAGCTCTCATATCAAGCATAAAATCAATTTTTTCTCCAGAAATTCCTTCAGCGTCGTAAATATACCCATCAGGTCCAGAAATTGTTATAAGTTTTCCTCCCAATTCATTTACCTTTAAGGCTACGCCCCAAGCAACATTTCCAAACCCAGAAACAGCAACGGTTTTTCCTTTAATTCCCTGTCCTATTGTTCTAAGCATTTGCTCTGTGAAATATACCACACCATATCCAGTAGCTTCAGGCCTTATTAACGAGCCTCCGTAAGCAATTCCCTTTCCTGTTAAAACTCCGGTGAATTCATTTCTAATTCTTTTGTATTGACCAAATAGGTATCCTATTTCTCTTGAACCAACACCAATATCACCAGCGGGAACATCGATTTCTGGTCCAATATGACGACATAATTCCGTCATAAAAGATTGACAAAAACGCATTACTTCTCCGTCTGATTTGCCTTGAGGGTCAAAATCCGAACCTCCTTTTCCACCTCCCATAGGAAGTGTTGTTAAACTGTTTTTAAATACTTGTTCAAAAGCAAGGAATTTAAGTACTGACAGATTAACTGAATTATGAAATCTGATTCCTCCTTTATAAGGTCCAATTGCCGAATTCATCTGAATTCTAAACCCTCTATTCACTCTGATTTCGCCTGAATCATCAACCCAAGTGACGCGAAAAGTTATAGTTCTTTCTGGTTCTGCAATTCTAAGAAGGATGTGCTTTCCGTCGTATTTTCTTTGCGTGGCTATAAAAGGGATAACCGTTTCGGCAAATTCCCTAACAGCTTGAATAAATTCAGGTTCGTTGGGGTTTTTTGACTCAACTTGAGTCATGAAATTATTAATTTTGTCTTCCATTTTTGAAATATATTATTCAATCAAAGTTAATATTAATCGTTTACTTAACCAAAGTAATTCTTTTTAAGAAAACGTTTTCGTAATTGTTTGCAAATATACATCATATAAGAATATTTACATGTGATTTTATAAATTCTTCCTGCAATTTTATTCTTTTTATAAATGCTGAAATGGTTTTATTTAAAACCAATCGTATTTATATAAAAAAACAAAAAAAATATGTTTTTTTATATAATATGACTCTAACTCGGCATCTTTGAGTCTTTTCCCCAGTTCATGAATTTTCTCTTGTTCGGGAGTTAGTTTTAATTTTTTCTTTTCCAGAAAAACTTCCTTCTCCATACTCTTCAAACTCTTTACACCATTTATACAACTGTGGCGCTGTTATTTATAACTCTCAAGCGAACTCTGACATGTTCGTTCTTTAACAACTAATTGGACTACTCCCGCTTTAAAAGCTTTGTCATAAATTTTGCAGACTTGTTTCATAGGGTAAAATTAAGATTATTTCTTAACTTGCCGTGATGGATAAACTGGCCATATCAAGTTAACGGAATTAACCAAGACAAAACAATTTTTAAAGAAAATAAAGCAAATGACTGGTTGGTCTGGTTTAACGTTGGATATATTTATTATTTGCAATAATAGAAATACAATCCTAAAACAAAAACCCAATTTTTTCAAATTGGGTTTTTGTTTTTTCATTCCAACGCTTGTCTCAAATCTTCAAGCAAATCTTCGATGTCTTCAATACCAACGCTTAACCGAACCAAATCGTCTGTGATTCCTGTTTCTTTTCGAATGTTTTCAGGAATAGAAGCGTGTGTCATCAAAGCTGGATGATTGGCCAAAGATTCAACTCCACCGAGGGATTCTGCCAAAGTGAAGACTTTCAGTTTCTCCAAAAAATTTATAGAATCTTCCTTTTTCCCCGAAACAAATATAAAAGAAACCATTCCGCCAAAACCACTCATTTGTTTTTTAGCAATTTCATGATACGGATGACTTGGCAAGCCAGGATAGTATACCGTATTTATTTTGGGATGACTGCATAAAAAAGCAGCCACTTTTTCTCCATTTTCACAATGTCTTTGAACCCGCAAATGCAAGGTTTTTATCCCCCTTAAAACCAAAAAACTATCCATGGGTCCAAGTGTAGCTCCGGTAGCAAATTGTTGAAAATGCAATTGTTCTCCTAGTACTTCGTCTTTTACTATCAACGCTCCTGCAATTACATCAGAATGGCCCCCGAGATATTTCGTGGCTGAATGCATCACAATATCAGCCCCAAAATCTAAAGGTTTTTGTAAATATGGTGTCGCAAAAGTGTTGTCGACGGCAAAAAGAATATTTTTTTCTTTGGTTATTTTAGCAATTTCCTGAATATCGGCCAGTTTCATTAATGGATTAGTAGGGGTTTCAACCCAAACTAATTTAGTGTTTTCGTTAATTAGCGATTGGAATTTATCCAAATCATTCATATCAACAAAATGAAACTTTATCCCTGAATCTTTATAAATACGGGTAAACATTCTATATGTTCCGCCGTATAAATCATCCATCGAAATAATTTCGTCACCTGCTTTAAAGGAACGCAAAAGACAATCTGTTGCTGCCAATCCTGATGAAAAAGCCAAAGCTCTTGTTCCGTTTTCGATGCTTGCCAAAGCATTTTCTAATGCCGTTCTGGTAGGGTTTCCGGCGCGAGCATACTCATAATCTCCCATCGGTTTCCCGGGACTTGTTTGTACAAAAGTTGATGTCTGGTATACTGGAGGCATAACAGCTCCGGTGCTTGGGTCGTGGTGTTGCCCTCCGTGAATGGTTTTAGTATTAAATTTCATTTTTAATATTTTTTACAAAGTTAATTTATTTCTAAAGCTTCCGATCTTTTATATGCCGGAAGCTTTAGAATAGAACAGTTAGAATTCCTTCTAAATAAACTTTCTAATGCCCATCATAAACCCAATGTGTATGCCTTCGTGAAAACAACTAAAAGCCATTGCATCTTCTACATTTTTTATAGAAAAGCCGGTTGACGTTGGATATTCCTGGTAGTTTTGGAATGTTTTGTTAGCAAAATCCGTTTCAGTTTGATCGATAGTTTCTGTAAGCAGCGATTTGATTTTATCCACTTCATCTTGCGACACTTTATGTTCTGGCCTTGCTCCTTTTTTATATTTTTCGACCATTTCGTCTGAAATGTTCATGGGCAAACCCGATAATTTATATACTAGCATTTGCTGAACTACAATAATGTGGGCTATATTCCAAATTAAATTGTTGCTAAACCCTTCCGGAATAGCATTGAGTTGTTCTAAAGTGTTTTTTTCTAAAAATTGTGACAGTATTTGTCTACTCGTCCTGGTAATGTCGAAAGTTTGTTGCATTTTTTAAATTTTTGATAAAAATAATCATTTTCCACGCCAAATGAATTTTCTTTGCATAAAGAAATAGTAGTTTATGAACAAAATATATTATCTCGCGTCCTGCGACACCTGCCGAAAAATTATAAAATCATTGCCAAAAGGCCATGATTTGGTATTTCACGACATTAAACAAGATCCAATAACGGCCGATGAATTAGAACTAATGTCCCAGCTTTCAGGAAATTATGAATCGCTGTTTAGCAAAAAAGCGATTCTTTACAAAACATTAGATTTAAAGAACAAATCTTTGGCTGAGAAAGATTTTAAGAAATATATTCTGGATCATTACACATTCTTGAGCCGGCCAGTTTTTATTATTGATGGTAAAATTTACATTGGTAATAGCCAGCAAAATATGCTTCAGGTTATGAAAGTTTTGAACGGTTTGTAGGCTTTCAGACTAAAAAACTTTTCCTTATATTTGAACTCTTTTAGAAAATTATATGATACAATCAATGACTGGATTTGGCAAAGCGACTTTACAATTGTCAGCTAAAAAAATAACCGTAGAGGTGAAATCCTTAAACAGCAAAGGTTTAGATTTAGGTGTTCGGATGCCTTCTACTTATCGCGAAATGGAATTGGGTTTGCGCAACCAAATCGCATTAAAACTCGAAAGAGGAAAGGTGGATTTTTCCGTTTTTATCGAAAGCACTGCCGAACAAACTTCCACAAAAGTGAATGTTCCCATCGTGAAGGCTTATGTTGAACAATTAAGAAGTGTTTATGCCGATGCCAACGAAACCGAATTGATGAAAATGGCAATTAGAATGCCGGACACAATGAAAACCGAACGCGAAGAAATCAATGAAAATGATTGGGTTCAAATTCAAACCGTTATCGAAGAAGCGTTGCAAAACATATTGAATTTCCGTAAAGACGAAGGTGCATCATTAGAGAAAGAATTCCAATTGCGCATTGGCAATATTCGTCAATATATGAACGATGCTTTAGCCTTGGATCCAGAACGTGTTCAGGCGATAAAAGAACGTTTACAAACTGCAATTACTGAGTTAAAAGTCAACGTTGACGAAAACCGTTTTGAACAGGAATTGATTTATTACCTTGAAAAACTAGACATCACCGAAGAGAAAGTTCGTTTGACCAATCACCTCGATTATTTTCTAGAAACCATCAACGGAACAGAAGCCAACGGTAGAAAACTAGGTTTCATCACTCAAGAAATGGGACGTGAAATCAATACAATGGGTTCGAAATCGAATCACGCTCAAATGCAAAAATTGGTCGTGATGATGAAAGACGAATTGGAAAAAATTAAGGAACAAGTTTTGAATGTGCTTTAGAACTTTAACTAAAATAAATGAAAAAAGGAAAATTAATAGTGTTTTCGGCGCCATCGGGTTCAGGGAAAACCACCATCGTTAGACATTTATTAAGCAAAGAAGATTTGAATTTAGAATTTTCAATTTCAGCAGCAACTCGTCCTGGTCGTGGCGAGGAAGTAAATGGGAAAGATTATTATTTTATGTCGCTAAAAGAGTTCAAAACCCATATAAAAAACGAAAATTTTGTAGAATGGGAAGAAGTTTATCGCGATAATTTTTACGGTACTTTGAAAAGCGAGGTAGAACGCATTTGGACAAAAGGTAAAAACGTGATTTTTGATATTGATGTTTCTGGCGGATTGCGAATTAAACATAAATTTCCGGAAGAAACTTTGGCTGTTTTCGTAAAACCACCAAGTGTTGACGAACTAAAAAGGAGGCTTAAAGAACGCTCTACCGAAAGTGATGACAAAATTAATATGCGCATTGCAAAAGCTTCGGTGGAACTGGCAACCGCCCCGCAATTTGACAAAATTATCAAGAATTACGATTTGGATACCGCAAAAGAAGACGCGTATCAATTAGTAAAAGAATTTTTGAAATAAGTTTTAGATTCAGGTATATAATACATCCGTAATTCCGGAACCAAAAATCCAAAAACACAAAATATGAAAATCGGACTTTATTTCGGAACATTCAATCCAATTCACATTGGACATATGATTATTGCCAATCACATGGCGGAATATTCTGGTTTAGACCAAATTTGGATGGTCGTGACACCGCACAATCCGTTGAAAAAAAAAGACACTTTACTTGATGATTATCAACGTTTACAATTGGTTTTTTTGGCTACCGAAGATTATCCAAAAATCAACCCTTCGGATATTGAGTTCAAGTTGCCTCAACCCAATTATACTGTAAATACATTAGCCTATTTACAAGAAAAACATCAACAAAATGAGTTTTCATTAATTATGGGAGAAGATAATTTGAAGTCGTTACACAAGTGGAAAAACTACGAGGTAATTTTGCAAAACCACGAAATTTATGTGTATCCAAGGATTTCTGAAGAATCAGAAAATTTAGAGTTTAAAAACAATTCAAAGATTCATTTTATTGATGCGCCAATTGTAGAAATTTCATCGACATTTATTCGCAAAAACATCAAAAACAAAAAGAATGTTCAGCCTCTTTTGCCTTTAAAAGTTTGGGAATATGTCGACCACAATAATTTATATAAATAGTGGCTTGCCCAATGCTTTTTTAAAAAATTATTTATCATAAACTTGTTGTAAATTAGGTTTAACTCCTAAATTATTAGTCCTAAATTTGTACAAAAATCCGTTGTGAAAAAAATTTTAATTTTTATTGTTTTAGTATTATCAGTCCCTTGCGCAACTGCAATTGTACAAAAACAAAATAAAAAAGTTATGAAAAAAGTATTGTTTCTTGTTACAAGTCGCGATAAATTAGGAGACACGGGAGAAAAAACAGGGTTTTGGACAGAAGAATTAGCAGCGCCTTATTATGCTTTAGTTGATCAGGGGGTTGAAATTGATATCGCAACACCACTAGGAGGTCAACCACCTATTGACCCAAAAAGCGAAGACCCATCAGCAGCTACAAAAGACACCAAAAGATTCGACAATGATGCAATGCTTCTTGAAAAACTAAAAAAAACAAAAAAATTATCCTCTGTTAATCAAGCTGATTACGATGCTGTTTTTTATCCAGGAGGCCATGGTCCTCTTTGGGATTTAGTTGAAAATGCAAATTCAGCAGCGTTGATTGAAGCATTTTACACGAATAATAAACCCGTGGCATTTGTATGCCATGCGCCTGCTGTTTTAAAAAACGGGAAAATTAATGGGGCTTATTTGGTGAAAGGGAAAAAAGTAACTGGATTCTCCAATACTGAAGAAGCAGCGGTGGGATTAACCAATATTGTTCCGTTTTTATTAGAAGATGTTTTACAGAAAAATGGAGCAACATATTTAAAAGTGAGTGATTGGCATCCTTATGCCGTTGAAGATGGTTTGTTAATAACGGGTCAAAATCCAGCTTCCTCTATATTAGTTGCCAAAAAACTGTTAGACCAATTGAATTCAAAAAAATAAAAAAAAATGCTAGATTTCGAATTATACAATCCCACAAAACTAGTTTTTGGAAAAGGAAAAATAGACAAATTGGCTTCATTAGTTCCGGTAAAAGCTAAAATATTACTTGCTTATGGTGGTGGAAGTATCTTTAAAAATGGAATATACGAACAAGCTATCAAAAATTTAGCGGGTTTTGAGGTGATTGAATTCGGTGGTATTGAAGCGAATCCACATTTTGAAACTTTAATGAAAGCTGTTGAAATTGTTCGGGATAAAAAAATAGATTTTATTCTAGCAGTTGGCGGAGGAAGTGTTATAGATGGCGTGAAATTTATTTCGGCGGCAGTACTTTTCGAGGGAAATCCAATAGATATTCTCAAAAAAAGAATCCTATTTAAAGATCTTTCGAAAGTAATTCCTTTTGGAACCGTTTTAACGTTACCTGCAACAGGTACGGAAATGAATTCAGGGGCGGTTGTTACAATTGTGGCAACACAAGAAAAACTAGATTTTGGAGGTTCGGCTATGTTTCCAAAATTTTCTATTTGTGATCCAACCGTAATTGTTTCTTTGCCAAAAAGACAATTGCAAAATGGAGTCGTTGATGCTTATGTTCATGTTTTAGAGCAATATTTAACTTATTCCCACGATGGTTATCTTCAAGACCGGATTTCAGAGGGCATTTTGCAAACATTAATTCAGGTAGGGCCAAGCGTTGTTGAAAACCCAGCGGATTATACATTAGCTTCAAATTTTATGTGGAGTTGCACGATGGCTTTAAACGGGTTAATTCAAAAAGGAGTTCCTTCCGATTGGGCAACGCACATGATTGGACATGAACTGACTGCTTTATATGGAATTGATCACGCTAGAACTTTGGCTATTATAGGCCCAAATTTATATCGGGTGATGTTTGAAACCAAAAAAGGAAAATTAGCACAATACGGAAAACGTATTTTTAATTTAACCGGAAGTGACGACGAAATTGCCAATGAAGCCATTAACAAAACGGTTGGGTTTTTTCAAACTATGGGAATGAAAACTAAATTGTCCGAATGTACAGGAGATTATACTAAAACTGCTGATTTTATTGTAGATCGCTTCGAAGAAAGGGGTTGGAAAGCACTAGGTGAAAAACAAAATATAACATTAGAAAAAGTAAAAAAAATTATAGAAATGAGTTTTTAGCCTTCCTAAATTGATGCACCATTCATTTGTAAAAAACAAAAGGCGTTCTAGTACTACCTCTAAGAACGCCTTTTTTCAAAATACTAAAAAACTAACTCATTCAACTTTACTTTATTTTTTATAAAAACCTTATTTATAATAATTTACAACGAATAAATAAATTATATATTGTGTTGAAAACAATATTTTTTTAAATGGACTTGAAGGCGCTATTTTGATTCTGTTTAAAAGTCATTTCTGTGTTCGAATTATTTGTTTTATTCAACTTCTTTTGAGTACTTTTGATTAAACCTAATGACAAAATGACAAAAAATATTAAATTCGCGGTAATTGGTGGCGGAAGTTGGGCAACAGCGATAACCAAAATGCTATGTGTAAATCTTCCCGAAATTACCTGGTATATGCGAAATGAAGATGCTATTACGCATATAAAAACTCATCACCACAACCCAAATTACTTGAGTTCTGTGGAATTTGACATCACAAAATTAAAACTTACTAGCGATATAAATGAAGCGATTTCTTACGCTGATTATATCATTTTTGCCATTCCTTCAGCATTTTTGAATGGAGAGCTAGAAAAACTCACCGTTTCATTAAAAGACAAAGTTGTTTTCTCGGCCATCAAAGGAATTGTTCCTGAAACGAGTTTGATTGTTGGCGAACATTTTAACAAAACTTACGACATCCCTTTCGAAAATATTGGTGTAATTACCGGACCTTGCCATGCTGAAGAAGTCGCTTTGGAACGATTGTCTTATTTAACAATTGCTTGTGGTGATGCTAAAAAAGCAAAAATCGTAGCCGCCCATTTGTCCTGTAATTATATAAAACCAAAAATTTCTGATGACATTATTGGTACAGAATACGCCGCAATGCTCAAAAATATTTATGCTATTGCTGCTGGAATTGCACACGGTTTGGGTTACGGCGATAATTTCCAGTCCGTTTTGATGAGTAACGGCATTCGGGAGATGAAAAAATTTATTAGAAAAGTCCACAAAATGAAGCGCAACATCAATGATTCGGCTTATTTAGGGGATTTATTGGTAACGGGTTATTCCGTTTTTTCAAGAAACAGAATGTTCGGGAATATGATTGGAAAAGGCTACACCGTAAAATCAGCCCAAATGGAAATGAGTATGGTTGCCGAAGGGTATTATGCGACAAAAAGTGCGTACAAACTCAACCTTGGCTACGGTGCAAAAACACCAATTATAGATGCAGTTTACGAAATTTTATACGAAGGGAAATCAGCAAAAAAAGTGTTTGAAAAATTGACTGAGAAGTTGGATTAACGTCATTGCAAGGAATGAGCTCCATCATATAACTAGAGCAACTAATGAAATTGCTTCTTTCCTCGAAATGACAAAAATTACCTCACAATAACTCCATCCACAAACAAAATGGGCACTTCCTCAACATAATCTGGAGTTATCGAATTTGCCTTGAAGATAAACTTTCGGTCGTATAATTTTTCGCCCATAAAAAAAGTCAGCATAAACTCGTTGTTGAGTGTCAAAACACTTTTCTCCATCATTTCAATTTTCACAACTGAAACGGCGGGAATTTCAACATAAGCGTGACGCAAAAGCGAGGTTTTTTTCATCTCGCCATCGATTGTTCCAAAAGCTTTGGAGACAATCATTACGCCATCGAGATTGAAATCACTGTCGTTTACTAAATAAGCATACCAAACTTTTTCCATAAAATCGTCACTCCATTCCTGGACTGCGGCGAGGAAAACATTTTCTACGGTGGGGATGATGATGTCTTTTTTCATTTTGAAATGATCGATGCTAGACTAAGAGAGAATAGACGGATAATGTCTTTGATCTACCCGTCTATTTTCTATTTTCTTTTATATACTCGCTTTAAATTGCTCTAAGAAGCGAACGTCATTTTCATAAAACATTCTGATATCGCCAATTTGGTATAAAAGCATTGCAATTCTTTCGATTCCCATTCCAAAAGCAAAACCAGTATATTCCTCTGAATCAATATTGCAGTTTTTTAAGACATTAGGATCTACCATTCCGCAACCGCCAATTTCTAACCAACCGGTTCCTTTAGTAATTCTATAGTCGGTTTCTGTTTTTAAACCCCAATAAATATCTATTTCGGCACTTGGTTCCGTGAATGGAAAATAAGAAGGGCGAAGACGTATTTTAGATTTTCCGAACATTTCTTTGGTGAAATATAAAAGCGTTTGCTTCAAATCGGCAAAAGAAACGTTTTTGTCAATATACAATCCTTCTACTTGGTGAAATATACAATGCGAGCGAGACGAAACGGCTTCGTTACGGAAAACTCTTCCTGGAGAAATCGTTCTGATTGGCGGCGTGTTGTTCTCCATATAGCGCACTTGAACAGATGAAGTGTGGGTGCGCAACAAAATATCAGGATTGGTTTGAATAAAAAATGTGTCCTGCATGTCGCGTGCTGGATGATATTCTGGCAAGTTTAGTGCGGTAAAATTATGCCAATCGTCCTCGATTTCTGGACCTTCAGACACATTGAAACCAACGTTCGAAAAGATGTCAATAATTTGGTTTTTTATCAATGAAATTGGATGGCGAGAGCCAATGATTACGGGCTCTGCCGAACGCGTTAAATCACCATAAAACCCTTTTATTTCTTCTTTACTTTCTAAAGCTTCTTGGATAGATTTTACTTTGTCCTCAGCGGAAGATTTTAGTAAATTGATTGCTTGACCAAATTCCTTTTTTTTATCGTTCGGAACATTTTTAAATTCGGCAAAAAAATCTTTCAAAAGCCCTTTGCTTCCTAGAAATTTGATTCGGAATACTTCAAGTTCTGCTGTATTTTGTGTTGTGAAAGCTTGAGCTTCGTCAATATATTCTTTTATCTTGTCTATCATTTTCATTCAATAATTGAGAGTGCAAATTTAGGAAAAAGTTGTAAGTTATAGGTTGTAAGTTGTAAGTTTTTGATGCAAATCTTAAATTAGCAATCGTTAATCAACAATCGTTAATCAATAAGTTCCTTTTCAAGAAAATAATTAACAATCGCTTCTTTCATCAAAACCGATTGTTCTCCAGCTTTTAAAGGCGGTAATTCCTCTTTTACTTTGTAATGTGGCCAACCGTCAACATCTACATAATCAAATTCATAATACCCATAAGGCTCTAATAATCGACAAATTGCGATGTGCATCAGGTTTAATTTTTCGTCTTTTTCGTATTTATCGTGCACTTTCCCGAGTTCTTGAACACCAATTAAATAGATAATGGCGTCTAAATCTAAATCTTCTCCCTGGGAAAATTGATTGGAAAGTAAGTTGACAAGCTGTTCCCAGCGCTCTTTAAGTTGAATATCTCTTGACATTTGATTTTTGATTTTTGATTTGCTATTTACGATTTGTAAAAACTTAATCAAAATTATTTTGCCAAAGATAAGAAGTTGGATTTGGTTATTCTACAAAAGTCTTCTATCTTGGTTCTTTATTCTTTATTTATGAGTTTTTTAGATGTGGTTTTTGGGGTATTACTTGTTTATGGGTTGTGTCAAGGGTTTCGAAATGGGTTTTTTGTGGAATTGGCGTCCTTTGTTTCGTTAATTTTAGGAATCTATTTTGCTGTAAAATTTTCTTTTTTAGTAAAAGAAATACTTGCAGGTTTTGTTCGTTGGAATCCCAAAATGATTCAAATAATTGCCTTTATTCTGACATTTATTTTAATTGTTGTTGCCATTTCTCTTTTAGCAAAATTCCTTACCAAAACAGCTAATTTTGCTCAATTAGGTTGGATAAACAAACTTGGAGGTGGGGTTTTTAGGGTGTTGAAAACTGTTTTGATAATCAGTATCGTTCTAAATCTTTTCGAAAAAATAAATTTCGATAATACTTTTGCTAAAAAAGAAACCCTAAACAAATCGCTATTTTATCATCCTATCCAAAAAACCGCCAGATTCATGTATCCTTCGATTGAAAAATGGTACGATGGATTGAGAAAAAAATAATCCGTTCTCAGTCTTGACACCAATTACTAATTACTGAATACTGGACACTAATTTTTCACTTCTTTAATCGCTGAACTCTCTATCCAACCTTCGGTTCCATCAATTAATTGAATTTTTTTCCAATTTTCTAATGTTTCCAAAACAAAAACCTTGGTTCCTTCGTGGAGCGTAAAAACCGTGTTACTTGCTTTTTGTGGTTCACTTTTTACCAAAACCATTTCGGCAAAAACAACAGCTGGTCTGTCATTTTCAAAATCGTTTTTTTTTGAAATTGCAGCTGAAACACTAATCAATAGCAGGAAGAGCAAAGAAAACATTCCGAAGAAAAATATTCTTTTAGATAAAGTAATTTGAGAAAAATAATATCCAATAAAAAACAGCAAAAAAACAGCGGAAAACCCAATCGATATCCACGCCCAAGTGTTGTAATGAAAAGTAGAAGTGAAATCATAAATCATTTTTGAAAACCCTACTTTCGGTACTTCTTTTACCTCATCAATGTTTAGTTTTTGAGCAAATTTAAGATTATTCAATATTTCTGAATCATTTGGATTCAGTATTAATGCCTTTTCATAATTATATATTGCCGGGGCAACCTTGTTTAATTTATAGTAGCAATTCGCTATATTAAAATAAAGCTCTGCCGATTGCATATTAGTTTTTAAAACACTTTCGTATTCAAAAACTGCCTTCTCATATTTGCCTCTTTGGTACAAATGATTCCCTTTATCAAAACCGCTTTGGGCAAAGATAACTTGGGTGGTTAGTAATACTATAAAAATTATCTTTTTCATAAAAAAATTTAAAACACAAAGGACGCAAAGAAAGCGCAAAGTTCACTATTTAAAGTGTTCCGTTGACCACTCTTCGAGCTATTCATTTTAGCAATTTGTAGTTAAGTAATCTGTTTTTCCAAGTCCGAAATTATTAAAACTGCTTTTTCAAAATCATTTTGAATAGTCGAACTTGACGTTAGTGCGTATCTTGCCAATTCACAGTTTTCAGTAAGAACAATAAAATCAATCACCGTTTCCTGGCTTGCATTTCTGGACAATAAAAGTTCCTGAATGTTACTTTTACTCATTTCTGAGGTTTCGATATGTAATTTTGCTTTCAAGAAATTATGCATCGCTTTTTCTAACGCCACATAAAAAGGCTCTTTGTTGTTGATTTGTTTTTTAGCTTCTGATAAATATTTTTTAGCCAATCGATTGTTCGTTTTTATTCTGTTACCATTAATGTCTCCATCCATCGCTTCTTTTTTTCTTTTAAACAAAACAATCATCGGTAGAATTAAAAATGGCAAAAATAGCAGACTATAAAAGATCTTCGAACCAAGAAAATCTTCTTCATTCATTGAAACAAGATCGGTCTTTAATTTAATGTATTTGAATTGTTGACTACTTGAAATAACATTTTTTGTAATCCCAGGGGTCTTTGTCACAGGTTCTTCGTTTGTCGAAGGCCCATCGAGAACATGAATCATTATTTCTGGCGAACTTATGGTTTTATATGCTCTTGAGTCCAAATCAAAATAAGAAAATTGCATTGGTTTTATTGGATAATTCCCTTTGAACTGAGGAATAATAGTATAACTATCGGATATTTTCCCGGACATTCCGGTTAAAACCGTATTCACTTTTTCGCTGTGAACGGGGTCATACATTTCTAATGAGTTGGGAACCACGGGTTTTGGCAAATTGAATAATTTCATGTTCCCATTTCCTGAAACACTAACAATCAAATCAAGACTTTCGCCGTTTTTTAAATTTACTTTAGAAGGGGATACCCTAAAATCAAATTTTCCTACAGCTCCCGAAAATCCTTCTGGTTTTCCAACCTCAGGAAGTGCTTTCACCGAGATTGTTTTGGCTCCAGCAGAAACCCTTTTATTGCCATCTGCTACTATTACTCGTCCAAACATGTCGCGGCGATTTGTTGGTAATTGAACGTCTATATCCAATGACAAAGGTTCTATCACTAGTTTTCCTGATTTTTGAGGGTATAAAACTGTTTTTCTGAGTACTACAAAACGATATTTTTCTCCTTTGAAAATTCCTTCTTCGCCAACGAGTTGCTTAATGTCGATATTTTGACTCCAAAAATCATTGTATTTAGGTTTATCTAGTTCTCTCCAATTTGTGATTCCTACATTATAACTAAAATACAATTTGTATACGACCGTTATGGGTTCGTTGATATATGGATTGGTTTTAGAAATATCAGCAACAAGGTAAATATTATCATCAGCAGAAACCTCGGCGTCATTTGGATCTTTGGGTTGTTCTACCGCCACAGTAACATTTATTTTTATTGGTGATGTCTTGTAAATTTGCCCATTGTATTCTATAGAAGCCTGTTTTATGATGAGATTCCCTTTTTGTTGTGGCAAAAGATAATAGGAGTACGTTTTTTCGAAAGTGCTTTTTCCATTAACCCACGATTGGCTGACTTGCTGACTTGGTCCTGCAATGATTCTAAACCCTTCAAAAGAAGGCTGGTTAAAGTTGTCTCCGTCTATATTCATCGTGAAGTCGACGCGAAGTCTTTCGTTTAGTCCAAGCGTGTTTTTACTAGCTTTGGCTTCAAAGTGTACTTGAGCCAAAAGCGATTGGGTAATTAAAAACAGTATTAATACAATTCTTTCCATTTCATTTAAAAATCATTTATTTCGTGCAAATTTCACCTCGGGCGTTAGGAGCTTTACCAATCTTTTTCAGTCTGAACTGGTTTTCCTTTTACTTTTTGAGCGTTAACTTTGTCTTGGATCTTTTTCTCTTCGTTATTTACCGCATCCAGAAGATTTTCTAATCGTTGTTTAGAAATTCCTGCCGGTTTTGGTTTGGGTTGTTCCTTATCCTTAGGTTTTTCGTTGTTTTTGCCGTCTTTATCTTTAGGCTTATCTTTTCCTTTGTCGTCTTTTTTGTCATCTTTTTTATCTTTGTCCTTTTCCCCGTCTTTCTTGTCGTCCTTTTTATCTTTTTTCTTGTCGTCTTTTTTCTTGTCGCCTTTTGGTGGGTTTTCTTTTAGTTTTTTCTTTGCCAATGCATAATTATATCTGGTTTCTTCGTCTGACGGCTTATTGCGTAATGCGTTTTTATAGGCTTCGACTGCTTCTGAATAATTTTTTTCCTTCATAAAAACATTTCCTAAATTGTGAAATGCTTGATGTTTCTGGGTTCTTGATTTAGCTTTTTTAATTGCTTTCGCATATTCAAATCCGGCTTCCAAATTTTGGTTTTGCTTATAAATTGAATTTCCCAAATTATAAGAAGCTGTCGCTTTTTTAGGTAATTTTGAATGCGAAATTCGGTAATTGGCTTCAGCATCAACGAATTTTTTTTCAGCATATTCATCGTTTGCTTTAGCTAAAGTTTTGTCTTTTTCTTGAGCAGAAACTGCTAAAGAAATTATTAGTAAAATATATAATATAAAATTTCTCATTAATCTTTCTCGTTAAATAAATTCAACTTTCGCACCCATTTTGTCTTTCTTTCCAAAAAGAAAATATCCAAAAACAATAAAGCAAAAGCAAATCCTAAAAACCATTGAAATTGCGATTGAAAATCAGCCATCTCTGTGGATTCGAACTCTGTTTTTTGTATTTTGTCAAGCGCATTTTTAACGTACTCAAGTACTTCTTTGGTGTTATTTCCATTTACGTAACCACCTTTTGTGGCTTTAGCAATTGTATTTAAACTTTCTGTATTCATTTTGGTAATCACCACCTCGTTGTTGTTGTCTCGTTTGAAACTTTGGATAATGCCATTAACTCTTATGGGAATCGTACTCCCTTTTTCGGTTCCAACTCCGATTGTTATGATTTTCATTCCCTGTTTTTTAGCTTCTTCCGCGGCTGCGGCTGCTCCTTCTGAATGATCTTCACCATCAGAAATTAGAATCAATAATTTACTGGTTTTACTTTTATCATCAAAATAGGTCGAAGATAATTTTATGGCTTCGTCCAGCGATGTTCCTTGCGAGGAAACAATATCGGTGTTCATACTTTGCAAAAACATTTTCGCCACGCTGTAATCAGTTGTAATTGGCAATACGGGAAAGGCACTTCCGGCGTAAGCCACGATTCCGATTCTGTCACTTCCCAACTGATTGATGATTTGCGAAACGATTTGTTTGCTTTTTTCCAATCTACTAGGCGCAACGTCTTCGGCAAGCATACTTTTGGAAACATCCATCGCAAAAACAATGTCGATTCCTTCTCGTTTTACGGTTTCCATCTTGGTCCCAATTTTTGGATTTACCAATCCTAAAATTATTCCTACCAAAGCCAATAGCGTAGCGACCAACTTCAAAACAGGTTTAAAAACTGAGCTTTCTGGACTTAGTTTTTTTACCAAATCCAAATCTCCAAATTCACGTTGTTTTTTTCTTTTCCAATATAAATTCAAAAGAAAAAGTACTACCACAATTGGTAATATAAAAAGGAGATATAAATATTTATTTTCGTCTAATTCCATATTCTTTATATAAAGCTTCTGTAAACCGTATTTCGTAATCCAATTTCTAAAAGGATTAAAAAGCCTGCGAACAAAACAAAAGGTCTGAACTTTTCATCATAATCATAGTACCTTAATTCTTTAATTTCTGTTGTTTCTAGCTTATTAATAGAGGCGTATATCTCTGCTAATTTGCTATTACTTGACGCTCTAAAATATTTTCCATCCGTTTTTTTAGCAATGCTTTTCAATAATTGCTCGTCTATTTCTACTTTCATCATTTGGAACATAATCTGTCCATTTGGGGCCAATGCATAAGGCGATTCAGCCATTCCGTTAGTTCCAATTCCTATTGTGTACACTTTTATTCCATACTGTTTGGCAATATCTGCGGCGGTTTCGGGTTCGATAAAACCCGCATTATTAACACCGTCGGTCATAAGAATAATCACTTTACTCTTGGCCTTGCTGTCTTTTAATCGGTTTACGGCTGTGGCCAATCCCATTCCTATTCCTGTTCCGTCCTGCAAAACATTGTCATATTTTATACTTTTTATCGCTTCAAGAATAACTGTTTTGTCACTGGTTACTGGTGTTTTAGTATAGGCTTCGGAGGCGTAAACAACTAACCCGATTCTGTCGTTTGGTCTTTCTTCGACAAAATCTGCCCCAACTCTTTTAAGCGCTTCCATACGGTTTGGCTTTAAATCTCTCGAAAGCATACTCCCCGAAACATCGACCGCCATCACAATATCAATTCCTCGTGTCGTTTTTGATCGATTGCTCACATCAACCGTTCTGGGTCTAGCAATTGCTAAAATTAATGAACTTAGTGCTAATAATCGAAGTATGTTCAATATCGGTTTCAGCTTTGCCAAAAGCGAATTCGAATCCTTGAATCCTTGAATTGAACTGATTTTCAATGTTGCTGATTGGTG
This sequence comes from uncultured Flavobacterium sp., assembly GCF_963925185.1. GTDB lineage: Bacteria > Bacteroidota > Bacteroidia > Flavobacteriales > Flavobacteriaceae > Flavobacterium. The sequence continues at coordinate 45,436 of NZ_CAWURC010000032.1, read as the reverse complement.
GTTTCTTTTCAAAAACAACCAGGCAATTGCTATTGGAATCAAAAGGAATAACAAAAAAAACTCTGGATTTAAAAAAGTTATTTTCCCCATTATTGTTGTGCTTTTTTAAGTTCGACAGAGCTCAATATACGGTCTGAAATTTCATTTGCATATTTGTCTCCTTCTTCGTGAACAATCATAATTTGTTGCAATCCGCCTTCATGACTAAACAACAAAATTTCATAATATAATTTGGTACTGCTTTTATTTACACCATCAATTTTCGAAAATGTTCCGTATCCCTTGATGCCTTTAATTCCTTCTTTAGTCTCGAAATCTTCTTGTTTTACAATCATGTTTTGCGCTCCCTGTGATTCGATTGATTTCAAGGTCCCGTCCAATGCTTTTGCTAAATCAATTGGTTTTTCCTCTGTTGGCTCGCCGGCATTCGGAGCTTGTTTGTAATTGAAAGTCGAAACCATAATATAAAAATTATCAACCAAGCTACCATAAGCAAAAGATTGCATCTCCTTAATCAAAGCCATTCCGTCTTTTGGAAGCGATTTTGTTAAGTCGATTCTTTTGAGTACTCTTGGAGTTTCAATTCTCACACTTGGATTTCCGTACTCGCTTTTTATCCATTCACCCTCAAGCAATTCTTTGGATGAATTTCCAAAAACGTTATCTATTACATAATCTAAACCTTTGGTAACGACAAAAAAGGTTGTGGTTGCAAAAAACAAAAATAGAATTAAAGAAACCGCGATAGTTATTCGTTTTTTCTTTTGTTTTTGTAATTCTCTTTTCAACTGTTCTTGACGTTGCATTTCGTTAAGCAACATTTCTTCATTATTTTCAACCACTACAGGAATCGATTTGTCAAGTGTAACAATGGTTCTTTCTATTTTTTTTCTGTCTTCGGTAATTTCATAATCCAATGGTTTTGATTTGGCAAATTTTACCAAATCGGCTTGTTTTAAAACTACAAACAAATTCTCAATTGTTTCAGGAGAAAGTTTTAGTTTCTTTTTGAGAGAAGCGATTTTTAATCCTTCAATCAATTCATAGGTTGTGCTTTCCATCGCCGGAATTTCTATCGCTTCTTCAATGTAATTTCTAACAATGTCCGTCAATTCGCTATAATATTCCTTGATTTCTCCATGTTGCCAAAGTTCTTTCTTTTCCAAGTTGTTTAGCAAACTGGTTGCTTTTTCTATTGGCGTTTTATAGATTTCCTCTTCCGCTTTTTCCTTTTTATTTTTTTTAATATACCAATGTGTAAATGCGCCAATACCAGCAACCAAGAATAAAATTAGAAGATATTTCCACCAATCGCCAAGCAAATTGTCTGCAGGTACAATGTCTTTGATGTCGAACATTTTTTGTTTTAAAGTGTCAACTTGAACGTTTGCAACCTCAACTTTAATCGAATCTGACAAAACAATTTTGTTATTAATCAAAATCTTGATACTCGGAATCGTGTATTTCCCAGAATCAAATTGAGTCAAGCCATATTTTTTTACCAATTCATAACGGTCGTCTTTTTTGACGGTATCAACTGGATAGGATTGAATCACTTCAAGGGCACCAATGTTTTTTAACTTAGGGAAAACGACTTTAGACTTCGTATCGACAGTTGTTTTTATAGTGAGTTTGAATTCGGCGCCAATCTTTTTCTTAATCGAATCAACGCTTGTTGCAACTTGTTTTTGTTGTGCAAAAACAGCGGTTGAAAAAAGAAAGTATAGTAATAATTTTTTCATCATTTAATTAGTCTCCTAACCCCAAAGAGGAAATTTATGGAAAATGTTAATTTATTTTTTAAGCCTTCTTACTCCTCCTTTTTGGAGAGGTTGGGTGGGGCTTTTATCTCGATTTAAAATAACTCAGTAATTTGGTCACATAGCTTTCGTCAACTCTTGAGTTTACGACTCCCGCCCCAGATTTAGTGAATGTCTCCTTGAAATATTTTGCTTTTCCGTGATAGTGTTTTTCATAATTCATTCGTACCAATTTTGAACCCGTATTAATCAATTGTGTTTCTCCAGTTTCGGCATCGAGCATGGAAACCATTCCTAGATTTGGCATTTTCTCTTCGCGAATATCATAAACCCTAATCCCTGTAATATCATGTTTCTTGGAAGCTATTTTCAATGTATGCTCATAATCTTCTGAAATAAAATCAGAAATCACAAAGACAATGGCTTTCTTTTTTTGAGTACTGGACAAGAATTTCAGCGCTTGTGCAATATCGGTTTTGTGGCTTTTAGGGTGAAATTCTATCAATTCTCGTATGATACGCAAAACGTGTGAACGTCCTTTTTTAGGCGGTATGTACAATTCAATTTGGTCTGAAAACAAAATCAAACCAATTTTATCATTGTTTTGTGTTGCCGAAAATGCCATGGTTGCAGCTATCTCGGTAACGATGTCTTTTTTGAATTGGTTTTTCGAACCAAAACTTTCCGAACCCGAAATATCGACCATCAACATCATGGTGAGTTCCCGTTCTTCTTCAAAAACCTTAACATGAGCTTCGTTATAACGCGCCGTTACATTCCAGTCAATGGCACGAATGTCATCACCATATTGATACGGACGTACTTCGCTAAAAGTCATTCCGCGTCCTTTGAACGAGGTATGGTATTCCCCCGAAAAGATGTGATCGCTCAATCTTCGGGTTTTGATTTCTATTTTTCGTACTTTTTTTAAGAGGTCTTTTGTTTCCATTTTTATAAAGGCAATAGGCAATAGGCAATAGGCAATAGGTCATTAGTGTTACTAATGCCTAATGACTTTTGCCTCATCACTTTTAAGGTACTTCAATCTCGTTTACGATTTTGTTGATGATGTCTACCGAAGTAATGTTTTCAGCTTCTGCCTCATACGTAAGTCCAATTCTATGGCGCAATACATCGTGAACTACGGCACGAACATCTTCTGGAATTACATACCCGCGACGTTTGATAAAGGCGTAACATTTTGCAGCATTGGCCAGATTGATACTTCCACGTGGCGAAGCTCCGAAACTTATTAATGGTTTCAAGTCGGCCAATTTATATTTTTCTGGAAAACGAGTAGCGAAAACTATATCAAGAATGTATTTTTCGATTTTTTCGTCCATATAAACTTCTCGAACGGCTTCTTGCGCACGCAAAATTTGTTCTACCGAAACTACTGGATTTACCTTTTCATAACTTCCTTTTAGATTCTGACGAATCACCATTCGCTCTTCGTCCATTTTTGGATAATCGATAACGGTTTTCAACATAAAACGATCGACTTGCGCCTCCGGCAAAGGATAAGTTCCTTCCTGCTCAATTGGATTTTGAGTTGCCAAAACTAAAAACGGTCTGTCTAATTTGAAAGTCGTATCGCCAATAGTCACTTGTTTTTCCTGCATCGCTTCTAATAATGCCGATTGCACTTTGGCTGGCGCACGATTAATCTCATCCGCAAGGACAAAATTGGCAAAAATCGGTCCTTTTTTTATAGAAAATTCATTGGCTTTAATGTTGTAAATCATTGTTCCCACAACATCGGCAGGCAATAAATCCGGGGTGAACTGGATTCGGCTGAAAGATCCGTGAACGGCTTGTGACAAAGTATTAATCGCCAATGTTTTTGCCAATCCCGGAACACCTTCTAGCAAGATATGCCCTTGACCCAAAAGCCCAATTAATAATCGTTCGATCATGTGTTTTTGACCCACGATTACTTTATTCATTTCCATAGTTAGCAAATCGATAAAAGCACTTTCTCTTTCTATTTTTTCATTGATTGCCCGAATGTCCATAGTAGCTGTATTTTCTTCCATTTTCCTGTTTTAATTGCTGTAAATTGTGTTCGTTATTTTTGATGGTGCAAATTGAATTTTTTTTTAGAAGTACGATGTTAAAAAATGGTTAAAACTTCTTATAAACACTGAATTTTAAGGATGATTTGTGATAGTATTTTCATAATTTTAAAGTTTTTAAATAAGTAAGCCTCAAAATTGAGGATTCTCTAATTTTATTGTAAATTTTAAACCAATGACAAAAACACCTTTTTCAGAGATTATTGCTGGTACGATGACGTGGGGAATCTGGGGCAAGAATCTGAACAAAACCCAGATGATTGAACTGATTAATTCCTGCCTTGAAACTGGAATCACCTCATTTGATCACGCTGATATTTATGGTGGTTATACTACCGAAACTGCTTTTGGAAACGCTTTTGGCGAAAGCCGAATCGAAAGAGAAAAAATTCAACTAATTTCAAAATGTGGCATCCAATTACCGTCAGAAAACAGAAAAACTAAAATCCATCATTACGATTATTCAAAGTCCCATATTATCTGGTCAGCTGAACAATCGCTAAAAAATTTGAAAACTGATTATCTGGACTTGCTTTTGTTGCATAGACCAAGTCCGTTGATGCAAGTTGATGAGATTGCCGAAGCGATTGAAAAGCTCAAAACCGAAGGCAAAATTCTGGATGTTGGTGTTTCTAATTTTAATCCGAATCAAACCGATTTAGTTCAGACAAAAACGAAAGTAAATTACAATCAAATCGAGTTTTCGGTAACCCATTTTGAAGCGATGCTCAACGGAAGTTTAGACCATATGCAACTTCATAAAATCAAGCCAATGTGCTGGTCTCCGCTAGGAAGTATTTTTAAAAAATCTGACGAAAGATCCATTCGAATTAAGAAAGTAGCGGCGCAACTTTCGTTAAAATATAACGTTGATATAGACATCTTGTTTTTGGCTTGGATTTTGAAACATCCGGCAGGGATTTTGCCCGTTTGTGGCACGGCAGAAAAAACCAGAATTGCCAATTTAATGAAGGCTACAGTCTTTGAAATGGAGCTGGAAGATTGGTTTTCTTTATGGACGGCTAGTGCTGGGAATCCAATTCCTTGAGTGGTGCTAATTTTTAAATCCGAAATCAAATGATCAACAAACGTCTTTTAATTAAAAACTTATTGGCTCACAACGATGAGAGCAGTTTTTATGACAAAAAACGCCAGTTGAATTTACACACTCGCGAGGGGAAAGCCAAGTTTTTGAAACATATTTGTGCCTTGTCCAATTCGAATCCAGCAAATAATTCCTATATTGTTGTTGGTGTCGAAGATCGAGACAACGAGATTGTGGGCGACGACTTTTTTGATGACAGCCACATCCAAAATTTGGTGAATGCCTATCTCGAAAACCCCCCGAAAATTCAGTACGAAAACGTACCTTTTCCCAATTTGCCAAAAGATAAAGTCATAGGTTTAGTGACCATAAAACCCAAAAATAAGACCTCGAATTTCAAAAAAGGAATTCATACCATTCCTGCCGGCAGCACTTTTATTCGGCGAGGAAGCAATACCGTTCCTGTTATAGAGGAAATTGAAAAGAATTATCAAAACACGGAAACCGTTATTGGCATCGAAAATAATTCGAGAAACAACATTGAATATACGCTCGACGGCGTGTTTGATTTTATGAATTTTAGGCATAAGGATATGTCGCCAAAATACAAGGTTTTCAAGGAGTTATTTGTCATTTGCTGGGCTGGAGTTCCTAAAATGTCGCGGGACAAAACCTTCCTTTCCCGTGTTGACATTGAACTGATCAACGAACAAATTAAGCTTTTTTATTCGGCTCAGGATGTGGTGACGATTACTTTTGACGACGATTCTTTTACGATTATCGAATATGTTCCTTTAGGTTTGAACGATAAAACGAGTTATTATCCTTTAGAAAAACAAACCATCCATTTTCACGATAATGGTTATTATAAAATTGACCGAGAAATTCTTTTTCAACCGCCGGAATTCAACCGGAAAATGTTGTTTCATATTTATAATTCGAACATTTCATTGCTCAATAAACTCCAAAAAGGGCTTTCGTTAAACGAACGAGAGAAGAAAGATTTAGAAAATTTACCATCGACATTTATGATTTGTTACCTCAACGGATTTGAAGATACCAAACAAAAATTGATTGACGCAAAACCACTTTTGAAACCTTTCACTTCTGTATATTTGTCGTTTAAAGAAGCGTTGCGGATTTTGAGGAAAATGAAATATGATGTGCAGTAGAAAATATTAAAAATGAGAACACTCGTTATAGGCGATATTCACGGCGGTTTGCGTGCCTTGCATCAAATTATGGAAAGAGCCAAAGTTACACCAAAAGACACCTTGATTTTTCTGGGTGATTATGTTGATGGCTGGAGCCAATCGCCCCAAGTGATTGATTATTTGATAGAATTAAAAACCACCCACAATTGCATTTGCATTCTTGGCAACCACGACAAATTATTATTAGAATGGCTCGATGAAAGCAAGGACAATTTGTTGTGGTACAAGCACGGCGGTGAATCAACGGTTTTGGCATATTCCTATGTTAATGCCGAAACCATCAAAAAACATATTGAATTCCTGAAATCTTTAGTAGATTATTATCTCGACGAACAGAATCGTTTGTTTGTTCACGCCGGTTTTACCAATATGAATGGAGTTCTTTATGAATATTTTCCGGGACTGTTTTATTGGGACAGAACGCTTTGGGAAACCGCATTGGCATTGGATAAAAAGATGAAAACAGATGATTTATTGTATCCAAAACGATTGATTTTGTACAAGGAAATCTACATTGGCCACACGCCGGTTTCAAGGATCAATAAAACCATTCCGGTAAATATGGCTAATGTTTGGAATGTCGATACAGGTACTGCTTTTAAAGGACCGCTGACCATTTTGGATGTTGACACAAAGGAGTTTTGGCAAAGTGAACCTCTACCAAGTTTATACCCAAATGAAAAAGGCAGAAATTAAAAAGGGCTTTCGTTATATAAAAACGATAGCCCTTTTTGCTGCAATTTTATTCCTTACAAATCAAATTTTATTCCTTGTGCCAAAGGCAATTGCGTTCCATAATTAATGGTATTCGTTTGTCGTCTCATATAGGCTTTCCAAGCATCGGAACCAGATTCTCGTCCGCCTCCTGTTTCTTTTTCTCCGCCAAAAGCGCCACCGATTTCTGCTCCGGAAGTTCCAATATTTACATTGGCAATTCCACAATCAGAACCAGATTGAGAAAGAAACAATTCCATTTCCCGCATGCTATTTGTGAATATTGAAGACGATAGCCCTTGAGGAACTCCATTTTGCAACGCAATTGCTTCTTCAATTGTAGAATATTTCATTACATACAAAATTGGAGCAAAAGTTTCAGACTGAACAATGTCAAAATGATTTTCGGCTTCAATGATACACGGTTTTACGTAACATCCACTTTCGTATCCTTTGCCTTCAACTAAGCCTCCTTCTACAATGATTTTTCCACCTTGTTGTTTTGCTTTTTCAATTGCATTCAAATATTCCTGAACAGATCCTTTATCGATAAGTGGTCCAACGTGGTTGTTTTCGTCCAATGGATTACCGATTTGCAATTGACCGTAGGCGTTTTTCAAAACACTGATGGTTTTGTCATACACACTTTCGTGAATGATTAGACGACGCGTCGAAGTACAACGTTGTCCTGCGGTTCCAACGGCTCCAAAAACAGCTCCTACCAAAACCATACTGATATCGGCATGTTCCGAAACGATAATGGCATTATTTCCTCCTAATTCTAGAATTGTGTTTCCAAAACGTTCTGCGACAGTTTTAGATACGTGACGCCCAATTCTTGTTGATCCCGTGAAAGAAACCAATGAAATTCTTTTGTCATTATTGATTAAATCCCCCGATTCGTTTCCTGTCACCAAGCAACTTACTCCTTCGGGAACGTTATTTCTTTTTAAAACTGTTTTGATAATATTCTGGCAAGCAATGCCACACAAAGGAACTTTTGAACTTGGTTTCCAAATCGCAACATCACCACAAACCCAAGCTATCATTGCGTTCCAACTCCAAACTGCCACTGGGAAGTTAAACGCCGAAATAATTCCAACGGTTCCTATCGGGTGATATTGTTCGTACATTCTGTGTTGTGGTCGTTCCGAATGCATTGTTAATCCGTATAATTGACGTGATAAACCGACTGCAAAATCACAGATGTCGATCATTTCTTGAACTTCGCCATATCCTTCTTGAAGACTTTTTCCCATTTCGTAAGAAACTAATTTTCCAAGAGGCTCTTTAAATTTTCTTAATTCGTCGCCCATTTGGCGAACGATGTCTCCTCTTCTTGGCGCAGGAACTAATCGCCATTCTAGGAAAGCTTCCGACGCTTTTTGCATTGCTTTTTCGTAATCTTCTTTTGTAGAAGTTTTTACTTTTGCAATTAAAGTACCGTCAGCCGGCGAATAGCTTTCGAGGATTTTTCCGTTTGCAAAATTATTTGCTCCTGTCGATGTTCCTTCATTTATGGCTTCTATCCCTAATTCTTTTAGGGCTGCTTGTATTCCAAATTGATCTACTATTGTTATCATTGTAACTTTTTTTGTTATAATTGTTATATTATTTTACAAATATATTATTTAAAGACGAATTAGAAGGTAAATGTCTAAAATTTTAAAACATCTAAAACATCTGTGTGTTATTTATTACTAAAACTTAGCTAAGCAGGCTTTCTAGCCGCGATTGAAGTAAAAATCCTTGTAAAAATAAAGGCTATTTTTTCTTGCTAAAAAAGAGTGGCCAGCAGAAGCTCCTTTATTTGTAAAGAAAAATAGCTTTTATTGAGCAAGATTATAACGGAAAGCGGGAGATTGCTTCTAGAAAATTAGAACATATTTTTTTTCTTGAACAAGAATACTCCGAAAACGGAAACCATAAGAGATATTAACAAGACTATCAGAAATCCGAAAGGATTGTCTTGTAAATTGTTAGGAACATTCATTCCGTATAAACTGGCGATTAGGGTGGGAATCATCAAAATGATTGAAATGGAAGTTAGTCTTTTCATTATGACGTTCAAATTGTTTGAAATTACCGAAGCATAGGCGTCCATCATTCCGGTTAAGATGTTGCTGTAAATATTGGTGGTTTCTTCGGCTTGGCGCAATTCGATTTCTACATCTTCCAAAAGCTCAGGATCAAAAGTGTCTTTGTAGTTTTTTAGATTCTTGATTCGGCGAAATAAGGCATCATTCCCTTTTAAGGATGTGATGAAAAAAACCAAACATTTTTCGATTTGAAGCAAGGCTTGAAGCTCTTCGTTTTTGATGGATTGTTCTAAATTATCTTCGGCTAATTTGATGCGCTGATTGATTTGTTTTAGGTGTTTTAGGAACCAAATACTTGAAGACAAAAGCAGTTTTAAAACCAGGTCAAAGTGATTGTTGATGGTTATTTTTTTGCGTTTTGTGTATAAAATAAAATCGGGGAGTATGTCCGTTTCATGAAAACAAAGAGACACGAAAACATCGTCTTTAAACATTAAACCCAATGGCGCTGTGTTGAAAGGCAATTTAGCGTCGTTGCTTTTGAAAGGAATTCGCAAAATAATAAGCGTCCAACCATTTTCTATTTCGATACGTGGTCGTTCGTCAATATCTTCAATGTCACTATAAAAATCTTCGGGAATTTGTAGTTCTTTAAGAAGAAATTTGGTTTCTTCTTTTGTGGGACAAACTACATTAATCCAGCAGTTGTCTTCATGGTTGTCCGTTTGAACTAAACCTTTGTTGTTTTTGTAATAAGCAATCATAATGCAATACGTTTTTTAAGAATAACGTTTACATTCTGCAACGACTATTCCTGATTGTTTTTTATTTTCCTCGAATAATAATCGTCCTTTTGTGGGTGCTTCATTTTTTTATAAAACTACTCTTTCTTAATATCAATACTTATGGGGTTGAAAATTTGCGGGATTTGTTTTGGATCGTTTTTATAAGTGGTTATTGTTCCTCTTACATAGATCTCTTTATCCTTTAATTCTTCAATTTTAATATTTAATTTTTCCAGGTAATTGTTTGTAATTACTACGGTAAAAACACTCTCCGGATAGGCTTTGTCGATATTGATGTAATTCGTGTATTTACCTTCGGCCGCGAGTTTGAATGAAACTACTTTTCCCACAACACAGACTTCTTTGTCCATATATTCTTTTGCGTTTGCTGTTGGAATTGTGTCTTGGGAAAGGCAATTTATCGAAAACAACAACAGAAAAGCAATTGTTATATTTCTCATCTTAGGTGTGTTAAATTATTTCACTTCTTTTATTAAATAAACATACACGGGAAAGTGGTCGCTAAAACCCTCTTCATTTGCCTGATGTCTTAACGGATAGCCTTTATATTGACCGGTAGTTTGTATCATGAATGGTTTGTTATAAATTCCTGCTTTCCAATAACGAAATGACGAATGACCCTCCTTTATTAGTGTTTCTGAAACCATAATTTGATCAAAAATATCTCCAGCATCTCTATAAAATAATGATGAATTTCCCTCTTTGTACATTTGTTCGAAAGGATTATAAACTCCAAATCGTTTTACTTCTGCTTTTTTTAATTTTGCTCCAATACCTTCTTTAACACTTTTGTTGTAGGTACCATCGTTTAAATCTCCCATACAAATAATTTTGGCTTCGGGATTTATTTTGTAAACAGAATCCATTACTTTTCTGACTAATCTTCCTGCTGCTTCCCGAAACGGACTGCTTTTTTTCTCTCCGCCAGAACGTGACGGCCAGTGGTTTACCAATATATTTATTTCTTCACCGTCAAGAAAACCGGTAACTAACAGAATGTCTCTGGTGTAAACCCTGTTGTCATTTGCAACTTCTATTTTGTCATTTTCGGCTTTGTCTTCCTCTGATTCTTTTTCGCTTTTGATTGCACCCGTATTTTTTCCTCTGTAAATTATCAATGGAATATTTACAAAACTGGTTGGTTTAAAATGTTTCTTCTTATATAATAAACCTACATCGATACCCCTTTTGTCAGGAGAATCAAAATGCACTATTCCGTAATCATCTTTAATTATATTAGGTTGTTTTACTAAATCTTCAAGAACACCACGGTTTTCAATTTCGGAGCAACCTATTAAAGTAGGTGCTTCTTTTTGTAGATCATTGGTGCCAATTTGCATAATGACTCTAGAAAGGTTCTGCAGTTTTTGCTTGTATTTTTTTGAAGTCCAGTGTTGCAAGCCATTCGGCAACCATTCCTCGTCATTATTGGGATTATTAATGGTGTCAAATAGATTTTCAAAATTATAGAACGCAACGGTATGCACAATATATTTTTTTGGCTGCGCATTGACAATAAATATTGAAGATAAAATAAACAAAATGGCAATAATATTTTTAATTCTCATATAATAGGTGATAATTTGAGTTAAAATTTAACAAAAAACTTGTGGGCAAATGTATATAATAAAAATTATAAATGTAGCTTTGTATTCGCTAAGAAATTATTTTTCTTTTCTACATCAATTAATTTATTTTTATTTATGAAAAAATTTATTTTTAGTACATTATTTGTGATGCAGGTAGTGTTTGCTTTTGGTCAGTCAAATGCCGGAATTTCAGGAAAGGTGGTTGATTCCAAAACACAGAAAGCCCTACAAAGTGTTGTTGCATCAATTCAAAATACAAACTTGACTCAGCTATCAGATGTCGAAGGGAAATTCTCTTTTGACAATATAGCTATTGGAAAACAATTATTACTTGTTAAAAGTTTTGGCTACAAAGACCAGTTGATTCAATTAGAAATAATTGAAGGGCAACTGTTGGATTTAGGAGTCATTGCTTTAGAAATTGACTTAACCCAAGAAAAAATATCGGGGTTGATAACCATTTTAGAAACTGATTTGAGCGATGATAATAGTGGTTCGGAAAGTACCGCTGGTATGCTTCTAGCAAGTAAAGATGTGTTTTTACAAGCGGCAGCCTATAATTTTGGAGCTGCAAGATTTAGCGTTAGGGGAATTGACAATGAATATTCTAATGTAATGATTAATGGTATCTCTATGAATCGCGTTGCTGATGGAAGACCACAATATGGCGATTGGGGTGGTTTGAACGACGCTACAAGAAACCAAGAGTTTACAAATGGTTCTGCTCCTTCTGATTATGCGTTTGGAGGTATTGCTGGGACACAAGAAATAAATACGAGAGCTTCTATATATAGACCTGGAACCAGAATTTCCTTTCTTAACACTAATACTAACTATAGTATGAGAGTAATGGGAACAACTGCCTCCGGAATGAATAAAGATGGCTGGGCTTATGTTGTTTCTGGCGGAAGACGTTGGGCTCAGAATGGTTACTTTGAAGGAACTAATTATGCTGCCAATTCTTTGTTTGCAAGTGTCGAAAAGAAAATCAATGATAACAGCAGCTTAAACTTTACCGCGATTTATGCCCAGAACAAAAGAGGAAAAAACGCTCCAAATACTGCAGAACAAACTGATTTAGGGGGACAAAAATACAATTCATATTGGGGCTACCAAGAAGGTGAAAAAAGAAATTCCAGATTTAAAAAAACAGAAGAACCTTTGTTTATGTTGACCCACTATTGGAAAGTAAATCCTAAAACTAATTTGAATACTACCGTTTCGTATCAAATTGGGCAAATAGGAAATAGCCGATTAGACTTCTCAAAAGCTGATAATCCTGATCCTATTTATTATAGAAAATTACCTAGTTTTTGGGCTAATTATTTTTTTAATGGTGTTTATACAGGCGACACCCCTGCAAATGTTGTAAATGCAGAGGCAACAAGGGTTAATTTTCTTGCCAACAAACAATTAGATTGGAAAAACATGTACCGAGTAAATGAAGAAAATCTGGCAAACGGGAGCAGATATGTTCAGTATGAAGATCGAAACGACGAAAACATTGCCACTTTCAACACAAACTTGACGACCCAACTTTCTGATAATATTTTATTGACTGCGGGAGCAAACTACTTGTCTTCTAAAACAAAAAACTTTAAAAATATGCTGGATCTTTTGGGAGGAGAGTACTTCAGAGACATTAGTACTTTTGGGATAGATGAAAATCAACAACAATCAGATTTAAACAATCCGTTTAGAATTCTTGGTATAAATGAACATTATGGTTATAATTATAACATTGATGTAACAAAATTAGATGCTTTTACCCAATTTAAATTCATTTACAAAAAGATTGATTTCTATTTAGCTCAAGCTTTCTCTCGTTCTAGTTTTCAGAGAGATGGTTTGTATAAAAACGGTTATTATCCAAACAATTCATTAGGAAAAAGTGATAAAGTAAATTTTGATAATTTTGGATTCAAAGGAGGGTTGACTTATAAATTAACAGGAAGAAATTTTATTGACTTCAACGGGATTTATATGACAAAATCTCCAAATTCTAAAGATGTCTTCCCAAATTCTCGTTTAAATAATGACATAACTCCAAATATCACTAATGAAACCATCAAAGGTGTCGATTTGAGTTATGTGGTTAAAGCTCCAAAATTTAAAGCTCGTTTCACTGGATATTTCTCTGAAACATTAAACTCGACCGATATTAATTTTTATTATGCAGATGCTATTGGAGGAGAAGGAGCTTTTGTTTCTGAAGTTGTAACCGGGATTAACAAGAAAAACAGAGGTATTGAAGCCGGTCTTGAATACCAATTAACATCAACGGTTAAAATAACTGGAGTTGCAGCTTATGGAGAATACACTTATACAAACAACCCGATTGTTAGCGTAACTGATGATGCCTCAGCAACCTCAACAGATCTTGGGAAAGCTAATTTTTCTGGATTAAAACAAGCGGGAATGCCACAACAAGCCTATTCTTTTGGAATAGAATATAGGGACCCAAAATTCTGGTGGATTGGGGCAAATGCTAATTATTTGACAGACAATTATCTTGACGTTTCTTCTATCAAAAGAACCTCTAACTATTATGAATATAATGTCGATACTAATTATAGAACCGTAGACCAAGATTTAGCGGACAGCTATTTGACACAAGAAAAATTTGACGCTTTTTACCTTTTTAATTTAGTAGGAGGAAAATCTTGGAGAATTAATGGGAAAACTTTAGGGCTTTTCGCAACCGTAAATAATGTTTTAAATACTACCTACAAAACTGGTGGTTTCGAACAATCAAGAGACTCAAATTATACTAAAGACTTTGAAGATCATCAAAGTGGTGGTTATAGTAAATTTGCTCCAAAATATTTCTACGGATACGGAAGAACATATATGGTAAACATATATCTAACCTTTTAAAAATAAAGCATTATGAAAAATAAAATAAAAAATATATGTATCGTTATTTTTTCCGCTAGTTTGTTATCAAGCTGCGTAAACGACACTTTTGACACCCCGGTTCAAGATGCCTGCGTTAGCCCAGGTTTGACAAAAACTAAGGAGGTCGCAAACATTTACGCTGTTGCATCTAACACAACTGTAACTTATTCTGCAGATGACATAATTGAAGCCTATGTGATTTCAAGTGACGAAGGTGGGAATTTTTATAAAAGTATGTACTTTCAACCTATAGATGGCTCAAAAGGATTCAACCTTTCGGTTGACGAAGTAAGTGCTTATGCCAAAAAACTTCAGCCGGGTAAAAAAGTGTTTTTAAAATTGAAAGGATTGGCTTATGCAAACCCAAGTAGTTATGGAAGAGGTTTGATTTTTGGAGCTCCTCCTACAGAACAATACGCTGTAGATAGATTAACTGGTTTGGAGTATCAAAAATATCTAATCCCCTCCTGTGATGCTGTTAGCGAGGATGCTATCGTTCATAAAATAACATTAGCTCAGGCATTTAGTGATACTTACCTTAATACTTTGGTAGAAATTGACAATGTTCAGTTTGCCGACGAATCAGCCGGAGGAACATATGATACTAATAGAACTGATAATTATGATTCGAGTATTTATGTTACAAACGGAACCAGTTCTCTAACTATTAGAACCAGTAGATTTGCTAGTTTTGCTGGCTATAAAGTTCCACTAGGAAAAGGAAAAATAAGGGGTGTTTTATCAAGATACAATTCGACTTATCAAATCATAATGAGAACAGAGCGTGATGCTATGATGTCAAATGAAAGGTTAGATTTTAACTTGCCAATAGGTGGTTCGGCGATTCAATATTTGCCAACTTTCAATGAAAATTTCGAAAGTTATGCCGCTTCAACCGCCGGGGCTGTTTTTCCAAAATACGTAAATGATGCTTTCCTTGGTTCAAGATATTGGGATGTAAAAGCATATAGTGGTAACAAATACATACAAATGACTTCCTACAACTCTGGAGGGTCAAATAAAACTTATTTAGCTATGCCTGTTGCATTCACTCCTGGAAATAAACTTTCGTTTAAATCTAAAGATGGTTACAATCTTGGTTCTGTTTTAAAAGTTTATTATTCAACAAATTACGTTCCTGGTGGAGATATTGGCAAAGCAACCCTTGTAGATATTACTTCTAGTTTTGCAATTGCAAAAGGAACGACAACAGGATATGCTACCAATTTTACAAATAGCGGTAATTACGTAATTCCGTCAACTTTGACGGGGAATGGTTTCTTCTTGTTTGAATATTACGGAACTTCAAGCATAACAACTACGATGCAAATTGATGATATTATCGTGAATTAATACACCCCAAAATAAATTTTAAAAGGGCTTCCTGTAAGGAGGCCTTTTTTATTAATAAAATAGCTACACTGCCAATTAGTATTGCCTTATTGAACCAACACCTGCAAAATAAATCCATATAATGACTACCTTTGTTTCTTAACTTATCAAGAACTGATGAAAAACATTTTACCCCTAATTGCTTTATTTTTTACCTATTCCGCTTTTGGACAAGTGGTTATCAATGAATTGGATAGTGATACCCCAAGTACTGACGACAAAGAGTTTATCGAACTAAAATCAACCACATCAAATTTTTCACTCGACGGTTATGTCTTGGTTTTTTTTAATGGCAATATGAGTTCAACCACAGCTTTAAAAAGTTATTATACTATTGATTTAAATGGATTAACAACAGATGCGAATGGAATCATTCTTATAGGAAACAAACTAGTTTCTCCAACTCCAGATAAAATATTTCCCGACAACACAATTCAAAATGGTGCTGATGGTGTGGGACTATATTTAGGAAGTTCATCGGATTTTCCTCTGGATACTTTGGCAACCAGCGTAAACCTCATCGATGTACTTATGTATGACACAAAAGATCCTGATGCCACCGAATTAATGGCGCTGTTGGGAGTTGCAATACAATATGATGAAGATCAAAATAATCTTAAAACTACTCAATCTATCCAACGAAAAAATGATGGAACTTACGAAACAAAAAGCCCAACTCCGGGAGCAAACAACGATGGAAGCGGTATCATTTTTAATGGCATAACGATTTCAGTAAATGCCGTTCAATATAATGAGGGCGATACTTTTGCTATAACATTTACCACACAAAACAACGTTACTTCTGACTTAACATTCAATTTTACATTAAACAATTCTACTTTTACAACTGCCGATTTTACAGGAAACTCCACTGTTTTCATTCCAACTGGTTCGAATACTTTTACAACAAATATTACAATCACTGATGATGTTTTGGACGAAGGTGATGAAGTGGCTAAAATAAAAATTGGAGATATTCCGATCGAATATAAAAAATTGAATAGCAATGTTGAGATTCGAATTGTTGATAATGATTTTATCATTGAACCCTTTGGAACACCCTTAAATCCAACTTATGGAGTTGTTTCTAGCACAGCTCCAGCAGGATATTATGACACTCTAGAAGGGCTTTCTGGCGCGGCATTAAAACAAGCTGTTCAAAATATAATTGCTAATAAAGATGTTGTTCATGCCCATAATTACGGTGACATAATTGATATTCTAAAAAAAACCGACCAAAACCCCAAAAACAGCAACGAAGTTTGGCTAATGTATGTTGAAAAACCACATTCAAAATTAGAATTTCAAGACACGGGAATAAGTGCCGGAAAGTGGAATAGAGAACATATTTATCCACAATCTCGTGGTGGATACGCTGATGGAACTTTGAGTATTCCTGACGGAATAAATGTTTGGTTATCTACAGATGCTGATGACCTTCTTGCCGGTCACGCTGATGCGCATCACCTTCGAGCTGAAGACGGCCCAGAAAACAGCTCTCGCAGTAATAGAAATTATGGGCTCACTGGCTACAATGGCCCTTCTGGAAATATGGGTTCGTGGAAAGGCGATGTGGCTCGTGCCGTTTTTTATATGGCCGTTCGTTATAATGCGTTGAGCGTTGTTAACGGTGACATTCCTGACACGACCGTTGGGCAATTGGGCGATTTAGCCTCTCTTTTGTTTTGGAATGGCTTGGATCCTTCGGATGATTTTGAGATGAACCGCAACAATTACATCTACACTTGGCAAGTAAACAGAAACCCATTTATTGATTATCCTGATTTGGCCAATTATATTTGGGGTGAAAAAACAGGTCAAGTGTGGCATTTCAATTTGTCTACGCATGATTTTATTACCCTTAAAGTGAATCTTTATCCAAATCCAGCCAAAAAGACAATAACTGTTTCTGGCATGAATGAAATAGCAACGATTGAAATTTACAATAGTCTTGGAGCAAAATTATTCAATACCTCCTTCAAAGGAGAAACAAAATTGAATGTTAATTTTCCAACCGGAATTTATTTTGCTAAAATTAATTCAGGAAATAAAACCACTGTAAAAAAATTCCTTGTCGAATAAATTACTTCGTCATAAAAAAATATATTTGTATTGAATTTAATCCATGATTAAAATGGGAGTAAATCCAATACGAATTATATCTTCCGAATATGCATTACAAACAATTTCCTTTTACAAAAATCAATAGTGTTTTTTATAAACTCCTATTGCTTATTTTTGTTTTACAATTTTCGAACATTCAAGCCCAAACTCAAATGAAGATACCGCCCTATTTACAAAAAGGAGACACCGTAGCTATTTTGGCAACAGCTCGAAAAAACATTGACGATAATCTAAAAACTGCTATAGATTTATTGCACAGCTGGGGCTTAGAGGTCCTTATAGGGAAAACTATTGGTTTAGATAATAATCAGTTAGCAGGAACAGACGAACAACGCGCAGAAGATTTTCAACAACAACTCGATAATCCCAATATCAAGGCGATTTGGTGTGTTAAAGGAGGTTATGGAACGGTTCGAATGATTGAATTGTTAGATTTTTCCAAATTCAAACAAAGCCCAAAATGGATTATTGGCTTTAGTGATGTAACGGTAATCCAAAGTTATTTAAACAAAATGAATGTTGCTTCCATTCAGGGTGCAATGCCTGTAACAATTTCAAGAGCAACTCCAGAAACCATAGCAAGTTTACGGAAAGCACTTTTTGGCGAAAGCCTAGAATACAGCATCCCTTTTGATTCTGCCAATAGACCCGGGATTGCCAAAGGTGAAATCGTGGGCGGAAATTTATCCATTTTATATAGCCTTATGGGTTCCAATGCACAAATAGATTGCAAAGGAAAAGTTCTTTTCATCGAAGACATCGACGAATATTTATACCATATCGACCGAATGATAATGAGCCTAAAACGCTGCGGTTGCTTTGATGGATTGAGTGGTTTGATTGTTGGCGGCATGACAAAAATGAGAGACAACGATATTCCTTGGGGGAAAAATGCCAACCAGATTATTCAAGACATTACAAAAGAATTCTCGTTTCCTATTGTTTATAATTTTCCTGCAGGACATTTTCACGACAACAGAGCCTTGGTTTTTGGCAAACAGGTTGTGCTTAAAATTAATGATAAAGAGACTGTTTTGAAATTCGAATAATTTAAAAAAAAAAGAAATCCAAAATGGCCGAACATAACGATTTAGGGAAACTCGGAGAAGAATTGGCTGTTGAATTTCTGCGAAAAAATAGCTACGAAATTCTAGAAACCAACTGGACATTCCAGAAAGCTGAAATTGATATTATCGCCAAAAAAGAGAACACCTTAGCCATAGTTGAGGTAAAAACACGTTCTTCACTAGAATTTGGGTTGCCACAGGATTTTGTAAAACCCAAAAAAATTCAACTTTTAGTAAAGGCAGTAAATGAATATGTTGTTTCTAACAACCTAGATGTTGAAGTTCGTTTTGATATCATTGCCATCCATAAAGAAGGCAAATCTCTCGTTATAGAGCACCTAGTTGATGCCTTTTATCATTTCTAATTTTAATTTCCCTAAGTTTTTTATAACAAATTGTTTTTTTATTTATATTTGTAAAAAAAATTGTTAAATTATTGTAATTTTTCCTTTCGTTTTATGAATAAAAATCATTGATCAGATTTTTCCCCCAATAAATAAACACTTAAATTTATGAAAACAGTTTCTTCAATTGTTGAAAATTACATCAAAACAAAACCCTTTTTATTAAATGCATTATCTCTTGGAATAATTAATTTGACCTCACTTTCGAGAAATATAATGGTCGAATTGGAGTCTGATTTCGGAAAAGAAGTCAAGCAAGGAGCTGTTGTAATGGCGCTAAAAAGATTAACCGAAGAATTAGATTTTAGACTCAACCACAAAATAAATAAAGTCATCAAAAATATAGGCGAGATTACTGTTCGCTCCTCGTTAACAGATTATACTTTTGCGGCATCGGAAACGGTTTTAAACAAACAGGCCGATTTAATTACGGATATCAATGTTTTTCCCGACATTTTTTATACTTCATCACGTGGCGTAAATGAAACTAATATCGTGGTGAGCAATAGCGTCAATTATTTGGTTGACAAACATTTTGCCAATGAAAAATTGATTCAAAAACTAGACAATCTAGCTTCAATCACGGTGAAATTACCTAAAGAAAACATCGTTGTTCCCGGAATTTATTATTTCATTTTTCAGCGTTTGGCTTGGGAAGGAATCATCATAAACGAAGTGATTTCGACTTCAAATGAATTTACCATTTTAGTGAGCGAAGACCAAGTCGATGTGGCGTTTAAAGTAATTAAGGATTTGAAAAATTAATAATTTCAGATTCCATAGCTTCTAGCTTTTAAAAGGCGAAAAAAAAATTTAATTTATTTCCCCAATAGGTCCATCAATTCCAAAGCTCTTCTCGTCGTTTTTACATTGTCAAAAGTCAATAATAGTCGCAATCCAGCTGGCGTTTGTTTTTCTTTCATTACACAAATAGCACTATTTTTTTGCACAAACTGAATCACCTGATGAAAGCGTTTGGAAGTATAAAAATCTGAGTTTTGATCGGCAACAAAATAGCCAATCATCTTGCCTTTTTTCATCACCAATTTTTCTATACCCACTCTAGTAGCAATCCATTTGATGCGAATACTGTTCATTAAAGCTAGCGCTCGTGGTGGCATCGGACCAAAACGGTCAACTAATTTATTTTGAAAAACAACCAATTCTTCTTCGTTTGTCACATTGCCTAATTCGTTGTATAAGCTCAAACGTTCCGTAACATTATTGATGTATTCATCCGAAAACAACAACTCGAAATCGGTATCGATTTGCAAGTCTTTTACATATTCTTTATCTACTCCGCTATCTTCGTTTTCATATAAATCCTTGAATTCATTTTCCTTCAATTCATCGATGGCTTCGTTCATGATTTTTTGATAGGTGTCAAAACCAATTTCATTAATAAAACCACTTTGCTCTCCACCCAATAAATCTCCTGCTCCACGAATTTCTAAATCCTTCATCGCGATATAGAAACCACTTCCCAATTCGGAAAATTGTTCCAATGCCTGAATTCGTTTTCGAGCATCATCCGTCATTGCGGAATACGGAGGACAAATAAAATAACAAAAGGCTTTCTTGTTGCTGCGTCCTACTCGACCGCGCATTTGATGTAAATCGGAAAGACCAAAATTATTCGCATTATTGATAAAAATTGTGTTCGCATTCGGAACATCTAAACCACTTTCTATAATTGTAGTAGCGACCAAAACATCGAATTCACCGTTCATAAAAGCTAACATCAATTCCTCTAGTTTGCTGCCTTCCATCTGGCCGTTACCAATTCCTACTTTTGCATCAGGAACCAATCGCTGAATCATTCCAGCTACTTCCTTAATGTTTTCTATTCGATTATTGACGAAAAAAACCTGTCCATTGCGTTGAATTTCATACGAAATCGCATCCCGAATCAACTCTTCGCTAAAACCAACGACGTTCGTTTCGATAGGATAACGATTGGGTGGAGGTGTTGTAATTACTGATAAATCTCGCGCTGCCATCAACGAAAACTGTAAGGTTCTCGGGATTGGCGTTGCCGTTAATGTCAAAGTATCGACATTAGCAGCAATTGTTTTGAGCTTGTCTTTTACGTTGACCCCGAATTTTTGTTCCTCATCCACAATCAACAAACCCAAATCTTTGAAAACTACGTTTTTGTTGACCAATTGGTGAGTTCCAATGATAATATCTAGTTTTCCTTCAGCTAATAGTTTCAGGGTTTCCGCTTTTTGTTTAGCGGTTCTAAAACGATTCAAATAACCAACAGAAACCGGCATTTCTTTCAATCTTTCGGTAAAAGTGCGGTAATGTTGGTACGCTAAAATCGTTGTGGGAACTAAAACGGCCACTTGTTTGCTATTGTCAACGGCTTTGAAAGCGGCGCGAATAGCAACTTCCGTTTTACCAAAACCCACGTCGCCACAAACCAAACGATCCATCGGGCGGTCGCTTTCCATATCGGCTTTGACTTCTGCTGTTGATTTAGTTTGGTCGGGTGTGTCTTCATAAATAAAGGAGCTTTCCAATTCATTTTGTAAATAACTGTCGGGCGCAAATTGGTATCCCTTTTCCAATCGCCTTTTGGCGTATAATTGTATCAAATTGAATGCAATATGCTTGACACGTGCCTTGGTTTTTTGCTTCAGTATTTTCCATGCATTCGAACCGAGTTTATATATTTTGGGGGGCGTTCCGTCTTTTCCGGTATATTTCGAAATTTTGTAAAGCGAATGAATGCTTACGTAAACAATGTCATTGTCGGCATAAACAAGTTTTATGGCTTCTTGCGTTTTGCCTTCAACTTGAATTTTTTGCAAGCCGCCAAATTTCCCAATACCATGATCGATGTGTGTTACATAATCACCAACGGACAAAGTGGTCAATTCTTTTAAAGTGATATTTTGCTTTTTTGAAACATTGCTTTTGATGCTAAATTTATGATACCGCTCAAAAATCTGGTGATCCGTATAACATGCAATTTGATTCTCTTCATCTATAAAACCTTGATATAAAGGCAACACAATCGTGTTGTATTGCTTTCGAATATTCTCAGAATTGGCCTCGTCCAGAGTTTCGAAAATGTCGTGAAAACGTTTGGTTTGATTTTCATTGGAACACAATAAATAATTTTTGTAGCCATTAAAATGATTATCGTTTAAATTATTCAGTAACAAATCGAATTGTTTGTTGAACGACGGCTGTGGCTTAATGTGAAAATTAAATGAAACTTTAGTTTTATAAATAGGTTTTGAGCTTAATTCGACAATCGAAAAATCAAGACTTTTTTTGATAAATTCCTTTTGGTTCAAAAACAATTGTTCCGGAGCAACGTGATTTATTGTGGCATTTAGATTGTCGAAAATTTCTGTGGCTTTGCCAAATAATTTATCTAATTTAGAAAAAAGTAAATCGGCGTTTTGAATAAAAATAATGGTTTTGTCGTTGATGTATTCCAAGAAACTCTCTCGGTTTTCCTGAAAAAATTTGTTTTCAACATTAGGAATTATCGTGATTTTTTTTTGTTTTTCGATAGAGAGTTGGGTTTCCACATCAAAGCTTCGAATACTTTCTACTTCATCACCAAAAAATTCAATTCGGTATGGATTATCATTCGAAAAAGAAAACACATCTACAATTCCGCCACGAACCGAAAATTCGCCCGGTTCTGTAATAAAATCAACTCTTTTAAATTCATATTCAAATAAAACTTCATTGATAAAATCAATAGAAATCTTGTCGCCAACAGCCACTTTCAAAGTGTTTTTATCCAATTCTTTTCGCGTTACCACTTTTTCAAAAAGTGCTTCTGGATACGTGATAATTACCGCTGGTTTTTTGCGGGAATTGATGCGATTTAATACTTCCGCACGAAGTAAGATGTTGGCATTATCGGTGTCTTCAATTTGATAGGGGCTACGATACGAGCCGGGGTAAAAGAGCACGTCCTGATCACCAATCATTTGTTCTAAATCGTTCAAATAATAAGCGGCTTCTTCCTTGTCGTTTAATATAATTATAAAGGGTTTTTCGGTCTTTTTAAAAAGTGATTGCGTCACAAATGAGAGCGAAGAACCGATTAATCCATTAAGGTGAATTTTTTGTTCGGCTTGCTCCAAACTCTGGACAATTTGTTTGACTTTTTGCGAATTATCGTAAATAGTATATAAGGCGGTTTTACTCAATTCTAGGTGGGTTTTTATTGAGCATCCCATTTGGAATGGCCCTTGTAGTGTCCAACATTTTTATTAAATCAGATTCACCAGCTTCCATTGGAATTTTACTTTTTTGAACAATTTTGTCCATTTGTTTTTGCAATGAGATTAATTCTTCGTTGATTTCACCGACCAAAACTATCACTTTCTGTTCCGGAATATTATCCAGATGGATAAACAAATCCAGCATTCGTAGTTTGGTAATTAGAATAGAAACACGGGCTTTAATTTGGGGGATATTAAAGTTTGTGGGGATATTGTTGTTCAAGTCCATGACTTTCTTGGAAAGTTCTGTTGCTTTTTTTTGAAAAGCACCAATGGTTTTCTTTGGCTTTTGATCTAATTCGGTCAAAAACAAATGCCATTCACTCCAAGACGAAGTAGTGGCTTTAGAGGTTGCGTTAATGGGATTTGCATTAAAAACCCACGCTTTATTTATGTTCAAATAAATGCTTTCCTTTTTTTTGA
Source organism: uncultured Flavobacterium sp. (assembly GCF_963925185.1). GTDB lineage: Bacteria > Bacteroidota > Bacteroidia > Flavobacteriales > Flavobacteriaceae > Flavobacterium. The sequence goes on along the minus strand of NZ_CAWURC010000032.1, from coordinate 21,630 downwards.
TGTCTTTTTTTGTTTCGGCCATTCGATTTTCTTTTTCGTTTTTACACGAAAACAGAACAAACGTCAGAATAAAGAGGATCGATAATTTGAATTTCATCTTTGAATAAATTAAGCTACAAAGTTACAAAGTAAATTTACAATTCCGAATTTCAATATTAGAATAACAATCTAATATGTCGAAGTCGGTTTTTAAATTTAAGAACTTAAGCACAATTATTAACGTCTTTTTGCAAAATTTATTCCGAATTTATATTATTCACGAAAACGTTATCTTTGTTTTTTTTAAAACCAGACAAATGAATCCTAAAATACTTATTATAGGTGCTTGCGGGCAAATTGGCACAGAACTTACCCATAAACTTCGGCAACTATATGGAGTCGAAAATGTAATCGCTTCCGATATTCGAAAGTTGAATAATGACATTGTCAATTCGGGCACCTTTGAAGTCGTTAACGCATTGGATTTTAACCAGATTGAGCACCTTGTCGAAGTGCATCACATTACCGATATTTATTTGATGGCGGCTTTGCTATCGGCGACAGCCGAAAAAAACCCTGCATTTGCTTGGGATTTGAATATGAATTCGCTTTTTCATGTTCTTAATTTGGCGAAAGCCAAGAAAATAAAAAAGATATTCTGGCCATCGAGTATTGCTGTTTTTGGCCCAACAACTCCAAGAGAAAACACGCCTCAATATACTATTATGGAACCCTCTACGGTATATGGAATCAGCAAACAGGCCGGCGAAAGATGGTGCGAATATTACCATCGCATTTTTGGCGTCGATGTACGAAGCGTGCGTTATCCGGGATTAATAAGTTGGTCTACTCCTCCAGGGGGCGGAACGACAGATTATGCGGTAGACATTTATCACAAAGCATTATCTAAAAAAAAATACGAGTGCTTTTTGTCGTCAGAAACTAAAATGCCGATGATGTATATGGATGATGCTATTGCCGCAACAATACAAATTATGCAGGCTCCGGCTGAACAAATCAAGATTCGCTCTTCTTATAATTTGGCCGCGATGAGCTTCACACCTGCTGAAATTACTGCTGAAATTAAAAAACACATCCCCGAGCTTAGCGTCACTTTTAAGCCTGACTTTCGTCAAAAAATCGCCGATAGTTGGCCTGCAAGTATCGATGATAGTAAAGCAAGAGAAGATTGGAACTGGCATCATGAATTTAATTTAGAAAGCATGACGGAAGATATGTTGAAAAATTTGGGAAATTCCCAAAAAAAATAAAACAAAAAAAAGTCCAGTTTTGATACTGGACTTTTCATAATTGCGCAAAAATGTTACTTCAATTCATAAATGTTGTTTTCTCTTTTCACGTCAGCCATTAATCCACTTGGGTCAATGGTTATTTTCTTTATAGCGGTTTTTAGTTTTGTGATACTAAATTCATGTGTCGGAAATCCCCAAGCCCAATCGCTTAAAACCGTTCTTTTAATTTCTGAATTTTGGTTTTCTTTTTCAAAACTCATCATCCGTAACGGAATATAAAAACTTTCTTTTGTGCCATCAATATATTCAACTAAAATGTCAATTGGCATTGGCATTCTGCCGATTCTTTCCAAAGTGACAATCGTTTTATCGTCATTGATTTTCACTTCCTTGATACCATAATCAATCGTGTTTGTAGTTTGCGTCCAATCAGTCAAATACCAATCTAGGTTAGCTCCCGAGACTCTTTCGGCAGTTCTCTTGATGTCATTTGGTGTTGGGTGTTTGAATTTAAACTCTTGAAAATATCTTTTCAGTGTTTTCATTACATTCTCCTTTCCTATTAAATATTCTAATTGCGACAAGAAAACACTTCCTTTGTAATAGGAAGAAATACTATAAGGTCTGTTCTCTTCATAACGATCTCCGTGTGTGGTTTGTGGTTGTTCTTTACCCGATTCAACTAATCTATAATACGCTTTGTATGTTGAATCAAATGGGTTTTCTAGTTTGTTTTCTGCTAATTCATTCATTGCTAAATCCTCAATATAAGACGTAAACCCTTCGTCCATCCAGGGGTGTTTCGATTCATTGGAGGCTAGTACGTGCTGAAACCAAGAATGTCCCAACTCGTGGGTTGCTGTTCCTAAAATTCCTGCTAAACTTCCATTTCCCAGCATCAAAGTACACATCGCATATTCCATTCCGCCATCACCGCCTTGAATAAACGAATATTGTTTGTAGGGATAATTGCCAACGGTGTTGTTGTAAAAACCCATTACTTTAACCATTAAAGGCTCTAATTTTTGCCAGTTTTCAATAACAGATGGGTTGTTTTTGTAAAGGAAGTGTAAATCAACATTATTAGGTCCTTTGACTACATCATGGATGTAATTTTTATCGGCTGCCCAAGCAAAATCATGAACCATTGGTGCAACAAAATGCCAAATGAGTGTTTTGGTATTGTTGGGGTAAATAACACTAAGGCCAGTGTCTTGATAGCCGTGACCTATTTTATTTGGATTTTGTAAGTATCCGCTTCCGCCCAAAACATAATCCTTGTCGATAGTTATCTTCACATCGAAATTCCCCCAAACTCCGTGAAATTCTCTTGCAATATAAGGATCTGCATGCCAACCTTCGAAATCAAATTCGGCCATTTTGGGATACCATTGCGCCATAGATAATTCGACACCTTCTCCATTATTCCTTCCTGATCTGCGTATTTGAACTGGAACTTGCCCGTCAAAATTTAATGTAAATGTTGTTTTCGAATTGGGCAAAATTGGCTTAGCCAAAATCACTTCAAGAATGGTTCCCACCGTTTTTGTAACAGCGTTTTCTCCATCTTGCTTGAAATTTGAAATGTTTAAATATCCAATTTCATTTGGTTTCAGGTTTTTAATTCTACTTTCTTTTATTTCCTTGTCACCGTCTTTTATTTTGTTAACCATTCTGCCATCTGGATCTTTGATGCTTTGGATTCTAGCGTCCATTTCACTTCCGGGCTGAAAGGCATTGTTGAACAAATGATAAAAAACACGTTTTAAAGTGTCGGAAGAATTATTGGTATAAACCAATTCCTGTTTGCCTTTGTATTGGTAGTTTTTGACATCCATTACAACATCCATATTATAGTCAACTTGTTGCTGCCAATAAGTTGTGCTTTGCGCCAAAATATTTCCAAAACTCAGAGAAATTAAAGCAATTAAAAGGGTTTTTTTCATGTTTAGATAAAATAAAAAATGGAAGGATTTTAGTCCTTCCATTTTGAAATTAAAAATTAATTATTTGTTTTTTGACAACTTTTCGGCCATTAACAACGCGTTGTAAGCATTTACAATTTTTCCTGATTTAGATAAATCTGAAAATGATCGGACGTCTTTTGCGTTTCCTCCAACCACCACATCCGCTGTAATTGCCACGCCAGAATCCATCAAGATGTGTTTTACTTGTTGAGCAGATAACTTTGGATAATAAGAACGAATTAACGCTGCAACTCCTGCCGCATTTGGCGAAGCCATTGACGTTCCTTGTAGGTACCTATAGGTGTTGTCTGGAGTCGAGGCGTAAATTTTTACTCCAGGCGCAAAAACATCAACGTTTAACTTTCCAATATTGGAAAATCTGGCGACAATTTTCTTTCCATATTCAAAATTTAATGCCCCAATTGTAATCATATTGTCGGCAAATTCTATTTTTTTATCATCGGAATCATTTGGAAAATTATTTTCAAAATCTAAGTTTTTCGCATCGTTTCCTGCCGCATGAACAATCAATACGTCTTTACTTTCGGCATATTTTATGGCATCATAAACCCATTGTTTGTGAGGTGAGAAGGCTTTTCCAAAACTTCCGTTGATTACTTTTGCTCCATTATCAACTGCGTACCGAATTCCAAGCGCAACATCTTTGTCATATTCATCACCATCTGGCACGGCGCGAACCACTAAAATTTCTGCATTGTTTGCAACGCCATCACCACCTAATCCATTATCTCTAACTTGGGCAATTATTCCGGCAACGTGAGTTCCGTGCATAATTTCTTTTTTGTCTGGCCCCATAACGTTATTGTTTCCGTATTTTGTATCGGTAATGTCTTCTGGATTGTCTCCAAGAATCTCTCTGTAATTAACCATTGGGGCGTTTTGGTCTAGGGAAGCGATGCTTGCATCTAAATCTTTTTGAATTGCCGCTTTTAAATCTGGCACGCTCATTCCAAAGGAAAGCATTCTTTGCATCATGCTTTTGCTAACCTTTAATATCGAATCTAGAGATTCAATTGCATTTACTTCCGCAACAGAGTATCCAGGTTTTCCAAAATGTTTTACCAAAATTGCATCGGCATTTGTTGTTTCTTCCAAAATTTTTTCTAATTGAACTTTTCCTTTACTGCTTTCAGCTACTTTTTTGTCGTGAACCGCTTTCGCATCTTGATAAGTAGCTTCATCAACACCATTTTTGTTGTTTAGAATCCTATCGTATTCTAGGTTTTCTTTGGTAATGTCACCCAGAAAATTCCATCCATGAATGTCGTCAATATATCCGTTGTTATCATCGTCTATTCCGTTTCCTGGAATTTCTTTTTTATTGGTCCAAATCACCGAGATTAAATCTTCGTGCTCAACATCAACTCCAGAATCCACAACTCCAACGATAACTTTTACTCCTTTTTTTCCTTTAAGTAGTTCGGCATACGCCCTATCCACACTCATTCCTGGTATTGTGTCTTTGACAATGTCTAAATGGCTCCAGCGTTTTAGATTCTCCTCACTAATTGCGGATTTTTTAATCGTATTTAATGGCGCTGTTTCTTGTACCGATGAAAGAGTAGAAACGGATTTTGACGCGCCACAACCAGTCAAAACTAAGACTGCAAAAATGGACACAAAAGTGTATTTAATTTTATTCATTGTTTGGGATTTTGTGTAATTTATAAATTTTGCCTAAATATAAGTTGTTTTGTTATAATTAGAAACAAAATTAACACTATTTAAAGATTTCATCACAACTAAGCACAGCTGCTAAACGAACCCCTTTTTCGGTTTGTTCGACGGTTACGATTTGATTGTGTGCATCGTGCTCCAAAAATAAATAGTAATTATTATCCGCAGCAGTATTCAAAATTTTTGCTTTTTCGGGCATTGTTAACAATGGTCTTGTGTCATAACCCATTACATAAGGTATGGGAATGTGGCCGGCTGTAGCCAATAAATCAGCACAAAAAACAATTGTCTTGTCTTGATATTTGATGTGCGGAATCATCATTTTTTCGGTGTGACCGTTTACAAAAAAAACCCCAAAACCAAGTTCCGTTTTTTCGGCAAAATCGCCATCGGGAATTTTTATAAAATTCAATTGTCCACTTTCTTGTATTGGAATAATGTTTTCAGATAAAAAAGAGGCTTTTTCGCGAGGATTGGGTTTTGTTGCCCATTCCCAATGGTTTTCATTAGTCCAATATTTGGCGTTTTTAAACGCAACTTCATAACCGGTTTTGTCCTTGTTCCACTGTACACTTCCGCCGCAGTGATCAAAATGCAAATGGGTTAAAAAAACATCGGTAATGTCGTCGCGGTGAAAGCCCTGTTTTGCCAAGGAATTATCCAAAGAATGGGTTCCCCAAAGCGAATAATACCCAAAAAATTTATCGGATTGTTTGTTGCCCATTCCGTTATCGATTAAAATCAACCGATTTCCGTCTTCGATGAGCAGACAGCGTGCGGCAATATCAATTAAATTATTCTCATCAGCAGGATTGGTTCGGTTCCAAATTGTCTTTGGCACAACGCCAAACATTGCTCCGCCATCAAGTTTAAAATTACCAGTTTCAATAGGATATAGTTTCATTGCTTAATATTGTTATTTCGGTAGGATACAAAGTTAAGGAATACATTTGCTTAAAAAAGAGGGTAAATCAAATTTTTCTATCCAATTATAGTTATAAAAATGTTATGTTATTTGACAAAAAGCATTTAATGTAATACCTTTGCTCTTTATTTAGACAAATTCTATATAAGCACGAAACAAGCAAAACAGAAGCTGTCTTTTTAAAATCTAAATTATCTATTGAAAATAAAGTTTAAGGATGCCAGAATTTAAATGACTAATTTATCTATTCCGTTTTCCAACACAATCAATAAAAAAGCACAAATGATAAAAGTTTCTGATATTGCCAAAAAGAAAATCATCGATTTAATGAAAGACGATGGTTTTGATGCTGCAATCGACTATGTGAGAGTTGGTGTGAAAAGCGGTGGTTGTTCTGGTTTGTCTTACGATTTGAAGTTTGACAAAATCAAAGGGGAAGACGATAAAATTTTCGTGGATAACGAAATAACAATTGCCGTGGAGAAAAAATCTTTTCTCTATTTAGCAGGAACAATTTTAGAGTTTTCTGGAGGAATAAACGGAAAAGGGTTTGTTTTCAATAACCCAAATGCAAGTAGAACTTGTGGGTGTGGGGAAAGTTTTTCTTTATAATTTAAAAAATTAATGATTTTAACTATTAAGAAATCAAGTCAATTAAGCCTAAATTGACTTGATTTCTTAATGGTTTTAAAAAATAAAAAATGTCAAAATACACCGAAGACCATTTACGAGTTGAACTCGAAAGCAAAGAATACGAGTACGGATTTTATACGGATATAGAATCGGATACTTTTCCTATTGGCTTGAACGAAGACATTGTTCGCGCGATTTCACACAGAAAAGAAGAACCTCAATGGATGACCGATTGGCGCATTGAGGCTTTTCGTGCTTGGGAACAAATGACCGAGCCAGAATGGGCAAATGTGCATTATACAAAACCTGATTTTCAGGCTATTTCCTACTACTCTGCGCCAAAAGCTATTGACCCTAATAAATCATTAGACGATGTAGATCCTGAACTTTTAGAGATGTATAAAAAGTTAGGAATATCTGTCGATGAGCAAAAAATGATGAATAATGTTGCCATGGATATCGTGGTCGATTCCGTTTCGGTGGCGACAACATTTAAGAAAACCCTAAATGAAAAAGGAATAATTTTCTGTTCAATTTCAGAGGCTATTCGAGAACATCCTGAATTGGTTCGAAAACACCTTGGTACGGTTGTTCCACAAAAAGACAACTTTTATGCAGCCTTAAATTCAGCCGTTTTCTCTGATGGTTCGTTCTGTTATATTCCAAAAGGCGTTCGTTGTCCAATGGAACTATCGACTTATTTCCGTATTAATCAAGCCGGAACCGGTCAATTCGAAAGAACATTGCTTATTGCCGATGAAGGCAGTTATGTTTCCTATCTTGAAGGTTGTACGGCGCCAAGCCGTGATGAAAATCAGTTGCACGCAGCCGTTGTGGAGCTTATTGCAATGGACGATGCTGAAATAAAATATTCGACTGTTCAAAACTGGTATCCCGGAAACAAAGAAGGAAAAGGAGGAGTATTCAATTTCGTAACTAAAAGAGGTTTGTGCGAGAAAAATGCAAAAATTTCTTGGACGCAAGTCGAAACGGGTTCAGCGGTAACTTGGAAATATCCATCTTGTATTTTAAAAGGAGATAATTCAGTTGGTGAATTTTATTCGATTGCGGTTACCACTAATTTTCAACAAGCAGATACAGGAACCAAGATGATTCACCTTGGAAAAAACACAAAATCAACGATTATTTCCAAAGGAATTTCTGCAGGAAAATCACATAATAGTTATAGAGGATTGGTGAAAGTGGGTCCAAATGCAGATAATGCAAGGAACTTTTCGCAATGTGATTCCTTATTAATGGGAAATAATTGCAGCGCCAATACTTTTCCTTACATCGAAAGCAAAAACCCATCTGCCAAAATAGAGCACGAAGCCACGACAAGTAAAATTGGTGAAGACCAAGTATTCTACTGCAACCAACGCGGAATTCCAACCGAGAAAGCCATCGCGTTAATCGTAAACGGTTTCAGTAAAGATGTTTTGAACAAGTTGCCAATGGAATTTGCGGTGGAAGCACAGAAATTGTTGGAAATTTCACTTGAAGGTTCAGTAGGATAATCATAAACAAAGTATAAAACACATTAAAAATGTTATCAATAAAAAATTTACGCGCCTCTATTGGGGACAAAGAAATATTAAAAGGAATCAACCTTGAAGTAAAAGCGGGAGAAATTCACGCGATTATGGGACCAAACGGTGCCGGAAAAAGCACACTTGCTTCAATCATTGCAGGAAACGAAAACTACGAAGTAACCAAAGGAGAAATCTTTTTAGACGGAGAAGACCTTTCTGATTTGGCTCCCGAAGAAAGGGCGCACAAAGGTGTTTTTCTTTCATTCCAATATCCTGTCGAAATTCCTGGAGTTTCGGTTACGAATTTTATGAGAGCTGCCATCAATGAAACCCGCAAGGCGAACAAACAGGAAGAAATGCCTGCCAACGAAATGTTGAAACTCATTCGTTCCAAATCGGAATTACTAGAAATAGACCGAAAGTTTTTGTCTCGTTCGTTAAACGAAGGTTTTTCTGGAGGAGAGAAAAAACGTAATGAAATTTTCCAAATGGCAATGCTGGAGCCAAAACTCGCCATCCTTGACGAAACCGATTCGGGACTTGATATTGATGCTTTGAGAATTGTAGCCAATGGTGTAAATAAATTAAAAAGTGACAAAAACGCCATTATCGTAATCACGCATTACCAAAGATTATTAGATTACATCGTTCCTGATTTTGTTCACGTTTTGTACAACGGAAAAATCGTAAAATCGGGCGATGCTTCATTGGCCTTTGAATTAGAAGAAAAAGGATACGACTGGATTAAACAAGAACAAGAAGCATAAAATTTGTTTAAAGTCTAGAGTTTAAAGTTCGCACGAGAACTTTAAACTTTTAAACCTTAAACTTTAAACAATAAAGAATATGGAATTGAAAGAAAAACTACTATCCTCTTTTATGGCTTTTGAAGAGCGCATTGATGTTCATTCCGAACTTCATGATGTACGTTCCGAAGCTATAAAAAACTTTGAAAACAAAGGTTTCCCAACAAAAAAAGAGGAATCCTGGAAATACACTTCGCTAAATGCCATCTTAAAAAATGACTTTACCGTGTTTCCAAAAAACGAAAACACAGTGGAATTTGCTGATGTAAAAAAATATTTTATCCACGAAATCGACACCTACAAAATTGTCTTTATTGACGGCATTTTTAATTCGTTCTTATCATCAACAACTCACGAAGAAATTGATGTTTGCCTTATGTCATCAGCGTTGAATAAGCCAAAATATAAAATGGTTATCGACAACTATTTCAATAAAATTGCCAATAAAGAGGAAAGTTTAACTTCTTTAAATACGGCTTTTGCAAATGAAGGAGCCTATGTGAATATCCCAAAAAGCATTGTGGTTCGAAAACCTATAGAGATTATGTATTTCTCAACAGGTAATGAAGCAGCCCTTATGGTACAACCTAGGAATTTGATAATTGTTGGCGAAAATTCACATGTTCAAATCATCGAAAGACATCAAAGTTTAAATGAAAATCCCGTTTTGACTAATTCGGTTACGGAGATTTTTGCACAAAAACGCGCTATTGTTGATTATTATAAAATTCAAAATGACAACCTTGAAGCCAATCTAATCGACAATACTTATGTTTCTCAAAAACAAGAAACCAATGTGTCTGTAAATACTTTTTGTTTTGGTGGAAACCTAACTAGAAACAATCTGAATTTTTATCATTTTGGTGAAAGAATTGTCAGCAACCTCAACGGAATTACGATTATTGGCGAAAAGCAACACGTAGATCATTATACTTTGGTACAACATTCTACTCCCAATTGCGAAAGCCACCAAGATTACAAAGGAATTTATTCCGGTCGTTCGACAGGGGTATTCAATGGAAAAATTTTCGTGGAAAAAGAAGCGCAGAAAACGAATGCTTTTCAGAAAAGCAACAATATTTTATTAGGAGACAAATCAACGATAAATGCAAAGCCACAACTAGAAATTTTTGCTGACGACGTAAAATGTTCTCACGGTTGTACCATAGGACAACTCGATGAAACAGCAATGTTCTATATGCAAGCCCGCGGAATTCCTAAAAAAGAAGCCAAAGCTTTGTTGATGTATGCCTTCTCGAACGCCGTAATCGAAAGTATCAAAATACCAGAATTAAAACAACGAATTACCAAAATCATCGCTACGAAATTAGGTGTGAAAATGGGGTTTGATTTGTAATGTTTAATTGTAAAGGTCTTGGATAGTTACACAAAGGTCTCAAAGTTTAATACCGCTTTGAGACCTTTGCTTTTTTTACTTTGTGTGTTTTTGGGAAAATTTACTTCTTCAAACTCCCCACAATCCCACTCAACATTCCGTTAAAATCAAACTCGGGATCTTCTTTTAAACCCATTCGCACGATTACTAAATCGTGGTTTGGAAAAATCGCTACCATTTGCCCTTGATACCCGCTACAATAAAACATGTCTTTGGGCACGTCAGGGAATTTTCCTCCGGTATTAAGCCAAAAGTGTGCGCCATAATTTCCGCTTGATGTGTTTGTAGGTGTTGCTGTGAATTTTATCCAACTTTCGTCTAGAATTTGTTCTCCATTCCAATTGCCCTTGTGTAAATACAACAGCCCAAATTTCGCCCAATCCCTAGTTGTAGCCCAACCGTAAGACGAACCTACATAATTTCCTGTCATATCCGTTTCGACGATCATCGAGTTCATCCCAATTTTATCAATCAATGCTGAATACCAAAAATCTAAATATTCCTGGTGCGTTTTGAACTGATTTCTCAAAATTCCTGAAAGTAAATTAGTTGTGCCTGAAGAGTAATTCCAATGCGAATTGGGTTTAAATTGCGCCGGTTTTTGAAGTTGAGTTTGACTCATGTTTTCGGCAAGAAAAAGCATTTTGGTCACATCAGAAATGCCGTCATAATTTTCATCCCATTCTAAACCACTATTCATATTAAGCAAATTGGCAATGGTTATTTTTGCCCGTTCGTCGTTTGCCCATTCGACAATTGGCGCGGGTTTAAAAATATCTATTTTTCCTTGTTTTTGCATGATTCCAAATAGCGCACTGGTGATACTTTTAGTCATGGACCAACCCAATATTTTGGAATCTTTATGAAACCCCGTATCGTATTTTTCGGCTATCATTTGGTCTTTATAAATCACCAAAACCGAGCGCGTTCTTTTCGTTTTTTGTCCGTTTTTATCGAAAGCATTGGCGACAGCCGCATTCAATTTGGCATAATCAATAGTAGCAAAAGTGGTGTCTTTTGGTTCTTTTTTCCCATAAGGAAAAGCTAAATTAGTTGTTGTTTTAGTTCTTCTTGGAACCTCATAAGGTTTTGTCGCATCAAAATAGCTGTTAATTAAAGTCGCTCCCAAACCTTCGCGGTAAATGGCTTTTCGTTGTTTCAATCCATAAACAGAGGAAGTCGCAAATTTTCCTTTTTCGTCAATTTTGTTTTTGGCTAAATCCATTAGCTCAATGTCATTATCCCCATTTTCTATCATTTCCTGGGAGCGATTGTCGATGAAATGACCCGATGACAAGCTCTTAGCTGAAAAACCAGAAATTAAATCTAGTTTAGGGTAAGTGGTATAGCTAAAATAAACTAAAAACACCAAAAGGGAAAGACCAAGAATTTTGAATATTTTTTTCATAACGAGAGTTAATTAAGATTTAACGCCGCAATTTAATAAAAATAGGTCACAGATAACGTGGATAAAACAGCTTTAAATCTGTGAAAATCTGTGAAAATCTGTTTAATCAATATAACCCGTCTATTGGCAGACAGGTCTGTGGATAAAAAACAATAACAATTATTAACATCTGTTTGGTAATAATCCCTCGAAGTTTTATTACTTTTGTATTTAGACTTTTTCTAAATAATAAAATGCTAGATATAAATAAAGTTAGATCCGATTTTCCCATACTTAACCGAACTGCAAACGGTAAAACATTGGTTTATTTTGACAATGGAGCCACATCGCAAAAACCACAAATCGTGATCGATGCGGTTGCGAAATATTATCAGGAAATCAACGCTAATATTCACCGCGGTGTGCATACTTTGAGCCAGTTAGCAACTGATGCTTATGAGGTTTCTCGTGGCAAAATTCAAAATCACATCAATGCAAAATTCGCCCACGAAGTGGTTTTTACATCGGGGACAACACATGGAATTAATGCTGTTGCCAATGGTTTTGCCTCACTGTTAAAATCGGGGGACGAAGTTCTGGTTTCGGCAATGGAACACCATAGCAATATTGTGCCTTGGCAAATGTTGTGCGAGAAAACAGGAGCGGTTTTGAAAGTAATTCCCATGAATGAAAATGGTGAATTGATTATGACTGAATTCGATAAATTAGTGTCGGATAAAACCAAAATCGTGACGGTGAATCATATTTCGAATGCTTTGGGAACCATCAATCCCATTAAATATATGATTGACAAAGCACATCGTTTTGGTGCAGTAATTTTGATTGATGGAGCGCAAGCTGTTCCGCATTTAAAGCCCGATGTTCAGGAATTAGATTGCGATTTTTATGTTTTTTCCGGACACAAAATGTGTGGTCCTACAGGAACGGGAATTTTATATGGAAAAGAGGCTTGGTTAAACAAATTACCTCCTTATCAAGGCGGAGGCGAAATGATTAAGGAAGTGACTTTCGAAAAAACTACTTATGCTGATTTACCGCATAAATTTGAAGCCGGAACGCCTAATATTGCCGGAGGAATTGTGCTGGGAACAGCTGTTGATTACTTGAATTCCGTTGGTTTTGACAACATTCAAAAACAGGAAAAAGAATTGGTAGAATATGGAACTAAACGATTATTGGAAATCGAAGGTTTGAAAATTTTTGGCACAGCCCAAGAAAAAACCTCGGTGATTTCATTCAATATTGAAGGGATTCATCCGTATGATATTGGTACTATTGTAGACAAATTAGGAATAGCTGTGAGAACTGGGCATCATTGCACGCAACCCATAATGGATTTCTTTAAAATTCCAGGAACGATTCGGGCTTCATTTGCTTTTTATAATACCAAAGAAGAAATTGACGTTATGGTAGAAGCAGTAAAAAAAGCAAAATTAATGTTATCCTAAAGCAATACATTATGAAACTATTTGCAATGCTGTTTTTGACTGTTTTCCTTGGAAAAAGCTGTTCGAGTCAATCCCAAAACGACTTAAAAGAAGCCGTTTTGGAATATACCGCCAACACTCGTGGTTTTTATCAGAAGATAACGATTGAAAACCAAATGGTAACTGTTTCGAAAGACAGAAGTGGAAACGATAAATCCGTTGCAACAAAAATTTCGAGTAAAGACTGGAAGGAATTGGTTGGCTATTTCGAAACTATCAAATTGGACAGTTTAGCGAGTTTGAAAGCACCAACTGAAAAACGTTTTCATGATGGTGCGGCAATTGCTAATTTAAAAGTTATTTATAAGGACAGGGCTTTTGGAACCACGGCTTTCGATCATGGATTTCCACCAGATAAGATAAAAAAATTAGTTGATAAAATAAACTCATTTGCTAAAAAAGAATAATGATAATAAAAGAAATACAAGAAGAAATAATAGACGAGTTTTCGATGTTTGACGATTGGATGCAACGCTATGAATACATTATCGATTTGGGTAAAAACTTGCCTTTAATCGAGGAAGAATTTAAAACTGGTGAAAATCTTATTAAAGGATGCCAGTCAAAAGTTTGGTTACACGGTGAACAAAAAGATGACAAAATTGTATTCACTTCTGATAGTGACGCCATTTTAACCAAAGGAATAATTGCCATATTAATACGGGTTTTTTCAAACCAAAGTCCAATCGCTATTTTGAATGCCGATATGGATTTTATTGACAAAATAGGATTAAAAGAACACTTATCCCCTACACGCGCTAATGGATTAGTTTCCATGATAAAAAATATAAAAATGTACGCATTGGCATTCGATGCAAAAAAATAAAAAAACATGGAACAAGTAATAGACACCAACCAATTGGGAATTGAAATTGTAGCAAAACTAAAAACCATCTACGATCCAGAAATCCCCGTAGATATTTATGAATTGGGTTTGATCTACGATGTAATGGTTAGTACGGATTTTGAAGTAAAAATCCTGATGACATTAACCTCGCCTAACTGTCCCGTTGCGGAAAGTTTACCAAGAGAAGTAGAAGAAAAGGTGAAATCTATTGATCACGTAAAAGGTGCTGAAGTAGAAATTACGTTCGATCCGCCTTGGAGCAAAGATTTAATGAGCGAAGAAGCAAAACTGGAACTGGGAATGCTGTAGATTTTCGATTGATGATTAACGATTTTTGATTTCAGATTTAAAATGGAAGAAATTGTAAATAAAGTAGCCAATAGCGCTTTGGAGGTTTTTGATCTTGAAGACTTATATCCAAAGGGAATACGGACTCAAATAGATATTTCTGTTTGGCTTCTTGAAGGTTTTTTATTGAAGGAGAAAGACTTTAGAGAACATCTGAAAAATCACAATTGGTCACAATACCAAGATCAATATGTGTCCATAAATTGCAGCACTGACGCGATTGTTCCTGCTTGGGCTTCTATCCTGGTTGCCATACAATTAGCTCCTTTTGCAAAGAAAATTGTGAACGGAACCGTTGAAGATTTAGATTCCTCTTTATACGAGGAGTTACTCTCAAAAATTGATTGTTCGGTTTATGAAAATAAGGCCGTAATTATAAAAGGTTGTTCGAAAAAACCTGTCCCGATGCGTGCTTATATTCTAGCAGCGCATTATTTACAGCCTTTTGCCCGAAGTATTATGTATGGCGAAGCTTGTTCTGCAGTACCTCTTTTTAAGAAAAAATAACCCTTTTTATACCAAAAATCTCTTTTTAAAATATTCTCAAAAGGGATTTTTTTATTCTTCTTTTTCAACAGCATCCTTATAATCTGGATACAAAAACTTGTTGTATGGAAAACGAGTAATATGAATGTGCCTGACGGCTTCGTATACTCGTTCTCTAAATTCCTCGAAATTTTCTTTATTTGTTGCCGAAATAAACAACGCATTTTGCATGCCTACACGATTCATCCAAGTTGTTTTCCACTCTTCGAGCGTGGAATGTCTTGGTGTTTTTTCAGTCATTAAATCGTCTTCGTCAATGGTCAAATGTTTGTAGGCATCAATTTTATTAAAAACCATAATAATAGGTTTGTTATTCGCTTTTATGTCTAATAAAGTTTGATTTACTGATGCGATGTGATCTTCGAATTCCGGATGTGAAATGTCGACAACGTGCAATAGCAAGTCGGCTTCACGAACCTCATCGAGCGTGCTTTTGAAAGAATCAACCAATTGCGTTGGCAGTTTTCTAATAAATCCTACCGTGTCTGAAAGTAAAAACGGGAGGTTTTTTATCACCACTTTCCGAACGGTGGTGTCCAAAGTCGCAAAAAGTTTATTTTCGACAAAAACATCGCTTTTACCAACAGCATTCATCAAAGTCGATTTTCCCACATTAGTATAACCCACCAAAGCCACGCGAACCATGGCGCCACGATTGCTTCTTTGGGTCCCCATTTGTTTGTCGATGGCTTTTATTTTTTCTTTTAAAAGTGCTATTCTATCGCGAACAATTCGTCTGTCGGTTTCAATCTCCGTTTCCCCGGGACCGCGCATCCCGATTCCTCCTTTTTGGCGTTCAAGGTGTGTCCACATTCCTGAAAGTCTGGGTAATAAATATTGGCATTGTGCCAGTTCTACTTGCGTTCTGGCATAAGAAGTTTCGGCTCTTTGGGCAAAAATATCTAATATAAGGTGCGTTCTATCTAGTATTTTGCAATCTATAATTTTGGAAATATTTTTTTGTTGCGACGGCGTTAATTCATCGTCAAATACCAAAGTCGAAATTTCATTTTCTTTCACAAAAAGATTGATTTCTTCTATTTTTCCGGTTCCAACGAAAGTCTTGGGATTAGGGCGTTCCATTTTTTGCGAAAAGCGCTTCACCACTTCACCACCGGCGGTAAAGGTCAAAAACTCCAATTCGTCAAGGTATTCCTTGAGCTTATCTTCGCTTTGATTTTGGGTAACAATGCCAACGATTGCGGTTTTTTCGAAATTTATTGTTTCTTTTTCTAACATGTTTTTGAATAAGCTACAAATTTAATCATTTGCTAGGGACTTATGTGTTGTAGGTTTATAATAATTAGTTGCTTTTTAAGAATCGGAATCAATCGCCCTAATTCTTGACACCATCAACGCTATTAAAAATCCAAAAATGCCAATGAAGGCGAATGAAAACCGCAAACCAAATAGTTCCGCAATATGACCAATGACAGGTGGTCCTAGCAAAAAACCCAGAAAACTTACACTGGAAACTGCCGTTAATGCTTCGCCGGTAGGGATTGTTGGGTGTTTTCCTGCAATGCTGTAAAGAGTAGGTATTATGGTAGAAACACCCAATCCCACAACCATAAAAGCGATGGTCGCCGGAATTATAAACGGAAAAAGTACCGCGGTAAACAAGCCTAATGAAATCACGATGCCACTAATTTGCATCACTCGTTTTCTACCCAATTTATTGATTAATCCGTCTCCAAAAAACCTCCCGCTCGCCATCATAATCATAAAAGAAGCGTAGCCCAAAACCACCAATGGTCCCGGAACTTTGACAATATCTTTGAAATACACGCCGCTCCAATCGAACATAATTCCTTCGCTGGCCATACTGCAAAATCCAATTATTCCCAGCAAAATTAATGACTTATCCCGTTTTCGAAATCCTTTTTTCTTTTCAGTTCGAATGGTTTCTTTAGCTTTAATCAAGAATTTAAAATTAAAAACATCCAATACAAGAACGAATGTTGCTACGATTAAAAAATGAGTATACGTCCCCAATTTTAATGACAACATTCCCAAACCCACTAAAGCTCCCGTGAATCCAGCCAAACTCCATACGCCATGAAAAGAAGACATAATTGTTTTTTTGAAAAGCACTTCGGTATAAATGCCTTGAGTGTTTACGGCTATGTTAGATAAATTTCCGAAAATTCCAAGAATATATAATCCAAGACCCAATTGCCAAGCGTTTTGCGCCAGTCCCAAATTAGTTAAACTAAAAGCATACATCAAAATAGAAAAAGGAAGAATGCGGTGACTGCCAAAACGGGTGACGAGCTTTCCTGAAAAAAACATCATCGTCAACTGACCCAATGGCAAGGAAAGTAGAATCGTTCCTAATTCGCCGTCACTAAGGTGTAATGCGGTTTTAATACTTGGAATTCGACTTGCCCATGTAGCAAAACACAATCCCATTCCGAAATAAAATATCGAAACTGCCCAACGAATTCTAGTCAAATAGGAAGCTTTGACATTTTGATACGTTTTTTTGTATTCTCCTTTCGTTTTAAAACGACCAATAAAATTAAAATCTATCAAAACGAATGGTAATTAAAATTAAAAGTGTCAAAATTACGATAATTAGTCTTCATTTTATTCCTTTGATGCTGTTGGTTGAAGATTATATCGTTATTGTTTTCATTTGCTCGTTGCTTTGAATCGCCGCTTCAATAATCATCATAACATTTACACCATCTTGGGCAGTTATGGCTTCAGTAGTTTTGTTGATGATGGATTTGTAAACGCCATCAAAAAAATCGTAATAATTCCCTTGAAGCGTTGGCACTTTCTCTTTGATGATTTCTCCATTGATTTCTGAGTGCAAAAGCCCTTGATTTTGAATGGATTCTGTTCCCCAAGTAGTTAAATTTGGTTTCTTTCCCAATTTTAAATCGTCTTCCTGCACATCGCCACGCGATTTTAGAAAAGAACCTTTTTTCCCGTGAATGATATAAGAAGGAATAGCTTCGCGAACGAAAAAACTCGCTTTCAATCGCACTCTAAAATCAGGATAATAAAGCAAAATGTCGATATAGTCATCGACTAATGAATGGTTGCGCAAGTTTCTAATATCGGCAAAAACAGCTTTTGGTAAACCAAATAAAAACAAGGCCTGATCAATTAAATGTGGCCCCAAATCTTTCAGGATTCCTGCCCCTGGATTTGCCGTTTCCTTGTGTTTTTTTCGGCTCAAAATGGGATTGTAACGGTCAAAATGAAATTCGGCTTCGACGATTTCGCCCAACACATTGTCGGAAATAATTTTGTTTACGGTTTTGAAATCGCTGTCCCACCTCCTGTTTTGGAAAACGGACAATTTCAATCCTTTCTCTTTTGCCAAAGCTGCCAATTCCTGTGCCTCGGCAACCGTGGTTGTAAATGCTTTTTCGACTATAGCGTGTTTTCCGGCAAGCAGGACTTTTTTGGCATACTCGAAATGTGTTCCAACAGGCGTGTTGACAATAACCAAATCAATGGATTTGTCCTGTAAAATAGATTCAAAAGTTGGATAACTTATGACTTCGGGATAATCTTGTTGTATTAATTTTTTAGTTCTTTCCCAAGAACCAAGCAGTTCAAAACCGGGATGCAGTTCTAGAAAAGGAGCGTGAAAAACTTTTCCCGACATTCCGTAAGACAATAGTGCTGTTTTTATTTTATGCATTTTGTTTGTTCTTAAAAAGCTGTAACGTCTTTGTCAAAGTTCAAGACTTTGACAAAGATTATTAGATGTTATTTTATTTTTGCTCTTTCATATTGTATCGGCCAAGGCACATCGACACCCAATTCTTTGGCGAAGTCCAACGCCAAGTATGGGTTTCTCAAGGATTCTCTGGCGAACAAAACCAAATCGGCTTTTTGGGCAACTATGATTGCTTCCGCTTGTTCAGATTCGGTTATTAAACCTACTGCTCCGGTTAAAATTCCAGTTTCTTTTTTGATTCTTTCGGCAAAAGAAACTTGATAATTGGGTCCCACTGGAATTTGCTGATGCGATACCAATCCGCCAGAAGAAACGTCTATTAAATCCACTCCTCTTTCTTTTACAATCTTCGAAAGTTGTACTGATTCGTCACTATTCCATCCGCCGTCAGCCCAATCTGTAGCTGAGATTCTGATGAATAGTGGTAGATTCGCAGGCCATTCGGATTGAACCGCTTCGAGAACTTCGAGCAACAAACGGATTCTGTTTTCGAAACTTCCGCCATATTCGTCGGTCCTGAAATTAGACAAAGGCGAAAGAAATTGATGTAACAAATAACCGTGGGCCGCGTGAATTTCGACCACTTCGAAACCGGCTTTTAATGCTCTTTTAGTTGCCGATTTAAAATCGGTAATTACTTTCTGGATTCCCATTTTATCTAATGAAATAGGAGGTTTTTCATTGGTATGGAAAGAAACTGCCGATGGCGCAACGGTATTCCAGCCGCCATTAGTTTCGTCTAGTTTATAGTTCCCTTTCGACGGAATGGCGACACTCGCTTTTCTTCCGGCGTGTGCCAATTGAATTCCTGGAATCGCATTTTGGGATACAATAAATCGGTTGATGAATTGCATTTTTTCGATGTGTTCGTCTTTCCAAATCCCTAAATCTCCGGGAGAAATTCGTCCTTCGGGAGAAACCGCAGTCGCTTCCTGAAGAAGCAAAGCAGCGCCGCCAATGGCTCGACTGCCTAGGTGTACTAGATGCCAATCATTGGCAAAGCCGTCTTGGGCAGAATATTGGCACATTGGCGAAATGGCAATTCGGTTTTTGAAAGTGAGACTTTTTATTTGCAGTTTATAAAATAATTGGGAAGACATGCTTTTAGTTTTTAAGAGTAGAACGGTTCAAATTTACACAGGAATTTGTAACAAAAAGTAAAGTTAAGATACATATGGTAAAGTAAAAAAGGAAAAGAGGCAATTATTAACAAATTTTTATTGTCTTCCCTAAAAGTAAATCTTTGCAACTAAAATAGAAAGCCTTACTTTTGTCCGCTATACAAATTAAATTAATAAGAGGATGGGATTACTTCGTTCCTCGCAATGACAAAAAAATGGAAATAGTTATCAAGCTTTCTCAATTTTTATTGAGCTTATCATTACTTATTATACTTCACGAATTAGGACATTTTATTCCTTCGAAAATATTTAAAACAAGGGTAGAAAAATTCTACTTGTTTTTTGACGTTAAATATTCTTTGTTCAAAAAGAAAATTGGCGAAACCGAATACGGAATTGGTTGGTTACCGCTTGGTGGTTATGTAAAAATATCAGGGATGATCGACGAAAGCATGGACAAGGAACAAATGGCCTTGCCTCCACAGCCATGGGAATTCCGTTCCAAACCGGCTTGGCAGCGATTGATTATTATGCTAGGTGGTGTATTTGTAAACTTTGTCTTGGCTTTTATTATTTATATTGGGATGGCCTATGCTTACGGCGACATGTATCTTAATAATTCTGAATTGAAAGATGGAATTGCTGTTACAAGTACCGTTGGAGAAGAATTAGGATTCAAGACAGGAGATAAAATAATCGCCATTGATGGAGAAAAAATAATTCGTTTTGATGAAGTTCCAATGAAGGTCTTGTTTTCGAAATCGGCATTAATTGTTCGTGACGGACAAGAACAAACCCTTAATTTTCCTGTCGATTTGATTGATAAAGTCTTGAAAGGCGAAAAACGTCCTTTTATTGGATTGAGACAACCCTTAGTGGTGGGAGAAGTTTCTGATTCTTCAGCAAACCTGAATGTGCTTCTTCCTAAAGATATTATCCTATCTCTTAATGGGGTTCCTACTCGATATGATGATCAAGTTACTTCATTCTCAAAAGCAAATAAAAACCAGGCAGTTGATGCTGTTGTATTAAGAGACGAAAAAGAAGTTGCTTTAAAAGTTAAAATCAATAAAGAAGGTGAATTAGGCATAATCACCGGTTCTTTGTCTGTTAAAAGCTTCGAAAAACTAGGTCTTTATAAATTCAGCACGCTTGAATATGGTTTCTTTGAAGCTTTTCCTGTGGGAATAGAAAAGGGAGTTAGTCAATTAGTAGGTTACGGAAAACAACTAAAAGCGATTTTTAATCCAAACACTGGCGCTTACAAAGGCGTGGGTGGATTTAAAGCCATTTTTGACATCTTTCCTAGTACTTGGAGTTGGGAAGTTTTCTGGAATATTACCGCTTTATTGTCGATAATGTTAGGAGTAATGAATTTATTGCCTATTCCTGCACTCGATGGAGGTCATGTAATCTTCTTATTATACGAAATGGTAAGTGGTAAAAAGCCTAGTGATAAATTCCTTGAAAACGCCCAAATGGTTGGTTTCATACTACTTATCACCTTGTTGTTGTTTGCCAATGGGAATGATATTTACAAGGCGGTTTTTGGGCGATAAAATAAATTGAAAATTTTATAGATTTTATTTGCTTCAAAAAAATTAAGCCTTATATTTGCACCGCTTTAAAAGTGAAACACACTTTCCTTCTTAGCTCAGTTGGTTAGAGCATCTGACTGTTAATCAGAGGGTCCTTGGTTCGAGCCCAAGAGAGGGAGCTTTTTAAAAAGACTTTACAGCAATGTAAGGTCTTTTTTGTTTTTAAGCCTCAAGTAATACCGCAAATATACATAACATTTACCTTATTTCTTGGCAGTGATTTGGCACTAGCTTTTATTTTTGTCTTCAAACATTATTTTTAAGAACTGATTTTATCTAGAAGAATTAAGTTCATAATTTTTTAACGAAGTAATATTTAATTAAAAAATATGGTAAACCATCTACTATATTCCAATTTTTAATGGTTGGATAAACTTAATAGTAGC